>CAWCLI010000014.1:0-60297 GCA_963796345.1 Nitrospirota bacterium | reverse complement strand
GGAACCGGCACGGGCAAATCTCACTTGGCGATAGCCATAGCCCGTCAGGCAATCAAAAATGGAAAACGAGGACGCTTCTTCAATGTGGTCGATCTGGTCAATCAGCTTGAACAAGAAAAACTGGCAGGACGTGGCGGCAAGCTGGCGGATAGCCTAACACAGCTTCATGTCGTTGTGCTTGATGAATTGGGATATCTGCCGTTTTCGAAAAACGGTGGACAACTCCTGTTTCATCTGATATCAAAGCTCTATGAGCGAACCTCTCTGCTCATAACTACCAATCTGACCTTCGGAGAATGGCCCCTGGTCTTTGCAGATAACAAGATGACTACTGCGCTTCTGGACAGAGTCACCCATCACTGTGATATCATCGAAACAGGTAACGAGAGCTGGAGAATCAAGACCAGAAACTCTAAGAAAAACTAACCGCTGGGGTGGGTCAAAATTGGACGCCGATGGTGGGTCAATTTTCGACGCCGATTAACACCTTCCTGACACTACTGAAAAATACTTATAAAATATGATAAGATTCTGTATGTCTAAATCTAATTTGCAGAAGCGAGCAGAAAAAGCCGCCGAAATGTTTCCAGATACTGCGAGGAACCCGATCGTTGTTGAGTTTGCAGGGGTACCGAAGGCTGGAAAAACCACCACAATTGCACAAATTCAAGCATTTTTAAAACGATGCGGATTCAAGGTTGAAGTTGTCATTGAGCGGGCATCGATTTGCCCTATCAAAGACAAGAAGCATGTAAACTTCAATATCTGGACAGCCTGCACTACTCTCGCGCAGATTCTCGAAAAGACACAGACCCCGCCTAGACCTGACGACCCACAAATATTGATTCTTGATCGAGGCATCTTCGATTCTCTTTTGTTGGCTGCGTATGATGGAGCGCCTCCAAAGATTGGAGCACAGAGAGAAAATTGGTTGAGCAGTTTCTTCAAATCTCTGATTGGCGAAGTCGCGTAACTGGTGTCATCCTTATGACAGTTTCCCCTACTGATTCAATGCAACGCGAGCAAGGATTACTTCCTGTCGTAGGTGGAAAGGGTACGATTATGAATAGCGAGGTCCTTAAGCAGATGACCATGTCTCAAAGAAACAGCCAAGGATATGAAAAATCTATTCCGAATTGTTGAGATAGACACTTCAAAGGGAGTAGGACAGAATGATCAGAGACAAACGGCAGAGCAAGTTGCTTCTAAAGTGCTTGATTCAATAAAGAGCGCCTTTGAAGAGAAGATTCTGAGCCTTCCTAAACCTGATATCAAGGGGGTGTTTACTGATAGATTAACTGCTTCAGCTGATGAAGCTGCTAAGCTTATGAAAATGTTTCACAAATCGGGCACTTTCGAGCCGCGTAATTCAGTTGAATCAAATAATGAACGAGTTCAGGCTCTCCCAATCTGTGTTGTCCGAAATGCTTCGGGTCATGCTCTTCGCCTGAAAAGAAGAGAGAAAAAAGTAGACAACCCGCTACATGAGAAAATTGTCATTTGGGCGGGTGGCCACGTAAGACGAGAAGATTCGACGCTTGGTGATGCAATCCCACAATGCGTAATAAGGGAATTGGAAGAAGAACTTAACTAAAGTACCGAGAGTCTAACGTTGCTTGGAACTATTTACTTAGATGAAAACGTTTCAAGCAGCAAGCACGTTGCTATAGTCTATGAGTGGAGAGCCAGAACCGATGATGTTGCAATTGCCCTTAGTAATGCAGAGTTCTTCGAACGAAGAGGAACATCCTTGAGCGGAAAGTTTGTTCCAGTCTCTGAAGTGATTTCGGATATAGAAAATAAAAGGCTTACAGAGACGTGGTCTGACTCCATAGTTAGGGAATTTCTTGCAAATGGCGATACGAGGCTATCACCCAGACTTCTATAAATACCGCTACTCACTTCTTTATTAAAATCCATTCCATTTATGTCGGTCACAGCACAGCAAGCATACACGGTGTACACACATTTTTGCGTGTGTATCACCGTGGCTTATTAGGGGCGCTGCCCCTAAGACCCTTCCCGCATGATTGTGCGGAGCGTCAGTTACTCTTCTCAAAGCAGTAAAAATAATGCTATAGTTTGTGTGTCAACAAAGGACATAACTTATGGCATATTTTATAGATTTATTTTCACCAGATACTTACGAAGATTTTGGTAAATCCAACAGGTCTATTTCCGGCTTTCGGGAAAGGTATGTCCTCTACGCTTACTGCCTTATCTGTACTTAGCATTGACTCGGAGTCCGCACGAGTAACTCGTTATACAAATATTGTCATAGGTTATGTAAATTGCGAAAACACATTGAGAATTAAGGATTCAATTTGCCCTGCGACCCGATGCTCTGCAATTTTCAGTGAATTTGGATGTCCACAACCATTTCTTAATTTCAAACATCCATCCAGTTCTTGCTTTACACTTTTTCCGAGAACAGAAATAGCTTCAATGATATCAAGAAAATCATGCTCCTTCATTCGCGCTAAATCATCAGTTGTCTTAGCAGGTTTCCATTTAGGATTTCTTCGTAAAGCCTCTGTGTTAAAATCCAATAATTTCTTGCTGACAACGTAATCATAAAGGACAGCTATAGCACCAACCCAGGACAACACTACAGCAGCTCGGTACAATTTAGCTTCGTAACATGCAATCGCCTCTGCCACAAACTGAGAAGTGTCAGGATTTGCCAGGCGAGATAGATGTGCACGTAGACTTGCGGCGATCTTCGGCACTGGCGTGCCCGAAAGTGGTCCGGATAGCTTTTCAACATACTGAATGCCCGCTGAAGTTAATTCCCATCCATTTGCCGCTCTGACTGCTAAGCCTTTTGATCGGGCGAGCAAAGAAGAGACATTCCATTTTTCAATTGTTCTTAGGCCTGCACTGGCGGCAAGTTCCTTGATTTTTTTAATCCCTTTTCCCTGTTTAGCATCTGTAGCGAGAATAAGAAGTACCTTCTCCGTTTTATTGAATTGTGGCTGACTAAGTAGGTCTTTAAGAACAGTTTCAGGAAGCAAAACTGCTCTCCTGTGCGCTCTTTGATTTCGCACTCAGGGAATAAGTATCCTTTGCCGTTTCGACAAACTTTTCTGATTTAACTAATTGATTAAGTATTTTTGATAGGTTATTGCTATAGTTTTTCTTATAGTAAGAGCTCGCAGTTTTCATTTCGGTCAGCAGTTGATCCCGTGTAAATGACGCCCGGCCCATTCCTAAGATTAATCTCGTCGCTGCGGCGATAGCCAAATCAGTACCAGACTTAACACTTAGTTTGGCTGCAATTGTGCCAGTTGTGCCAACAACCTTACCACCTCTCGTTCCAGATTGCTCTTCTGACTCCGGCCCGAATCCGGGAATTCCGCTCTCTTTGTATAATTTAGAGATAGCGTACAAAAGGTCAGGAAGTTCTTTCTTTAAGAATTCCTCGCTTCCCTCATATTCCACCTCGACAGGCCCAAGTTTTATTTTGATTTTACTAGTCATTGTTCCCTCCTATTCGTTATCAATATAACATATTTGGTGTCTTACGCAAAGGGGAACTTACGAAAAAAATAATGGCCGCCAGCTGCTTAATTTCGTGGGGGGGGCGACAGAGGGCAATTTACAAAAAAACGTTATATATTGCTCTCAAGGCTAAAACACGGTACCAGACGCCAATCTGCAAAAATGTGCTTTCTTGACTCTCCGCAGGGTCGATTACTGCATCAGAAGGAATGCATATCATCCACAGTCGTGCGCTCTCTTGTTGCATGCGTCAAGAACCTTAAGGGTCTACACATTTCACAAACGAAGCTTGTTCTTTTCGTAAAGATTTCCGTTTGTATTCTGCATAATGATCTCGATGTCCGCTGATGCTGTTTTCTGTGAGAACTTCCGATGAAGGACACATTGGCCCTCGGATCGCATGGGGAAAAATCTCTGAGTACCAGGAACTCGACTTTAATCTCTACAAGCCAACAAATATCGGTTGTTGCGGATTACCGAATGTAACCATATTGAACGTTTGAACTTGTGGGAAGGCAGGGTTGTCTCCCGCCTTCCTACGAAGTGATTTGCTATAAAGTTCATCTATTAATTTTCAGGAGCTTTTAACGGCAACGGTTTCCCGGCTTTCACAATGTCAACTGCCTGTGCAAATCGCTTCTGAAATGTGGCTTCTGTTAGTGTCGTTGCGGCATTCAAAGAAAGCCTACGCTTTGTAACAACGGTCACTTTTGTTTTGTCCTTATCAATAGGGTCTATCCATGCCCCCATAACAGCACCATACGAAACCATGTTCATTCCACTGCTTGTGAGCATATAACCATCGTTGCGATGTTCTTCTATAGCATCTGCTCCTTCCCACCGAAAAACCGTTTTTGCAATATCCCAGGCCTGATCGGCTGTTACAGGATAAACGGCACTAGTTCCAGAATCTTTGGAACCAGCAACGTCACTCATGGTTGCACATCCGCTGATCAACACAATAACGAAAAGCATCATTAACAATTGCCATTTTGTCTTGCCCATTTTTAGTCCTCCTTTTTTATGTTGTTCCTACAACTGAAGCTGACAAAACCACAATACTAAGCAGAATTTCCGTCGGATTGTAGAACAGGCACATAATTATAGGTGTTAAGACGATAAATTCCGGCAACAACTTCCAGAATAAAACTCAATCGCCAATCCCCAATTGAGTTTTTGCCGAACAGTTTTTTATTTATTATTGCCCATGCTATACACGCGAAAACTAAATCTATTCCCAAACCTGTCAATATGGCTGGATCCATATGGCATTATTATACACCCGCCCGAATTGTTTTTTTGTCTTCCTCCTGCCACCTGAAGCCAGCACAAGAGAGCTTTTTGCCAAGGATGTTGAATACCGATTTAAATGTCGATCCTTGGCCTTTTTGCCCGAGGGAAAGTTAAATATATAGACCTGACTTTACTCTTCCTCTTCTTAAACTGATGATTTCGTACTGTTAGGGATGACCTTGCCATGCATCTCGCTGGTCAGCACTTCGATGCGTTGGCTTAGCTCTTTAACGACTTCGGTCAACTTCGTGTTTTGTTGGAGTAATTCCAATAGCTGGCCGCCTTGTTGCGCTGCCAGTATTTGCCGCTGCTCGCTAGCGTTAGCGAGGGCTTCACGATGTTGTGCATCGGCATCTGCGTGCGCCTTATCACGGTCTGCCTGCCGAGTCTGAGCAAGCAAAATGAGCGGCGCAGCATAAGCGGCCTGGAGACTGAACGCTAGGTTGAGCAGTATAAACGGGTATACGTCGAATTTGGTAAATCCCATAGCGTTAACTCCGATCCAGACAGCAACAGCTAATGTTTGTGATATAAGAAAAACCGGCGTCCCAAAAAAACGAGCGAAGGCTTCAGCCTTCAGCGAGAACCAGTCGTCTCCGAAAACCGAGCCAAGGTGAAGGTGAGGAAGGTGAAACCTGAAATATTGGCATCGTGCATCAGATGCGTCGCTGCAGTTAGGCGTCGTTGACCGTGTTTCCATGTTTTCTCCTTTATTGTAAAGTTTTCCCGACTGGATCGATTTTATGATTTAATTGTTTTACTTGCAGCGTTTTCTGGTTCTTTAAAGAGTCAGCAAAGTGCCCGTCTGATAACGGGACATTATACTTTATTTCAAAGCGGCAGGCCAATTACCCGAACGAACAATACTTGACACTGTTCAACCTTACTAATACTGCTGATAATTTTCGGTACTTAGTGGCACTATAGATGGAGGTAAGTCAATTGAATCCTTTCAATAACTTGCCATTTCAAGAGAGCGTATCATTTAGATATTAATTGTGGTGTACTAAGAAGTACTTCGCTGTTGAAGATAAGTATTTTCGTTTGTACTCTGCATAAAGTTGCGACAATTTGAAATTAAGGACTTCTGAGGAAGTGACGGCGGTTCATCCCCTCGTTTTTAAAAGATAGCAGCGTGTAACCCTCGGCGCACAATTGAATTGGCGCTATTTGAAATATCTCCACTCCCCATTCCAGCCGCACATCATAAGCCCCTGTCTTTTCGGGTTGTCTTTTGACAAATAGGGTGAATCCCTACCCCCCGGCAAAGAGGGTAGGGGAGATTATACTTTAACCATTCAATATGCAATAAAATTGTTATCGGTCCAAACAGCTACTTCGCATCCGGTATGAACAGGGCATTGCCGTGTTTATCTTTGTATGAAGCGATGGTCTGCTGGCCATCTTTCGATATCAGCCAGTTTATAAACATCATCACCTCTTTGTATTTGACGTTTTTGTACTTTTGCGGGTTTACAGCCATTACCCCGTATTGATTGAATAATATCGGGTCCCCCTCAAGCACGATAATCATGTCCAGCCTGTCTTTATCTTTGGTGGCAAGCCATGTGCCTCTGTCGGTGAGGGTATACGCACGTTTTTCATTGGCTATCCTCTGGGTCTTTTCCATTCCCTGCCCTACCTCCAGATACCACTTCCGGCCTTTCGGCTCAAGGCCCGCCTTCTTCCATATCGCAAGTTCTTTCATGTTTGTGCCTGATTTATCGCCTCTGGACACAAAAGGTATCGATGCAGAAGCGATCTTCCTGAAAGCCTCGGTAGCGGATTTCATGCCTTTCACTTTTGCCGGATCATCGGATGGCCCTATGATCACGAAATCATTGTACATCACATCGTGGCGGTCCACAAAATACCCCTCCTGGACCGCTTTCATCTCGAGTTCCTTTGCATGGACAAAGACAAAGTCTGCATCGCCTCTTTTGCCGATTTCAATGGCTGCGCCTGTCCCTACAGCAACTACGTCGACTTTGATGCCGGTCTGTTTCTCGAATATGGGCAGGATGTAATCGAAGAGACCTGAGTTCTGCGTACTGGTAGTCGAGGCACACCGTATCCGCGTCTCGGAATGGGCAAGACCGCCTGTAAGCAGGATAACCGGTAAAAGCAACAGAAAAAAGACCTTCAGTTTTATCATTTTTTTTCTCCTCCGTATGCGCGAATATTTAAAATATGTTTATTATAGCCCAGCTAATTGTTAATTGTAAGACGATCGTGCGGCGAAGGCTGCAAATTGACTTTGAAGAGGTTCATGTGCAATTATTAAGTAATATTATTTCTTGCTGGAGGTGTTTTTGTCATGCCAATTTATGAATATTGCTGCGGGAAATGCGATGAACTGTTTGAAGTATATCAGAGCATTATTGTCAGTGAGAACGATATGAAATGCCCCAAATGCGGTTCCGGCGATGTGCATAAAAAGATGTCGTCATTCGGTTTTTGTTCTATCGGCGGAGGAAATGTGTCTTCCCCGGGATCTGCAGGCCATTCCGGTGGCCGTGGTTGAGGTCCTTCCTGCTGACCGGTCGGGTCGGCATTAAGACGGTGCAATGAATTGTTCTGTCCTGCTCATAGAAAACGATCCCGGAGACGCTTTACGAATATCTAAAATGCTCTCCGGAGTGGACAGCAACATCCGCACCGAGTGTGTGGAAAGGCTGGCCGACGGAATCGAGAGGATCTCCCGCGGCGGCCTTGACGTGATTATTCTGGATATAAACCTGCCGGACAGCGGTGGCCTGGAAACTCTCGACCATGTCCTCGAGATGACGAACGATGTCCCCGTAATTCTTATCGCCGGTTCTTGCGATGATGTATTCGGAATGGAGGCTGTCAGGAGGGGCGCCCAGGACTACCTGGTGAAAGGAGAGATAAAATCCAGGAACCTCATGCGGGCCATCAGTTATGCCATCGAACGGAAAAAGCTCGAAGCCGCCCTGAAGCGTGCAAATGAACAGTGCTCGGTCCGGGCATCGACGGACCCCCTGACCGGAATTTACAACAGGCTGCAGTTCAACGAACTGCTTGCAGCCGAAATTCAGCGCTCCCGAAGATATAAGACTCCTTTGTGCCTCATAATGTTCGACATAGACCGTTTCAAGAAAATCAATGACAGGTGCGGGCATAAAATGGGAGACAGGGTACTGGTTGAAATGAGCAGGCTGGTTTCTGAAAATATCCGGGGCCAGGATATTTTTGCGCGTTGGGGAGGGGAAGAATTCATGATAGTTGTTCCGAATACAGCGCTTGAAAATGCTTTTGTTCTGGCCGAAAAATTGAGGGGATTGATCGAAGAGTTAAAGGTGGCTGATAACGTAAAATTTACCGCCAGCTTTGGTGTTACCGAATTCGGCGGGAATGAGGATGCGGACTCGTTGACAAACAGGGCGGATGAGGCCCTTTATCGGGCGAAGAAAGAAGGCAGGAACAAAGTTGTAGCCATTCTGTAAAGCAGGTCAAAGGTAAAAGGTCAAATCACCTTTTGCCTGTTATTATATTGATTTTATGCGCAAGGCACCCGGCCCCGAACCCGTTGTCGATGTTGACTACCGCCAGGCCCGGCACACACGAATTGAGCATCGCAAAGAGGGCGGTCAGCCCGCCGAGGCTCGTACCATATCCCACTGATGTGGGCACAGCAATGACCGGCTTGTCTGTAAGACCTCCGACTACCGAGGGGAGCGCCCCTTCCATTCCTGCAACAACAATAATAACATGGGCCTTCGCAATGCGGTCCCGGAAGCTCAGGAGGCGATGAATGCCTGCGACACCGACATCGAAGATTCTCTCGGTTGCACTGCCTAAAAAGGAGGCGGTCACTTCCGCCTCTTCAGCAACGGGAATGTCCGATGTCCCGGCGGAAATGATCAGCACACGGCCCTTTTTGGATGCGGCTTTTCCGCAGGCAATGATGCCGGAGGCGGGGTAGAATTTTGACCCTTTGACATTGAGGGCGGCGTAAACATCTTCACTCGCCCGCGTGATGAGAAAGCGGCCGCTTTTTTTCAGCATCGCATCGGCAATGGCCGCAATGTCACCGGTTTTCTTGTTTTGGGCGAAAATTACTTCGGGAATGGTGCTCCGCAGCGAACGGTGATGGTCCACTTTAGCGAAATCCATTTCCTCATAGGGAAGATGCTTAAGGCTGTCAAGGGCCGTGCTGACAGATAGCTTGCCGGTTTTAACGTCGCGCAGAAGTGTCTTTAATATCTTGCTGTCCATAAAACACATCCATCTCCATTATTCGAACTCCATTTTAAGAGAGCGGTTCATCAGGTCCCTTACCGTATCCGAAGGGGATTTGTTTTCATACAGGGTCAGATAAACCTGCCCGGTTATAGGCATATCTATGTCGAACTTTTTTGAAAGCTGATGGACCGAAAGAGTCGTAGCTATACCCTCGGCAATTTGCTGCGTCTGCCCTGTTATTTCCGTCAGTTTCATTCCCTGTCCCAGTTTATAGCCCACGGTGTAATTCCTTGACAGGGCACCGGTGCAGGTAAGTACGAGGTCACCCAGGCCGCTAAGTCCTGAAAAGGTCACTTTCCTGGCGCCCATGCTTGCGCCCAGCCGTGCTATTTCAGAGATGCCCCTTGTGATAAGGGCCGCCCGGGCATTGTATCCGAGCCCCAGGCCGTCGCAGATGCCGGAGGCGATGGCGACAACATTTTTTAAGGCGCCTCCGCACTCGACGCCGACGATATCATCATGGGTGTATACCCTGAAATAGTCTGTATTAAAAAGTTCCTGCAGGATCAGCCCGGTTTTTTTATCTTCGGTTGCAAGCGTTACAGCCGTGGGCTTCCTGTTTAAGACCTCTTTTGCGAAACTGGGCCCCGAAAGGACGGCGACAGGCCTGCCGAGCATCTCTTTGAGCACCATTGACGGGGTGAGAAGCGTTCCGATCTCAATCCCCTTGGAGACGCTGACGATCGTGGCCTCGGGGGACAGACGCGTTCCGAGCGAATGGAAAACAGGCCGTATATACTGGGTCGGTACGGCACTGATAATATAACGTGCGGTAGCGACAGCCTCGGCAAGATAGTTCGTAGCTCTAAGGTCGTCTGGTAATGTTACATCGGGAAGGTAAGTGGAATTGGTCCTGTTAGTATTGATCTCCTCGACCACTTTTTTCTCGAAAGCCCATAGAAGAACATCAAAGCCTTTTTCAGCCAAAAGGGCAGCAAGGGTAGTTCCCCAACTGCCCGCACCCGCAACTAATACATAACCATTGGTACGCGGCATAGGGAGACAATATAACAGAAACGCCCCTATTTGGCAAATGAAGAGAGAGCAGCGAGAAGCGTGTCGATGTCTTCTTCACTATGAGCAGCGGTAACAGTGACCCGTATGCGAGGCTGCTTTACTGTCGGAGGACGTATTGCCGGGCAATAAACCTGATGTTTCAGCAGCGCACTTGAAACCTCCATTGTCTTATTCACATCCCCGACGACTATCGGTATGATCGGCGTCTCGCTGCTCATGGTGTCGAATCCTGATGCGCGAAGACCCTTGAAAAGCCGGTCACGATTCTGCCACAGTGTTTTGATTAACAGGGGTTCTGATTCCACAAGCTGCAGCGCTTTCAGCGAAGCGGCTGCAACGCAGGCTGGAAGTGCCGTGGAATAGATGAATCCCCTTGCCGTATTGACCAGCCACTCGATCGTGTCCTTGCCGGCTGCGATGAATGCGCCGTAAGAACCCAGTGCCTTGGAAAATGTCCCCATCTGGATTATCCAGGGCTCCTGCCGGACCGAAAAATGCTCCAGCGCGCCGTGACCGTTTCCGAGCACACCGGTACCATGGGCATCGTCAAGATACAGCAGCGCGCCGTGGTCGAGGCAGAGAGCGGACAACTCCCTTAATGGAGCTATGTCCCCATCCATGCTGAAAACCGTATCGGTGACTACTATTTTTTTATCATTTTTGGCTGCCTGCATAAGTTCGCCCAGATGGGCCATGTCCCGGTGCCTGTAGATCGCTTTCTGCGCACTGCTCAGTCTGCAGGCGTCGATGAGGCTTGCGTGATTAAACTCGTCGCTGAAAATTATATCGCCTTCTCCTGCAAGAGACGGCAGTGCGCTCATATTTGCGATATAGCCTGAATTGAATACCAACGCAGCTTCTGTTTTCTTGAATGCGGCAACGGCTTTTTCGAGTTCGCTGTGGAGCGTAGTGCCGCCTGCCAGAAGACGTGAAGCACCTGCTCCAAAGCCGAATTCCGCGATAGCATTTGCGGCTGCCTCTCTCAGCGAAGGGGCGCATGCGAGGCCCAGGTAGTCGTTGGAAGCAAAGTTTATATAAACAGTCCCCCCGAAACTTATATGCGGCATCATTTTTGCACCTCTGTCCCTAATATGCCGCCGGAGCCCTTGTTTTTCAATTGCTTTCAATTTCTGTGAAAACATCAATCTTACCTGCCCGCCAGATGATAGAAGAAATACTAATTAACAAAAAATAGACCCCTAGATATAGTGTTTCAGCACGCTATTAAACCACATAATATAGTATTTCGTTGAAAAGATTAATTTTTTTCTTGACAAACACGATAAGAATACATAATATGTGGTAAATAGTGGTAGAAAGTGGAGGGGGATCAGATGACATCATTTCTGGGTAAATATTATTATTCATTAGACCCAAAAGGTAGAATCATCATACCCGCACCTCTGCGCGACATTATTTTCAAAAAATACAATAATTCAAAACTATATATCACAAATGCTGCTTTTGACAAGTGCCTTCACATATATCCGCTGGAAGAATGGAACAGGATGGAGGAAAAAATAAGGACATTGCCCAAGATGGAGGAAGCAGTGAAATACTTTCTGAGAAGGGTCGTTGCCTCTGTTCAGGAGTGTGAGATCGACAAGCAGGGCAGAGTGCTCATACCTGTTCCTCTCAGAGAGGATGCCGGGATACATGGTGAAGTGGTAATAGTGGGACAACTGGACAAAATCGAGATATGGGACAAGAGTGGGTGGAATGCAGTGACCGACCCATCGAAGGTCGACGCGAAAACATTTGAGGCTGTGCTTGCCGGTCACGGCCTGTAAGGCCTGGAAGGAATGATCCACATTCCTGTTTTAGCGAGGGAGATAATGGATATACTCGATGTCAGGGAAGACGGCATTTACGTGGACGCCACTGTCGGCCTTGGCGGTCATGCGCGTGAAATACTTTCAAGAATAGGCCCGCGCGGACTTCTGGTGGGAATAGACCGGGACGACAGCGCGCTGCGGCACTCGCGGGAATTGCTCGGCAACAGCCGCACCCGCCTCTCCAAGGGGAGCTTTTCCGAGATGAGGGAAATACTCGGGGGGCTCAATATAAATGAGGCGGATGGCGTGCTCTTCGATCTGGGGGTCTCCATGCTTCAGTTAAAGGATTACTCCCGCGGTTTCAGCTTCGCATCGACTGAAAGACTCGACATGAGGATGGATGCCTCGCAGGACCTTACTGCCTGGGATGTGGTCAACACGTATCGGGAAAAGGAACTGCAGAGAATACTGAAGGATTACGGCGAGGAACCACTTGCCGGGAAAATAGCAAAGGCGCTTGTCGCACAGCGGAGAAAAAGCACTTTCGAGACATGCTGCGCACTTGCGGATTTTATTTCGGGCATTTACGGCGGGAGGGGAAAGATACATCCCGCCACACGGACATTTCAGGCATTGAGGATAGAGGTTAACAGAGAACTGGACGAACTCAAACAAGGTCTAGCCGCCACATTGTCCGTTTTAAAACACGGCGGCAGAATGGCGGTAATTTCATATCACTCCCTGGAAGACAGGATCGTAAAAAATTTCCTCAGGGACAACGCGCGTGCAGGCCTGGTAAGAGTTCTGACCAAAAAACCGGTCACGCCTTCTTTTGATGAAGTGAGGGGGAATCCTTCTTCGAGAAGCGCGAAGCTTAGGGGGGCAGAGAAAATATGAGACTGAAAAAAAAGAACTGGTTCGTCACGGCGCTGAAGCCGGTTTCGCTGGTGCTGCTGCTTTCACTTGTGTTCGGGATAGTCTGGCTCAGGTCGAGCGTTGTATCGCTTGAATACTCACTGAGCAGCCTTGAAACAAAGAGGTCGGAGCTTATGAGGGACAGGAAGGTCCTTATTGCCGAACAGGCAAATCTTCTCTACATAGGGCGTATCCAGAGTGTTGCTTCCAACGGGACCGGACTCGGATTTCCGGACAGGGCCAGGGTAGTTTTCGTGAAGGCGTCCGGACAACCCGACACTTACAGGGCATCGCTGACAATAGGTGACAATGCGCAGCAAAAGGAGAGATAGCGCGGCACTATGAAGAAAAGGGCTGTTATAGTGAGCACCATTATAACATTCGGTTTTCTCGCCGTTGTCGGCCGGCTCGCGGACATTATGCTCCTGAACCATCAGTGGTTTCTTGACAAGGCCAGAGGTCAGCAGATCAGAAAAGAGACCATCCCGGTCAAACGCGGTATTATTCTGGACAGGAAGGGCAGAGAGCTTGCGATCAATCTCGATACCGAGTCCGTATATTGTGATCCTTCGGAAATAGCGTCGCCAGACTTGACCGCCGCTGCCCTGTCGCGGACAATCAATAAGAAACCGGACATTATACTCACCCGCCTGTCTGGAAATAACAGGTTTAACTGGATTGAAAGGAAAGTCAGCTTAGAGGACACGCAGCGCATAAGGGACATGAAAATAAGAGGCATCGGTTTCATTCCGGATATAAGGAGATTCTACCCGAAAGGAAGCCTTGCCTCGCATATTGTCGGGTTTGTCGGCGTGGACAACAACGGACTGGAGGGCGTCGAGAAGACATATGACAAGTATCTTTCTGCGGTGAGTGAGCAGATATCGGTACTAAGGGATGCCAGGGGCAATGCGCTGTCCGACGGGATGAGAAAAGAAATCAGAGGCAACAATATTGTACTGACCATCGACGAGGGTTTACAATACATCGTTGAAAAGAATCTCGACGAAGCTGTAACCAAATGGCGGGCTGCCTCGGCCACGGCGATCATGATGAATCCCTGGACAGGTGAAGTGCTTGCAATGGCGAGCAGGCCCACCTTTGACCTGAATAGCCCCGCAGAAGTAACGGCTGCTCAAAGGAGAAACAGGGCCATTACAGACTCTTATGAGCCGGGCTCCACATTTAAGGTGGTTGTGGGCACTGCCGCTCTCGAAGAGAAAATAGTGACCCCCGATACGCGAATTGACTGCAGTGCAGGCTATGTGGAGGTGGGCGGCAGAAAGATAAAGGATGACCACAGGAATGGTGTTCTCACGTTTAAAGAGGTGATTCAGAAATCGTCAAACGTGGGGACCATCAAGACCGGTCTGAATCTGGGCAAGGACAAGATTTACAGCTATATCAGGAAATTCGGCTTCGGCGAAAAGACCGGATTCGATCTGGGCGGTGAGGCGACGGGACGGATAAGACCGCCTGATAAGTGGTCGGGCATGTCGATCGGGGCCGTTTCTATAGGGCAGGAGGTTGCGGTGACGCCGCTGCAGGTGCTGCGGGCCTATTCGGTAATCGCCAACGGGGGCTTCCTCGTCAGGCCCCACGTCGTTTCCGAGGTCAGGTCTCCGTCCGGAACAGTTATTTATACTGCTCCCTGCGACGCGTCCAGAATTATTTCCGAGAGCACGATAACTACTTTCAAAAATATTTTGAAGACAGTCACAGAGGAGGGAGGGACCGCAACCGACGCCGCAATCGACGGCAACCAGGTTGCCGGCAAGACCGGCACGGCACAGGAGATGGACCCCAGGACAAAGAAATACTCGAAAGATAAATACGTAAGCTCTTTCGTCGGTTTTGTTCCTGCTGACGATCCCAAGATAGCTATGATAGTTGTGATCCATGAGCCGAAAGGCGCCATTTACGGGGGGGTCGTGGCAGGCCCGGTATTTAAAAAGATCGCGAACGCATCGCTCTCGTATTTAAGTGTTCCGAGAGACGACTCGCGTGAGAGAAGACTGCTGCTTGTCTCTGAAAATGAGACAGGCAAAGGGAAATAATGGGGAAGGTGTAAATGATGAACTGTATTTATGCGGGGGAACGATGGGCAGGGTAAAGTTGGCTGATCTGACAGATCGCACTTTTGATGTGAGCGGTGACGCCGGCAGGGAAATCTCGGGCATTGCGTACGATTCGAGGACTGTTAAGGGCGGAGAACTGTTCGTTGCGCTGAAGGGTGAGAAGATGGACGGAAGGAACTTTATCGAGAGTGCGATTAAGAAAGGTGCGGCTGCGGTGATGATCGAGCATCGTGAAGATGACTCTCTTTCATCGGGGCATTACGCGCTGCTGACAAGAAAATATCCCGAAGTTGTCTGGATACGCGTCGCTGATGCCAGGGACGCCCTTGCGCGCGTCGCGCACCGTTTTTACGGCAGGCCTTCAGAGGGACTCTTCGTTGTCGGGATCACAGGCACTAACGGCAAAACGACCACTTCTTATCTGATTAAGTCTGTCCTGGAGCGGTGGGGGAAAGGGATCGGGATTACAGGGACCATTAATTATATGATTAAGGACGTAATCTATGACGCACCTCATACAACGCCCGAAGCCCCTGACTTCCAATACCTGCTCGGAGAAATGAGGGACAGCGAATGCAGTTATGTTGTTTCAGAAGTATCTTCGCATGCCCTGGTCCAGAAAAGGGTGGATTATACACGCTTCAGGGTCGCCGTGTTCACTAATCTCACAAGAGACCATCTGGATTTCCACACTACGATGGAGGAATATTTCAAAGCAAAGGAGCGCCTGTTTACCGAACTTCTGGCGGAGGATGGCGTTGCAGTCATCAATATAGATGATGCCCGGGGAATACAGCTTGCGGACATATTACGGGTCAGGAGGCCGGAAGTCAGGATTGTGACGTACGCACTTGATAATAAAGAGGCGGATTTTACAGCCTATGATATAAAGGCGTCGTTCAGCGGAACTTCATTTAAAACGCGGTTGGAGGGGGCTGAGACGGAAATCGTTTCTCCTATGGTTGGCCAAACCAATATATACAATATCCTGGCCGCTTTATGCACAGCTTTATCAATTAATATACCCATAAAAGTAATACAGGAGGGGATTGCCATGGCTGCATTGGTCAAAGGAAGGTTTGAGAAGGTTGATCTGGGACAGGACTTTCTCGCGGTGGTGGATTATGCACATACCGAAGACGCCCTCGAACGGCTCTTGCTCACAGCCCGTCAACTGATGGAAGCGTACCGGTTTTTTGAAAAGACCGAAAGGATCATGAAACATAAAAGGCGACGGTTCGGCATTCCTGAAAAACCGTCCGGGGCGGAGGAAAAGGGGAAGATTATCACAGTTATGGGGTGCGGAGGAAACAGGGACAAGGGGAAACGTTCCAGGATGGGAGAAGTCGCATCCAGGTTGAGCGACTTTGTCATCGTCACTTCGGACAATCCCAGGAACGAGGACCCGAAGGCCATTATTAAAGATATAGAAAAAGGGATTAAGGGCGACAATTACATTGTCATACCTGACAGGAATGTCGCTATAAGCATGGCCGTGGAACTCGCTTCGCCGGGAGATATAGTGCTGGTAGCAGGCAAGGGGCATGAAGAGTATCAGGAGATACGGGAAATCCGTCATAACTTCAGCGATAAGAACGCCCTTGAGAATGCTATCAGGCGGACCATCAACAGGCCTGCCTTTGGGGGGGGAGGCACTTTTGCCGGCCTATATACCCACCGGAGAAACGAGAAGGAATGTTCCTGTTGAGGGTAAAGACAGTATGATTTGTGTTTCCCTGAAAAAACATTTGCAGTACAGAGGTCAAAGATGCTGAGCGCCAGGCAGATACTTACAGAAACCGGGGGGTCTATTATCACAGGTGATAAGGCAGGTCTCCGTACAGCGGCGCAGTTTGCCGGGGATATTTTGTTTCAGGATATTTCCATAGACTCAAGGACCATCAGACGCGGCGAATTGTTTTTGGCCTTAAAAGGCGATCGTTTTGACGGCCACGATTTTGTTCATGATGCACTTAAAACAGGGGCTGGAGCGGTTGTCGCCGGCGACTGGATCATACCTGAAAAAACGGAGCTTTTGGGCGCTGATAAATGCATTATTATTGTTGATGATACTCTACTGGCGTTGCATGGCCTGGCCCGCTCCATAAGGAAACAGTTCGGGGGCAGCGTCATAGGCGTTATAGGCAGCAATGGCAAGACAACGACGAAGGAACTTATCGCATCAATTCTCGGAATAAACCTCAATGTTTTAAAAACTGCGGGCAATTTCAACAATCATATAGGTATGCCCCTTTCGATAACAAAGGTGCGGGAGGATACCCGGGCAATGGTGCTCGAAATGGGGACTAACAGGCCGGGGGATATCGATGAGCTTTGCTCGATAGGGCTGCCGGAAACAGGAGTAATTACGAACATCGGCCAGGAGCACCTTGAAGGCTTTGGATCGCTGGAGGCAGTCAGGGATTCGGAACTTGAATTATTGCCGTATGTGAAAAAATTGATTGTAAATGCCGACGATGCATTTCTGATGGAAGGCATTGAAGATAGATTTGAGGGACGGCGCATCCGCTTTGGCATTGAAGATCACACGGCAGAGGTGAGAGCGGAAGGTATAGAACTTTCCGACAGGGGAACGAGATTTACACTTTGCGCCGGCAGCGGCCGCATAGAAATCGGGTCCAGGCTTTCAGGACATTTTAATATATATAATTCCCTTGCGGCGGCAGCCACGGCATATTCCATGGGGTTCGGTCCCGATACTATAAAAAAGGGGCTCGAGTCTTTTGGCGGCGTACCCATGAGGCTGGAGATATTGGTCCAGGGCGATGTTACATACATCAACGACGCATATAACGCCAATCCCTCATCCATGGAAGAATCGGTCAGAGAGCTGATGAGGCGCGCCGGACATGGACCGGGGCGCAAGAGGACCATCGCCGTGCTCGGCGATATGCTCGAACTCGGCGTCTGCAGTTCGGATGCACATATAAAACTCGGCAAATGGCTCTCGGAGCTGGCCGTTGACATATTCATTGGTGTCGGCCCTTGCATGTCTCAGGCATTAGGAGCGTTCCAGGGGAATGGTATAGCTGCGAGCAATGCGAATGAGGCCGGCAGAGAGCTTGAGAAGCTTGTCAGGCAGGGAGACATTGTCCTGATAAAAGGATCACGGGGAATGAGGATGGAAGATGCTTTACGAACTGCTCTATAGTCTGCATAATTATTTTACACCGTTAAATGTGTTCCGCTATATTACTTTCCGGACAACTCTGGCATCACTGACTTCACTTATCATAACGCTTATCATAGCCCCGAAAATAATCCGCACTCTCAAGCAAATCAGTATGACGCAACAGATCCGTTCCGACGGGCCGAAAACGCATCTTGCCAAGGCCGGTACGCCCACAATGGGAGGCATTATCATTGTTCTGGCCATTATGCTTTCACTCCTGATGTGGGGCAATTTCAGAACTGTTTATACATGGGTAACTTCATTTGCCCTGCTGGGTTTCGGGACAGTCGGCTTTATTGATGATTATCTCAAAGCGGTAAAAAGAAATCCGGGAGGATTGCGTGCATGGTATAAATTCGGGGCGCAGGTAGTGATCGCCCTCGCCATTGGTGTCTTCCTTTATGCAAACCCCCATGACCCTTATAACACCATGCTCAGCGTCCCATTTTTCAAGAAGTGGCTTTTTGATCTTGGTTTCTTTTATATACCTTTTTCCGTTTTTGTCATTGTCGGCTCTTCGAATGCTGTGAATCTCACTGACGGCATAGACGGTCTTGCCATCGGGCTTGTTGCCATTGCAGCACTGGCCAATGTCGCTCTCGTGTATGTTTCGGGCCACGCGCTGTTTGCGAGGTACCTGCAGGTATTATATCTGCCGGGAATCGGCGAACTGACGGTATTTTGCGGCGCGATGGCAGGAGCGGCCCTCGGTTTTCTGTGGTTCAATTCGTACCCGGCTGAAGTTTTTATGGGGGATGTGGGCTCGCTTGTCGCTGGGCGGGGCTTTGGGGACCGTAGCAGTGATTGCAAAAAATGAAATTGTCCTTGCCATAGTCGGTGGGATTTTTGTTATTGAAACGATCTCCGTCGTCATGCAGGTAATGTCGTTCAAGCTGACCGGCAAGAGGATTTTTAAAATGGCGCCCCTGCATCATCATTTCGAACTGAAGGGATGGCAGGAGCCGAAAGTCATAGTAAGATTCTGGATTATCGGTATAATCCTTGCTTTATTTAGTCTTATCAACATTAAAATTGAGGTGATAAAATATGACGAAGAGACATCTGAAGACGGAAGCAGGAAGCCGGAAAACTGAAAATATAAGAATAAAACAAGGGGTGCAGACAACAGATGACACAGATCGGACAACAAGCCTTGCTCTTTTTCCTGTCTTTTGTTTTTTGCTTCGTGTATTCCGGTCGGGGTCTTCTTTCTGCCGCTTATGGCGATGAAGTGGGAGCGCGCGCGGCAGTGGTGATCGACGGCGCTACCGAAAAGATTTTATTCGGCAAGAATCCGAACTGGAAATTGCCTCCTGCCAGTACGACCAAGCTTATTACCGCAATGGTCGTTCTTGACAATATCAGCCCGGACCATGTTGTAACCGTAAGCCAGGCGGCGGCCAATACACCTTCGATTGCTCCGCATCTGAGGGCCGGCGAACGGTTTACGGTAAGGGACATTCTGTACCTCGCTCTCATGAGGTCGGTCAACGGCGCCGCTGTTGTGCTTGCGGAATCTATAACCGGATCTGAAGAAAAGTTTGTCCCGCTGATGAACGAAAGAGCTGCCCGTCTGGGCGCTGAAAACACCAGGTTTATTAATGCTTCCGGGTTGCCGGGCCCCGGCCAGTATATAACTGCTTTCGACCTGGCCAAGGTGATGAAGGAATCGCTCCAATATCCTTTAATAAGGGAAATAATCAATACACGGGTCAAAGAGATTTATTCCACCGAGGGCAGGCGCATACTCGTAAAAAATACCGACCAGCTTCTTTGGGAGGACGACGACCTTCTCGGCGGAAAAACCGGTTTCACCCGCGCTGCCCGCCATTGTTTTGTCTGTGCCGCGCGCAAGGGCGATAACATTCTGATAACCGCTGTTCTGGGCGAACCGGTGCGGGGTAATCTCTGGAGTGACTCACAGATGCTCCTTTCCAGGGGTTATGAAGTCCAAACGCAGAAGACCGAACCGGTAATTTATTTCAGCAACGAAAAAGAGAGTCCTGTGGTGCTTGCTTCCTATAAAGGCGCCGGGACCCATAAAAGACACAGTATCGCGCGCCACGGGCAGCCGGCGGCGAGCGGCTGTACGCTCAGGAGAATGCGGCAAGGGCCGGACATAAGGCAAGGGCCGGACATAAAAAGAGAAGAGGAGGACGCGTGAACATTGCGAAAAAAGGTAAAAAATCCTCCAGGAAGCACCTGACATAACAACGGTAATACAATAATGGATGTAAAAGGGAAGAAGGTTGTCGTTGTCGGCCTTGCCAGGAGCGGTGTTGGCGCTGCCAACCTGCTGCACGAGTTTGGCGCATCGGTTACCGTGACTGATAAAAAAAAACCTGAAGAACTTGGACCTTATATTGAGGAACTCCGTCCAGGCATACAGTCATACCTGGGCGGCCACCCCCCTGGATTATTCGAGGAAGCCGATCTTATAGTGATCAGTCCCGGTGTGCCCCTATCAATTGCGCCGCTGAAGGCGGCTTCGGAGAGAGGCGTCACCATAATCGGAGAACTGGAACTCGCCTACAAGGTGGTTGGCGGTAAAACGGCCTTTCTCGCCATAACGGGCACTAATGGAAAATCAACTGCAACCTCCCTGTTGGATACCATGCTGAATAAAGGTGGGATCACTACTCTTCTCGGCGGCAATATAGGGAATGCCCTTACGAAGGCGTTGACTGAAAAAGTTTCTGCGGATTTTATTGTTGCTGAAGTGTCCAGCTTTCAACTGGAGACGGTACATGACTTCAAACCTAAAGGTGCCGCCATTCTGAATATAACGCCGGACCACCTTGACCGCTATGCCTCGATGTCGGATTACATTGATGCAAAGTGCCGGATTTTTTTGAATCAGGACAGGGAAGACTTTATAGTGCTGAACGCCGACGACCCCATGACTGCGGAGATAATTAAAAGGATTGCTAAACAGCGCGGCCGGGTAGGGCCTCATATCTTTTACTTCAGCAGAAAAAAAGAAATTGCAGGGGCCTGGTATAAAAACGGAGTAATTAATTTCGATTTGCCCGGACTGTCGTCGTTCACACTTGATCCTTCTTCCTTCAGAATAAGGGGGGTCCACAATATCGAAAATGCCATGGCAGCATCGGTAATGGCGCTCCTGTCCGGCTGCGATCCGGGCGCGGTTTCGGCTGCGCTTGCGGAATTCCCCGGGCTCGAACACAGGCTTGAGTTTGTTCGTGAGATAGACGGGGTTTCGTTTATTAACGATTCGAAGGGGACCAATGTCGGTGCTGTAGTCAAATCCCTCGAGAGCTTTAATGTGCCTGTTGTCCTCATTGCCGGAGGAAGGGACAAAGACGGAGATTTTACCCAGTTGAGGTCCCTTGTCAGGGAAAGAGTCAGGGCCCTCATACTCATCGGCGAGGCGGGAGACAAGATCAGAAAGGCGCTCGGCGACAGTACCCGTATAATTATGGAAGACAGTCTCGACAGCGCTGTCAAAGAGGCCAGGGGCATTGCCTCGCCCGGAGACATTGTTCTCCTTTCCCCTGCCTGTGCCAGTTTCGATATGTTCAGGGATTTTGAGCACAGGGGTAGACGATTCAAGGAGCTTGTGGGGGACCTATGAAACAGTCATATGACCGATGGCTCCTTTTTATTGTGCTTCTGCTGATACTGGTCGGTTTGACTGCGGTATACAGTTCCACCTCTGTTGTTTCCCCTGATTTGCTGGCGAAATATCATAAGAAGGGTGTAATGCTGAGCCAGTTCGGCTTTATCAGGAAACAATTGCTGACAGTGGTGCTGGGGACGATTGTCATGTTTGTAGCTTTCAAAATGCCCCTCAGCCTCGTGCGGAAACTTTCTGTCCCCCTGCTTGTTGTATCTCTTGCATGTCTGTTGCTGGTTTTTACAAAATTAGGCATTACCGCAGGCGGAGCCAGAAGGTGGCTAAGGATTTGGCCCTCTACGTTTCAACCCTCCGAACTGGTGAAATTATGCATGGTGATCTTTTTGGCGGGCTACATGAGCATGGCGCAATACAGCAGGGAAAAATTCAGTTCGTTTCTGATTCCCATAGTTGTAATGGGAATATTCCAGGCCGTGTTTCTGAAACAACCTGATTTCGGAGCTGCAATGAGCCTTGCCCTTATCACCATGTGCATGCTGTTTCTTTCCGGTGTGAGATTGCGCTATCTGTTTTCCCTTGGGCTATTGGGCATCCCTATAATTATTAAGCTCATATCCGAGCCCTACCGCTGGAAAAGGGTCGCCGCTTTCCTTGATCCGTGGAGAGATCCGCAGGGCAGCGGATTTCAGCTTGTTCAATCATTTATTGCACTCGGCAGCGGAGGATTGAGCGGTGTCGGGCTTGGCGAAGGCAAGCAAAAGCTTTTTTTTCTGCCCGAAGTACATACCGATTTTATTTTTTCAATGATAGGAGAAGAATTGGGTTTCATAGGGGTTGTTGTGGTGGCGCTCCTCTTTTTCGTATTTTTCATGAGGGGTATTTCAATTGCGAAGAAGACAAATGAACCTTTTCACTACTATCTTGCCTATGGTTTATCTATGATGATAGCCATACAGGCCATATTCAATTTTGCAGTGGTCACCGGTTTGCTCCCTACAAAAGGGCTGCCGCTCCCGTTCATCAGCTATGGCGGCTCATCGCTGATCGTTAATATGACTGCCGTAGGCTTGCTGCTGAATGTTTCAAAGAAAGCCCGCCAGGCAGCCGCAACCCAGGGCAATCCTGCTTCCCGTAATCAGTCTTCGGGCCCCGATCCGGTGAAAGTCACTTCACGCAGGGAAAGCCGGGTGCAGCCCGTGTCCGCCAGGTCCCAGTGGCGGAGGGGAAGCGGTTACAGCACTTACAACCGGCGTAATAACACCGCAACTAACAGAGTCTATGGCGGATCGCCCGGTGCGGCGCGCGGATTATGGCGATGAAACTTGTGATTGCCGGCGGCGGCACGGGAGGGCATCTCTTTCCGGGTATTGCTGTAGCAGAAGAATTCAGGGAAAGGCCGGTCGCCGCGGAGATTTTTTTTGCGGGAACTGTTCATGGAATAGAGGCGCGCGTAATACCCAGGGAAGGGTATACGCTCAAATTTGTCAGGGCCGAGGGACTGGTCGGAAAATCCCTCTTCAGGAAAGTCAGGGCGCTTTTTGTTTTTCTCCTGTCAATATTCGATTCTTTCCGGATAATCAGGGCCGTAAGGCCCTCCCTGGTCATCGGCGTCGGGGGTTATGCATCCGTCGGCATGCTGCTCTCGGCCCGCATTAAAGGCATCCCTACCATGATACTGGAACAGAATTCGGTACCGGGCTTTGCAAATAAATTCCTCGGCAAGTTTGTTGATGCTGTTGCCGTCACCTATCAGGAAAGTATCAATTTTTTCCCTGGCGAAAAGACATTTCTGACCGGAAATCCCGTAAGGAAACAGATGCTGGTCAGAGATGAGCGAAAAGCCAATGCATTGTTCGCTCTCGATAAAAATCTTTTTACTGTTTTTATTTCAGGCGGGAGTCTCGGCTCCGGCAGCATAAACAGGGCCATGATCGAGGCATTGAACTACCTGCTGGATTTGAGGCAGAATATTCAGTTCCTTCATCAAACCGGGGAGAAAGATTGTGAAAAGGTGACAGAGGCATACAGAAGGCTTGGATTCAAGGGCACTGTAGTGCCTTTTATTTATCAAATGGCTGAAGCATACACTGCAGCGGATATGGTGATCTCCAGGGCCGGAGCGACGACGTTAGCTGAAATTACGGCTGTAGGCAAACCGGCCCTCCTGGTTCCTTATCCCCATGCCGCATCCAACCACCAGGAATACAACGCAAGGAAACTCGAGGACATGGGTGCCGCTAAAATGGTACTGGACAATAAATTGACTGGAGAGGTGCTGGCTGATACAATTAGGGAGCTTTATGCCGACGAACATGCCCGCCATGAAATGCAGAATGCTTCTGCGGTGTTCGGCAGGACCGACGCGGCTGAAAAAGTGGTTGATATTGCATTAAGCCTGGTAAAAAAAGGTAAAAAAATAAATTTTGAATTTTGAATTTTGGATGTCAAATTGTGGAGTTTCCATTAATTCAACATTCAGCATTCGACATTTAATATTTTTTTGAAATGGGAGAATTATATGTTTAAAAAATACAGGATCGTTCATTTTGTGGGGATCGGCGGAGTCGGAATGAGCGGCATCGCCGAGGTGCTGTATAATCTCGGCTACGAGGTAACAGGCTCCGATCTCAGGGAAACCGGGACAACGAAGAGGTTGAAGGACCTCGGGATAAAGGTATACCTGGGGCATGCAGCCGGGAATATAGACAATGCTCATGTCGTGGTAATATCGTCGGCTGTCTCACCGCTCAATCCGGAAGTAGTTGAGGCAAAGCTCAAGTCTGTTCCAGTTATTCCGCGCGCTGAAATGCTGGCTGAGCTGGGCAGGCTCAAATACGGCATACTGGTTGCCGGGGCCCACGGAAAGACGACAACGACGTCACTAATTGCCACAACGCTGGGCGAAGGGGGGCTTGATCCGACAGTGGTCATAGGAGGCAGGCTCAATGCCATCGGCAGCAACGCGAAGCTTGGGCAGGGTGATTATATAGTTGCTGAAGCCGATGAAAGTGACGGATCTTTCCTGAAACTCAACCCCACGATCGCGGTCATTACGAACATCGATAATGAGCATATGGATTTCTTCAGGGACATCGAAACTTTGAAGTTGGCTTTCCTGTCTTTTATCAACAAGCTGCCGTTCTATGGAATTGCCGTCGTTTGCCTGGAGAACAGCTACCTGAAAGGAATTATTCCTTTTATCGAACGGAAGGCCCTGACATACGGTCTTACCGATGCTGCCGACATATATGCTCGTAATATCATAAACGAAGGGACGAAAATGAGCTTTGAGCCCGTCATGCACGGCCGCTCTCTTGGAAACTTTACCATACCCATTCCAGGCAGGCATAATGTGCTGAACAGCCTTGCGGCGATAGCTACCGGCGTGGAACTGCAAATTCCTGTCGACATAATTTCGAAGGCGCTCGGGAAATTCAGCGGAATCCACCGCAGGTTCGAATTCAAAGGAGATGTCCGGGGTGTAAAAGTATATGATGATTACGGGCACCATCCGTCTGAAATAGCGGCCACACTGAAAGCTGCGCGGGAATGTTTTGCAAACAACAGAATTCTTGTGTTGTTCCAGCCCCATCGATTTACGAGAACAAGAGACTTAATGGATGAGTTTGCCGGGAGTTTCAATGATGCGGACAGGATTTATCTTATGGATATCTATCCTGCGGGTGAACAGCCGATACAGGGAATAACGGCGGAAGTCCTCTTAAAGAACATGGAAAAGTCCGGGGCCCGTGCAATACATTACGAAGCTGACCGGAAAGGAATGGTTGATACAATTTCCAGCGAGATGGCCCCCGGCGACGTGCTTCTAACGCTGGGAGCGGGCGATGTGTATAAAATGGGAGAGGAAATACTCAGGGCAGATGTGAGGGTAGATTTATAGCGTAAATTACCAAAAAAATTTTATAATGTATCTTAATAGCCTTTAAAATACGTATACTGTAAGGGAGTGGCGACCAATGATTACGGAAAAGCGCATAGGAGTCCTTGCCGGAGGCACATCTGCGGAGAGGGACGTCTCACTTAGGAGCGGGGATGCCGTTTACAAGGCACTTGTCGGTCTGGGATATGATGCGGTTTTTATCGATGTGTCGGGTGATGTTTGCGGGACCCTCCGCGAAAACGGAGTGAAAATAGCTTTTGTTGTGCTCCACGGAGGACATGGTGAAAACGGGGCAATCCAGGGCCTGCTCGAAGTAATGGGTATCCCCTATACGGGCTCCGGCATCCTTGCCTCTGCTCTGGCAATGGATAAAGAGGCCTCGAAGATGACATTTATTTCCCACGGTATCCCTGTGGCCCCATTTATTGTGGTGAGGCGAAAAGAGGTAGAGAACCGCGGAAGGATCAACATTCAGGCGATCACCGCTATTACGGACTTTCCCCTGCCCTGGGTAGTCAAACCTGCTACCGAAGGATCGAGCATCGGTGTCAGCATAGTGAGGCTTGAGGAACAGATCGAAGCGGCGTTAAAAGAGGCATTTGAGTATGGCGACAGAGTTCTGACCGAGCGCTATATAAAAGGTAAAGAGATACAGATCGGAATTCTCGGGGAAAAGGTGCTCGGCGGGGTCGAAGTCAGACCGTTGAGGGAATTTTATAATTACGAGGCCAAGTATACACCGGGGTTGACGAACTATATATTACCGCCTGAAATCGATCGTTCGAAATATGGCACTATTAAGGCATTCGCGCTCCAGGCCCACAAAGCGCTCGGCTGTAAAGGCGCTACACGGGTGGATTTTATACTTGATGAGTCCAATCATCCCTTTCTGCTCGAAGTCAACACAATCCCTGGAATGACCGAAACCAGCCTCCTGCCCAAAATAGCGAAGTTGGCCGGAGTGGAGTTTCCGGACCTTATTGAGAAGATACTTGCATCAGCACTGCTCGGTGAAAGATAACCAGCTTTTTTTAGCCGGCTTTAGGGGAAATGGCAATACGCAATCTGAGGACATTGCAGAGGAAGAAAGAGAAGAAGCGATTCCGTTTTCTGATTGTCCCTCCGCTTATTACCATAGCGCTGTGCCTTGCCGTCTTCTTTCTTATGAAGCATTTTCTGGTTGTGAGAGAAATAGTTTTCATCGGAAACCACCATCTCAAAAATGAAGAGTTGACTGCAATATGCAGGATCAGAAAGAACGGTGAACTATTCGGTGTTTCCGGCAGGGACATTTACAGGGGACTTGAACAGTCTCCGTGGATCAGGGACGCGGTCGTCCGGAAAGAATTATCAGGCAGGGTCCTTATTAAAGTTACGGAACGTGAGCCGGTCGCATTGCTGGACCTGGACGACAAACTTTTTCTAATAGATAAAGAGGGCGTTGTGCTCGAACAGATGAAAGAAGGGGCCATCCTGCTTTTGCCGGTGATTAAAGGCATTGACCCTTTAAAGGACGGGGAAACCTATGCCGAGGCAGTCAGGTTCGTCACGGTGCTTCATGACAAAGGAGTGGTGTCTTATCAGGGCGCTGCGGAAATTACCGGGCGGAGGCCCGAAGACATTACTCTGAGAATAGATAAAATGGACATCAAAGTCGGCATGGGGGACTTTGAAAAAAAATTGGAAAGACTCGCGTTTGTGAGAGATGAAATACAGAAAAGAAACATAAATGTGGAGTATATAGACCTGAGGTTTGCCAACAAAATTATTGTGAAGCCTGTTCATGAGGAAGCCGGAGAAGTGGGTCAAAGGCAGGCAGCCGGACGATGATGGAAAAAAGAAAAAGAAATAACGAAGGAAATATTGTGGTCGGACTGGATGTGGGGACGACAAAGATATGTGCGATCATGGGCGACGTAAATGAAGATGGCGTCAGAGTGCTCGCGGTAAGCAGCCACCCTTCTAATGGGCTGAGGAAAGGCGTTGTGATCGATATCGAAGCCACTGCAAATTCTATAAAGAAAGCGGTTGCTGATATTGAAGAACAGACCGGGACAGGCGT
This sequence comes from Nitrospirota bacterium, assembly GCA_963796345.1. Taxonomy (GTDB): domain Bacteria; phylum Nitrospirota; class Thermodesulfovibrionia; order Thermodesulfovibrionales; family Dissulfurispiraceae; genus JADFXI01. The sequence continues at coordinate 32,698 of CAWCLI010000014.1, read as the reverse complement.
TCGGGAAGTATATGTCGGAATAGCGGGCAGTCATATAAAGAGTTTCAACAGTTATGGCGCTATCGGCATTAAGGGTAAGGAAGTGACCCGCGAGGATGTGGAGAGGGCAATAGATTCCGCAAGTGCGGTGTACGTTCCTCTTGACAGGGAAATACTCCACGTGCTTCCGACTGACTTTATACTCGACGGGCAGGATGGGATAAAAGATCCTGTCGGGATGGCTGGTGTCAGGCTTGAAGTGAACGTTTACATTGTTACAGGGGCGGTCACTTCAGTGCAAAACCTGCTGAAGTGTTGCGAAAGGGCGGAGCTTGATGTCATTGATATAGTTTTGCAGCCTCTTGCCTCGGCTGAGGCCACGCTTAATCCCTATGAGAGGGACATGGGTGTCGCGCTGGTGGATATCGGCGGCGGCACTACCGATATAGCGCTTTACAAAGACGACTGGCTCAGGCATACGGCTGTTCTGGGCATCGGCGGCAACCACTTTACCAATGATATTTCTGTTGGTCTGAGAGTGCCTTTTCCGGAGGCGGAGAGAATAAAGAAGAAATATGGGTCGGTAAGCTCTTTTGTTCCTTCGCCGGAACTGAACAACACCGCTGATGTCGACGTTGTTGCTATTGACGGCCAGGTCAGGACGATTCCCGCGAAGTATATTTCCGAAATACTTCAGCCGAGGAGCGAAGAGTTGCTCGAACTCATCAAGCGGGAAATACAGGCCTTTCAGAGCGGCGGCGTTTCTGTTTCAGGGGTAATCCTCACAGGCGGCTCATCACTGCTTTCAGGCTTTGACCGGATGGCTGAGGCTATCTTGGCGATGCCGGTCAGGATAGGGTACCCGGTGAAGGCCCCCCATGAAGACCCCCGGTACGAAGGCGGGGGTGCGGACATTCAGGGCCTGAATGGGGAATTCAATAGTCCTGTATATGCCACGGGTGTGGGACTTGTGTTATATGGCGCCGGGTCCATAATGCCGGACGGAAAGATGTTATCGTCCAATGTTTTTAACAGGATTGTCGCCAAAATGGCCGGGTGGTTCAAGAGGATAGTTAGAAAATAATTATGAATGATTAATGATGAATGATGAATCGTGGTAAAAAACTTCCTGAATTCGCCATTCATCATTAATCATTGTATCTACCGGGAGGCTTTATGTTTCAATTGGACGAAGTGAGCAGGCTGGTTGCCAGGATAAAGGTCATAGGTGTTGGCGGAGGAGGGGGAAATGCAATAAACAGCATGGTTTCCGCAGACATGTTCGGCATAGAATTCATTGCCGTCAATACTGACAAGCAGCATCTTGATGCGTCCCTTGCCCCCGTCAAAGTTCAAATCGGGGAATCTCTCACGAAAGGGCTGGGAGCCGGATCCAACCCTGTTATAGGCAGGCAGGCGGCCGTCGATGACAAGGATTCCCTTATGAGTATAATCGAAGGCGCAGATATGATTTTTATTACTGCCGGGATGGGCGGGGGCACCGGCACCGGTGCAGCACCTGTTATTGCCAAGCTGGCGCAGGAGCAGGGGATCCTTACCGTCGGCGTGGTGACCAAGCCATTTTACTATGAGGGCAGGAAGCGCGCAATCAATGGAGAAGAGGGCACAAGAGAGCTCAAAAATTGCGTTGATACGCTTATAGTTATTCCGAATGACCGGATACACCTGGTAGTTGAAAAAGGCACTCCCTTGCTGAAGTCGTTCTCAATCGCCAATGATGTCCTTAAGCAGGCGATCAGGGGAATTTCGGATTTGATACTTGTTCCCGGCCTTATCAACCTCGATTTCGCCGATGTGAAGGCAGTCATGGAGAACTCTGGCAGGGCCGTAATCGGCATGGGCCGCGCAGAAGGCGAGGGCGGAGCTTTCGAGGCGGCAAAAAGGGCAATTTCCAATCCCCTCCTGGAAGAATCGTCGATCGAAGGGGCTAAAGGCATTCTGATCAACATCACCGGCGGTCTGACCATGTCGCTCGATGCTGTTCAGGAGGCTGCGTCGCTGATCCATGACTCTGCTCATGATGAGGCCAATATTATTCTTGGAGCGGTCATAAATGCTGAAATGGAAGAAACGGTAGAAGTTACGGTGATTGCTACGGGGCTGGAAGACAGGGTCGAGAAGGCCGATCTTCCGCAGATAAAGAAGTGGACGCCTAAAAAAGACCCGCTTAATTTGAGAGGGTCCGAGAGAATACTATCTAAAAACATCGGCATGCCGTCAAAAGATTACGTTATGGAATATCAAAAATCAAAGGAGCCGGCTGTGTCGGGCGAAGAACTTTCGGTGGCGCAGCAAATCCGTGATTTGAAGGCCGGCCCGGCCGATGACCCGGCGAAAAGCCCGCTTCGACACCTGAGAAACATCCTGACAGTGCTGACAGCGAGTATCGTCAGTTCGTGGAGAATTCGGCGTTCCCGGCAGAGGATGTTTTGGATATCCCGACGTTTTTGAGGAAGAAGACATAAATCGCACCCTCATTGAAAGAGCTGATGCATTGCTTGCCGGTGAGAAGGGCACTGTTTTTAAAGACCCCGGTGGAAGAATCTCGATATGCCTCATCTATCCTAACATCTATCGGCTGGGCATGGCCAATCTCGGGTTCCAGGGCATTTACGGCCTGCTGAACAAGAGAGAAGATGTGGTCTGCGAGCGCGCCTTTCTTCCCGGCGAAGAAGACTTTGCTCTGCATAAAAGGACCGGGACCCCGCTTTTTTCCCTCGAATCGAAGAGGCCTGTCAATACATTCGATATAGCGGCTTTTTCCATTCCATTTGAAAATGATTATCCGAATATACTCAGGATTCTTGACACTGCAAAAATACCTTTCCTGTCATCCTCCCGAAATCGTTTTCACCCTCTCCTCATCGCGGGGGGCGTCTGCCCGTCCTTTAATCCGGAACCTATAGCGCCTTTATTCGATGTTATTTTTATCGGGGAGGCCGAGGAATCGCTGAATGAGTTTCTGGAAGGATACAGGGCGGTAATGCACACCGGGCGGGCCAGGGACGCCGCAAAAGAGACTGCCCTTTCCATAGAAGGCCTCTATGTGCCCGATTACTATACTATCCACTATCGCGACGACGGTACGATTGCGGAAAGGGTCCCCTTGCACAATGCTCCGGCAACAGTAAAGAGGCGCTGTCTTGGAGAACTCTCTGCAGAGTCGGTAACAACCTCCATCGTCAGTGCGGAGTCTGAATTTTCGAATATGTATCTCATTGAGGCCATGCGCGGCTGCCCCTGGAGTTGCAGGTTCTGTCTTGTTGGGCGCATGTACAGGCCGCTGAGAAAAAAAGAGAGCGCCGTTGTTAAGGACGAAATCGCGCGCGCAAAACATTACACCGATAAAGTCGGGCTGATAGGACCGTCTTTGACCGACTACGCGCATATAAAAGATGTATTGGGCATTCCGGGCGTGCAGTTTTCCATCACATCTTTACGGGCCAGCGGGAAGAGCCTGGAGTTGTTAGAGTTCCTTAAGGGACATAGAAGCATTTCAATCGCGCCGGAGGCTGGTACCGAAAGAATGCGGAAGGTGATAAACAAGAAAATAAGTGAGAACGATATACTGGACACATCTGTGCGCATACTGGAAGCAGGCGTAGAGAACCTCAGGCTTTATTTCATGATAGGATTGCCGACGGAGACCGGGGAAGATATTCTGGGAATTGGGGATCTTGTTAAAAAAATCAGGCGATCCACCAAAAAGGGGTCCATTATACTGAGCGTAAGCACTTTCGTACCCAAGCCGCTCACCCCGTTTCAGTGGCATCCTATGGACACTCTCGGTGCCGTAAAGGGCAAGTTGAAGCTTATTAAAAAAGCACTGGGGCATGAGTGGAATGTCAAAGTCTTTCACGATGTGCCCAAATATGCCCAGCTGCAGGGCCTTTTTTCGAGAGGGGACCGGAGGGTGTTCAGGATCATTGAGGCGATGGCAAAGACCGATGATCTGAAAAAGGCGTGTTCTGAAGCCGGAATAGATATGGATTTTTATGTTTTCAGGAAAAGGGATTTACACGAGACACTTCCGTGGGATTTCATACAGGCCGATACCGCAGCTGATGTCACGAAAGAACTGCTATGGGAAGAATATACAGCCGCATTATCCGCACAATAGTTCGAAAATGTGTCCATCCCTTGTCAGTCAAGCCCTTCTGACTTTAAATAAACATGCGCTTTGTCAAAATTCAACTGTTCAGCAGTCTTTATATCTTCGATGGACTTCTGCCTGTTCCCTAACGCCTTGTAGGCAAGTCCCCGGCGAAAATATGCCCGCGCCATTTTTGGATTTATCTCTATTGCATTATCAAAATCGTCAATAGCCTTCCGGTTTCTGCCTAATTTCTGATATGCTATCCCTCTGAATAAATAGGCACGCGGCATTTTAGGGTTTATTTTTAAGGCATTATCAAAGTCATGGATAGCTCTGATTTTTCTGCCTGACCTTAGATAAGCCGCCCCCCGTTGTAAATACGCCTGCGGCAACCCGGGATTTATTTCCAATGCCCTGTCAAATGCATCTATAGCCTTTTCATAATCGCCGGAAACCAGGAAAGAATGGCCTTTGTCAATCCATTCGTTGGCACTTAACGAATTGACCGCTTTTCTGTAAGCCTCCTGTTGATTCTTGTCCGCCTTTATCGCCTGCAGCTCTTTTCTCAACTTATTGACTTCATTCAGTGCAGCGTCAGTCTTTTCTTTCGTTTCTTCAAACTCTTCCTTCTTTTCTTTGTCATTGCGGACTTTGTCGACAGATTCCGCCATTTCCTTCGGGTCTGCCGTAACTTTTGCTTTAAGATAGTAAGTTTTGCCGTCCCATTTTTCATCAAGTATTTCCGTCTTCACCATGCCGGATGTGATGGAGGTGATCTGATCTTTGGTTAACTCGAAATTTTTGACCTCGGTCTTGCTTGCCAGGAAAGTCCCCAACTCCTCAACAAGAAGCCTCTTGACCTGTTCCAGCGCGATCGTTCTGCTGGATTCTTTACTGTCCAGTTCGCTCGCCTGATAAGTATATTCTTTTACAAAGGTGACCTGTTCCGCAAAAGTCGTGCTTATAGTGAGCAATAAAAATGTAATAATAATTAGCTGGATTTTAATAAGCATGCGGACCTCCCTCCATTTGATAATTGCTATTATTAAACAACGGGAAGAATGAAGATGTAAAGAGGTATAATATAAATTGTGCTTAAAATAGGAGATTTGATATTATCATCGCCACTTATCCTGGCGCCGCTTTCGGGAATCAGTGACCTGCCGTTCCGTATGATGAATCGCCAGTTCGGATGCGAGCTTGCTTTTCTTGAGATGATCAGTGCTTCCGCTCTTGTCAACAAAAGCAAAAAAACCGATGCCATGCTTACCACGGCCCAGTGCGACAAGCCGCTGGGCATACAACTGCTGGGCGGCGACCCCCTTGTTCTAAAGAAAGCTTTGGAAATTATACAGGGATATAACTTTGATGTCATCAATATTAATGCTGCCTGTCCGGTCGGCAAGGTTACCCGCCGGGGAAAAGGCGCCGGCCTGCTGCGGGAGCCGCGCAAGCTGCAGGACCTTCTGGAGACAGCGGTTGGCTGTTCCAAAGCCCCGGTTACGGTCAAGATCAGGACTGGATGGGATGAGATATCGATTAATGCAAAGGACATAGCGCTCCGGGCACGTGATGCAGGGATAAAGGCGTTATTCATCCACGGCAGGACAAAAGTTCAAGGTTACAGCGGACGGGTTGATTATCGGATTATCGGAGAAATTAAGAAGGCACTCGACATTCCGGTAATCGCCAGCGGGGATGTCCTGTCACCGGAATTGGCGAAAAAGATGTTCGATGAGACGGGCTGCGATGGCATAGTCATGGCACGCGGCACACTGGGTAACCCGTGGATTTTCAGGGAGACAGCTGCTTTTTTGAACACCGGCTCCTTGCATAAACGTCCCGGCCTTCAGGAACTCTGCTCAGCAATGCTTGCCCATTTGCAGCTGTGCGCGGATTATTACGGGGAGAGGAAAGGGACGATTGTTTTCCGCAAATTTTTCGCCTGGTATGCGAGGGGCCTTTCCGAAACCAGAGAGCTGAAGGAGAAGGCCTTCCATGCGGAAACCATGGAGCAGCTGACGGCAATTATAAAAGAGGCGTGTATATTACGGCCCGGCAGGATACAACTCAAAAATGAAATCCATTTCGACCGGAGCGTCCAGGGGGAGGACGGCGACGCCCACTGCAGCTCTTGCATGCCTGCCCGCCTCTCCCAAAATGTCAAATATGAAATCTGAAGCCGCATTCAGGACTTGCGGCTGTCCGGTAAAATCCCTCTCAGATGACACATAGCCGTTTATTTTTACGCATTGCTTTATTCTATCGAGGCTGCCGGCGTAACTCTTCACGAGGGCAAGCGCATTGATGACCACCTGTCGTGCTTCTTCCTGTGCTTCGGTAAGAGACAAGGATGATCCCACTTTCCCGGTTCGCGCAAGTTTGCCCTGCCTGACTGGAAGTATGCCGCTCAGGAAGAGGAGGTTGCCGGTCAATACGCAGGGTACATATGAACCCAGCGGTTTGGGCGCTTCAGGGAGTGTAATACCCAACGAACTCAATTTTTCTTCGGGTGTCATATTTGTCAATATGATACCATTTTTAAACCGACGGTCGATTGTTCTCCCAATCCTGCTCCTCTTCCGCCACATCCGTACAATAATTATATATCGTGATGAGCGGCTTTAAGCGCGTATCACGCAATCGGAGGAAAGAGCGAGAGCGCCTCAAGCGCTGCTCTTGCACAAACCGTTCAAGGGCAACGCCCACCTCAGCAATAACAGCCGTCCAGTTTCCCGCTTCCAGTTGACGAAAGAGGCGCATGACTCCCGGGTACCATGGCGAATCCGTACGCCCGGTGAGCCAACGCCAATCCGTCTGGTAGTATGGCAACAATACCCAGCATGGCTTTCCAAGAGCACCGGCCAAATGGGCAATGGCCGTGTCAACGCAAATTACCAGATCGAGGCTTGCCACGATAGAGGCCGCATCTGCAAAATCCTGAATTACGGGTCCAAGGTTGATAAGAGACAGGCCTGCCGGTGGATGCCCGGCTTCATCTTCGCCCGCCCCTTTCTGCAAGCTGATAAAGCATACATTGGCCACAGCCCACAACGGCGCTAATACACTGAGCCCGGGAATAGAGCGATCAGCATCATTTTCAAACTTTGGGTTACCTTTCCAGACCAACCCGACACGGATGTCATCCGCAGGAAGAATTGATTCCCACTTCGCAATTTGTTCCGGGAGAGCTTGTAAATAGGGGAGGGCCGCCGGAATAGAGTCAATACGCGTTTTGCAGTAATAAGGGATGCTGAGGGGAGGGGTCCAAAAGTCCCAGCCTGATACCCGGACCTTCTCGTCATAGGAAATGACCGTATCCACCCCTTCCAGAGTTGCGAATAATGTCTTTAATGCCGGGTGGCAAATCAGCGTAATCTGCGAGACGTCTTGCGCTTTGAGCACTGCTGCATACCGGCAAAACTGGATCATGTCACCATGACCCGCTTCAATGACGATGAGCAGGGACTTGCCGGAGAGCGCTTCCCCCTGCCAGCGAGGACATTCAAGATAGCCCTCCTGTGTCTTGTACCAGTTGCGCGCCTCCAGACAGGACCAGCCTTCCTCAAACCTGCCCTGACGTAACAGTAAATAGCTTAGATTGAACCGGGCCTGGGAATAGCCATCATCCAGATTCAGGGCTAACCGATAGCACTGCTCTGCTTCTTCCTCGCGCTTTATACTGGCGTATAGAACACCCCTGTTTGACCAGGCCGCAGGGGATTGAGGGTTGAGCATGATTGCCTGACTATAAGCGGCATCAGCTTCCTCGAAGCGCTTTTGGTTTGCCAGGAACGCGCCAAAGTTCAGGTGGGTTTGTAAACAGCTTGCATTGAGCGCTATAGAGCGCCGATAGCAAAACTCTGCCTCTTCCGGCATGCCCCTTTTAGCCAGAAGAAAGCCCAGATTGGCAAGGGCCTCGGCGAAATCCGGCGAAATCCGTACCGCTTCACGGAAGCACGATTCAGCACCGTCGTCATCGCCGGCAGCCATGCAGCGATTCCCCTTGAAGAAAAGAGCTTCGGAGTCAGCGCTCTTCGAGTTCATTACAGCCTTCTGCTTTTGCCCATGATTTCAGTTAAGCAATTCTACTGATAAAAGTTGCTCTCTCATCATGATTTAAAATAACACAACAAAAGAGAGCTTATCAATAAAGTGTCTGATTTCATAGTCGCAACTTAATTCCGATACCTATGCCTGACCTGTCGAAAACAAGAATGCAATAGTCATTGTTCTTCCGGATGTGATAATGCCGGTAAAGAACGGAAGAGAAGCATACGAAAAGATCAAGAAACTTGCCCCCTTCGCGACATACTGAAATTGTTCATAGCACTTCCCGTAGCCTTGTGAGTAGAGATTGCTTGAGTCCATCGGCAAAATGAAACAATGCCAGAACAGGATGTCTATAGGCCATGCGGGGACCCGAAAAACGCATAACATCTCTCACCTTGTTACGCATAACAGGTTTATAGCAGTGCACAGGGCATTTTGCGCACGTCGTCTTTTTCTCCTGGAAAGGGCATTTTGCAAGACGTGCCTCCGCATAGGTCATCAGTTCAACACAGCCCATACAAAGTTTGTCCCCTGTCAAATGTTTATGACGGCAATAAAGCCTTATCATGGCAGACAGAGTCTTTTCTTCCCGGGCTATTCTCGGATGCCTTGCACTCATGACGCTAATCTTTCTGCATTGACCATCACGTACCAGCGGCAGGAAAAACATACTGGTAAGAAAACATAATATGAAACCGTGACGTAGTTTCTCAAGTTCATTATCCTTTTCAGGTTGGATAACGTACCAGGTACAATGAAACCAACTCTCTTTTCATCCGTTGCCTGTCCTTTAAATTGAATATCTCAACGAACTTATTTATACTCTCCCTGGAGAAAACCGACTTGCCGGCGTTAGCTCAGAGACAGACATATTATATTATAGTGCAACAAGGGCTGGAAGTGATTGACTTAAGTCAATATTTCTGCTTTTTGTCTCTTATGGGGATACTTTGTTGATCGGATGACGACATATATGAGGCGATGAAGGATATTCATGGCTATGTTGATATTACTCCGGCTGACTTGATAGAGATATTCAAATTTGACATCGCGCTTAGTCGGTGATAGGCTGTTGCTATATATATAGATACAAAAATGTCGCTTGGGCAAATATGTGACACAAAAATTGATGGTCAGTTTTCGCCTTAGATGAAATAATGCCGCTGCCCGGCGGACTCCAATCGGGCTGACAAGAAGGAGGAAATATGACGCTGTCTCAAGGAAAGGCAATTTTTATTTGGGGCACGGTGATTTCCGCTGTGATCTTCCTTGTGCTCACTTACGACTCTCTGGTGCAGATGCCGAAAAGAACGCAAGAAGCAAAACTGGATACCCGCGTTGCTGCGGGCAAGTGGGCATGGCAGAAGCATAATTGCAACGACTGCCATACGATTCTGGGGATCGGGGGATACTATGCCCCGGATGTAACAAAGGTCATGAGTTCCCGGGACAATGAATGGGTCGCAAGGTTTCTGAAGGACCCCGAAAAGGTCTGGCCTAATCCGAGGAAAATGCCGAATCTCCATCTGCAGGACCAGGAAGTGGCTGACCTGGTCGCATTCCTCACCTGGGTGAACGGCATCGATACGAACGGCTGGCCTCCCAAGCCCATGGTGGCAACCGCAGTAACCTCCACAAGCTCGGGCGAAGAGGTCTACAAGGCGCAAGGGTGTTCCGCTTGCCACACGATCGCCGGTGTGGGCGGAAAGGTCGGGCCTGATCTCTCAAAGGTCGGCGGCAGGAGGGACAAAGTCTGGATCGAGGCCCAGATCAGAGACCCCAGGTCGCATAATCCACAGTCCATCATGCCGAGCTTTTCCAAACTTTCTTCAAAAGACATTGACTCCCTTGCGAACTATCTCGCCGGGCTGCGATAAGGAGGGACAGATGAAATACGAATCACAGAAAATCGCTTTAAACTACTTTATTGTCGCGGCACTACTCTTCGGGCTCCAGATCGTCTTTGGCCTGATCCTGGGCGCCAAGTATGTGTGGGATTTTGACCCGCTACTGAATATCCTGCCGTTCAACACCGCGCGCGCGATCCACATAAACCTTCTCGTTGTCTGGCTTCTGTTCGGCTTTATGGGTGGGACGTATTACATTGTACCGGAAGAGGCGCAGACTGAGATCTACAGCAAAAAACTTGCGAATTTCCAGCTCATTCTGTTCGCACTTATCGGCGTTACGGCTATCGCGGGCTATATCTTAGGCTGGACCTGGGGCATGCCGTTTCTTGAACAGCCCACGGTCCTGAAATTCGGCATCGTGATTGTTGCCCTGATCTTCCTCTACAATATTTTCATGACCATGATGAAGACCAGAAAATGGACAGTGATACAGGGAGTTCTCCTGGGCGGTCTGGTCATGCTTGCCGGCATGTTCCTCTTCGGTGTCTTCTTCATGAAGAACCTGGCAACCCAGTATTTCTGGTGGTGGTGGGTGATCCACCTCTGGGTGGAAGGAGCCTGGGAGCTCATCACCGGTGCCATCATGGCGTTCATGCTCATGAAGATTACCGGTGTGGACCGGGCAATGGTCGAGAAGTGGCTGTATGTCGAGATCGGGCTTGTGCTGTTTACCGGAATCGTGGGCACCGGTCATCACTACTATTGGATCGGCACTCCGAACTACTGGCTCTGGTGGGGAGGATTTTCTAGCGCCCTTGAACCGCTTCCTATCCTCTTTATGGTCATCGATACTCTTCGCTCGGTACGGGAACGGAAGGTGGAGATCACGAACAGGGTGGCCCTGAATTGGGCCGTTGGGTGCGCGGTCATGCACTTCTTCGGAGCCGGCGTCTGGGGATTTGCGCATACGCTGCCTCAGATCAACCAGTGGACCCACGGTACGCAGATAACTGCTTCTCACGGACACTTTGCGTTCTTCGGTGCTTATGTCATGCTGAACATCACGTTAATATATTTTGCCTTGCCACAGATTAAGAAGCTCACTGCCTTCAAACAGTCGCTCGGAATCAAGGCATTCTGGTTCATGTGCTCTTTCATGGCGCTGATGGCGCTTTCCCTTGCGATAGCCGGGATCGTTCAGACATATTTCCAAAGAATACTTGGTATGGATTACCTGACGACGCAGGAATACATGAGGCTTTGGTATGCGGTGTTCTGGGCATCGGCCTGGGGATTCGCTGCTGGGGTGGCGATGTTCATCATAGATTTCTTCAGGCTTGTAAAGGGCAAAGCATAGAAGCGCGATTTTACCCGGAAATTCTGAATAGTATAATTATTTTACCACCATCTCCAGAGAGCAACAATGAATACTATAACAAAGGTAAGCACAAGGTTCATATAGGCAAAAACATAGAAAAGCCGTACATGAAATGGCATTGGCGGTTTTTCGGCCGTCAATAAAAGATTTCCTGCAGCGGGCATCGCAAGCACTTTTCCCTCACCATGGGGCGCCGTTTTCAGCAGATCGGTCATGTCTTGCCCCGCATTATGTTTTCTCAAATGAGAACCGCCCTTCCAAAGCATGCTCTGTGACACATCGTAAACCACGCCTTTATATGCTACATAGGCTGGCCTTCCCTCTTTCCCATCAAACGCGGCCAGTTCGTCCGGCGTATAAGTGCCCGACACACTTTTTGCAGCAACTTTCCGCTGCCCGCGCAACCTGGGGCCTATGAAAGTGGTCACTATAATTGCACTCAGGAACATAATTGCAAACAGCGTTATTTTGATACTGAGGAGAATGCCGAACCGTGTTGTGTAAAAAGATTGCCATGATGGCATTCTGGCGATAGTAAGCAGGATGCCGGTTATGAGAACGACAACCATGGATATCCAACCCAGCCGCAATTCGCCACGGGGAAGCCCCTTAGCGGCATATGCCGGTTTCAGAAGCAGGTGGACATAAATGATGGCCCCGAACCAGATGATCGCGGCCATCATGTGGAAATAGCCGATAAACAACCGCACAATTTTCTGTACCCGATTAATCGGCTTATAATGTTGTTTAATCTGAAGTTCTTCTAAATACTTCCCGCCCTTTTCAGTGAGCGGTCTCCCCCCTGCCGGGTCAACATGGCATTCAGTACACGCAAGACCCGTTTTTTGCGCAAATTCGGGAGTAGCAGACGATAACGACGGAAGAGAGAGGGGAAAAAGGACAAAGAGGAACAGGATAATAAATAAATGTTTCATCGGAATATAATAAACCAAAAAAAGTGAACAGTAAACAATAATCAGTTGTAATCCCCGAGTTCCTTTATCAAGTATCTGCTGAGCATGAAAGATTCGTCCGGAAACAAACGCAATCGGAGAGCTTGCCGCAGTGGGAAGTACTCGGCGTTATCAGCATCGGAGCCTACTTATACTTTAGAGTGAAATCAACAGTGACTAAATAGGGTGAACATCTCGTTTCTTGGCTATGCTTATCGGTGAGTGTTAAAGAAGAAGGGATATTGTACGACGGAGACGACCATTTTTATGAGGCAACGGGGCCTGACAATGTGTCATTTATCGCTTGACATTTGTTGCCGAAAATGTCATCATCTTTACGAAGTTTCAGAAGTTTTTGAGTGCGCGAGGCCACAAAGACTTTTAGCTTTGTGGCTTTTTTAATGCGCCAGCTGAGATTTTAGTTTATTAAGTAAGGAGGTTGATAAGAGAAGATGGCAAACGGAACAGTTAAGTGGTTCAACGATGCCAAGGGGTACGGCTTTATTACCAGCGAAGACGGCACTGATGTTTTTGTCCACCACACATCTATTCAGGGTAACGGCTTTAAATCGCTGGCTGAAGGTGAAGCAGTCAGCTTTGATATTGAAAAAGGCCCCAAAGGTCCGAAAGCAGTCAATGTAATGAAATCGTAAATTCGATCATACATCTGTCACAAACTGAAGGCGGACATGTTAATGTCCGCCTTTTTGTTAATGCGCAGGTCCTGCAGTGCAATTATTTCGCAGCTTTCATCTGCTCACCGCAGCAAATAATATCACAAAAATCGGTGCACCCGCATGCTTCCTCAACTCTCATCGCAAGCCCGCATACATCGCAAACATAACGCGCGCCGGACTTAAGTTCTTTTTGTTTTTTGGGAGCAGTCTTTTTCACAGCTTTTTTTGCTTTTGACGGCGCCGAAGTTTTCGCGCCTTTCGCAATCTTTTTTACCGCCATATGTCCTCCTTATATTTTTAGAATTCTTTGATTAAATTATAACTTATTAATGCGTGAATTAAACGGGGAAAATATTTCCTGTTGCTTTTTTTGATCAAAGCAGATATAAATAGAAATTGAATATGAATATGAATTTATTGAAGTGGTGGGCAGGGACGCGCACGCAAAAGTGAAAAAATGTGTTTTGTTGTTATTCCTTGGTGTTCTCCTGTCAGTGCTGCAGCCTGCCGAGGGGGCCGCGACCGGCAAGGCTTCCGGCGGTGCAGGCGGGGTCCCTATTCTTCTTTATCACCGGTTTGGTCCGGTAGTTGCCGACGGCATGACCGTGACCACCGCGGTTTTCGAATCCCATCTGAGATACCTCAAGGACAACGGTTATACGGTAATCCCGCTCAGACAGCTTGTGAATTATTGTCTCGGAAAAACTGCGGCGCTCTCCTCCGAAATCAGTGGTAATTGTAGAGGATGACGGTCATAGGTCCGTATACACCGACATGCTCCCTCTTGTCAAAAAGTATCATATTCCGGTGACGGTGTTTCTTTATCCCTCTGCCATATCAAACGCGTCATATGCCATGACGTGGGACCAGGTCAGGGAGTTGAAAAAGACAGGGTTGTTTGATCTGCAGGGGCACACCTACTGGCACCCAAATTTCAAAAAGGACAAAAAAAGGCTTTCTGCAGCCGAATATGACAAGTTCGTCGATATGCAGTTGAGAAAGTCCAGGGAAAAGCTCGAAAAAGAACTGGGCGGCAGGATCGACATGCTGGCCTGGCCTTTCGGCATTTATGACGACTACCTTATGCGTAAAGCTGCGGATGCGGGTTATGTGGCCGCATTCAGTATGGAAAGGCGACCCGCCGGACCCTGGGGGAAAATATTGGCTCTCCCGCGTTATTTAATGGTAAATAAAGACGTCGGGAAGGGGTTTGCTGCAATTGCCGGGGGGGCAGCCCGTTGACGCCTGATGAAGATTTTAGGGTATGAAGGATAAAGGTTTCTGTATATTTGCCGATTACCTAATTAACAGATTAATAATGAGGTGACATAAATAATGGATAAGAGAAGGAGAATGGGGGTAATCTGGTCGATAACAGTACTGCTTTTATCAATACCGGTATATGTGATGGGATATACGACCGGATGGGTTGTAGATGGCTTCACGCAGAGACCCATAAACGGCGCTATTGTCACTATGAATGATGAAGTTGTTCAAACAGATGAAAATGGAAGGTTTACGCTAAAGGGCGGTGGAAGTAAAATTGCGGTGAGGGCCTGCGGATACCTGGGCGCAGAGCGGCCCGTTATCTCGACACTCGTGACCACGCCGGTCCAGATAAAATTGCGGCCTTTTACACCTCGGGCCGTCTATCTCACTTATTACGGCATCGGGGACAGGACGCTGCGGGGGTCGGCGCTTAAATTGATCGAGCAGACCGAAGTTAATTCGCTGGTAATCGATGTGAAAGGGGACCGGGGCGTCATTACGTATAAAAGTTCCATACCCCTCGTCTCCCAAATCGGCGCCCAGAAGCTGGTAATCGTAAGGGACATAAAAAGCCTGCTTGCATCGCTGAAGGATAAGGGCATTTACACAATAGCGCGCATTGTGGTTTTTAAGGATGACACTCTGGGCACCGCGCGGCCTGATCTTGCTGTAAGGACCGAAGAAGGCGGAGTATGGCATGACCGGGAGAACCTCACCTGGGTAGATCCTTCAAGGCGTGAAGTTTGGAATTACAATATCGATATCGCTGTTGAAGCAGCCCGGAGCGGTTTTGACGAAATACAGTTCGACTATGTGCGGTTCCCTGACAGAAAGGGTCTCAGGTTTGCCGTTAAAAACGACGAGGAAAACCGGGTGAAATACATATCCGGGTTCCTTGCCGAAGCGCGTCGGAGGCTTGCTCCATATAATGTCTTTATTGCCGCGGATATTTTCGGTTATGTGTCCTGGAACCTGGATGATACTCAGATCGGGCAGCGGCTCGACAGGATAGCGCCGTGTGTCGACTACATTTCACTGATGCTCTATCCTTCCGGCTTCCAGTTCGGGATACCCGGATTCAGAAACCCGGTTGCGCATCCATATGAAATAGTCTATCGTTCTCTCCAGAAATCCCGTGAGCGCGCACGGATACCGTCGGTCAGGTTCAGGCCGTGGTTACAGGCATTCAAAGATTATGCTTTCGATAAAAGGCATTTCAACGGGCCTGAAATACGGGAACAGATAAAAGCGGCGGAACAATTCGGCTCCGATGGCTGGATGCTGTGGAACCCACGGAACATCTATACGGAAGCCGGGTTGAAGAAGCATCCGGCGTCCGCCAGTCGGGCAAAAGCACTTGTGTCCGGATAAGGGGTCCGGGAGGCTCATTTGGTATGTAATGTCAGTAGTGATGTCGAGCAGTCAGGCCACAGTGCTTCAGCTCATTCTCGCAAGGCATCCAGCCTTGCTCCGAGGCTCTTGCAGCCTGTTCCGCCATCCATAGCTGCTCTTAGGCTGCAAAAGTCCGCTTCAGCACTATGTCCTGCCTGCTCTTGGATTAGCCTGGATCTCGTTGCCATGCTACTTGCAATGCTTTTTATTGTGCAGCCGGCGCTGGGTGCTCCGGACAGCTCCGCGTTGCAGCAGCAGAGGGAGCAGTTCAGTGAAAGGCTTGTTCCCATCCGGGATATCGTAGAGAAGGAGATTCATAAAGGCAATATCCCCGGGGCGGTAGTACTGATTGGGACGCCGGAAGGTATTATCTACCGCGGCGCTTTTGGTCATCGTTCTCTTGAGCCCAGTCAGGCGCCTATGACCGAAGATACTGTTTTTGATTTGGCGTCTCTGACGAAAGTTGTGGCCACCACCACCGCAATAATGCAACTGGCGGAAAAGGGAAAGCTTCGCATCGATGCTCCTGCTGCCAGATATTGGCCGGCATTCGGGGCAAAGGGGAAAAAACGGATCACCCTGCGTCAACTGCTGACACATTATTCCGGACTGCGGGCCGACCTGGACCTGAAGCCGGCCTGGTCCGGATACAAAACCGCCATGCGCATGATTGTGCGCGAAAAACCGGTCTGTGCGGCTGGTACGTGCTTTATTTACAGTGACATCAATTTTGAAATTCTGGGCGAGATAGTCCGCAGGGTCTCCGGGCAGCCGCTTAATGTATATTGCAGGAAAAATATTTTCAGGCCGTTGGGCATGATCGATACGGTTTTCAGACCGTCGAAGTCCTTGCGCGCCCGTATAGCGCCGACACAATATTGCCGGGGGGAGATGCTTTGTGGAGAAGTGCACGACACCACTTCCCGCTGGATGGGCGGTATGGCCGGCCATGCCGGACTTTTTTCCACTGCCGATGATCTGTCCCGTTTCGCGCTTATGCTGCTGAATGGCGGCAGCGCCGGCAGGGCGCGTATTCTGAAAGCGGCCACCGTTGAAAAGATGACTTCCCCGCAATCGCCGCCCGGCAAGAGGGCATTGCGGGGCTTGGGATGGGATATCGAACCGCCGCTTGCTTCAAATCGAAATGAACTGCCGCCGGTGGGATCTTTCGGTCATCTTGGATATACAGGGACCGCGCTCTGGATCGATCCGGTCTCGAAAATATATGTAATAGTTCTTTCCAACAGGGTCCATCCTGACGGCAAAGGAGACGTGAAGGTGTTGAGGGCCGATATTAAAGCCCTCGTTGCCGAAGCTGTGGGTCCTGTGTCTCCGGAAAGGATAATGGCCGCGAGACCGTCGCTCTCAGGCTATTTTCGGCTTGCCAAGGATTCTCCTGCCGCGCCACGGCTGCAAAAGTCTGTGATGACAGGAATCGACGTGCTTGAAGCCAAGGGATTTTCACCTCTGCTGGGAAAACGGGTGGGACTTATTACGAACCATACGGGCCTGGATGCGGAAGGCCGGCGCACACTGGATCTTTTTTACCGGGCACCCGGAATAAAACTGGCCGCTGTATTCAGTCCCGAGCACGGGCTCTTCGGGCAGGCTGATAAAGAAGTCCGTTCCACAAGGGAAACGTCAACAGGACTGCCGGTTTACAGTCTTTACGGTGAGGTAAGACGGCCGACAGACTCTATGCTCAAAGGGCTGGATGCGTTGGTATTTGACGTCCAGGATGCGGGGGTCCGTTTTTACACATATATCAGCACAATGGGATATGCAATGGAAGCCGCTGCGCAAAAGGGGATCGACTTTTACGTTCTTGACCGTCCGAATCCAATCACCGGTTCCCTGGTGCAGGGGCCTGTAATGGACAGGGACCTGAAGTGTTTCACAGGTTATTTCCCCCTGCCGGTCCGTCACGGCATGACCGTCGGGGAGCTTGCCGAAATGTTTAACAGCGAATACAGGATCGGGGTGAAACTTCACGTCATAAAGATGCGTGGATATCAGCGCGGCGATTGGTATGACGAGACCGGTCTTCGATGGGTGAATCCTTCCCCTAATCTCCGCAGCCTTGCCGAAGCTGTCTTATACCCCGGTGTAGCTATGGTCGAGGGCGCCAACGTGAGCGTGGGAAGAGGTACGGACACTCCGTTTGAACTTCTTGGCGCTCCATGGATTGATTCAGGTAAGCTCGCGGAATACCTGAAAAGCCGTGGAATTGCAGGTGTTCACTTCATGCCTGTAACTTTCATACCGCGCAGCGATATATATAAGAATAAGACGTGCCGGGGTGTTAAGATTGTGCTGACCGACCGCCGGACACTTGACCCGGCAATTTTGGGTGTGGAGATCATAAGCGCGCTGCACAGCCTCTATCCCCGTGATTTCCAGCTTGACGGGACTTTAGGGCTTGTGGGCGCGCGAAACGTGGTGCAGGCAGTGAAGGAAGGCAAAGACCCGCACGCAGCCGCATTGTTATGGCAGGGCCCTCTTGAGAAATTCCTGAAGATGAGGGCCAAATATCTCCTCTATTAGCTGATTACGGTTTTTTGCTTAATTGCGGCCCATTTGACATCCAGGGACAATTTGTTCACCAGATGTTCCGCCAGTATGTTCTCCGGGGTTTTTACGGTGTCCGGAATGTCTACGCTGAAAACCAGCTTGACCGTCACCTCGATCTCTTTTTCCATCAGGTCCTCCAAAGAAAAATCCGTCCCAATGCGGCTCTTTTATATTTTTCTGATCTTCCCGTTTTTTAATATCTGATAACTGCTGCCTCTCCATGACACCTTTGACCCGAAAAAACTCCATATCCAGATGCCGAAGCCGAGCACGTCCTTTACAGGCAGCAGGATAAGCCACCTGAGCCATTTTATTGAGACGATTACTTTTCTGAAGATTACGAATGCTATCAGCAGCCTTAGCCCAAGAGCGGCGCAAAGGACCGTCATCGAGAGGAGGTTCGGTCCCTGCTGGATCAACAGCAGACAAGAGAGCGGAAAGACGTAGGTAATGCCGTAACCGCTGAAGCCTTTCGGCCTGCACGCCCTATAAGTGCGGGCCCATCGTATCTGGTGCTTCAGGTGCGCTTTTATGCTCATGTGCCCTGCCATATCTTCAAGAACATATCTGGAGAGGATGATCTTGTATCCATTCCGCCATAGTCTGTTGCCCAGCTGGTAATCGTCCGCCAGATAATCGGCAATATCCGTAAACCCGCCTATGGCATCGAGGGCTTCTTTAGACAACAGCATTGATGCCCCAAGCCCGAACGTAACACCTTCGAGCCGCCGTGCAACGAGCACGGAAGGTATGAGATCGAGTGCCATAGTAAGGGACTCAAATGCCGCTCCGGCAGAAAGCGGATTTGATATCTTGTAAAGTGAAGTGACGAGGCCGATATTTTCTTCGCCGAAATATTCTCCGGTGATGTGTTTTAAATAAAAACGGTCCACTCTCATATCGCTGTCGCTGATGGCGAGCAGGGGATAGCGGGCCGCCTTCGCCAGACCATCGAGATTCGACACTTTCCGGTTTACGCCCAGGCTTTTTTCGCTGATGACTTTTTGGAGAGACCCGATAACACTCAGAGCAGGATCGCCCGGGTCTGTGACGCCGAGAAGAACTTCGTATTCAGGATAGTCCTGTGAACAAAAGCTCATGATGTTTTCGTATAATTCAGGGTCTTTACCGCTGAGCGGCTTAAGAACAGAGATCGGGACCGCGGGGGGCTCTTTTAATCCCCGCTTTTCCGGCCTGAAGAATTCAATGACGCAAAAGAGGGCGAACAGACTGTAAACGGCTGATGAAGCTACCAATAATGCCAGCAGAACAGTTATATATTGAGTCATGGTATACTTGAAAGCATATCATGAAAGTAGCAATTTTTTCAGCGTTTCCCCAGGAACTCACCTGTTTAATAAGAAGTCTCAGGGCGGAAAAGATCAGCCTTGTTCCATTTATCATCTGGTCTGTCCGCAGTGCTTCCAAAGAGATTATCATAATCCAGAGCGGGATGGGCGTAGATATATCGGAATCTGCCTGGAAATACGTTATTGAAACATACAGTCCGGATGTCGTCGTCTCCGCGGGTTTTTGCGGAGCTTTCTATGAAGGTGCGGCAATAGGGGACCTTATCGTTGCCTCTAGTGTTATGCTTTACCCCGATATGGCTGGACCCGTTCCCGGAGGCGCACATCGGAATAGCCTGATGGAGATTGCGGGTGCTTCTGAGATAATCCGAAAGATGGCTAATGCTGTTACCGTATACGATGGAAGCCTTTTGACGCTCGGACGATGGATGAGGAAGTCTGAAGTCGCAAAAGAATTACTGCAGGGACTCTCCTTTCCGATATGCGATATGGAAACATTCCCTCTCGCCAGGCTCTCTGTGGGCGCAGGCCTGCCTTTTTTTGCAATCAAAGCGGTCACTGACAGGGCACATGAAGAGATACCACAGGAACTGTTTAATGTGACAGGCGCAGACGGCAGATTTGGGTTTTTACGTGCTGTGGGTGTAATACTCAGCAATCCGGCACTCATACCTTCATGCATAAGAATGGGGAAAAATGCCCGGGTGGCTTCTCAAAAACTCTGCCGGGCAACAGAAGAAATGATAAAGATTTTATGACCTACAATTATTCAATTTGCCGCTTTTTGCTGGAGAACCTTTCGTATTGTCTTCAAAAACTCACTTGGTGCAAACGGCTTTGAGATGAATTCCATCCCTTCCTCAATGATTCCCTTTCTGCGGATCACATCCACAGGGTAGCCGCTCGCAAAAATTACCTTTATTTCCGGCTTCATTTGCACCACCTCGCTGTACACCTCTTTGCCGTTCTTCTTCGGCATGATAACGTCGAGAATTACCAGCTGGATATCGTCCCTGTGTTCCCTGAATCTCTCCACGGCATCCTCCCCGTCCTTTGCCTCAATGACTGTATAGCCGAAATCCGTGAGGAGGCCGCTCACCATTTTCCTGACCTCGCTGTCATCTTCGGTGAGAAGGACCGTTTCATTGCCGCCGATTGCATCCGGCTGTCCCGGAGTCATCTTTTCCTCGACCGTATCTTCTATTGAAGGCAGGTATATCCTGAACGAGGTCCCTTCACCGTGCTCGCTATACACATTGATGTATCCATTATGCTGCTTGACTATCCCATAGACCATCGCCAGTCCCAGCCCCGTGCCCTTGCCCGCCTCCTTGGTCGTAAAGAATGGCTCGAAGATCTTCTCCCTGGTCTTCTCATCCATCCCCTCGCCTGTATCGGAGACGGTGAGGACCACGTATGTGCCTTCCTTGTCATATCCGTGCGTCCTCATGAATTCGTCATCCATAACGACAGATTCTGTCTTTATCGTGAGCATGCCCCCATTGGGCATTGCGTCCCTGGCATTGGTCGCCAGGTTCATCAGTACCTGCTCTATCTGGCATATATCGGCCCTTATGGTCAGGTCCTCCGGTGAAAGGGTCAACTTCATATCGATATCTTCACCGATGAGCCTTGAAATAAGTTTCTCTATGGCAAAGATAATTTGATTGATTTTGACCGGCCTCGGGTCCATGACCTGTTTTCTGCTGAAAATGAGGAGCTGCTTCGTGAGGTTCGCAGCTCTTTCTGCCGAACTGAGGATCTGCCGGACATGGGTCCTCAATGCATTGTCCTCTTCCATTCCCATCTGCAGGATGCTTCCATAGCCCATGATTGCAGTCAGGAAATTGTTGAAGTCGTGGGCAATGCCTCCTGCAAGCTGCCCCACTGCCTCCATCTTCTGTGCCTGCATGAGCTGCTGCTCCAGCTTCCTCTGGTGGGTAATGTCGCGCAGCATCCCTCTGTATGACGCCACAAAGCCCATTTTGTCACGGAAGGCTGTCGCCGTCTCGAGGACTATCAGGATGTCTCCGTTTTTATTTTTCATCAGCAGTTCATAGTCTTTTACATATCCCTGATCATCCAGCATCTTCAGAAGCTCTTTCCTGTAGTCAAGATGGACATAAAGGTCTCTTTCGATATCCACTTCGAGGAGTTCCTCCTTTGAGGAGTACCCGAACAGTTCAACCCCGGCCTGGTTTATATCGATGAATCTCCCCTCCGGCGTGCTGATGAAAACAACGTCTTTCGACTCCTCGAAAAGGCTGCGATACTTCTCTTCGCTCTCCCGAAGCGTCCGATTCGCCAGTTCCAGGTCTGAGATTTTTTTCTCGAGCTTCCGGAACAGTGCTTCGTTGTGTTGTCTGAAAAACTCCATCTCCTTCCCGAGCGGCTGCCTCACGGCCGCACCCGCCGTACGTTCCGCTATCAGGTCCGTAACAGCCTGGAGGAGCGCGTCCGGCTGCGGCTTGATAAGGTATCTGTCCGCGCCGAGACTCAAGCCGAACTTGACGTCTTTAGCTTCGGTGTAGGTAGCGGTATAGAAAACAAAAGGTATATCCTTCAGCGCATCGTCCGATCTTACCGCCCTGCAAAGCTGAAACCCGTCCATCACGGGCATCAGGATATCGGATATAATCACATCGGCGCCTTCTGCCTTCAAGCCTGCTAGTGCTTCATCCCCGTCGTGCGCGGAGACGACATGATGGCCGTTTCCCCGGAGCAGGGCTTCGAGCATGTAAAGGTTTTGGTCGTTATCGTCGACTATAAGCACCTTCATTGCCTGTCCTCCGGTTTGTCCAGATAAGCGGCGATCTCTTTCATGATGGTTTCCGGATTAATAGGCTTTTCTATGTATCCGCTGCACCCGGCGACCAGGAGGCGTTCCCTATCTCCGGCCATGGCGTATGAGGTGACAGCGATGATCGGGACATCCCAGGACTGACGAATGCGCTTTGTTGTCTGAGCCCGTCCATGCCCGGAAGCTGTATGTCCATCAAAATAAGGTCTGGATGTTCCAGTTCCGCAAGCTCCAGGCCCTTCTCACCTGTTCCGGCCTGAACCACCCGGTGGCCCATCTTTTCGAGAATGAAGGTTATCAGGTACATGTTTTTCTCATTGTCTTCAATCACGAGGATCTTTTTCATTGCCGCTCCTTTTCATTAAGCGGCAGTATCATGGTAAAGACACTGCCCTTGCCGAATTCGCTCTCGGCCGATATGTCGCCGCCGAGAAGGTTCATCAGTTTCTTTGAAAGATAGAGCCCAAGCCCGGTCCCTTCATGCTTGAGTGCGTCGTTTGAGGTTATCTGGCTGAAGTATTGGAACAACCTGCCCGTGTCCTCCGGCCTGATACCCGGTCCAGTATCACGCACGGCAACCGACGCGATTCCGTTTTTTTCTTTTACCACAACCGACACCACCCCTGTCAGCGTAAATTTTACCGCATTCCCGATCAGGTTAACGAGTACCTGCGTGACCCTCCTCTCGTCGCTTGTTACCGGCAATCGGTCCGGGGCCTCGATCTCAAGCTTCAGAGACTTGCGGCCGGCCGCCGGCTGGAAGGTGTCGAGCGCCTGCCGCGCGGTCGACGACAGATCAAAAGACTCAAGGTCCAGGGATATCTTGCCGGCCTCGATCTTGCTGATATCTATGATGTCGGTAATCAGGTCCAGCAGGTGATGAGAACTGCCCTTGACCATGCCGAGCTGCTTGCTCTGCTCTTCATTAAGCGGACCGGCCAGTCCCTGAAGGAGAATGCCGGTGAAACCGATTATGGAGTTGAGCGGCGTCCTCAGTTCGTGGCTCATTGAGGCGATAAACATGGATTTCAGCCGGTCGAGCTCCTCGAGTTTTTGATTCGCCGTCTTCAGTTCCTCCGTGCGTTTGTTGACCATATCTTCAAGATGCAAGCGGTACTTCTGCAGTTCCTCGTCGGCCCTTTTCCTGTCGGTTATGTCCGAGATGACTGCGATGCGGGCTTCATGCCCCCAGTAGTCGATATCATGAGATATCGCCTCGATGTTGATGACCGATCCGTCCGCTTTCACATGCTGCCACTCGCCCGCATATGCATGGCCTTTAAGGCCTGCAGCCATATCGGAGAGCGGTTTTTTTTCCTCCTCCGGATAGAGATCGGTCAATAGAAGAGTGAGCGCTTTGTTCCGGCTGTATCCGTAATGGTGGACAAAAGCGTCATTCACCGCCAGTATGTTCAGTGTACCGCGTTGATAGATGAGCATGGGCGCCGGGTTCTGCTCGAACAGGTGGCGATAGCGCTGTTCGCTCGCACGCAAATCGTTATTAATTTGTTTCAATTCCAGGGTACGCGCATTTACTTGATGCTTCAAAACTAAACTTACCACCAGGCTTATGAGTAACGTAACGCCCAAAACGAGGCCGATAATTTTAAGCCATGCAGGTAATTTGAATTGTACTTTGTCGGATGTCCATTTTTCCAGCGACGCATAATACGCCGAATGAGGGTCCTTTTTCATGTTCAAAAGATGACGGTCGATGGTGTCCAGCAGTTGTCGGGATGCGTTCTTGGGCGCCGCGAAAAAGAAAGGGGCAGGGTCGAACATAATCGGCGTATCTTCAAGCCCGAACTTTCTTGCATACATCAATCCGTAGAAACGGTTGGTGACGCCGGCATCGGCTTTCCCCTCGGCAATCATCTCAAACTCGGTTTTGTAATCAGGCACGGGAATGAGGGTGAGATTCAACGAGAAGCTGTTCGTGAGTCTCTTAAAGGTTTCGAGCTGAATCGTCTTCTCCAGGGCGGCAATCCGCTTTCCGTTCAGGTCCAGGATCGATTGTATCCCGCTGCCTATGCGGGCATACACCTGGGACCAGACGGACAGGACCGGGACCTTGTGAAAGGAATATATCTTTTCGCGGTCCGCCGTATACGCCACGTCTGGCATAAGATCGATTTCCCCTTTTGCCAGGCGGTCCAATCCCTCAGCCCATGTGCCATGCACATAGCGCAGATTCCACCCTTCGCTTTTAGCGATATGTTCGATGACATCGATAAAGATTCCTGAGGGTTTGCCGGATTCGGAAGTGAAGACCTTTGGTGCATTCTCATAGACGCCTACAGTCACGGTCCGAACATCCGCTCTTGCCGGGGGGGGGTCAAGGCATGAAAAAGTCAGTAACGCAATGAACAGCGTAAAATAATAGCCAAGACAAGCCAAGTTGCTATTGGATATCATCCTGCGTACTCTGTACATTATTTTTGCCGCAATCTTACAATGCCGACTTTTCAGCATAATACGATTTCCAGGCAATTCTTTGCAATCCACGGTGAGATGATTGCCTTTCCCCTCCCGGCTGGATTCCCTGAACGGGTCCCCCAAAAAAATTCCCGCTTGCTATACTTAATATTAGGCGTATTTTTACCGCAGTGCAAGTGGCACTCCCGCCCTCAGTGATCATAACCTGAAGATCACGGACATTAAAATCACAACTCCAGGAGATTTTGAAGCATTGTTTGTGCGGCTATGGAGGGTTAGAATGAAGCCGGAATCCCGGCTTTAACAGAGATTGCTGCCAGGGGAAAATCATGGAGATGCGCATCTAATGCAGTGCCGTCATCTCCGGAGGCAAGTTTCATTTTTATTATGCCGCATATAAGCAGTGAGGGCAGCAAAACAATGAAGACCCCGGCCCATCCCATCGTGTACTCCCCGATCGCAAAAGTCACGGCCAGATTGAAAACCAGAACTCCGGCATAAAGGGCGGGTCCCACAAGGTATCTCCACGGGTACTTATATCCCGTGTAATCTTCCGCGCTGTTCAGGGACAACCGGGAATCGATTTTTTGCAGTGCGGCGATCATCAGGAACCCTACAAGAAACCATCCGGCAAAATTGGATATAGGAACGCCGAAATATGCTCCGCCCCCCGGATATCCGTAGAGTTGTCCCAGGAACCAGCGGTTTCCGCACAGTGCAACAGGGTCGATAATAATATCGAGATAAACGAACAGGGCGGCCCCCAATATGCGTGCAAGCAGGGAACTCCTGATCGACCTTGTCTCAAGGACATAGAGCGCTTTCTTCAGGCGAGTAACAGGCGCGATTATAAAGAGGGCCACGGAATAGCTCGCATACGCAAGGAATACGTAACTCATCGAATCTATCAGGGGAACGCCGAGCACCCATATTTCCCTTCCTCTCGTCTGTTCAATATAAAAGTAGTAACCGTAAGGTATGCCATTATGAATGGAAGAATATTCCGAAAGCCATGCGATGCCGTATCCAGCCAAACCGAAAAGCAAGGCCCTTTTCAACCCCAGGTGCAGAGTGCAGCCCAGCATATAAACCAGGAAGAACACGAATACATACGGTCTTAATTCAATCGTATGCGCGACAAGCAGCAGGAACTGGCGCATCACTTTGATTTAAGGTTCCAGAGGAGAAGTCGCAAGAGGTCTTTCGGGTGTGCAAAGGCGGTCCTCATGACTGTCGCTTCATAGCCGCTGTGCACAAGGCAGTTCTTGCATCTGGGATCATTGCCGGCGCCGTAACGGTCCCAGGCCGTTTTTTCCATCATCTCCTTAAAGGTGGGATAGTACGCATCGGTAATCAAATAGCACGGAGATTTCCATCCGAGGGGATTGCGTGTAGGGTTGCCCCACGGAGTGCATTCCATCTGCCTGTCGCCCTTCAGCAAGTCCACGTAGAGCGGAGAACTCATAAAGGGGTATTTTTCGAAGAACGATGCCATTTGACTGAATTTCCTGTGTATCTCATCCTTGGTGAGAAAGATGTCGTTCTCCACGCTCTCATAGCTGAAGGCCGGGGCCATCAGAATACCGGTAATATCGATCCCGGTAAGCATCTCGAACAAACTTTCGAGCTCTTTAATGTCGGTGTTTTTGTAAACAGAGGTATTTGTGCTTACTCTGAAACCCCGTTTCCTGGCCTTTTTTATCGTCTCAACCGCTTTTTGGAAAGTCCCTTTTCTGTTGGCTATGGCGTCATGGGTTTTTTCGAGACCATCCATATGGATATTTATAGTGAGGTTGGGGTTTGGCTCGAACTCCTCAATAAAAGATTCGGTGAGGAGACCATTTGAACAGAGATATACCTGCTTTTTCATCCCGAGAATTTTTCCGACAAGAGGTATCAAGTCCTTGTAGAGGAGAGGTTCACCTCCGGTTACGGTGATGACGGGAGCGCCTGATTCGGTCACCGCATCGATACACTGTTCAAGTGAGAGGTCGGGTGACTGCATTTCATCGTGCAGGCGGATCCTGTCGCATCCTGCGCACGCGAGATTGCACCGGTGCGTAGGCTCAAGCATCAGCACAAGCGGAAAGCGCTTTCTGCCTGACACGGCATTCTTGATAAAACACTTGGTAAGCGAGACGTATAAGCTGATTGGAAAACGCATAAATTATTAATTCCTTATATAATGATTTTCTCTGAACCACTCAACTGCACGTTTCATGGCATGCTCGACAGGGCTTTGGGGCATTTGAAGTTCCTTCACGGCCCTGGAAGCATCGAAGTACATATATTTTTTGGCCATTCTCACACCCGTAAGCGGAATCCGCGGGTGCTTGCGCGTCACCCTTGAAATCGTCTCATCAATGCAGGCGGCAAACAGGACCGGAAGATAAGGCAGCCGGATTTTTGGGGCCGGGCATCCGGTGATCGCCGCCAGTGATTCGAAGAATTCCCTGAGCGTGATGTTTTTGTTCCCCAGGATGTATGACCGTCCTGTCTCTCCCTTCAAAGACGCTAACCAGTGGCCGGCGGCCACATCATCCACATCGACAAAGTTCAACCCGGTGTCCAGGAATGCCGGTATTTTGCCGTTGAGGAAGTCGACAATAGTTTTTCCCGTGGGCGTCGGTTTCCTGTCCATAGGGCCGATAGGCGTAGATGGATATACGATAACTGCCGGGACCCCTTTATTGATTAGTGAACGCACTTCATGCTCGGCAATAAACTTGGACCTTTTGTAATGTCCGACCATATCGTCTATGGTTGCACGGCTTTCTTCGTTTGACGGTTTGCCGTCCGACGATGCAGCGAGCACTCCCACCGAGCTTGTATAAATGACCTTCTCTACGCCGGTTTTGAACGCAGCCTCCATGCAATTGCGCGTACCCTGAACGTTAATCGCATACATAGTCCCCGGATCAGGGACCCAAAGTCTGTAGTCGGCAGCTACGTGGTATAATTGCCGGCATCCCTTGAGTGCGCGGCGGACAGATTCGAATTCCCTGATATCTCCATTGACCAACTCGATATCCAGGGCTTTCAGTGCCGAGATGTCGCTTTTTTCTCTGACCAAAGCCCGTACCTGAATTCCCTGCTCTTTCAAGAAACGTGCAACATGAAAACCGATAAAACCGGTAGCGCCTGTAACAAGAGCAATCACTGCGGCGGTCCTTCGCTTCCGATCAGTTTATAAAATCTTCCAAGCGCCATAAGGGGGAAACAATTGCGATAGTTGTGATACCGGATCATGAAATATTTGGGAAAGCCGGTGCCGGTGAAGAATTCCTCTTCCCATGTACCGTCCAGCTTCTGTTTTTTGAGCAGGTACTTTATGCCCTTGTGCACTTCTTCGCCGGTCCCTTCACCGGCTGCAATAAGCCCGAGAATAGCCCACGCTGTCTGGGAAGGCGTGCTCCATCCCTGACACTTTAATTTTGGGTCCCCATATGATTCGCAGCATTCTCCCCAGCCTCCGTCGATCCTCTGATGGCCCTTAAGCCATGCTACTGCTTTCCTCACATACGGTTTCGACATGTCTTCCCCGATCGAACCCAGGCCAAGGAGCACCCCGCTCGTTCCGTAAATGTAGTTGACTCCCCATCTGCCCCACCATGTTCCGTCTTCTTCCTGATGTTTCTTCAGGAAGCGTATCGCATTGCGCACGACATCGTGCGATGGTTCATAGCCGGCCAGCCCCAGAAGTTCGAGGACCCTTCCAGCGATATCGGGAGTGCTGGGATCGATCATCGCTTCAAGATCTCCAAATGGCAGTTGGTTCAGTATTGTCAGGTTATTGTCCACGTCAAAGGCACCCCAGCCGCCGTCTTTTCCCTGCATGCCCAGTATCCACCTGAGGCCGCTGTGCAGACTTTCAGATGTTACGCACGCGTTATCATCGCACCTGTTCAAAAGCATCAATACCACGGCAGTGTCATCAACATCAGGGTACCAGTTATTATCAAATTCAAACGCCCAGCCGCCCGGCTGAAGTCCGGGTCTCTTGATACTCCAGTCGCCTTTCTGGAATATCTGGTTCGCTATCAGCCATTCACATGCAGAACTGATGCACGGGTGGTTCCGGTCCACACCCGAATACAGAAGCGCAAGAGCAGTCAACGCCGTGTCCCAGACAGGAGATATACAGGACTGCAGGACAAGCTCGCCGTCTTTTTCCATTGTAAAATTCTCAAGGGCCTCAAGTCCTTTTTTAATGGGCTCGTATGCCGTACCATAGCCTAACGCTGCAAGGGCGAGGACACCGTTGACCATTGCGGGCTGAATTCCTCCCCAGTCTCCGGTAGTCTCCTGATGTTCGTGGACCCATTGTTCTGTTTTCTTCAGGGCTTTTTCCCTCAGCGGTCTTACAGGCATATCTTCCACGGCTTTGATCAGGCGGTCAAGGACGATAAAAAAACGTTTCCAGGACAAAGGCGAAAGTTTTTGAGTGGTAACCGGAGGAATTTTGCCGGGCTTTTTATAAAGTTCGCGCACTCCTGTTTTTTCCGGCAGGAGGCGGGTCGGTTTTTTGTCGAGGACCACCGAGAGCGGCACAAGTGTAGAGCGGGCCCAGCTTGAAAAATTATAGATATTAATCGGAAACCAGGAAGGCACAAGATTTATCTCAACGGGGATAGAGGGAATAGCCTTCCAGTCGAATTCGCCGAAAAGGGCAAGAAAGATTTTAGTGAAAACTCTCGATGCCTCAACACCTCCCTCTTTAAGTATGAATGCCCTGGCTTTTTTCAGCGGAATATCTTCAGCCGAAAAACCGGCAAGCTTGAGTGCGAAGTAAGCTTCGACTGTTGTACTTAGGTCCCCTTTACCTCCCCAGTGAATGGACCATGTGCCGTCGTCCCTCTGGTTTCTCAATATATGCTGCGCTATCTTTTTGTCTCTTCCGGGATTTTTCAAACCGAGAAAATGAAGGAGCATCAGGTATTCGGCAGTTATAGTTACATTCGATTCCAGCTCGTACCACCAGTATCCGTCCTTATGCTGCTCCTCCATATAGTACACCTGGCTCTTCCGCATGGCTTCCCGCACTCTGTCGGCCAATCCTGTTGAACCCACGAATGGAAGCTGTGCTTTCGCCGTTTCGGGAACCGGTGTCTTGAATTTAAGACGCAATGGAACAATAGTCATGGATGCCTCTATATCCTTTACTTTCCGGTATCGTGCGTAACACTGCCGGCCACGCCTTGCTGATTATAGTCCGTTATCACGCTCTCGTCTGTTCGCTGCCGGTTATCGAACGTTATGAGTATTATTCCGGCGGTTATCACTGCGGTCCCGACCCAGCGGAACCATGTTACTTCTTCTCTCAACACAAATTTGGCAAGCAGTGCAGCGAAAATGTACGACATCGCTGTTAGCGGCATTACAAAGCTGAGATCGGCCCAGGAAAGCGCGGCAAGGTACAGAAAGAAAAAAAATGCCAGAAAGACTACGCCGGCGAACACATACGGGTTGCGGACTACAGACAGAACGAGACAAGCCCATTGTGATGGGCTGCACAAATCTACTTGTCCGCCTTTCTTCATCCCGTAGCTTAGTAATGTTTCACCGATTGCGGCACTCAAGGTTGCCAACAATATCACTATATAAGTTTTCACCACATCTCCTTTTTGTCACTTATAGTTGTCATATGTGAGGGGACATCCTTATACCCCACAGGCACTATCTGTAAAGCCCTCATCAGATCCTGCACGGCCGGGGAAACCAGTGCCGCCAGTTCCCGGCAGCCACTGACAGTCGCGGTATCGGGGTGGGCGAATATTTCGGAAAGCCCGGCACCCGTATTCCGTAAAATATCGAGAAAAAACTGTTCGTCAACGCCTCCGGTCCGTGAAAGGCCGTAAACGCGTGCACTTTGCATTTTGTACTTGCGGGCTGTACGGGCGTTGTATTTTCCGAGCATCCCAAAGACCGCCCATTCGATAAAGGGCATGATGCCGCGCGATGGAGAACGAAATGCCATAACTGTTGACAGGGATTCTCCAGGGAGCCTGATCCATAAGATATTCCTGCGCAAAGCCTGCCGGCAGATCACTTCAAAGATACGAGGGTGCATGTGAAGATGGTGATGGCAATCTACATGGCTCGGGTGAATGCCGGCCCTTTCCAGGCGTTCGAATTGCGCGGCAACTTCGGCCTCTGCCTGGGCGAGAAAGCCGGGTCTCGTATAGCGCAGCCCGGCAGTAAACGGATCTTTTACGAAGTTGCCCTCATTATCGGTTATATCAGGGATACACGCGTGAGGCAATACAGCTTTCCCATCGCAAAGCGTTACGTGCAGACCCGCAGAGAGCCGGCTGCGCTCCCCAATAATCCGGGCCGCGTCATCAAATGCGTCTCCCCCTGCCATAACGCTCGCTGCAGTCAAAAAACCCTGATCATGCGCTTCGGCAATGGCCTTGTTAACTGATGCCGATTTGCCCATATCGTCTGCAACAACAACCAGATAGCATTTGCCCTGGGAAGTCAGATCGGGTGTCATCAGGTTAAAAGCACCTCATTTTTGTCATTAGAAAAAAAGAATTCTCCAAACGGGTTTCCCCAAAAAATACAAAAAATCCTGCAACATATACAATAATTTATAGATTTATAATTTATAGCAATCCGCAGCTTTTTTTCAAGTTTTGTGGGCATCCCCGTCCATTTCCTTTCCGGAAACCTGCCGTTGTTTTGTGAGTTGAAGCAGAGCGGGCAGCAAGATGAGCGTTCCGGCCAGGACAAAACAAAGGCAGATGGTAAGCAGTATACCCATACTCGATATTCCCCGGTGGGGTGAAAAGGAAAGGCTACATGTACTGATCAACAATGTTAATGAACTGAACAGGATAGCGCGCGCAGTGCTTGTTTTAAGCATATTACCATGGAGCGGCGGCTCTGTTTGAGAACGGAGCATGAAGATTATCCCGCTGTGTACGCCGATGCCCAATAAGACGGGTACAACAATAACATTGGCAAAGTTCAAAGGTATATGCAGCAGAACAGATGCCGCAGCCGTCATCAGCATTGACAGCGCCAGAGGGGTAAGGATAAGTCCTGTCACAAAAATGTTCCTTAATTCGAAAAGGAGAAATATAATGATAACGACAAGTGCCGAGATTGTAGCCTGCTGGAATGATGAAATAACGGCCCTCCCGGACTCATATATAGTGATCGGAGAATCGGTAGCGTCGGGCGTTACTGAATTCACAGCCAGCACAAAGCGTTTCAGAGCTTCCGGCTGCATGACATTTTCAGTCGGAAATATCTGAACACGGTAGCGTCCGTCGGCTGCTACATATTGTTTCACCAGTTGGCCCGGCAGATCGGATTCTCGAACGGTCGTTGCATTCATGGATTGCCCGAGCATATTGAATAGCTGCGGAAGGCCCGAAAGCACGCTTGTTTCCAGGGCGCTGAACGCCTTGCCACCCTCCACACGGTTTGTAAGGAGGTGTTTGAAATGCTGTATGGAACCATAGAGCCGGCGGCCTGATGCCCCTGATGCAAGTGGCGATTTTTTGAGCGTTTTTTCAAGACTGTCAAGGGCTTTCATATTCAAATTATACTTCAGATGCTTTATTTTTGCTCCTGTCAGGTTTGTCGGCATGAAAAGAGAAGTGCCGGAAATAATGTCCAGTTTGGCGGCCTGGTGCTCCGGGATAAAGTCCGAGATGGTTATTACCATCTTCACTTCTTTGAGCTTTCGCAGTTTTTCCGCCAGAGTCTTTGATGCCGCTTCTCCCCTGACAAGCACCGAGGCGGTCCATGGCTGGGTATTGACGTCATTACAAAGATCGCGGATTGCACTTACGGATTCCGAAGATTGCTGGTACAGATCAAGGGGATTATAGTTGAAAAAAACTCTTGGCGCCACAAGAATTGAGAGCAATCCCAAGACAAAGGCTGCACCGGTTATTGCC
>CAWCLI010000013.1:0-104229 GCA_963796345.1 Nitrospirota bacterium | reverse complement strand
CTTGATGATTTTCTGCTCCACCTTTTCTTCATTCCCAACTACCATGACTGTGGCTTCACCGGCAGGATTCCGCGTTACCCCTCTCTGAGGAACGAGAATCGCATGTTCGTTTAATCCTTCCTCGACAATAGCGCGGACAAACATACCCGGAAGAAGAACATTTTTCGGGTTTGGGAATACGGCTCTCAGCGTTATGGAGCCGGTGCTCTGGTCTACGGTGACTTCCGAAAACTTCAGAATACCAGACAACGGATAGACGCTGCCGTCTTCAAGAAGTAGTTTCACTTTTGCCTGGGCCGCACCGTTGCTCTTGAGCAGGCCACTGGCCAAGTTCTGCTTCAGGCGCAGTAAATCTGCGCTGGACTGGGTGACATCCACATACATGGAACTGAGCTGTTGGATGGTGGAAAGCGCCGCCGGCTGGCCTGCGGTCACCAGCGCCCCGTCGGTCACGGTCGAACGACCTATCCGTCCGGAGATGGGTGCAGTTACCTTGGTATAGGCCAGATTAATTCGGGCGGTCTCAACTGCTGCTTTGGCGGCATCTATGTCTGCCTCTGCCAGCTTTAGTGCTGCACTTATATCATCATAATCCTGCTTACTGACCGCATTGATTTTTACAAGTTCCTTATATCGTTCGGCCTTCAGCTTTGCGGGAACGACATTGGCTTCAGCCCTCGCAAGTGAAGCCTTTGCGCTGTCATAGGCTGCCTGGTAGGTGGCCGGATCAATCTGGTAAAGCACCTCGCCGGCCTTGACGTCTGAGCCTTCCGTAAACAGACGTTTCTGAATGATGCCGCTCACTTGCGGTCGCACTTCGGCAATGAGGTGGGCAGAGGTACGTCCAGCGAGTTCAGAGGTAAGCACAACATGTTGTGGTTGTACTATTACTATCCCTACCTCTGGAATGACAGGCGCCTTCGCAGCTGCGGCGGTTTGCTTTCCACAGCCAGTCAAAATCAGGCATCCAATAAAAGTTACCACAAGGGTAATCATTTTGCATGTGCCGGTGGTTCGTCTACCAATTGCTCCGAATAACATGTTCTATTCCTCCAAATCCTAAATAATACGCAGCATTTTCTCTTTGACTTTTGTATGCTGCATTAAATTCGCATGCATAAACTTATCTCTGAAATCCCCTGAGCAATCCGTCAACCAACACATTAGCAAGTATGTTTCGATCAGCCCAGGGGAAATTTTTGTTAAAGATGTTCACGGCTATTAATCCGTGGGTTGCGACGGCCAGAACCTGTGTTATTACCTCTGCATCCAAATTCCGAAATTGTCCTGTTTTAATACACTCCTGTACTATTTCTCTTAATACGAAATAGGAATCCCGTGCCATCGATTCCTTTTTCATAAATTGCTCCTGCGAACCGTAACCATCTGGCTTTGCAAGAAAAAATACCCTGTATTGATCGGGATTGTTGAGTCCAAAGTCTATGCGATGGAGCAGGGCCTGACGAAGTGTATCGAGACAATCATTGGAATGGGATCTAATATAATTAAGATGAGTTATAAAATGTTCTGCAACCTCTTCACAGATAGCGAAAAGCAAGTCATCCTTGTCCTTAAAATAAAGATAAATAGTAGGCGGCGAGTATTCTATCTTTTCGGCGAGCCTGCGCATGGAGAACTTTTCGTACCCTTCACTCAAAAAGAGTGCTCGAGCTGCATCGAGAATTTCCCGACGAAACTCCTCCTTGTATTTGGCTCTTTTTTCTCTGATTCCCATTAGGTTACACTAACACAGTTATTTAGAAATAACATGGTTAGGTTGTCTTTGTCAAGTATTATTGTAGCGACATTTTCAGTAGTACCCTACAGGAATAGCATTCTACTCCGCCATGCGTATTTCTGTGAGGATTCTTTTTTGGAGAACTAATCGCTGAGACGCTTATTCGTGGCCGTACCTCTCACCTTATTTAGTTAGGCCGGGGACTGGATATGTTCACTGAGCATTGATTAACAGGTCATTGTAGCCAGGTGTGTTGTATCGCCCCGAACGTATTGAGCCTGTAGGGAAATATATGACTGCCGGGATGCGCCTGGGAGAAGACCGTCTGCAATCCTTGCATGGCTGGATGTTGTGGGCCCCCGGGAAGATCAACGATGACAGTTAGTGGAGAACTTTACTGCAACCTGCAAATTTTTTCTATTTCTTTAATTACCAGGTCCTTGACCTTCGGGACAACGGCTTTTACTTCATCGCTTAATTCAAGAGACCATGACGAGGCGTCCTTTGGCTGTACTCCTATTATAACGGCTTCCGGTTTGGCGCCGGTCATCTCAGCCATTTGAAGTATATCAATTAGATTCATCTGATGAAGCGACAGCTTACGCTCCGGCTGGAAATTAATATCATCAGGGGAAAACCTGTATATTGAACCCGGCACATCGTTGGCATCTACTGCGTCAATAAGAATGAGATAATCCGTTTCATGGAACAGTGAAATCAGCTGGTGGCTCACAGTGCCGGCATCTATCAGTTGAACATTATCAGGGAAAGGAGTGTCACGAAGCGCATTAATCAGATGCACACCGACCCCATCATCTTTAAGCAGGAGATTGCCCACGCCGAGAACCAAAATTTTAGGGGGAGGCATGCCTCCCCCTATTTCGCTTTCAACCGTCATGCAGATTTTTTCTTGAGTTTATAACCCGTAAAGATCGACATGAAGGACCCGTCTTTGTTAGTGGCAGTGATCAGCAGGCTCAGATAGACATGAACACAAAGGAATATTATGAATATCCACATCGAAAGGAAGTGCCATATCCTTACATACGACTCTCCTCCAAGCATGTTGCTGACCCACCTGAAGCTCTCGGCAGAGTTAATAAATCCGAATATGTAGCCTTTATAAAGGGCAGCCCCTGTCAACGCGGTAAAAATCATCACCAGGGCCATACCGAGATACGCCAGCGCCTGAAGAGGATTGTATCTCCCGTGTTCCTTGTGTGAGCCCTTCATGAAGAGGTAATATCCGAGCATGTCAGGAACACCGGCGAGGTTTCTGATTATCCCGAAATCCTTCCAGTCGCTGGAGAATCTTGAGTTGAACGCCAAATAGACTCTTACTACAAGTCCCAGCATAAAAGCATACGCTGCAACAAAATGGAAGAACCTCATCCATAACATTACAAAACTTCCCGGCCCCCCCGCCATGAACGGCCTATGGATGTAAAAGCCGGTGAATATAAGTATCGCAATTGCTATGAACCTGACCCAGTGATCGATCCTGAATGCCAGGTTCCATTCATATTTCATTTCGTTTCCCATGGCATTCCCCCTATGATACCTTGAATTCCATTATGCGATTGGATTCAGGATGGATCACGTGTACAGTGCATGCAAGACAGGGATCGAATGAGTGGACAACCCGCAATATCTCAAGAGGTTTTTCAGCATTTGCCACGGGCGTGCCAACAAGAGCTTCCTCGATCGGGCCTCTTACACCATTGTCATCTCTCGGACATACATTCCATGTTGTAGGCACAACGCACTGGTAGTTTTTGATCTTTTTCCCTTCAACATCCAGCCAGTGGCCCAATGCGCCTCTGGGAGCTTCCCATAAGCCGATACCTTTTGCGCTGTCGGGAATATCGTATGAGGTATATACAGCTGCATCCCCTTTTTTGATGTTCTCGACAACATCAAGACCCCACTGGTACATGGAATCAGCAACCATTTTGCACTCAAGCGCTCTTGCGGCAATCCTTCCGATCACTCCCAAAAGCACCTGGGGCTGGCCGGCGTGGCCGATAGCGCCCAATGCGAAATTAATAAGTTTTTGGGCCGTCGGCTGGCCTGATGCATACGCAACGAGCATTCTTGCGAGCGCGCCGACTTCCATAGGCTTGTTTTTCAGTCTCGGCGCTTTGGCCCATGTATATTTCTTAGTTTCGTCATAACCCGTATATTCGGGATCTGTCACTCCGACAGCAGGATTAAGCGGTTTTGAATCCTTGTACCAGCTGTGAGAAACATGCTCCGTTACATCCTCAGGTTTTGGTTCGTGCACCTTAGGAAAGTCTTCCGCAAAAATCGCCCCTCTGGGCAGAAGCCTCTTCTTCGGGTCAAAAGACGCATCCTCAAAAACTCCCCATGAAAGGAAATTCGCATGCCCTTTGGCAACCCCTGCATAATCCAGGTAAAAAGGAGCCACGGCAAGGACATCCTGAATATACACATTATCTATCCAGTTCTGAAGCTCTTTTACCCTGAAAAGATAATCTTTCATGTCCTCTACAGTCGGGACGTGAGTTACTCCTCCCGGAGGGCTGGTCATCGTCATAGGCATCCTTCCGCCAAAAAGCGCGCTGACCTGAGCGGCCTTCGCCTGCATCTCAAGGGCCTCGAGATAGTGTGCGACAGCCAGGAGATTTACATCAGGCGGCAGTTTGTATGCAGGATGGCCCCAGTATGCATTTGCAAAAGGTCCGAGCTGCTTTGATTCGACAAAAGACTTGAGTTTTTCCTGGACCTTTTTCAGAGAGGCCTCTTTCGGCTGGGCCTTAAGAGCAGATACAACGTCAACATAATCAAGCGCTGTCAGGTGATAGAACCACAGTATATGGGAATGGACGAATTGGGCGCCCTCAATTATATTTCTTATCAGTCTTCCATTAGCCGGCGGTTTCACCTTAAAGGCGTCATCCATACTCATGGAAGACGCGTGGCCATGAGATGTGGGACATACGCCGCAGATTCTCTGCGTTAGGTGCCATGCATCCCGCGGGTCCCTTCCCTGCAAAATTATTTCAAATCCTCTGAAAAGTGTGCCTGAAGTCCAGGCATCCTTGACCTTGCCGCCTTCAATTTCGACATCCAGTTTGAGATGCCCTTCTATCCTCGTCATAGGATCAATTGTTAGTCTTGCCATTATTTTTTACCTCCCTCATCTTTACCCTTCATTCTTCCTGATGCAGCAGACCCCATTGCATGAACTGCGATGCCTGCAACGGTCACAACTGCCGCAGCCGCGCCGATTTTATCTGCTGTAGATTCGAGCCCGGCCATTTTGACATCCGGCAGCCTGTTGTAGAATCCGGCGAATTTGTCAGGCCATCCCGGTTCTGCGCAGCCTATGCATGGACCTCCTGCGCCAATGCACCAGCTGACTCTGCTGTTATATTTTACCTTTGGACATGCCGAGTAAGTCATTGGTCCCTTGCATCCCATCTTATAAAGACAATATCCAAGGGCTTCTTCCTTCGAGCCGAACTGCTCTACAAATCTGCCTGCATCGAAATGGGCCCTGCGCTCGCAATTGTCATGAATGGGCTGCCCATAGAACATTTTCGGTCTTCCGACACTGTCGAGTTCAGGCAGTTTGCCGAGAAGCAGGTAATTAACTATGACGGCGGTGAGGAATTCCACGTTCACCGGACAGAGGTCGAGATTGACAACAGGTTTGTCGACTCCCACTTTCTTGAGCGCCTCTGTTACGCCTATTATCTGTGAGGGGTTTGGAGCTGCAGCAGGCACTCCTCCGCATGTTGCACAGCTTCCAACTGCAAGTATAGCCACTGCCGGGACTGCATTTTCTTTTAGAACATCCAGCATCTCTTTGCCTGCAATAGTGCCGTGCCCTTTCTTGGTAGGGATACCGCCTTCCACGACAAGAATATATCCGCCTTCCTTCCGGGAGTTGGCAAGTATTTCTTCTACCTGCTTGCCAGCAGCAGCCATTATTGTTTCATTGTAATCAATACTGAGCACATCAAGGACCAGATCGGCTGCATTTGGATATGTAGCTTTGATAAGCGCTTCCGTGCATCCGGAGTCAGAAGCAAAATTCAACCATACAACAGGAGGCCTTTTTGAGGCTTTTTCTATTGCAGCAGCTATCTTGGGGACATACAACTCCGACAATCCGAGGAGAGCTGCTGTGGCGCCGCAATACTTCAGGAAATCCCTTCTGCTGACCCCGCGAAACTCAACCGCATCGAGAAACTGTTTGCTGATTCCATCATCGTTCTCTGCCATAATTCTTCCTCCCTTATTAATGGGTTTTCATAAAAAAAAGCCCGGAAATCCGAATGCTCACAGATTCATTTGTACGATTTTTACGCCTGAGAATATAACAAATTGTAACATCGTGTCAAGGTCATTCTATCACTTTCTGGGAAAGAATCAAGGATGCTGTAAAAAGGCAAGCCGAAGAAAGCAGTCCTGGGCTTTTCATCAAACTCAAAATACCAAGGTAGCCCAGAAATTCAAGGACTTACATCTTAATAAGGCAAAATTTCGCGAGGCCCTATTCCGAGGTCTCTTCTTCGGCTTCGAGGGATGCGACAATCTCGCTGAGCAGATTTAAGGTTTCGGCAGCGGCGCCTTCGTCCACCTTGTGAATGGCGAACCCGGCATGGACAAGGA
Source organism: Nitrospirota bacterium (assembly GCA_963796345.1). GTDB lineage: Bacteria > Nitrospirota > Thermodesulfovibrionia > Thermodesulfovibrionales > Dissulfurispiraceae > JADFXI01. Next base: position 97,850 of record CAWCLI010000013.1, on the reverse strand, counting down.
CATAATCTCCCTTTTCCGCCGCTTCCGGCAAGAGCAGGAGACTTATCTCCCTCCGCGCGCCGGATACATCTACAGTGGCAATAAAGCCGTTTACGTCAACAATTCTTGAAGGTATCGCTATGCACATAACATTACCAAATTCCATTTTACCAGTTAACGGACGACCATGTCTATCAAAGGACAAAAGATGAGGCATTCGAGAAATAGCTCTTTGAGATCCTGCCGACGATAATACCCAGAGTTGTAGCTGAGATTACATCCCCTCGGCCTTGTATGAGCAGGCCATTTCTCTCGCCCATACCTATTTTGCCGTCATTCCCGCAGTGTTTAAGCGGGAATCCATTCTTTTCAAAGTGGATACCCACCGGAGCCTGCCCTCGAATGTTGTTATCGGTGGCGGGTATGACGTGTGCAATGACAAATTTTTTTTATAGCTCGCTCCAGTTTAAGCCGCTTGTTTTATCAGAGACCTCATGTTGTCTGCCTGATTCCGCCTTATCCGTGCCAATGCCATCGACAGCATCACTATCAGCGCAAGCCCAACTCTGAGTGTCATCTTCGCTTTCCCTCTGATGAAGTGATGCTCAAATCCAAAGGATAAATCTATCCGGCTGTTCACTCTCTCAACAGCAGTCCTGCCATTATACATCCTCTTCCATTTATAACTGCTTCTGGCTATCGGCACAAATATCCTCCGATCTGTTTCAAGTGGGATTCTCACGATTTTACCCTGTGTCCCTTCGGAACACTGAGAATACCCTCTGCATTTCATGCCGTATGCTGCTGACGGACATTTGTATTTCAATGTGCTCCTATCCTTCTCAAATCCGCAAAATGCCATCTCGTATCGTTCATTGCTCTTGGGACAATGACAATACACTGTCCCCCTGTAATCATAAACAATATTAGCAAACAGCAGCCTTGTCTCATCTGTATCCTTCCAACTATTGCGTATGTCTATTACAGGCTTTATGCCATGCTCATCATAGAGCATTTCATTGTGAGGGCCGCTGTCATATGCCTTATCAGCAGTCAGCGTCTCTATTGTCTCAAAATGCTTCTTCGCATCCTCTATCATAGGTTTCAACTCTTCGACATCGGCTCTGGAAGCTTTGGTAACTTTGTACCCCACAGGCAGCTCGTATGTCGAATCCACCACAAGATGCAGCTTGTAACCAAACCATGAAGTGATCTTCTCCCAAAGGCTTCCATCAGCTCTTTTGCCTTTGTAGCTTTTCCGGCCCCAGTCGGCATCAGGGTCTGAACTTTCCTGAGAATCTTTTTTGCCCCGAGCATGACTCTCTATCTTTTTGCTGTCAATTGCAACATGCCTTCCCAAATCAGGAAGACACTTCCCCAATTCATCTATGAGTTCATCAAACATTTTGTCGATCAAACTCTGCTTGTTTATCAGTTTCTTTAACATCGATGAGTAGGCATCTTTTGAGGGCACCGCCTTTTCTCCCTGAGCAGGATCAAAGCCACATGCCTCACGCAATTCCCCGTTCCTTAACAGTTCCCTCCTCAGTGACTCTATCGATGCATGCTGATACACTATTGCTGCAAGTATGCTGTTCCACACAGGACGTATCGGATAATCATCACGGCGACCTTTTCGCTGCAATTCCAACTCTTGCATCAAGTCATCATCGGGCAGTGCTTCCATTACCATTGTTAGCCTCTCCAACTCCCCGCTCGCCTCTACGTCTTTCCAAGAAAATATCTTTTGCTGTATAATCTTTGCCATGGGCGTTGCTCCTTTCTTGTGTGTTCTTTTTGGTCGAAGAATCACTTGCAAGAAAGATGCATAACGCCCATTTGTTTTGCTCTGTTATTACCTGGATTCCCGCTCAACAGACTGCGGGAATGACGCCTACTATCTTAAGTCCCACTATCAATATCAGAACCGTTATTGTCCTGGGGTGAATTTTAGACCTGTTGCCTCATTTCGCCCTATTCCATGCTTTTATAAGCCTTTCTTTGGGGGAATCTCTTTTTTACTCTGCCCGCAAGTCGGCTCCCATTGCTCTATTGTGAATTACTCGAATCCCTCAAAAGATATTGATGCCGCTATCTTGAATCCTTCGGGAATCTGAAGTATTATTGAATTGACCTCATGAAAAAGAACTTGACTCATAAGATACTGGAAGCCCACCTGGTGGAGGGTCAGTTAATACCCGGCAAAGAGATCGCCATTAAAATTGACCACACCCTTTTGCAGGACGCAACAGGGACACTCGCCATATTAGAGTTCGAGGCATTGGGACTTGACCGGGTGAAGGTTGAGCTGGCAGCCCAGTACGTGGACCATAATCTCCTGCAGACAGATAACAAGAACGCGGACGATCACAAATTCCTACAGACCGCGGCTGCCAGATACGGTATCCATTTCAGTAAGCCGGGCAACGGCGTTTCTCACCAGGTACACATGGAGCGCTTTGGCGTTCCCGGTAAAACGCTTCTCGGCTCTGACAGTCATACCCCGGGGGCCGCAGGCGTCTCCATGCTCGGTATTGGCGCCGGTGGTCTGGATGTCACACTGGCCATGGCCGGCTACCCTTATTATCTCCCCTGCCCCAAAGTGCTTGGGGTCAACCTCACCGGTAAGCTTCCGGACTGGGTGAGCGCCAAGGACGTGATACTCGAGATGCTCCGGCTGTATAACGTCAAGGGATGCGTAGGCAAGATCATTGAGTATTACGGCCCGGGAGTCAAATCTCTTTCCGCCACAGACCGCGAAACCATCGGGAATATGGGCACCGAGACAGGCGCCACAACGTCCGTATTCCCGTCCGATGAGAGGACGCGGGAGTATTTGATCGCCCAGGGACGGGGGGATGCCTGGGCGCCCCTTGCTGCCGATGACGGCGCCGGGTACGATGAACATGCAGAGATAAACCTCTCAAGGCTCGAACCGCTCATTGCAAAGCCGTCGTCTCCCGGAAATGTAGTTACCGTTCGCGAAGCGGCAGGCACGAAGGTGGATCAGGTTATAGTAGGAAGCAGTGTGAACTCTTCTTTCCGGGACCTCATGGTGGCGGCAAGGATGCTCGAAGGCAGACGAGTTCATCCGGAAACTAATTTCCATGTGAATCCCGGAAGCCGTCAGGTGATCGAGAACGTTGCGCAGGCAGGCGGACTTATGGCGTTCCTCTTGTCAGGTGTGCGTTTGCATGAGCCTGGATGCCAGGGATGCATCGGCATGGGACAGGCGCCGGGGACCGGAGAGGTAAGCCTTCAGGACCTTCCCGCGGAATTTCCCGGGCAGGTCAGGGACCAAAGACGACAAAGTCTATCTCTGCTCTCCTGAAACGGCAACAGCAGCGGGTTTGAAAGGTGTCATCACTGACCCTAGGGACCTGGCAAAAGAGATGGCGTATCCCCGGATCGAAGACCCGGAAAAATACACTGTTGATGAGAAGTCAATTGTATTCCCGTCAGAAGAACTTATAAATACCATCGTGGTAAGAGGACCGAACATTCAAGCCTTTGCCGGATATTGCGGCCCTTCCAGAAACAATAGAGGCAGAGGTAGTCCTGAGAGTGGGAGATAATATCTCGACTGACACAATCATGCCGGCAGGCAATAAGGTGCTCCCTCTTCGTTCAAATATCCGTGCGATCAGCGAGCATGTTTTCGAGCAGATCGCACCCGATTTTGCCGCAGCATGCAGATCGAAAAGCGCCGTAATTGTGGTCGGCGGCGAGAATTACGGCCAGGGGTCAAGCAGGGAGCATGCTGCGCTGGCTCCTCGTTATCTCGGCGTTCGCGCGAAGATAGTTAAAAGCTTTGCACGCATCCACAAGTCCAACCTCTGCAATTTCGGCATCCTTCCTCTTACTTTTAAAAAGCCTGAAGACTACGAAAGATTAAGCGAAGGCTCAAAAGTAGTGTTCAGGGATGTCCGCAGCCGGATTGAGAGAGGTGACATGGAGGTCCCGGTTGAGGTGGATGGATATACAGTCATCACAGCACTTGAAGTGTCCAGCCGGCAAAGAAAACATCTGCTGGCCGGAGGTACGTTGAATTTTGTAAAAAATGAAATGAGTCACAGGTGACAGGTTATGGGTAATGGGTTAGCGGATGCTGCAAATATAAAGAATATCGGTCTGCGTGGTGTAACTGTAGCTGATACGAAAATCAGCGACGTTGATGGTAAAAACGGAATACTGATATACCGGGGTTACCGGATCGAGGAGCTTGCTCTGCGCTCTACGTTCGAGGAGACAGCTTATCTGCTTCTCTATGATGCGCTTCCTACCAACCTGCAATTGGAGGATTTCAAGCGCAGGCTGGCTGATTCAAGGAGTGTTCCGGCTTTCATCTTCAACAGTTTCAGACAACTGCCGGTCAATACCCGGCCCATGGATTTGCTCCAGGCGTCCATTCCGCTGCTTGCCATTGATGACCCGGACATTGAGTCCGAAACACGCGAAGCGAATATTGCCAGGGCAATCAGGCTCATAGCGCAAATCCCGGCTTTGGCAGCCGGCTGGGAACAGATACGTAAAGGCCTCGAGCCTTTGCCGCCGGACAATACACTATCCCATGCCGGTAATTTTTTATGGCAGCTTACGGGCGTGCAGCCTGACGCCGGAACAGCACGCGATTTCGATACGGCACTTGTTCTCCACGCCGATCATTCTTTCAATGCATCCACGTTTGCATGCCGCGAAGTAGTATCCACCAGGGCGCACATGTACGCAGGGGTTGCAGCCGGCGTTGGCGCCCTTTCCGGAAGCCTCCACGGCGGGGCCAATGCACAAGTTATTAAGATGCTGCTGGAACTCCTGAACGAAAAGGACATCGCCGGATGGGTAAAGAAACAGTTAGACAGCGGCCATAGGATCATGGGCATGGGCCATGCAGTTTACAAGACCATGGACCCAAGGGCCCACTTCCTGAAAGACATGTGTTTCAGACTGGGGAAAAAGCTTGGACAGGAGCACTGGTGCCGACTGTCAGCCGCAATCGAAGAAAGCGCAATAGCGGAATTCGAGAAGCGGGGCAAGTTTACGATCAAGCCTAATGTCGATTTCTACAGCGCTCCCGTCTATCACATAATGGGTATCCCGCATGACCTGATGACTCCTGTCTTCGCAATATCAAGAATTGCAGGCTGGGCAGCGCACATTATCGAAGAGAAATTCGGAGAGGCACAGGAAAAGCCCGCTCTTTACCGGCCCTCCTCCGATTATGTAGGCCATTACTGCGGCAGGACTGGTTGTGTATATGCGCCGATAGAAGAAAGGTGATGGGTTATAGGTGATGGGCAATGGGTAAAAAAGTCGCTTATCTTTTCTTTCCTATGACCTATTACCCATAACCTATAACCTGGGTTAAGGAGATATAAAATGGCAAACATTAAAACAGCTTCAGCAGCAGGCAGGATTAGAAGGAAGATACAGTCAGTCAATCCTTATACCGGAGAAGTGATGCAGGAATTCGGTCTCATGACCCAACAGGAGATCAATAGGGAAATGGCCCTCTCCCGGAAAGCATTTTCCGCCTGGCGCTCCGTTCCTTTCGCTGAGCGTTCGGGCCATGTCAGGAAGTTGGCTGACCATCTCCGGGCGGAGAAACGGACTTATGCGGAACTGATGACAAAGGAAATGGGCAAGGCTGTCAGGGAATCACTTGGCGAGATTGAGAAATGCGCATGGCTCTGCGATTATTATGCCGATAATGCTCCGAAGTTCCTGGAGACTGAGCACATAAAGACTGAGGCGGTCAAGAGTTATATAAGATTCGAGCCCCTGGGTATAGTGCTCGCTATTATGCCGTGGAACTTTCCTTTCTGGCAGGCGTTCCGGTTTGGCGTCCCGGCGATCTGCGCGGGGAACGTCGTAGCACTGAAACACGCATCCAATGTGCCAGGGTGCGCTCTTTCCATCGAAGATTCGTTCAAAAAAGCCGGATTCCCTGACCATGTGTTCAAGACTCTGCTCATCGACGCAAAAGACGCCCTGAATCTCATAGATGGCGACAAGGTCGATGCGGTATCGCTCACTGGAAGCAACAAGGCAGGAGAAGAGGTCGGAGCCCATGCCGGAGGAAAGATCAAGAAGATCGTGCTGGAGCTTGGCGGCTCCGATCCTTTCATTGTGCTTGACGATGCAGACGTTGCAAAGGCGGGACGCACGGCAGTCAATGCCCGCATGATCAACGCAGGTCAAAGCTGCATAGCGGCAAAACGCTTCATCGTCCATGAGAAAATAGCTGCGGATTTCAGGAAACACTTCCTCGCCCGCCTCATGGAACTGAAGATCGGAGATCCAATGGATGAGTCGACTGATTTAGGCCCGGTCGCAAAGACAGACATCCTCAACACCCTGAAAAAGCAGCTCCGAGATGCCGCGGCAAAAGGCGCTGAAGTTCTTCAGGCAGAGCATTCCCTGAAGAAAGGGCTTTTCTTTGCTCCCTGTGCAGTATTTAATCCGGCGAAGAATATGAAGATAATGACCGAAGAAGTGTTCGGGCCCATTGCGACCGTCATAGTCGTGAAAGATGATGATGAGGCGGTGGAGGCGGCCAACAACACAGAGTTCGGCCTCGGCGCATCAATATGGAGCAGCAGCCATGACCGGGCGGAAAAACTCGCTGCCCGACTGGAAGCAGGGACTATAGCCATAAACGATATGGTGAAGTCCGACCCCCGGCTGCCCTTCGGCGGAGTTAAAAAATCCGGGTTCGGCAGAGAGCTGTCTCACTACGGGCTTAAGGAGTTCGTGAACATCAAAAGTGTGGTCGTGAGAGAGTAGCGATGAAAGCGTCAGATCTATTTGTGAAGCAACTCGAAGAGGAAGGCGTAGAATACGCCTTCGGCCTTCCAGGCGAGGAAAACCTCGACTTCCTTGAATCTCTCCGGACTTCATCCATCAAAGTAATCATCACACGTCACGAGCAGCCCGCTGCATTCATGGCCGCGACCTATGGGAGGCTGACCGGCAAAGCCGGCGTCTGCTTCTCCACACTGGGTCCCGGAGCGACTAACCTCGTTACCGGAGTGGCCCATGCCCAGCTTATCGGCGCCCCGCTCGTTTCGATCTCCGGCCAGAAGGCGCTCAGGGCGAATTGGCAGGCCCGGTTCCAGCTTATCAACGTGGTGGAAGTGATGAGGCCCATTACCAAAGATTCAGTCTCCATCGTTGATCCGGACACCATCCCCACAGTTTTACGGAATGCCTTCAGACTGGCACAGGCAGAACGACCCGGAGCAGTGCATGTGGAACTGCCGGAGGACATAGCAGTGAGCCAAACCGATTCTAAGGTGCAGAAGCGTGCCGATACACGGAGTCCGGGGCCGGATGCCGTTGCCATTGCCCAGGCATCCGGGCTGATTAACAAAGCGCAGCATCCCCTGATAATCCTCTCATCCGGGGTCAACAGGAAACTGGTCTGCCGGCACTTGACGCAATTCGTGAATAAAACAGGTATCTACGCGATACATACACAAATGGGAAAAGGCGTTCTGAGCGACGAATCCAAATACAGCCTGTTTGCCGCCGGCATCCACCGGCGTGATTACGTGAATTGCGGGATCGACCGGGCCGATGTGATCATTACGATTGGATACAATATCGTTGAATATCCTCCATACGTCTGGAACAGAAACCTCGACAAGAAGATCATCAATATCGACTTTGCCGAAGCAGTAGCAGACAAATACTATAATCCTGATATCGAGATCGTCGGCGATATCTCCTCTTCACTGGGACAACTGGAAAAAATGATCACCCCCAGAAAAAATGACGAGGTGTTCAGTGATGTGCGGGATTTCCTGAATCTGAAACTATCGCTCAATTTCAGTAAGCAGTATCCATTGACGCCGCAGGAGGTAGTATGGCACGTGAGAAAGGCGCTGGGCCACGAAGATATCCTGACCCTGGATAACGGGATCTACAAGCTATGGTTCTCGCGGCTCTACCGGACATACAAACCCAACACGTTCCTGCTGGACAATGCTCTCGCAACAATGGGCGCGGGACTCTCTTCCGGCATTACAGCCAAAATGCTCAGGCCTGATCGAAACGTGCTGGCGGTCGTGGGAGACGGCGGCTTCATGATGAACTCTCAGGAGCTTGAGACCGCCTTGCGTTATGGCATCCCCATCGTGGTCCTCATACTAAACGACAATGCCTTCGGTTTCATCAAGTGGGAGCAGCAGACCAAGGGATTTCCGAGCTTCGCTCTCGATTATTCCAATCCTGATTTCGTGAAGTATGCGGAAAGCTACGGGGCAGCAGGCATGAAGGTAAAAGACGGCGACAACCTGTCCGAACTATTACACAAAGCCTTTGCGCTGAAAAGACCTGTCCTTATCGAATGCCCGGTCGATTATTCGGTCAACTTTGAGACGTTCTCAAAAGAACTATCCAACATCGTCTGCGAATATTGAGGAATGGAATCTTATTATTAGTTGATACAACGGAGGGCTTGTATGAGTTATTTTGAGATTGATGCGGAAAAGTGCATGCATGACGGTATCTGCGTGGCGGAATGTCCGATGCGCATACTGGAAATAAAGGACGCTTCATTGCCGCCTTCGCCGGTGGAAGGAGCTGAAGAGAAGTGCATCAGGTGCGGGCATTGTGTTGCAGTCTGTCCGCATGGGGCTTTCTCCCTTGAAGAAATGAAAACTGAAGACTGTCCTCCGGTAAGAAATGACATGGCGCTGAGTGTTGAGCATGTTGAACATTTTCTGCGTTCCAGAAGGTCTATCCGCACATACCAGGACAAAGCAATAGAGCGCGAGAAGCTTGAAAAGCTGATAGACATTGCCAGGTATGCGCCTACAGGCACGAACAGCCAGCAGGTGAAATGGCTTGCCGTCAATTCGCGTGATGGAGTACGCAGTATGGCCGGATTGGTCGTCGACCTTATCCGGCATTTGATTGCAGAGAACCATCCCATGACGGAGAGATATCGCTTGCCGAGGTTCATTACAGCGTGGGAGGCCGGGACAGACCTCATCAGCCGGGGAGCGCCGGGGCTTGTCATCGCCCACGCGCCGAAAGACTATACGCTGGCCCAGACTGACAGTTCCATAGCTCTTACATTTCTGGACCTGGCAGCGCCTTCTTTCGGCCTGGGCAGTTGCTGGGCCGGGTTCTTCATGATGGCTGCCTCGCACTGGCCGCCTCTTCAGCAGGCGCTTGCGCTGCCTGAAGGACATGCATGTTTCGGGGCAATGATGCTCGGCTATCCGAAATACAAATATCACAGGCTGCCTCTCAGGAAGAAAGCGGACATCACCTGGAGATAACAGTTAATATTACTGCGTAACAAGGAGGTCTCGATGGGTAAAAAGATACTGGTTCTGACCGGCAGTCCGCGAAAGAACGGCAATACGAATACCGTTGTCGGATGGTTTGCAGAAGGCGCGAAAGAGGCGGGGGCCGAGGTAGAGGTAGTAGACGCAGCCGGTTTGAAAAGCAGGAACAACGGATGTATCGCCTGCATGGGTTGCCAAAAATCGGAGAAGTACGAGTGCACGGTTGACGATGAGGTAAAACCGGTACTTGCGAAAATCCCGGGTATGGACGTCCTCGTCTTTGCGACCCCGACATATTTTTTCGGGCCCAGTGCACAGATGAAATTAGTGATAGACAGGATGTACTCGCTGATCAAATTTGATCCTGCCAGGGGACAATATGTGCATAATCTGGGTCATCTTAAATGGGGGCTTATCTGCACAGGCGGCGGGGACATTAATCCCGGTCTCAGCCTTGTGGAGCAGACCTTCAAGACTGTTGCCGGTTTTATCGGGGCTGAATGCAATTCGCTGCTTGTTCCAAATGCCTCGATGTTTAACGATGACATAAAACAGAACAGCAAGCTTCGTGAAAAGTCGTTAGCTTTTGGACGCTCGCTTGCTTCGTGAGGCAACGGGGTGGAAGCAATGCTTCCACCTCTGAACTCCCGGCCCTAACCTAATTTCTTGAGGAGCCATGCCATGTTTTCACCGAGCACTTTCATCGTCTGCAATCCTTCCGCGTCTTTCTCCACCTCGCCGATCTCCCTGCCGAAACCTAAATTCCAGTAGCTCGACCCCGGGATTATCATCTGGCTGATCAGAAAGAAATGGTTGAGCGTATCAAAGGCATGGATGCTTCCAGCCCTGCGTGCCGCTATTACGGCTGCGCCGGCTTTGCGTCTGAACATATCGCCATTGGCCCTTGCTACCATCCCCGCTCTGTCAACAAGCGCTTTCAGCTCGCTCGTTATGTCGGCGAAATAAGTGGGTGAAGCCAAAATAATGCCATCGGCCCCGGCCATCGCATCAATGCATTCGTTGACTATATCATCTTTGACCGAGCAGTGTTTGTCCTTGTTGCTCCAGCATTTGTAGCAGGCAATGCACCCCTGTACCCTCTTGCCTGCAAACTGCACCATTTCGGTCCCGATCCCTTCCTTCTCCAGTTCATTAAATACCTGCCTGACAAGAATTGCAGTGTTTCCGTCCTTGCGCGCGCTTCCGTTGAATGCTATAACTTTCATAAATTATTTCATACCAGCCCTTTGGACTTCTCCGCTGATATGCCTCCATTTCAGACTAAAGCATAAATTGAAATTATTTTAGCACAAAGCGAAATAGTTTCTCAGAGTAACACCCGGTATTGTGAAATAAAATTCAGGAAAAAAATCATTTTGGAGGTTGCTGCACAGCGCCGTTGTAAAATACCTCGCATTTGCCGCCTTGAAGAAAGCGCTTTACCGTGCTGAAAAGACTGACGATTGGGCGGGCAATGGTCTCGACTACGCTCACCCCGCCGACCTTGGGACTGGCGAAGGGACCGCTGATAACCTGTTTGAATTTTGCGCATCCCTTGTCATCGAGAAGCGCCACTATTACCTTATCATATCGTTCGCTGACAAGATCGAGCTTGCCTTTAAGTGCAACCCTATTATGGTGAGTAGCAAGGGCACAGTCCGCAGCATCCGCCACACCGGCCTTGATCTCCCAGTGGGAGCTAAACTTTGTAATGATACCCCGTCCTCCCCTGGTCTGGTTATAAAGGTCCCCATAACGGTACCCCTTGAGCGCAACGCTGCCGAGAGGTCCGCCGATTAAGAAAGCGCCGACGTCGACGAGGTTGAACTTCTGGCTTGTTTCAAGAGATGAGAGGACCTTGTCGAGGTCCATAGTATAAATGATCAGATTGTCACCCCGGATAGAAAAGGCGCCCTGAATGCTGCCCATAAGGCTGCGGCTTCCTTTTTTGTTTATCGTAATAGACGCAGAAAGATCACCCTTCCCGCCGATAACCTTTTTTGTGCCGAAGGACTCCTCAAGTTTTTCAAAGTCGAGCCTCGATATCTTCAAATTGATCTTATACGCAGGATCGACTTTCGACATGTCTGCGATTACATCTGCCTTACCCTTTGCGCCGAAGATATCCATGGTGAGAGGCCTGAGGTCGATAACTCCCCTCTCCCCTTTTATTGGACTCTTGATGTTGTCGATCCTGAGGCCCCCTTCCCGTACCTCCTTGCAATCCAGGTTGCCGGTGAATGACATGTTCTTTGTAATTTCCCCCGAGCTATCCGGTACCGAAAAATCCTTGATAGCCAGATTAATTTCTTTCAGCTCGGTTTTTTTACCCGCCTTCTTGTCAAAGTATACGAGAGTCCCCTATGGTAAGAGGTTCGAAATTGTATATCCCCTTGACCGCCTTCACAGAGGCCTTGAGATTCTCGATTCCGAAATCTTTTTGCAGCACCTCCTTGCAGTCGAAGCTTCCTGTGAACGAGAAGTCCCCTGCTGTCGATAGATCCTTAACAGACAAATTAAAATCTTTAACCTCCGTCTTTTCCCCCGTCTTCTTGTCGATATAGACTAATATCCCTTTGGACAGTTTGAGCTCATTCATGCTGAGGGCTGCTGCAGGTCCCCCTTCAGCGGATTTCTTTTCGGTCCTTTGAAATTATATTTCCCTTTGGCGTCTTTCACGATGGTGACAGCCGGTTTAACAAGCTCGCAGCTGGTGACTTTGAGCTGCTTCTTCAGCAGGGGCATCAACTCCACCCCTAACTTGAGGTTTTCAAGGGCAAGGATATCGCCTCTCTTGCCGGAGACATGGATGTCCCTGGCCGATACGCCAAAGGGAAAGAAAGAGAGCGCCATCTTCCCATTGATCCTGACATCCAGGCCGGTAGCCCCTGAGGCGACGGCCTCGATGCGGGGCCTGTAGGAATTTACGTCAAAGGTGAGGGCGAAAACAACTGCTGCAAGAACAAGGGCCGCACCAGCACCGCCGCCGAGGATAAAAAAAACTTTTTTCTTCTTCGTATTCATTAGCTGTAACTCAAGGGTATCATGCAATGTCGTACACGTCAAATAAATGATAATGAAGGGTACGAATGGTATTCCTCGCCAACATAATGCTCAAGGACAATCAACTGAGTGAAAATTCTTAAATGAAGCGTATTCCCAGTGTTTGCCATACTGCAGCCCCTCTACGAATGCCGACGGGCTACACTTCACCTCCCTCAGCTATCCATTATTGAATTATTAAGTTCCGGACAGTCACTGTCCCATTTCTGATTATTAGTGGCCCCGTAGTTACTGAATATGAGTTGTCGGTTGTAAAGCTGCTATTATATCCACCTATAAGGCTAACTGAGACATTCCTGTTGAAGTTATCACTTTCCACATATGTAGTCCCTGCCTGCACCTCAATATCAGCCTCTGTTCCGGCAGCGTTGTAGCCGTTTTGAATCGTGGAATATGTTCCCGAGCTTCCTACCTTGACTACCTGAATAGTGGTAAACGTTGCCGTCACGCTTCGTGACGATGTCATGGCAACGGTGCAGGTGGCGCCGCTTGTGCTATCACAACCAGACCAGCTTGTGAAGGTAGAGCCTGACGTAGGTGCTGACGTCAACGTTACGCTTGTGCCCCTGCTGTAGGACGCCGAGCAGGTAGAGCCGCAACTGATTCCGCCTGGAGTGCTCGTTACTGTTCCAGTTCCTGTTCCGGATAATGTGACCGTCAGGGAATAAGCGCTTACTGTGCCCGTAATGTTCTGGGCTGTCACATTGGCGCCGTTTACTGATAAATTCAAATTTGATGGACTGAAAGTGTATCCGGACAAGCCGGGAGAAATTGTGTAAGAGCCGTTGGATAATCCTGTAAAGCTATAGCTGCCGTCACTTTCCGTGGTTGTCGCAGCACTACTGGTCCCACTTAAAGTCATTGTCACACCCGGTAGTCCGGTACCTCCCGAAATTGTTACAGTTCCTGAAATGGAATAAGTGTTAGTCGCCGCCCCCGCCTGATAGATGTAGACATAGTACGCCGGGCTTAACAACCCTCCCTCTACATCCCACGGATACCCCGGAACGTATATAAATCCCGACCTTGAGCTTGTGGTGGGGTTGGCAGAGACAGAGTAGACAACACTGCCATTGCCCGTGCCGCTGATTCCTGATGTTATTGTTATCCACGATGCCTGGCTCGTGGCCGTCCATGGACACGCGCTTGATGACGGCGTAACGCTCACGCTTCCGGCGCCTGCGGACGAACTGAAGTTCTGGCTGGTGGGGCTTGATGCATAGCTGCATGAAGTCGACGGAGCAGGCTCAATGCCTATGACAAACTGCTGAGTATTCCCCACCCATGTGTACCCCCCCGTAGTCCAGTTGTTGGTTATGTCGTAATAGCCGTCACTCTCGCCGCCCCATCCATAATTCAGATGCACTTGATCCGTCCCGCTCGATTCTGTTTGATATCCGTCGATTACTACCTCATGGCCTGAGCTGTCGGTGGCTGTAATAGAGAACAGAACAGGACGGGGCGGCGCGGCATTGATTTCGTTCAAAACAAGGTTTATCCAATCTGTCGCATCATAGTTGGATCTGTCTGCAAAGTTCGCGGAACTGCTGTAAAAGAAATAGGTCGACAGACTCGGTGGAGTAGCCCCAACACTGGCGCCCGACTCGCTGCAGCCATAATCCATCTCTACCGATATCCCGATGTCCGACATCAATCTGGCTACAGCATCATTCTGCGCGGATGTGGTTGTTGGTGATAAAGCAGCGGGCATGGAAGACCAGTTGTAGGCATGCGCAAAATTGGCGCTCAATGCTATATTGTCTGTTTGAGATGTATACGAATGGCTGCCGACACCATGGTCCGGCCAGTTCCAGTACTTCATCACCTGAGCCGTAGCTGTGGCCACACATCCGGTGTATGTATACTGACATCCTCCGTGGTCGCTGGAAGGACCAGCAGGTGTGTACTCGTTGTAGGGTGAGAGCGAATCGTTAGGGTCACCCTGGCTCCACGATGTCTGAAGAAGCGGACCGGCGGATGATGCATATGCAGCGGCATTGCCTTCAGGGCTTGCCACGGTCCTGCTTACGACCTTAAAGTATTCCGATGGAACATTCAGCCTGGCCCAGGCAGCGGCAATCCTGGCTCCCGTTTCAGTCGAAATCTTCTTTGATGTATCCACATAAACGCTTTGACCAGTATCCCGCTTCACTACAGCAACCTTTTCGCTAACAACCTTAATATTGTTATAGATCTCAGGAATTATCCATGATTCTAAAGCGTTGGGGTTATCAGCTTTTGCAGGGTCAAGAACCCAATTGGGAGAATAGAACAAAACAGGGCTGAAATCATCGTAATAGGCCACCAGCAGATGTCCTGAAGGAGAAACCGTAACAAGGTATGCAACTGGTTCGCCTTTATAGGTCACTACTTCTATGGCGGCCGGCGCCGGGGAATGATTGCCTTTCCAGTGGCCGTGAACAGCAACGTGGTTTGTCATGAAATTTTGAGCTACCTGCCAAGCCGTCGTTTGAGAAACTTGCTCGGCGAAGGATGTGCCCGCAAAGACAAGCAGAATGAAAAGAAATAAGAGAAGCGCTATCCCCTTTTTGCTTATCATCACATCCCCCCACGGAAATATCAGATACCGGGTACGTTCATAAACATTTTTGAAAGCCAATAAAAAATTAACTTTCAATAGGCTTAATGCAGTATACATTTATTCAACAAGAAGTCAAGTGAAAAAGCACCTAAGTTTTTTAAAAGAGAACGGCTTTTTTGAAATGCGGTTACACTACTTGGAAATAAAAATACTGCTACGATTAATTAATAACGATCAGGATGCGATCAGGAACTCAAGGAGCGCTTTTTCGGTATGCAATCTGTTTTCGGCCTGATCAAACACCGCGCTCTGGGGTCCATCCATAACCTCATCGGTTATCTCCTGGCCTCTATATGCCGGAAGGCAGTGGAGTACAACAGCATCTTTTTTGGCGCGGCTGAGCAACGCGGTGTTTATCTGGTAACCGGCAAATTGTGCTTTTTTATTTTCCGCCTCTTTTTCCTGCCCCATGCTTACCCAAACATCCGTATAAACAATATCGGCATCTACTACAGCCTCCATAGGGTCCCGAACAACGGTTATGGACCCGTCGGAACTGCTCCTCGCGCTTTGCAGGATACCACTGTCAGGGTCGCAGCATTCGGGACAAGCGATAACCATATTAATGCCTGCAAGCACAGACGCTTCTATAAGCGAGTGGGCAACATTGTTGCTGTCTCCTATGTATGCCATGCGAATGCCTTTCAGGGCGCCCTTCCTTTCTATAATGGTCATTAGATCAGCCAGCGCCTGGCATGGGTGATGAAGGTCCGAAAGACCATTGACCACAGGTACCGTTGCATACAAGGCAAATTCCTCAATGGACGAATGCGAGTAAGTCCTGAGAATAACGGCACTGAGATAGCGTGAAAGAACGCGCGCAGTATCGGCAATGGTCTCACCTCTGCCGAGCTGTATTTCTTTGGGGTTGAGGTATAGTGATTGGCCTCCTAACTGGTAAATCCCGACTTCAAAAGATACCCTTGTACGCGTTGAAGGTTTTTCAAAAAACAATCCGACGCTTTTGCCTATTAACGGGCATTTATGCGCGTCAGCACCGGATTTCAGGGCCAAAGCCCTTTCGAGCAGGTATGCTATTTCATTTTTTGTTAGATCATGGATTGCAAGAAGATCGCGTTTCATATTGATCGGCCCAGCAGTTCGTCAAGCAGTTCAACCAGCACGTCAATCTCTTTCTCCTCGACTATCAGCGGAGGAGTAAAACGCAGCACATTGCCGCCGCCTGTGCAGTTGATCAAAATACCCCTGTCAAGACACGCCTTTACTATAGGCATTCCGTCCCTCGTAAGCTCTGCACCGATAAAAAGGCCCTTGCCCCGCACATCTACGATCTGATCAAGAGATTCCTTAAGCTGCATCAGACGTCCTCTGAAATACTCTCCCATCCTGTTACAGTGTTCCATAACAAACCCGTCTTCAAGAATTGCCTCCAATGTAGCAATAGCCGCAGCACACGCCAGGGGATTGCCGCCAAAAGTCGATGCATGCGAGCCGGGTTTGAATACCGCGGCAACTTTATCAGAAGCAAGCAGTGCGCCTATAGGTACGCCGCCGCCGAGGCCTTTTGCCAGTGTCATGATGTCGGGAATAATATTATAATGCTCATAGGCAAAGAGCTTGCCGGTCCTTCCCATTCCTGTCTGAACTTCATCAAGGATCAGGAGCAGCCCATGCCTGTCACAGAGTTCCCGGACCTTCATAAGATAATCATCAGAAGGAACGTTTACCCCACCTTCGCCCTGTATAGGCTCCAGTAGCACTGCACAGGTTTTTCCGGTTATGGCCGCCTCCAGGGCATGTACGTCATTAAACGGCACATGCCTGAATCCCGGTACCAGCGGTTCAAATCCTTTCTGTAATTTACTCTGACCGGTTGCCGTCAGTGCAGCGATAGTCCTGCCATGAAAAGATTTCAGCGCAGTAATAATTTCATACCGGTCATACTCAAAATGCTCCTTTGCATATTTTCTGGCAAGTTTAATTGCCGCTTCATTGGCTTCAGCGCCTGAATTGCAGAAAAAAACTTTATCCGCAAAAGAGTTGGTCACAAGAAGTTTGGCGAGTTTTATCTGAGGCTCAATATGATAAAAATTTGACACATGTATTAATCTTTGCGCCTGCTTCTGAATTGCAACAACAACCTTGGGATGGCAATGTCCGAGCACGTTGACTGCAATGCCCCCCAGAAAATCAAGATATTCTTTACCGTCAGCCCCCCAGACCCTCATTCCCCGCCCTTTTCTGAGCACGACAGGGAACCGGTTATAGGTATGCATCAGGTAGTGCTCCGAGTCTTCAATGATTTTTCTGGGTTCCATGGGAAATGATAACACAGAGTCAAATAGCAGGGCAAATCATAAAGAACGTGAAACGTGAATAGTGAAAGGTGAAAAGTGAAAGAATGTCGACAAAGAAACAGATGCAAAGAAAGTAAATAGAAAAAATGCTGTGTAATGATGTTGACCCTTCACGTTTCACGATTCACGATTCACGTTCTTTACGGGCTTTCCAAAGAGGGCCGTTTTATATTATTATACATGCTCGACTTTCAATCTTAACTATAATCATCGGAGGATTGTATGCTGAAGCGTTACCTTTTGGCCCCCGGGCCTACACCTGTGCCTCCCGAGGTATTGCTTTCAATGGCGATGCCGATTATTCACCACAGGGCGCCTGACTTTTTACCTGTCCTCGAATCTGCAAAGACAGGGCTGCAATGGATGTTCCAGACAAAGAATGATGTGCTTATCCTCACGTCCACAGGTACCGGCGGCATGGTGGGTGCAGTGAACAATTTCTTTAACCCCGGGGATAAAGTAGTAGTGGTAAACGGAGGAAAATTTGGAGAACGCTGGACAAAGATAGCACAAGCATACGGGCTCAAGGTTGAAGAAATACTCGTTGAATGGGGATATTCGGCAAAACCCGAAGCTGTTGAAGCCATTCTGAAAAAAGACCCTGAAATAAAGGGGGTCTTCGTACAGGCGACTGAGACATCCACAGGCGTGTACCACAACATTGAAGGACTCGGAAAGGTCGTAAGAAAATACGAAAATGCGCTGTTTATTGTTGATGCGATCAGCGCCCTTGTAGCCGAGGATATAAAGACCGACGAATGGGGAATTGATATTATAGTCGGCGGTTCGCAAAAGGGTCTCATGCTGCCTCCGGGCCTCGCATTTGTCGGCATCAGCGACAAGGCATGGAAAAGAAATGAGTCCTCAAAAATGCCGAGGTTTTATTTCAACTTCAAAAAAGAGCGGGAGAACCTTGCAAAGAACCAGACCAACTTCACCTCGGCGGTCACTTTGATTATCGGACTCAATGAGGCGATAAAGATGCTGCGGAAGGAAGGGCTTGAAAATGTCTTTAAAAGACATGCCCGCCTTGCCCACGCAACAAGGGAGGCTGTGAAGTCAATGGGTCTGGCCCTCTATTCTAAAGAATCTCCGAGCAACTCCGTGACGGCAATAGAGGCCCCTGCGGGTATTGACGGACAGGCAATCTATAAGAACATGAGAGAGAAATACGGAATAACCGGAGCTGGCGGACAGGACAAGGCGAAAGGGAAAATATTCAGGCTCGCCCATCTGGGGTATGCCGACATTTTCGATGTTATAACCGGTGTTGCCGCCCTTGAAATGGTATTAAAGGAACTCGGGTATGGAATTCAGCTTGGCGTCGGCGTTGCTAAGGCGCAGGAATTGTTAATGCAATGAAAACAGGTAATAGGTAATGGGTCATAGGTTATAGGTAAAGCAATCAGGATAAAATATTTTCTCTATTCTTTGCCCATAACCTATGACCTATTACCAATGACCTGCAGCTTATACCGCTCACTCGATGAGGAGCGCATTACAAAGGAGGCGAACAGTATGAAGGTTCTTGTAAGCGACAATATTTCATCAAAAGGCGTGGAGATTCTGAGAAATGCTGGACTCACGGTAGATGTAAAGACAGGGCTGAAACCTGATGAACTGAAATCGATTATCGGCGATTATCATGCTCTGATAGTCAGGAGCGCTACAAAAGCAACAGCGGATATTATCGATGCGGCTAAGAATCTCAAGGTTATCGGGCGTGCAGGGTCCGGATTGGACAATGTGGATAAAGCTGCTGCGTCAAAGCGCGGTATAGTTGTCATGAATACCCCCGGCGGCAATACGATAACCACTGCAGAGCATACCATTGCCATGATTTTCGCAGTCGCAAGGAAGATACCTCAGGCTACCGCCTCTATGGCAAATGGATCGTGGGAAAAAAAGAAGTTCATGGGCACAGAGCTTTATGACAAGACACTTGGAATTATAGGTCTCGGCAATATCGGTGGAGAGGTGGCCCGGAGAGCCCAGAGCCTTGGCATGCAGGTAATCTCTTTTGATCCCTTTCTCAGCGAAGAGAAGGCAAATGAGATGGGAATCGAGAAGATAGAGGTCGACGAGCTTATAAAACGCTCAGATTTTATCACCGTTCATACGCCGCTCACCCACGAAACAAGGAATCTTATCAGAGCGGAAACCATTAAAACGATGAAGGACGGCGTTTACATTATTAATTGCGCCAGGGGCGGGATCATTAATGAGAAGGACCTGTATGATGCGCTTGAAAGCGGCAAGGTAGCCGGCGCTGCGCTGGATGTCTTTGAGCAGGAGCCTCCGGTGAATAATCCGCTGATCGGCCATGATAAGGTGGTATGCACTCCTCATCTTGGCGCCTCGACTCAAGAGGCCCAGGAGAATGTGGCATTGGCAGTTGCAGAGCAGATAGTGGACTACCTTGTGCACGGCACTATCAGAAACGCCGTTAATTTCCCTTCGATACCTGCGGACCAGGTCCCGGTTTTACAACCGTATATTATGCTTGCGGACAAGCTGGGCAGTTTTGCTTCTCAGTTGTTCGGCGGTGAAATCTCCGGTGTTACAATCGAATACAGGGGAGAGGTAGCGTGTTTAAATATTTCACCTGTAACCATTGCGGCTGTTAAAGGACTCCTTGATCCGATCTTGCTGGAGACAGTAAATTTCGTCAATGCCTTATTTATTGCCAAAGAACGGGGAATCGAGGTCAATGAAACAAAGAGCAGTGACGCGGGCGATTATAACAGCATGATAACATTGAGAATAAAATCTCCAAAGAGAGAGCTTCTCGTGTCAGGGACATTGTTCAGCAAAAAAGACCCCCGCATAGTAAAAATAGATGATTTCACCGTTGAAATTGTTCCTGAAGGGACTATGCTGGTGATGTACAACAATGACAAACCAGGCGTCATAGGCAATATAGGTACGATAATGGGCTCTAACAATATCAACATTGCCAGGATGCACTTCGGCAGGGAGAGCGCAGGCGGCAGGGCTATATCAGTCGTTAATATCGATTCTCAGGTATCCGACGAACTGCTGGAAAAGATACGGCATTTCCCAAATATACTTGATGTCAAGGTCATAAACATATAAGTCAGTGATCCGTGTCAGTAGTCAGTGTCAGCAGTCAGTGTCAGTAAAGGAATCCTTTAACAGACACTGATAACTGACACTGACACTAAACACCGGCACGGACACTTACAAAGCGAGGTAATACTATGTCTACAGTCGTTATTGTCGGCACCCAATGGGGCGATGAAGGAAAAGGAAAAATTGTGGATTTTCTGACTGAAAAGGCCGATATTGTAGCGCGATATCAGGGAGGGAATAATGCGGGTCATACGGTCGTTATAAAAAACGAAAAATACGTACTCCACCTCATCCCTTCAGGCATTCTTCATAAGAGAAAAAAATGCATCATCGGCAACGGAGTTGTGATAAACCCGGAAGCGCTTATCGCTGAAATGGACAGTCTCGAGAAACAGGGTGTTTCCGTAAACAATAACCTGATGATATCAAAAAGCGCACATGTCATTATGCCATACCATAAAGCCCTGGAGTGCGAACACGAGAACAGGAAGGGAGACAATAAGATCGGGACTACCGGCATGGGTATAGGCCCTTCCTACAGCGATAAGGCGGCGCGGCATGGAATAAGGATGTTGGATTTGCTGGTCCCGGAGATATTCAGGGAAAAATTGTCGGCAAACCTGGTTATGGTCAACTTTCTGCTGGAGCGTTTTTACAATAAAGCACCGCTCAGGGCAGATGAAATATATGATAAATACATGAATTATGCCAAACGGCTTTCAAAATATATAGCTGATACCGACGTGATTATTAATGAGGCAATCGCTACAGGCAAAAAGGTGCTTTTCGAAGGCGCCCAGGGAGCGTTGCTCGACATAGACCACGGCACCTACCCCTTTGTGACATCATCCAATACCATCGCAGGAGGCGCCTGTACCGGCCTTGGCGTGGGCCCGACAAAAATCAAAAAAGTTTTGGGGATTACCAAAGCTTATACCACGCGGGTCGGCGGGGGCCCGTTCCCTACTGAAATCAAGGGGGAACTCGGCGAATCAATACGGCAAAAAGGCGGTGAATTCGGAGCCACAACAGGAAGGCCGAGGAGATGCGGCTGGCTTGACGCTATTGTGCTGAAACATGCTATTCGTATCAACGGACTGACCGGGATCGCCCTGACCAAACTTGATATTCTTGATGGGCTTGATACAATCAAAATCTGTACCGGTTATAAATATAAAGGCACTCGTTATAAAAATTTCCCCAAAGAAATAGAGGTGCTTGCAGAGGCAAAACCCGTTTATGAAGAACTGGAGGGTTGGCAGGGGAGCACCCTGGGTGTTAAGGAATTCAAACAGCTTCCTGCCAATGCCAGAAAATATATTAAGAGAATTGAGACGCTTCTGGACACTAAAATCCATATTATTTCTACCGGGCAGAAGAGAGACGAGATCATAGTCCTCAAAGATCAGTTCTAAAAACAGGTCATAGGTAATGGGTCATAGGTTATAGGAAAAAACTTTTTCAACACCTGCCTATGACCCATAACCCATGACCCCTAACCCCGTCAATAGTTTTCTCAATCTGCTGTTCCCGTCAACCTGTCCTGTATGCGGCAATGACTCGGACAGCCACGGGCACAATCCCGTTTGCGCGTCCTGCTGGGAGGGAATAGAGCGTTATTCAGGCCCCGCCTGCCTGATCTGCGGAATACCGATAGTATCGGCCCATGCCGCTCATTGCGAATCGTGCCTGAAGAGACCACCGTCATTTTCAAAAATTATTTATTATGGCATTTATGACGGCGCCTTAAGAAAGGTTGTGCACCTCCTTAAATTCAAAGGCATCAAGAGGCTTGCCCGGCCCATTGCTGAACTGCTTTCGGAACTTCCCATTCCAGAGGCCGACGGAATTGTTCCCGTGCCTTTGCATCCCGCAAAATTGCGGGAGAGGGAATTCAATCAAACAGCTTTAATAAGCAGACACATGTCACTGCACTCCGGCATCCCGCTGTTGCTAGATGTTTTGAAAAAAAGCAGGAGAACGCCGCCGCAGACCGATGTCAGCGGAAAAGAACGGCTGAAAAATGTAAAAAACGCATTCATTGCGGATAAGGCCGTAAACGGCCTCAGGCTTATTCTCGTAGACGATGTTATCACCACAGGAGCCACGGTATATGAATGCGCCAGGGTGCTGACAAATGCCGGCGCTGCCGACGTCACTGTTGTAGCACTCGCTCGTTCAATAATTGACAGGAGCCACTGATTTGTTTTAGATTATAAAGATTTGCTTAATTTTCGCAAATTTCCAATAACAATAAAGGAGGGTGTGTAATGGCCGAGAAGGTAAAGTCTAAAACAGATGTAAGTGCCAGGGCGGAGAACAAGGGCAAGGGACAGAACTGCCGCAATTGCGGAAACAAGATCGATGTTGTGCTTGCTGTTTCGCCGTCTGGAAAGAAAAAAATGCGCCGCGTGTGCTGCGGGGAATAGCGCGCTTGAGCGAGAGCAGAAAATAAAGAGCCCGGGTAAAACCGGGCTTTTTTGTTGGCTATTGGCAGGAGTTCCCACAATAGAGAAGGGACTCAGTGTTACCTGAGTCCCTTCTGTTTTAATCCGGCAGCATCCTACTTTCCCATGACCTCGCGGTCAAAGTATCATCGGCCTCGGAGGGCTTAACTTCCGTGTTCGGAATGGGAACGGGTGTGACCCCTCCAGCATAACCACCGGAAACTTTATAATAACAGATTAATCCTATAAGTGCAATAAAAATTTTGACAAGCAGGAAAAGGGAAGGAAAGGAAGTGGTCAAGGCACACGGTCTATTAGTACTGGTCAGCTGAATGGATCACTCCACTTACACCTCCAGCCTATCAACGTGGTGGTCTACCACGGACCTTCAGAGGGATTACTCCCTGGGAGACTTCATCTTGGGGTGGGCTTCCCGCTTAGATGCCTTCAGCGGTTATCCCTACCGGACATAACTACCCAGCATTGCCACTGGCGTGACAACTGGAACATTAGAGGTCCGTCCATCCCGGTCCTCTCGTACTAAGGACAGCCCCCCTCAAGTCTCCTGCGCCTACAGCAGATAGGGACCGAACTGTCTCACGACGTTCTGAACCCAACTCACGTACCGCTTTAATGGGCGAACAGCCCAACCCTTGGGACCTACTTCAGCCCCAGGATGCGATGAGTCGACATCGAGGTGCCAAACCGCGTCGTCGATGTGAACTCTTGGACGCGATAAGCCTGTTATCCCCGGCGTACCTTTTATCCGTTGAGCGATGGCCCTTCCACTCAGTGCCACCGGATCACTAAGCCCTACTTTCGTACCTGCTCGGCTTGTTTGCCTCGCAGTCAAGCCTCCTTATGCCTTTGCACTCAATGGCTGGTTTCCGTCCAGCCTGAGGAGACCTTTGGACGCCTCCGTTACTCTTTAGGAGGCGACCGCCCCAGTCAAACTACCCACCAGACAGTGTCCCCCTCCCAGATTATGGGAGCAGGTTAGAGTCCCGGTAAAACAAGGGTGGTATTTCAACGCCGGCTCCACGAAAACTAGCGTTCCCGCTTCATAGCCTCCCACCTATCCTACACATGTGTCACCAAAACTCACTGCCAAGTTATAGTAAAGGTGCACGGGGTCTTTCCGTCTAGCTGCAGGTAACCGGCGTCTTCACCGGTATCTCAAGTTCGCCGAGTCCCTCGCCGAGACAGCGCCCAAATCGTTACGCCATTCGTGCAGGTCGGAACTTACCCGACAAGGAATTTCGCTACCTTAGGACCGTTATAGTTACGGCCGCCGTTTACCGGGGCTTCAATTCAGGGCTTCGCCTTGCGGCTAACTCCTCCTATTAACCTTCCGGCACCGGGCAGGCGTCAGAGCCTATACATCCTCTTACGAGTTAGCAGGCTCCTGTGTTTTTGGTAAACAGTCGCTTGGGCCTCTTCACTGCGCCCTATTGCTCAGGGTCCCCTTCTCCCGAAGTTACGGGGTTATTTTGCCGAGTTCCTTAGCGAGGGGTCTCTCGTTCGCCTTGGTATCTTCTACCCATCTACCAGTGTCGGTTTGCGGTACGGTCACTCAATGAACTCCCTACGAGGTTTTTCTCGTCAGCGTGGAATCATGCAAGTTCACCCTTGCGGGCTTCCCCGTCACGCCTCAGCCTTAATAGTGAGCGGATTTGCCTGCTCACCAGCCTAAACGCTTGGACCTGAACCATCACCAGGCTCACACTATCCTCCTGCGTCCCCCCTTCGGTAGTAACGCTCATCAAATGGTGCAGGAATATTAACCTGCTGTCCATCGGCTACGCCTCTCAGCCTCACCTTAGGACCGACTAACCCTGGGCGGATTTCCCTTCCCCAGGAAACCTTAGATTTACGGCGGGCTGACTTCACATCAGCCTTTGCGCTACTTATGCCGGCATTATCTCTTCTGTCCCCTCCAGCATGCCTCACAACACACCTTCACAGGTCCACAGAATGCTCCCCTACCAACCCTTTACAGAGTTCCATAGCTTCGGTGTAGTGCTTGAGCCCCGTTAAATTTTCGGCGCAGTGTCACTCGACCAGTGAGCTGTTACGCTTTCTTTTAATGATGGCTGCTTCTAAGCCAACATCCTGGCTGTCTTTGCAACACCACATCCTTTCCCACTTAGCACTATCTTAGGGACCTTAGCTGATGGTCTGGGCTGTTTCCCTCTCGACTACGGATCTTAGCACTCGCAGTCTCACTCCCAGAAAACATTAACAGAGTATTCGTGGTTTGATTGGGTTTGGTACCACCTGCGTGGCCCTAGCCCATTCAGTGCCCTACCCCCCTGCAACTATTCTGAGGCTGTACCTAAATACATTTCGGGGAGAACCAGCTATCACCAAGTTTGATTGGCCTTTCACTCCTACCCACAGTTCATCCGAGCTTTTTGCAACAAACACCGGTTCGGACCTCCACGAAGTCTTACCTCCGCTTCATCCTGACCATGGGTAGATCACTTGGCTTCGGGTCTACTGACTATAACTATTTCGCCCTATTAAGACTCGGTTTCCCTTCGGCTCCGGCCCTTAAGGCCTTAACCTCGCTACAGCCAGTAACTCGCCGGCTCATTAATCAAAAGGCATACCATCACCCGATTGCTCAGGCTCTGATTGCTTGTAGGCATATGGTTTCAGGTTCTATTTCACTCCCTTCGCCAGGGTTCTTTTCGCCTTTCCCTCACGGTACTTGTCCACTATCGGTCATCAGGTTCGTATTTAGCCTTGGAGAGTGGTCTCCCCAGATTCCCACAAGGTTCCACGTGCCTCGTGGTACTCAGGATACCGCTTCCCTATCTACGCACATTCCGCCTACAGGACTATCACCCCCTACGGTCGGCCTTTCCATGCCTCTTCAGCTATATGTGTAAATTGGTACTCACGCGGTCCTACAACCCCAACCTACAACAGTAACACTTATCGCTAAGTTAGTTAACACACTAAGTTAAATCTTCTTTACCTCACCTTACCCTACTTCACCTGCCTATTCTGTTGTAGGCTTGGTTTGGGCTCTTCCCCCTTCGCTCGCCGCTACTAAGGGAATCTCTTTTGATTTCTCTTCCTCTGCCTACTGAGATGTTTCACTTCGGCAGGTTTGCTTCATACGACTATGTATTCATCGCATGATACCTAGCTCTTCGCTAAGTGGGTTGCCCCATTCGGATTCCCACGGATCTACGCTCGCTCGCAACTCCCCGTGGCTTTTCGCAGCCCGCTGCGTCCTTCTTCGCCGCCTGATGCCAAGGCATCCACCATATGCCCTTCCTACCTTGACCTATCTTCTCTTACTTCTCTTCCCCTGCATTGTCAAAGATCAAATAATTTCAAATTTACAATTTGAAATTTCAACTTAAACTTGGTGGAGGTGAACGGGATCGAACCGATGACCCCCTGCTTGCAAAGCAGGTGCTCTCCCAGCTGAGCTACACCCCCGAATAAAACCAGATTAAGATTAAGTTTGAGATTGAGGTCAGAAAAAAACAAAAACTCTGACTTCCTTTTGCCTTAACCTTAACCTTTGCCTTAACCTGGTTTTGCTGGTGGGCCTAATTGGAATCGAACCAATCACCTCACCCTTATCAGGGGTGCGCTCTAACCAACTGAGCTATAGGCCCACATAGGGTCTCGTAAAAAGCTCTATAGACAGCAGCTTTGCATATATAGCTTTTTACGAGACCCTATCTATCTAAATCATGCGTGACGAACTACGATTATCTTTCCTTAGAAAGGAGGTGATCCAGCCACAGGTTCCCCTACGGCTACCTTGTTACGACTTCACCCCAATTACCGGCCATACCTTCGATGGCTGCCTCCCTTGCGGGTTGGCTCACCAACTTCGGGTACAACAGGCTTTCGTGGTGTGACGGGCGGTGTGTACAAGGCCCGGGAACGTATTCACCGCGGCGTAGCTGATCCGCGATTACTAGCGATTCCACGTTCACGGAGTCGAGTTGCAGACTCCGATCCCAACTGAGACTACTTTTAGGGATTGGCTCCACCTCGCGGTCTTGCTTCCCTCTGTAGTAGCCATTGTAGCACGTGTGTAGCCCTGGACATAAGGGCCATGATGACTTGACGTCATCCCCACCTTCCTCCAGCTTGTCGCCGGCAGTTTCCTGAGAGATCCCCTCGCGGGGCAACACAGGATAGGGGTTGCGCTCGTTGCGGGACTTAACCCAACACCTCACGGCACGAGCTGACGACAGCCATGCAGCACCTGTGCTAGCTCCTTAGGTTACCCCAAAGTCATCCCCCTTTCGGGTTCTTACCACTAGCATGTCAAGCCCAGGTAAGGTTCTTCGCGTTGCGTCGAATTAAACCACATGCTCCACCGCTTGTGCGGGCCCCCGTCAATTCCTTTGAGTTTCAACCTTGCGGCCGTACTTCCCAGGCGGGGCACTTAATGGTTTCCCTTCGGCACGGAACCCTTACAGATCCCACACCTAGTGCCCACCGTTTAGGGCGTGGACTACCAGGGTATCTAATCCTGTTTGCTACCCACGCTTTCGCGCCTCAGCGTCAGTCAAGACCCAGAAGGCCGTCTTCACCACAGGCCTTCCTCCTGATATCTACGCATTTCACCGCTACACCAGGAATTCCGCCTTCCCCTGTCCGACTCAAGTAATACAGTTTCCAAGGCAGTCCTATAGTTAAGCTTTAGGATTCCACCTCAGACTTATACCACCGCCTACGCGCCCTTTAAGCCCAGTAATTCCGAACAACGCTTGCCACCTCTGTCTTACCGCGGCTGCTGGCACAGAGTTAGCCGTGGCTTATTCATAGGGTACCATCATCATTTTCCCCTACAAAAGGAGTTTACGACCCGAAGGCCTTCGTCCTCCACGCGGCGTCGCTGCATCAGGCTTTCGCCCATTGTGCAAAATTCCCCACTGCTGCCTCCCGTAGGAGTCTGGACCGTGTCTCAGTTCCAGTGTGGCCGTTCGTCCTCTCAGACCGGCTACCCGTCTTTGGCTTGGTAGGCCTTTACCCCACCAACTACCTGATAGGCCGCAGGCCCATCCCCAAGTGGATTGCTCCTTTTCCCACTGACATCCCAGTCCGTGGTCTTATGCGGTATTAGCCCAAGTTTCCCTGGGTTGCCCCCCGCTCGAGGGTAGGTTGCCTACGTGTTACTCACCCGTCCGCCACTAAGTATATTTCGTATTGCTACTCCCTATACCCCGTTCGACTTGCATGTGTTAAGCACGCCGCCAGCGTTCGTTCTGAGCCAGGATCAAACTCTCAAAAGTTTTCCTGAAATTTCAAAATCGAAGCTTTGTTACTGAAGCATTCTGTAGTTCATCACGCATGTATTTAGCAGTTTTCAAAGAGCGAGTAAGTAAATTAACGCATTTAGGGTCTTTTGTCAAGAGTTTCGCGAAAAAAGTGCGTTTAAAGGCCGCTACATGTTAAAATAGAGAAAATATCTTTGGAGGAACTTATGTTAAGCATGAAATCAGTGGACCCGATACAGCACACGCTTGATTCGCGGTTCAAGTTCAAATGTTATAAAGGGATAGGATGCTTTACAAAATGCTGCAGCAATATAGACATTCTGCTCACGCCATATGATATTGTCAGACTGAAAAAACGACTGGGAATTTCGTCGGGCGAGTTCCTGGAGCAGCACATATTTATCGAAATCGATGAAAAAACCTCGCATCCCTTTGTATTTCTCAAAATGAATGAGGACGCGGACCGGAGTTGTCCCTTCGTCACCGCGGAAGGGTGCTCCATTTATTCAGACAGGCCTGCAAACTGCAGGTACTATCCTGTGGGGCAGGCATCACTGAAAAAAATGGACGAGAAGATCAACGTGGCCGTTACCGAGGAATTCTATTTTTTTGTTAAAGAAGAACACTGTCTCGGTTTTAAAGAGGATAAGGAATGGTCAGTAAGGGACTGGAGGGATGACCAGGGCGTTGACATATATGACGATATGAACAGGGGATGGAAAGAGATACTCTTCAGAAGAAACCTCCCGGGATATGAACTTGACGACAAAAAACAAAAAGCATTTTACATGGCGTGTTATGACGTGGACAGATTCAGAAGGTTCGTCTTTGAAAGCAAATTCCTCGAAACATTTGATATTGACGATAAGAGGCTCGAAAAAATCAGGAACGACGAATTGG
This sequence comes from Nitrospirota bacterium, assembly GCA_963796345.1. Taxonomy (GTDB): domain Bacteria; phylum Nitrospirota; class Thermodesulfovibrionia; order Thermodesulfovibrionales; family Dissulfurispiraceae; genus JADFXI01. The sequence goes on along the minus strand of CAWCLI010000013.1, from coordinate 68,894 downwards.
AACTAATGAAGTTAGGATTCGATTATACGAAATACGTCCTGGGGATAGAAGAAACGCTGAAGAAAAAATAGGAGACCACAGCGGAATCAGCCGCTGACCCGGATCTCGAACTTTCGGACATGATTATTTTCGATCATCGGTCGAAATAATTTTATGCAGTATTAGTGTTGCAGTTTTAAAATGCGTTTACGAACTATTAAACAAGAATACTGACTACTACAAATAACGCGCCTTTAATTGTCCGCATGCTGCCGATATGTCCTGCCCCTTGCTTTTTCTAATAATGGCGGTCATGTGCGCATTCAACAGAATATTCTGAAATTCCATCAAACTCTTTTCATCGGGCCGCTTGAACTCCGAGCCGGGATACGGATTGAAGGGGATAATGTTAACTTTGGAAGGGATTCCTTTCAGAAGCCGGACAAGCCGCTTTGCATCATCCGGGGCATCATTAACACCTTTTAAAAGAACATACTCAAAGGTGATCCTGCTTCGGGCGGGAAGCGGAAAATTGCGGCATGCCTCCATCAGCGCTTTGAGCGGCCATCTCCTGTTCACCGGCATGATATAATCTCTTACCGCATCGGTCGTGGCATTCAGCGAGACGGCAAGTTTCACCTTCGGAGCTTCTACTGCGAGTTCAGGGATTTTAGGCGCTATCCCCGATGTGGAAAGAGTAATCCTGTTGGGAGAAATTTTCATCCGGCCTGTTATTCTCCGCAGCGCGTCAACAACATTATCAAAATTCGCCAGCGGCTCTCCCATGCCCATAAAAACGATATTGGTAATCTTTCGCGGCCCAATCAGCCGGCCCACAGCAATAATCTGATCTGCTATTTCATGGGGTTGGAGGTTACGTTTAAACCCCATTGCACCGGTAACGCAGAACCTGCAGGCCATGGCGCACCCAGCCTGAGAGGAAATGCAGAGTGTCAGCCGGTCTTATCAGGAATAAGCACGCTTTCGATGCTTTCGCCGTCCTCGAGGCCGAAGAGGAATTTTTCTGTCCCGTCCCCGGAGGTCCGACGGTCAAGCATCTCAAGATTGCTTATATATGCCTTTCCTCCGAGTCTTTCTCTCAGGTCTTTCGAGAGTTCGGTGATGTCTGAAATAGAACAGACATGCTTTTCGTATATCCAGTGCAGAAGCTGTTTTGCTCTGAATACAGGCAGTCCCGACTCTTTAATAAAGGATTCCAGTTCCTGTTTTGAGAGGGCTTTGAGATTTATTTTCGCCATTAATCGACCTGCTTAAATCTTATTGCTGTAATTATCCCATTAAGTCCGAAAAGCAGTCAATGCGTTGCATTGACTGGACTTTTTCCCGGCCCCGCAGGCATCACTCCCCCTCGGCTTGACCTTGCAATAAATCTGTGATAGATAAATTATATCAAGAAGGTTATCCATAAAGTCCCAAAAATGGAACTGCGATGCAACTATTACCAAATAAGGAGGACCAAGAAATGAAACATGCGGCAATTATCTTGTCTGTCTTAGTAGTGTTCCTGGCTTTCGGTCTGAATTACGCTTATGCCCAGGCGGCAGAGCCGGAAGAAAATGCAATGATGCAGGATGATTCAATGCCGGGTGATGAAATGGCGACTGAGGACCATCAATGCAGCAAGGGAATGGATGCCGGCATGGAAATGGCAAAGGACTGTGGCTGCGGCACTATGGGCGAGCACATGATGGGCGAACATATGATGGGTAGCATGCAGGGTATGGGACATATGGAAATGATGATGCCTGAGGACATTATGGAGGCCAGGCGCTATGTGATGAGGATGATGATGATGGACCTCGGCCTCAATGAAAAGCAAAGAGGCGCGGCAGGCCGGATAATCGACGGGACCGCAAAAGATTTAATAAAAAAGAAGTCTGATCTCCTGATTGCTAAAATAGAATTGGAGGATATCCTTCACAAAGACCCTGTCGATATGAATGCTGCCGCTGCAAAGCTGAAACAGATAGAGGCGATGAAAACCGACATGTTTCTCACTCACTTAAAGGCATTTGAAGAAATGAAAGCAATGATGACGCCCGGCCAAAAAAGCAAACTTAAAGAGATGATGTCGGGCGGCATGGGAATGGCAAAGGGCTGTAAGTGCGACATGATGAAAGGAAAGAAGGCCCATCACGGCAAGAAGGACGTGACAAAATAACATCAGTCCGCACCAGAGATTAAAGATGGGGTGAGGTCTCGACCTCACCCCGCTTTATCTAAGTTCCCATTTCCCAGCTTTGAAGATACTTCTTCTGCGCCGTGGTAAGGGTGTCTATTGAAATACCCATTGCTTTCAGTTTAAGCCGGGCTATTTCCTTGTCTATCTTTTCCGGCACGCCGTAGACCTTGTTTTCGAGTTTCTTTGCATTCTCAACCATGAATTCTGAACACAATGCCTGGTTTGCAAAGCTCATATCCATAACGGCTGAAGGATGGCCTTCGGCAGCAGCGAGATTGATAAGCCTCCCCTCTCCGAGGAGGTAGATCCTTTTGCCGTTCCGGAGCGTAAACTCTTCCACATAATCCCTCATCGTCCTTCTGGCCCTGGCCATTGCGGCAAGACTTTCGATGTCGATCTCAACATTGAAATGGCCTGTATTGCAAACAATAGCGCCATCTTTCATGACAGAAAAACATTGTCTGGAAATAACGTTGATGTCCCCGGTTGCGGTAACGAAAATGTCACCGATTCGCGACGCCTCCAGTACCGGCATTAATTCAAAACCGTCCATTGTGGCTTCAAGGGCTTTTAACGGGTCCACCTCTGTGATTATGACCCTGGCGCCGTGACCTTTTGCCCTCATGGCAACGCCCCTGCCGCACCAGCCGTATCCGGCCACTACAAAGACCGAGCCTGCAATCAGCCTGTTAGTCGACCGTATTATCCCATCCATTGTGCTCTGACCAGTTCCGTAGCGGTTGTCAAAAAGGTGTTTTGTAAAAGCATCGTTGACTGCAACTATGGGATACCGGAGCGCGCCACTTTCCGCCATTGCCTTCAGCCGTATTACACCCGTTGTAGTTTCTTCTGTGCCTCCGATAACTCCATTGAGCAGGTGTTTGGCATCTTTATGAAGCGTTGAAACCACATCGGCGCCATCGTCCATAGTTATCTGGGGCTTAAGGGCCAGGGCATCCCTGATATGCCGGTAATATGTTTTGGTATCTTCACCTTTGATGGCAAAAACAGAAATGCCTGAATTCTTCACGAGCGATGCCGCCACATCATCCTGCGTACTGAGCGGGTTGGATGCGCAAAGTGCAATTTCCGCCCCCCCTGCCTTGAGCGTCTCCATAAGGCTCGCCGTCTCTGTGGTGACATGGAGACAAGCTACCACCTTTATTCCTTTAAGCGGCTTCTCTTTGCCGAATCTTTCTGTAATACTCTTTAACACCGGCATTTCCTGGGCAGCCCACTCTATCCTCAGCTTTCCCTTTTTAGCGAGCCCGATATCCTTTACATCGTGTTTTGCCATGTATCCTCCTTATGCCCCTGCCTGTTTCTTCAGGGTCTCCGCCATATCGGTATGTTCCCAGGTAAACTCTTTTTCAGTCCTGCCAAAATGCCCGTATGCCGCGGTTTTCTTGTAAATAGGTCTCCTCAGGGAGAGCTTGTCGATTATGCCTTTCGGCGTCATGTCAAAATTCTTCACTATCAGATCCGATATTTCTTTGTCCCCAATCTTGCCGGTGCTGAAAGTATCTACAAATACCGAAACCGGCTGGGGCACGCCTATTGCATAAGCGAGCTGAATCTCGCACCGGGATGCGATGCCTGACGCAACGATATTCTTTGCAATGTACCTGGCCATATATGAGGCAGACCTGTCGACCTTTGAAGGGTCCTTCCCCGAGAAGCAGCCGCCGCCGTGGCTTCCGACACCGCCGTATGTATCTACAATTATCTTCCTGCCGGTCAGTCCCGTATCGCCCTGAGGTCCGCCGATAACAAAACGGCCAGTCGGGTTGATGTGGTAAACAATAGTCTCCTCATCGAGCAGTTCCGGAGGGATAACGGGTTTAATTACTTTCTCAATAATATCTTCCCTCATTTCCTTCAATGTAATATCAGGACTGTGCTGCGACGATATGACAATAGTGCGCACTTTATACGGCTGTCCGTCCCTGTATTCGATCGAAACCTGGGATTTGCCGTCCGGGCGCAGATAACTGAGGACATCCTTCTTTCTCACTTCTGCCAGCTTTCTGGTCAGTTTGTGGGCGAGCATGATTGTCATGGGCATCATTTCAGGAGTTTCGTCACAAGCGAAACCGAACATCAGCCCCTGGTCACCGGCGCCCCCGACATCAACACCCATGGCAATATCCGTCGATTGTTTGTCTATGGAGGTGATAATGGCACATGTCTCATAATCGAAACCGTACTTGGCCCTTGTATATCCTATATCCTTAATAGTTTCCCTCACGATGTCGGGAATATGCACATAGCAGTTTGTTGTAATTTCTCCGGCAACAAATGCCATACCCGTAGTCACAAGACATTCGCAGGCAACACGCGCGGTCTTGTCCTGTGCGATTATCGCATCCAGTATCGCATCAGATATCTGGTCTGCGATTTTATCAGGATGTCCCTCTGTGACGGACTCTGAAGTAAACAAAAAATCTCTACCATTTCCCATGGCCCACCTCCGGTGTTAGATGTAAGAACGTAGCGCTCTCAAAATCTGGAATCTTTATAATATCACTTGATAATTTCATAATACAACAGCCTATTGCGCCCTCTGAACAAGCTCCTCGGCAATTTGCACGGCGTTTAACGCAGCTCCCTTTCTCAGATTGTCTGACACAATCCACATGTTGATTCCGTTTTCAATAGACTCGTCCTCCCTGATCCTGCCCACAAATACGTCGTCCTTGCCCGCAATTTCAACAGGAAGCGGGTACACATTCTTTTCCGGGGCGTCAAATAGTGTAATGCCGGGGGCCTTCGAAAAAAGCTCGCGGACCTTCTGCGGAGTGATTTTTATTTTCGTCTCTATGTTCAGCGATTCCGAATGCCCCCTGAAAACAGGCACCCGGACCGTTGTAGCCGTCAGTTTTATCGAATCGTCACCCATAATCTTACGGGTCTCGTTTACCATTTTCATCTCTTCCTTCGTGTAGCCGTTTTCCAGAAATTTATCGATATGGGGCAGCACGTTGAATGCTATCTGATGCGGATAGACATTGCACTGCACCTCCCTGAAACTCAGCAGGTCAGTTGTCTGCTGGAGAAGTTCATCCATGGCTTTTTTGCCGGTACCTGAAACCGCCTGAAGGGTGGTCACCACCACCCTCTTTATTATTGCCGCGTCGTGAATGGGCTTCAGCGCTACTACCATTTGTATAGTCGAGCAGTTTGGGTTCGCAATAATGCCTTTATGCCATTCGAGGTCATGGGCATTGACCTCAGGCACCACAAGCGGGACCGCAGGGTCCATCCTCCATTCACTGGAATTGTCCACAACAATACATCCTGATCGCGCTGCGATTGGCGCCCATATTTTCGAACGCTCGGCGCCGGCAGAGAAAAGCGCAATATCGATGCCTTTGAATGAATTTTCGTTGAGGGTCTCGACAGCGATATCCTGGCCGTTAAATTCGAGGGTATTCCCTTCTGATCTTTCCGAAGCAAACAGTCTCAGCTTCTCAACCGGAAATTTCCTCTCCTGCAGCACCTCGATCATCTCGTTGCCCACAGCGCCCGTCGCGCCTACAACCGCTACCGCATATTTATTTTTTTTCTTTAACATCTCGATGCTCCTTTAAAAACGTGAAAGGTGAAATGTGAAACGTGAAAAACAGAATCTTATTTTTTTAGTCCTTCCCTATTAACGTTTCACCATTCACCTTTCACGTTATGTTATGTGTTTAGCCACTAAATCTCCAACCTCCGCAGTTGTATATCCCATCTTCCCAGCAGCCTGGCTCTTCATTTTCTTCATTACAGCAACCATAGCTGTCTCGACAGACTGCGCAGCCTTTGCCTCCCCAAGGGTATCGAGCATCATCATCGCAGCGCCGATGGCCGCCATAGGGTTGATCACATTCTTACCGGCGTACTTCGGTGCGCTGCCGCCCATAGGCTCGAACATCGAAACACCCTCGGGGTTGATGTTGCCCCCGGCTGCCACCCCGAGTCCTCCCTGTATCATGGCGCCAAGGTCGGTGATGATGTCGCCGAAGAGGTTCTCGGTGACAACCACGTCGAACCATTCGGGGTTTTTCACGAACCACATATTCGCAGCATCGACATGATTGTAGTCGCGCTTGAGTTCAGGGTATTGCTTCGATCCCATCTCTTCAAAAGCGCGGTACCAGAGGTCACCGCAATGAGTAAGCACGTTCCTCTTGTGGACAAGCGTGATCGGTTTTTCAGCGTACTTCGGGTCCTTCGCGTTCCGCATCTTCTTTAATTCAAAAGCATACTTCAGGCACCGGTCCACCGTGCGGCGATCATATACCATCAGTTGAGTAGCTATTTCATCCTGAGTACCGACGCGCGTCACCCCGCCATGTCCGGTATAGATGCCGCCGGAGTTTTCACGAATAACCACAAAATCGATGTGCTCCGGCCCCTTGTCCTTAAGCGGTGTATCCACGTTGGGGTAAAGCTTCACCGGACGGAGGTTAATGTACTGATCAAGAGCAAAGCGTATCTTGAGCAAAATCCCTGTTTCAAGGATTCCTGGTTTCACATCAGGATGTCCGATGGCCCCGAGAAAGATCGAGTTGAACTTCCTGAACTCCTCTATGGCACTGTCCGGCAGCGTCTCACCGGTCCTCAGATAGCGTGCCGCGCCAAAGTCGAATTCCGTCAAATCGACCCTGAATCCAAACTTTGCCGAAGCGGCATTGAGCACCTTTATGCCCTCAGACACTACCTCCGGTCCTGTTCCATCCCCTGGTATTACTGCCACTTTATAGATATTGCTCATGCCGCTTCTCCCTTCATGCGTCTCTTTGTCCACTCGATCAACCCGCCGGCGCCTATTAATTCCTGCATAAAAGGAGGAATAGGATTTGCGGTATATTGTTCGCCGGCAGCAGGATTTTTTATAACCCCCCTGTCTGCATCTATTTCTACAGTTGCGCCTTCTATAATCCTTTTTGAGGCCTCTTCAGACTCGAAAATAGGAAGTCCGATATTGAATGCGTTGCGGTAGAATATCCGCGCAAAGCTCGCGGCAATGACTGCCTGGATACCGGCAGCCTTTATGGCAATAGGCGCATGCTCCCTTGAAGAGCCGCAGCCGAAGTTTTTCCCGGCAACTATGATGTCGCCTGCCTGTACTTTGGCAGAAAATCCCTTGTCGGCGTCTTCCATGACATGACGGGCCAGCTCCGCCGGATCTGATGTGTTAAGATATCTCGCCGGGATAATCGCATCAGTATCTATATCGTTCCCAAACCTCCACACCTTGCCCTTGAATAGCATTTAAAACCTCCGATTGCGTTTTCAAAACTTAGTGTAATAAACTAAGTACTTCAGTTCTTAAATACAGTGTAGCACCGAGAGCGTCGATGCGCAGCGCCGGCGAGGCGCAGGACTGAGGCGTACCGTCTCGTACGGCGAAGGAGTGCAACGAAGCGGGCGATGATGCAGCGGCGCTCGAATGCAACTGTATTTAAGAATTGAAGTACCTGATATTATACCGTGATTGTCATTAATTTTCTATGAAAAAAGTAATCCTGCTCCTCGGGCCCACCTGCGTCGGTAAGACAGCCGTATCCCTCCTGCTTGCAAAAACCTTGCATACGGAAATCATAAGCGCCGACTCCATGCAGATATACAGGCATATGGACATAGGTACGGCAAAACCTTCGGTTGAGGAGCAGCGGCTGATCAGGCACCACATGATCGATATAGTCGAGCCCTGGGATTTCTACAGCACAGGGCAGTACATCGAGGACGTTCAGTCTGTTATTTCCGCGCTCCACAACCGGAAAAAAATTCCGCTTGTTGCCGGAGGCACAGGCCTCTACATCAAGGCCATGACGCGGGGTCTTTTCCATGGACCTTCGGCTGACTGGGAGATGAGGAATACCCTTCTGGATGAAGAGAGGGCAAAAGAGGGCTCTCTTTACGAGAGGTTGAAGTCCCTTGATCCGGCGGCTGCTTTAAAAATAATGCCGGCTGATACGAGGAGGACCATAAGGGCGCTGGAAGTATGCATGAAAAGCGATAGGTACCCTGTCGGAGATGCACCGGACCTCAACCAATCCCCTTCCCTATGAATTCATAAAAATTGGGATCACAAGGGAGAGGAAGGAACTTTACAGTATGATCGATGCCAGGATTGATGCAATGATGGCGCAGGGACTTCTGGAGGAGGTCAGGGAAGTTATCGAATCAATAAGGAACGCGGAGAGCCGGAGACACGGAGACCTATCATCTTTTTCGTCGATGCAGGCTATCGGCTATAAAGAAATAGCAATGCATCTGAATGGCGAACTGGGCCTTAATGAGGCAATCAACCTTATCAAGCAACGCTCCCGCAACTACGCCAAACGGCAATTCACATGGTTCAAAAAAGAGGAAGGGATAGCGTGGGTGGATATATCCGGTCTACTTGATCCTAATGACATTCTCCGGAAAATAAAAGAAACGTCCCATTCCCCCGGCTTCATGCCCCGGCTTAGGTCCCGCCCTTAACAAGAGCGTACGTCATCCGCATTGTGCTGTGATACAATTTAGACATGCCTGAGAGGATGGGATGAAAAACAAGGAAGTCGCAAAAATATTCAATGAAATAGCAGACCTTCTCGAGCTGAAAGGTGAGAACCCGTTCCGCGTAAGGGCGTATCGCCGGGCGGCTTTGAATATGGAAGGGTTGGCAAAAAGTATCGAAGAGCTTTCTCATGATGAGATCCTGAACATCCCTGGAATCGGCCGGGACCTTGCAGGCAAGATTGAGGAGTACATAAAGACAGGGATGATACAGGCATATGAAGAGATTAAACATGCAATACCCGGAGGACTATCCACACTCCTTTCCGTTCCCGGCCTTGGGCCGAAGACATCTAAATTGCTTTACGAAAAATTAAAAATTACAAACATCGATGAACTCGAAAAATTCGCAGTGGAGCATAAACTGGCAGGCTTGCCCGGCATAAAGGAAAAGACGGAAGATAATATCTTAAAGGGGATAGAAATGCTGAAAAGGGGTCTGGAGCGTCAGCCCCTCGGCAAGGTGCTTCCCATCGCCAAGGAGATCCTTGGGCATCTTAAGAAAAACGCCCCTGTGTCCAAAATCGATCTTGCCGGGAGTTTAAGGAGATGGAAAGACACGATAAAAGATATTGATATCCTCGCAACATCCGGCAATCCAAAAGAGGTGATGAGCGTCTTTGTGCATCTTCCCAATGTTAAAGACATATTGATGCACGGGCCGACAAAGTCCAGCATAATTACCGATCAAAACCTTCAGGTGGATTTAAGGGTCGTTGAAAAAGAATCTTATGGCGCTGCACTCGCATATTTCACAGGCAGCAAGGAACACAACATCAGGCTAAGAGAGATGGCTATAAAGAAGGGGCTGAAACTGAACGAGTACGGCATATTCCGTGAAAAAGACAACAAACTGCTGGGAGGCGAAACAGAAGAGGATGTTTACGCGATATTAGGACTCCCATACATCCAGCCCGAACTCAGGGAAGACCAGGGGGAGATAGAAGCGGCCTTATCAGGAACACTTCCCAGACTTATCACCCGTGAGGATATTAAAGGCGACCTCCATGTCCATTCGCGGTGGAGCGACGGCAGTCATTCGTTTGAAGAACTTGTCGAGGCCGCCAGGAAACGCGGCTACGCCTACTTTGCACTGACTGATCATTCAAGGGGCCTTGCTGTGGCAAGAGGGCTGACAATCGAAAGGCTTATGGACCAGAAAAAAGAGATTGACGCGCTAAACAGTAAGCTTGAAGGCTTCAGGATACTCCAGTCAACAGAAGTCGATATAAGGAGTGACGGCACACTTGATTTTCCCGATGACGTTTTGGAAAAGCTCGATCTTGTCGTCGCATCCATACATTCAGGATTCAAACAGTCAGCCCGGCAACTTACCGGGCGTATGGTTGCCGCAATGAAGAACCCTTACGTCAGCATCATCGGACATCCCTCGGGCAGGCTCATCGGCGAGAGAGAGGCCTATGAGCTTGATATGGTAAAAGTGTTAAAGACCGCAAAAGAAACAGGCACTGCCTTCGAAATAAATTCCTACCCGCTGCGGCTGGACCTCACTGACACTTTTGCCAGGAGGGCAAAAGATATGGGAATCCCTATTGTAATCAGCACTGACACTCATACCATCGATCAGCTTGACTATATGAGCTATGGTGTTTCTATTGCCCGGCGGGCGTGGCTGGAGAAAAGTGATGTTGTAAATACCCTTGGATTGCATATGCTGCGCAAAAAGCTTAAGCCTCACAAAGAACGTGAAAGGTGAATAGTGAATGGTGAATAGTGAATTGTCAGGAAAGTTATCGTTGTCCGTGTGTGTTCACCATTCACTATTCACCTTTCACTTCTTTTTCACTATTCACTTCTTCACTTTTCACGTCCTTTATCGTGAGATCTTTTGAAAAATCAGGGCAGCGCTGACCGGCTTTCATCGAAAACCTTTTCTGACAGTTTGCCCTCCACGCGCAAATTGCACAAAGCTCTTTTTTTTCTTTCATTTCACTTTATGCCTCCAGGGCTCGCCCTAAACTATTTTTACCAATACCCGTCGGTGTCTCGGTCCGTCAAACTCGCAAAAATAAATAGATTGCCATGTACCCAGCAGAAGTTTGCCTTCCTCGATTAAAACAATTTGTGCGGCCCCTACCAGCGTTGATTTTATATGGGCGGAAGAGTTGCCTTCCATATGCTGATAATCTCCCTCAAAAGGAACGAGCCGGTTCAAAGCGGCAATGATATCCCTTTTCACAGCCGGATCAGCGCCTTCATTAATGGTAACTCCGGCAGTTGTATGTGGAACATATATATGGCACACCCCCTGCTGAACACCCGATTCCTTTATAAGTGATCTGATGTCTTCCGTGATATCAATAAATTCAGTTTTGGACTTGCTCTTGACATTAAGTGCCCTGGACATTGCACAGTTCCTCCCGGAGATGCCGTACCGTTTTTTTTAAAACCGGATGCCATTTATCAGGCTCTATTTCACAAAGCGGAAGAAGTACAAACTCTCTCCGGTGAAGTAACGGATGAGGAATGCAGATGTCCTTTTCAGTAATAATACTGTCGTCATAAAAAAGGATGTCGAGATCGATGCAGCGCGGCCCCCAGCGCACCGCCTCCTGCCTTCCCATTTTCTCCTCAATACATTTAAGGGCAGCCAGCGTGTTTTCCGGAGACAGGTCTGTTTCAGCAATTACGGCCATATTTATGAACAAAGGCTGTTCTTTCATTCCCCACGGCCCGGTCTCATAAAGTGAGGATTCTTTTTTAACGACAAGGCCGCTGTCGTTCATCAGCTTTACAGCATGCAGGCAGTTGGCCCTTCTGTCCCCGATATTCGAGCCGATTCCGATATACACTGTCGCCATCTTAAACCTGTAGTGCGACGCTATAACGCTGTTTGTATCCTATCCAGTGCTTCTTCAATTCTCTTCACCGACTGTGTGAGGGCAAAACGTATATACCCCTCGCCCGGAGCTCCGAAGCCGACGCCAGGTGTCACCAGCACCCCTGTTTTTTCAAGAAGATGCGCTACAAAGGCAGTAGAATCAAAACCGGAAGGGACCTTGTCCAGATATAAAAAGTCGCCTCGGGTCTTTTAAGCTGGAATCCCAGTCTGACAAGGCCGTTAAATAAAATATCCCTGCGTTCCTGGTAGGTGTTCCTGATCCCGGACAACACGTTTTCATTTGTTTTAAGCGCTTCAACTGCTGCCTCCTGTATTGCCTGAAAAACGCCTGAATCAAGGTTTGTCTTTATTTTCCCGAGCCCTGAGATGACATCCCTGTTCCCTGCTGCAAAACCAATTCTCCAGCCCGTCATGTTGTAGGTCTTGGAAAGCGAATGGAATTCCAGGCCCACCTCCCTGGCTCCATCAACTTCGAGAAAGCTCATCGGTTTTTTACCGTCAAAATACATTTCGGAATATGCCGCATCATGACAGATTATAATGTCATGCTTTTCAGCAAAGGCGATCGCTGTCTCAAAAAAATCTTTCCGGGCCAACGCAGCGGTCGGATTATTAGGGTAATTAAGAAACATCAATTTCGCACGTTTGCAGATTGCATCCGGAACTGCGCTGAGGTCAGGAAGGAAATTGTTGTCCTCCCTGAGAGGCATGATGTATGGTTCGCCGCCGGCAAAAACTGTCCCTGCCGGATAAACAGGATAGCCGGGCGAGGGCACAAGCACTACATCTCCGGGATTGATAAAAGCCAGGGGGATATGCCCGATACCTTCCTTGGAACCAATGAGCGAAATAACTTCAGCTTTAGGATCGAGGGCTACATTAAACCGCTGCCTGTACCAACCTGCAACAGCCTCCCTGTACAACAACATTCCTTCATACGAGGGATAACGATGGTGCGCCGGCTTATCCAACGCTATTTTCATTGCCTCGATTATATTTCCCGGTGTGGGAAGATCAGGATCTCCGATGCTGAGATCTATGAGATCAACTCCTTTAGAAATAGCGCCCTGTTTCATCCTGTCAATAGAGGCAAAAAGATAAGGGGGCAGGCTTTTGATACGATCTGCAAGCTGGATTTTAATCATTCAAGTATTCCTCTGAGTATTTTATCTTATACAAATGGACAAGGTCAAAAAAGAGGGGCTTTACAACCCTATCTTGTTGCGCAAGCTTAATTGCCGGATTTTGGCGCTGATTTGGCGGGTTCAGCCTGCTTTGCGGGATCGGAGCCTTTTTTCGAGGCCTTTGCCGTTTTAATATGAATATAGCGCGCGACATTCTTTCCTTCGGTTTCAGCATATTTCACCGTTACCTTATCGCCCACTATAATGTCAGCAAGAGTTTTCTTTTCCTTGTCCATCTTAACAGCCGTCTTATCATCCACTGTAATAACGACTTCAGCCTTCTTTCCCTTTACAGTCAGCGTCTTAACAGCGGCATCAACAGTCACGACATCTCCTGAGACAAGTTTGATCCTGACCCTGTCGGCAGCAAGTGCGCTGCATATAAAGGTAAAAGCAGCAAGGAAGCAAATTACATATAAAAATAGCTTTTTCATAATACGTCCACCTTAAAATGAATTACTTATGAAAGAAGGGCAGGTGTTGGTCTAACCGTGAGCACCTGCCCTTCATAACATAAAATAAAGAGATTACTCTATTTTGCTGCCGGCTCTTCAGCCTTCTTCTCTTCTGTCTTTGCCTTCTTCGCCTTCTTTGCCTTCTTTGCCTTCTTAGCAGGCTTCTTCTCTTCAGCCTTCTTCTCGTCCGCCTTCTTCTCAGCCATAGGAGCCTTTTCTGCTGCCGGTGCTGTAGCTTCAGCTGCGAAAGTTACTGTTGTCATTCCCAAAGCAAAGAGAACTGCTATTACTAATGACATTATTTTCTTCATTCTTGTTCACCTCCTTTTTTTTTAATAATTGACATCACTTGTTAAGTATAAAGCAAGCATTATGCCAAAATCAGCTGCATACAATATATATGGCAAAACAAAAAAGAATTATCCTTTAATCCAACAGTCTTCGAAATTCACTCTCTGCCCTTTTTTTAATAATTAGTTCCTTTTTCAGGCGTTATATCCTCATTTGAGGATATATTTTGGATGCCGAACTTTTCGAGTCTGTACCAAAAAGTTTTATAAGTCATGCCGAGCAGGCGCGCAGCCTTTGCCGCAACATTGTTTGATTTGATCATGGCTTTCTTTATGAGTTCCTTTTCAAACTCCTCAAAATTAATCCCATCATCAGGCAACTCAAAATCAAAAGAACCTTTTTCAAAAGGAAGCCTCAGCTCGCTTCTGATATCATTAATTGTTATTGTAGTATCCATCACCCATCAGGACAGCCCGCTCTATAACAAATTCAAGCTGTCTGATGTTGCCGGGCCAATGGTAATCCATCAGGGCCTTCATGGCCCCATCGCTAAGTCCTGTGACCTTTTTCCCGAATTCCTTATTATATTTATCAATAAAAAACCTTGATAAAGACGTAATATCCTCTTTTCGTTCTCTCAACGGAGGGAGTTCAATGGTCACAACCTTGAGCCTATAGTAGAGATCCTCCCTGAACTTTCCCCTTGCGACTTCTTTCTCAAGGTTCTTGTTGGTTGCCGCTATTATCCTGACATCCACCCTAATGCTGTCTTTCCCTCCGAGTCTCCTTACTTCCTTGTCCTGAAAAACCCTCAATATCTTTGTTTGGGTCAGGAGCGGAAGGTCTGCTATTTCATCAAGAAAGAGCGTGCCCCGGTCACTGGTCTCGAAAAGCCCGAGCTTCCGGTGGGCAGCGCCTGTAAAAGCGCCCGACTCATAACCGAATAATTCGCTTTCTATAAGATTGTCAGGGATAGCAGCACAATTGATTGCGGTAAAGGGGCTTGTCCTTCTTGTACTGTTATAATGTATTGCCTTTGCAATCAGCTCTTTCCCTGTCCCGCTTTCTCCATATATCAAAACAGTGACCGCTGTAGGGGTCACCTTCTTGGCTATTTCTATGACCTCCTGCATCTTTTTGGAGTTGCCCACGATGCCTTCCATCTTAAATTTTCCGAAGAGCGCATCCTGCAATCTGAGATTGTCCCTGAGCAGTTGCATCCTTTCCGCCGCTTTCTTCACGGTGAGAATGATTACGTCTTTTTCAAGGGGCTTGGTAAGGTAGTCAAAGGCGCCCTTTTTGATTGCCTCCACAGCAGAAGAAATAGTGCCGTAAGCTGTCATGATAATGACCGCCGGCTTGAGAGATTCTTCCGGCAAGACATCGAGAAGCTGCACCCCGGTCATACCACCCATCTTCAGGTCGGTCAGCACCACATCCGGGGTCAGGGTCATTACAAGCCCCAGTCCTTCCTCGGCAGAAGATGCAGTAAAGGTTTCATATCCCTCATCATCAAGGATGGTTTTTATTATTTCCCTCTGGCGCTGTTCGTCGTCTATGACCACTATCGAAGCCATACTTCCTCTATTAAAATTTATTTCTCGTTCCTTAAAGGAAGAATAAGTTTCACTTCGCTTTTCTCCCCAAAAATACTGCTGAACTCAACTTTGCCCCCGTGCTCTTCCATGACCCTTCTGGTCATAGGCAGACCAAGACCAAGCCCGTCCTGCCGCGTAGAAAAGAACGGCTCAAATATTTTTTCCATATCCTCAGGCCTTACACCTTTGCCGTTATCACTTATAGTAAGGACAAAGGTATCTTTGACCGTCTCTTCTTTGATCCTCAGTACGCCGGCCCTCTGTGCAGCCCCAATCGCATGAAAAGCGTTGGCAATGACATTCAGGATGCAGGATTTAAAAAGATCGGGGTCCACGTAAAGCTCCGCGTCCAAAGAGTTGTCCCTGACAATGGTTATGCGATCAGCTTCAGCTTTGGCCCAGATCAGGGCGAGCACATCTTCCAGCAGCGCCCTGAAACTAACATTCTGCTTATTCAGCTTGAAGGGCCGGCTATAGTCGAGGAACTCGGTCACCAGTTTATTGAGCCTGTGTATCTCCTGCTTTATGCCGCTGATGAGATGCTGAAATCTCTCCTTGTCTTCCATGCTGCCGGGCTTGTATTTTTCTCCCAGGTGATCTACGCTCAGACTGATAAAGTTGAGGGGGTTTCTTATTTCATGCGCCATACTCCGTGAGAGCTGCCCGAGTCCCGAGAGATGCTCTGCCTCCCTCAGCCGCTCCTCGAGGGTGCGGGTTTCCCTGAGTTTGGCTACCATGAAGTTGAATGTGTCCGAGAGCTTGCCGATTTCGTCGTTGCTCTGTACAGGTATACTCTGATTAAGGTCGCCTGCGGCAACCCTCATTGACGCATCAACTACTCTCTGGATGGGGCGGGTATACCGCCTGGAGAAAAACACAATCATAACCATTCCGATCCCGAAGACAAAGACCGTTGCAAGAATTCTCTTGATCGTATTGGCCCTCAGGATATCGGAAAAATCGTCCCTGTTGATCCTCAGGTGAACATATCCGTATTGCGTATCGCCTGCAATGACCGGGATTATCACGTTATAAGTGTGGCCTTCTTCCGCTGAAACCGGTTCACCCAATTCAGCCTTTATTATAAGCTCCTTTTTCTTGTGAGTCATAGACTGCCCTATTTTCGACGGATTGGTGCTTGCAACTATTTCATGTTCGTTGCTGATAATTGATATTTCCTTGACCCCTTTGGCATTAAGGCTCGTGAGATATTTGGAAAGCCGCGCCTCGTCGGTAGCTCCTGTTCCGGTCACTTCCTCAACGCCTATCTGTATCGCCTTGGTCAGCTCCGTGGTCTGACGCTGTATTTCACGCGAAAGGTCCTGCTCGGACTGTGAATAAAAGAACAGCAGCATGCCGATGAGGATAAAGCTCAGAAAGAACATCATCAGGATAAGCTTCTTGTTAAGCGAGAACTTAAACGAATCGCCCTGAAACATACATAATAATAACATATAGGTTTGCATGACGTATAACAACCGAAAGCCGCAGGCAGCGATTACGCTTGAATTTATTTGAAATTGATTCTACTATAAATTACAAATGCTTATAGATACGGTTTCAGCCGTGCTGAAAAAAATGAACCATGCTGCAATAAGCGCCGGCAGAAGTCCTGATGAGGTGAAACTGATTGCTGTCACGAAAACAGTGGAAATTGAAAAAATAAAAGAAGCCCTGGCCCTCGGGCTCAGGACCTTCGGCGAGAACAGAGTGCAGGAGGCCCGGGAGAAGATTTCAAATATGCCGGGATTGAGTATAGAATGGCATTTGATCGGACATCTTCAGAAGAACAAGGCAAAATACGCGGTGCAGTTGTTTGACCTTATTCATACTGTTGATTCTGCCGGGCTTGCAGAAGAACTCTGCGGGCAGGCAGAAAAAATTGATAAGATACAAAGAGTGCTTGTGCAGGTAAAATTGTCAGGAGAAGAATCAAAACACGGCGTATCCGAAGAGGAATTGATACCTCTGCTCAAAAAAATACAGGGGATGAACAGCATCGAGCTTGAAGGACTAATGACCATGCCCCCTTTTTTTGAAGACCCTGAAAAGACAAGACCTTATTTCAGAAAGTTGAGGGAACTAAAAAATAAGGCAGTAATGGCAGGCTGCGCTCTGACAGAGCTGTCGATGGGCATGTCCAATGATTTTGAAGTGGCAATACAGGAAGGGGCGACTTTGGTCAGGATAGGATCTGCAATTTTCGGTGAAAGGAGCAATTTATGATCGGCTTTATCGGCGGCGGCAAAATGGCGGAGGCAATGATAAAAGGTATCACCGGACAGGGCAACAGGAATATTGTTGTGTCCGAACCGTTGGAAGAGAGGCGTCGTTATCTTGAGACCTCTTACATGATAAAAACCTCTGCATCCAACAAAGAAGTGGCGGACACCTGCAGTATTATAATCCTTGCAGTGAAGCCCCAGAATATGGCGGCAGTGCTGGATGAGATAACCGGCTCGATAACTGAAGACAAAACCGTGGTGTCCATAGCCGCCGGCATAACACTCGCTTTTCTAAAGGAGAAACTTAAGACAAAAAAGCTTGTCAGGGTCATGCCCAACACTCCGGCAATTGTCCAGGAGGGCATGTCAGTCCTGTCTTTATGCGAATGCTTTTCTGAGCGGGACATCGCGGCTGTGCGGGAAATTTTTATGTCTGTAGGTAAAGTGCTAACCCTGCCTGAAAAATATATGAATGCGGTCACCGCACTCTCAGGCAGCGGACCGGCTTTTATCGCATTATTTACAGAGGCCCTGATCGCGGCAGGAGTACAGATGGGGCTGGCCGCGGAGCATTCCTCAGAGCTCGCGCTGCAGACCCTTATAGGCGCCGCAAAACTTCTGGAAACCGGTATGTCGCCGGAGCAGCTCCGCATCATGGTGACCTCGCCTGGCGGGACGACTGCTGCAGGGCTAAAAGCGTTTGAGGAGAAGGGCTTTATAAACATCGTAGCAGATGCACTGGATGCAGCGCTAAAAAGAGCGGAAGAATTAGGCAGCAGAAATTAGGTAGAATACTTGGGGTATAATACCATTTATCCACAACCCGGTAAGGAGGGCACATGTTTGTTTTTGGCGACCTGATCGTGGCGATTGCCAACATACTTGATTATCTTCTTGGTCTTTACAAATGGATCCTTCTGATTGCCGTGCTCCTGAGCTGGGTCAATCCGGACCCTTATAACCCGATTGTCCGCTTCCTTCACGCGGTAACAGAGCCGGTGCTCAGGCCGGTACGGAGATTGATAGGATTTACATTCGGCCCCATAGATGTTTCCCCGATCATAGTATTTTTAATTATTATGTTCATTCAGAGCTTCTTTATCAGAACATTGGTCAAATTAGGGTATAAATTAGGAGGTGGTTGAGATGAGACTTACACCGCTCGATATTCAGCAAAAACAGTTTCCAATGCGGTTCAGGGGGTTTGACGTAGATGAAGTCTATTCCTTTCTCGAACTGGTACGGGAGGAACTCGAAGAACTCTTGAGGGAAAACTCATCGCTCAAAGAACAGCTGTCAAGGGCAGACGAGCAGTTGCAGGAGTTCAGGCACATGGAATCAACTCTGAGGGAGACGCTGATGACCGCCCAGCAAATGGTTGAGGACTACAAGACAAATGCGCGTAAAGAAGCGGAGCTTATCCTGAAGGAGTCTGAACTCAAGGCGGACAATATGATAAAGGTCGCACAGGAAAAAGTCGTAAAGATTCACGAGGATATTGTAGACCTGAAAGGCATCAGACGCCACTTTAAGGAAGAAATCAAGCGGCTCATCGACAGCCATATGAAAATGCTCGAGTTCGACAAGGAGAGAGAAGGAGAAGAATCGGGTGAAATATAGTGCCCTGAAGGGCGTTCAGGATATTATGCCGCCCGACATTTTCATCTGGCAGCGCATCGAATCTTCAGCAAAAAAAATCTTTCACACTTACGGATTTCAGGAAATAAGACTTCCCATAATTGAGTCTACCGACATTTTCATTCGGAGCATCGGGGAGACTTCTGACATCGTTGATAAAGAGATGTATACCTTCCCGGACAAGGCCAACCGCAGTGTCACTCTCAGACCGGAGGGAACTGCATCCGCGGTACGGTGTTATGTGGAGCACAATCTGAATACCCTGCCCTCTCCTCAAAAGTTCTTCTATACCGGGCCGATGTTCAGATACGAGCGGCCGAAAAAGGGAGGTCCCAGGCAGTTCTACCAGATTGGTGTCGAGGCTTTCGGATCGGCAGAGCCGTCGCAGGACGCCGAAATTCTTGTCATGCTCAAAAACCTTCTTGAGCAGATCGGCATCAAAGAACTCAATTTTGAAATTAATTCCATCGGGTGCGAGACCTGCAGGCCGGACTACAAAAATGCGCTGCTTGCATTCTTTGGCGATAAGCTCCCCGAGTTCTGCCCTGATTGCAAGCGCCGTTATTCGGTAAATCCGCTCAGGATACCTCGACTGCAAAGTAGAGCGCTGCATAGAACTGCGTCAGGGCGCTCCTGCCGTGACCGATTATTTGTGCGCTGATTGCAGGAAACACTTCGACGAACTCCTGAGCATCCTTCAGATGATAAATATCAGCTATACCATAAACCCTAATCTGGTGCGCGGTCTGGATTACTATACGAGGACAGCCTTTGAAGTCACCAGCGAGCATCTGGGAGCGCAAAAGGCAGTTGCCGCAGGAGGCAGATATGACGGGCTTGTGAAGCAATTCGGCGGTCCCGATACTCCGGCAATAGGCTTTGCCATCGGCATGGAAAGGCTGGCTGCGCTGCTGAAGGAAACCTCTGAAGAACGTTTGCCGGCGCCAAAGGCCTTCATTGCCACACTCGGCAACGAGGCGGAACGGGAAGGTATCAAAATCGCCGGGTCGCTGCGCGCCGAAGGACACTGGGTCGAGCAGAATTACGGAAACGCATCGCTGAAAAGCCAGCTGCGCAAGGCAGACAGGACCGGGGCCGAATTCGCCGTTATCATCGGCGACAATGAACTCAAAGCAGGCAAAGCGCAGTGGAAAAATCTCAACACAAAAGAACAGGGTGAAATCGGGCTGAACGATCTCGTGCCGTTTTTCCGCATTAAAGCGCTATAACAATCCCTTCTTAATCATTCGCGGGCGAAAGAAACTATTAAATCCAGCGCCGAACTTTGCTCATATACCGGATATAGTCAGAGCCGAATGCATTTGTCAATTTGCTCTCCTCGTAAGGACAGAATACAAAGTTGATAATCATGAAAAATGCAATTGCCGACAGGTAAAACGGCGGGGTGCCCACACTTAGCGCAAGTCCGGCAAGCATGAGCATCATACCAAGATACATGGGATTGCGCGTAAACCGATAGGGGCCCTGATTTATCAGTATTGTTGCTCTGGCTGTCGGGCACAGTGCGACATTCCTTTTTTTGAATAATCCCCAACCCCACATCATCGTTGAGAAACCGGCAAGACCCAGGATTATACCGCCCCAAAGCCAAGAGAACACCGCCCCCTTCCATATGTTGAGGGACCAGTGCAGCGCGGCAGCAATTAATGTTAACGACAGTGCTATTGTCGGCGGACGCATATCTATTATATTCATATATCCACCTCTTCGAAGTTTAGTTACCCTACCACATCCAATCTTCTTACCCGCAGCTTCACGCCCAGTTCGTCAGCCAGTTCCCTGCACTTATCAATGTCGACCCCCTCGGCTGCTACGACCGTTGCCTGGACCTCAGGTATGCAAAGCTTTGCCTCTCTGATAAAATTTATCACTTCCTGAAAAGCGTTTTCAAAAACAGGCTTGCAAACCTGCCCGTACGTCTTTTCATCCTGGGCATCAAGACTTACTGAGACTGCGTCCACAAGTCCCTTCAGTTCCGGAAGAATGTTTCTTTTGTGAATAAGATTTCCGTGGCCATTGGTATTGACCCGCACCCGTCCACCCTGCTGTTTCACCCATGCAGCAATAGATTTGACAGCATCGAGCCTGAGCAGCGGCTCCCCGTATCCGCAAAAAACAATCTCCTTGTAGCGCAAGGGATCGCCGATAGCGTCCCTCAGTTCCTCAACAGACGGTTCATGGGCAAGCCGCAAATTGTGCCCTTTCACAAAGTCGGTCGTGAAGCGGACGCAAAAGACACATTTGCTCGTGCATCTGTTGGTAATGTTCAAATAGAGGCTGTCTCTGATCGGATAGGCGATCTGACCTGAAGGCAGTTCGCCGACATGAAAAAGCCTTTTTGCATTGATTGTCGTAATCCTGTCTATATCCTCGAAAGACACGCCCCTCAATTCAGCCAGAAAGCGTGCTGTATGCACAACGAAAGACGGTTCGTTCCTCTTGCCCCTGAGCGGCACGGGCGCAAGATAGGGGGCATCCGTTTCTATGAGCAGACGTTCATCAGGGATTATTTTAGCTATCTCGCGAAGTCCTGATGCATTCTTGAATGTCAGCGGCCCTGCAAATGAAATATGGAAGCCCATTGCAAGCGCCCGTTCCGCCGTATCCCGGTCTCCGGAGAAGCAATGCATCACACCCTGTTGGACACCTGAATCCTTAAGAATGCCAAGTGTGTCTTCCTTTGCCTCTCTGGTGTGAATGACCACGGGAAGACCGATCTCCTTTACAAAATCAAGCTGCTGCCTGAAAACAGAGCGCTGTATATCCCTTGGTGAATAGTCGTAATGATAGTCGAGCCCGATCTCACCGATAGCCACCACTTTCATGTGAGCAGACCATATCTTTATCTGATTAAAGACCTCCGGAATAAAATCCCTGGCATCATGGGGGTGCATACCTACGACGGCAAAGATATCGTCATGCTCTTCTGCAAGAGCTAGAGCGCCCTTGTTCCCTTCAAAATCCGAGCCAATGGCAAGAAGCGCTTCCAGCCCTGCTTCCCGGGCCCTTTTGATAACATCATCCCTGTCGCCTTCAAAGGCGTCCATTTCAAGATGGCAGTGGGTATCGATCATAGTCTGTTCCGGCCTCTCATCTCAGCAGTCGTTCAGCCGCTTCCGGAGAAACGGCAATCTATTATGATAATTTAAGAGTGCATTTTTGAGCAACTTCCGGAGACGGACCAGCCCTGATGACTCGACGGCTGAACAAAGCTGTCCTTGCCGCCACACAGGAATTGTTTTAAACTATCCAGGTTGTTGTTCAGGTTATTGGGGAATGTAACTGAGGAGTAATTTTTCTTGAACACTAAATCTGCAAACACGAAAGGAAAAACATGAATGTTTTGGACTTGCCTTTTAATAAGCTCCTGATGATAACGAAGTCGGATGTGCCGGACACAATTCTTATGCTTGAAAACTCTATGAAATATCAAAATCATTTAGGTACCATTCATGCTTCTGCTCAATATGCACTGGCTGAAGCCTCAAGCGGGGAGATACTGGAAAGAAACTTTGGCGACTGGCACGGAGCTTATTTCCCCGTGGTGAGGAGGGCTGAAGTCAAATATAAAAATCCGGCAAAGGGAAAACTATTTTCAACAGGCTTTATTGACGCTGATAGAGCCATAAAGGCAAAAAAAGAACTCTCGGAAAAGGGACGGACACTTGTGGACGTCATGGTAAAGATCGTGGACGAAGGGAAGAACATAACCTTTGAAAGCACATTTACATGGTTTATTACAAAAATCAAAAATTAAAACAGACCCGGTAATCACGGTACAAGGCTGCACCTGGGTCCTTTCACTCCTCCTGAATTAATTTTGGTACGGAATTATATTGTAATTTCGTTATAATATCATAAAATTTTTCAGGCCGGTGAGTGAGAATGGGGAGCCCATTATTTAAGGATTTGTATAAATGAGGAAAACCTTTCATGGGTAAGATCAAAAATGCATTTGTGGATTATTCTATTCGCCTAAAAGACAGTCAGATTCTTATTATTGGGGTCATAGGCGCTGTTATTTTTTCCGAAATTATTGTTGCTGCTGTCCACTATTTGTTATGGGGCGGTAAAATCAGCATGGAGCTTGTTTTCACCGGATTTGTTACGCCGCTGTTGGATGCTTTGATAATACTCTCTTTATTTGTTGCGATTATCGCACGACTTAGAGACACAACGCAGAGCCTGAAAAGTTCCAAACAGATGCTGGAAGATGTTACACAGGGAATTAGTGAGAGCATATTGCTTTTGTCAAAAGATTTTAAAATCTTATGGGGCAACAGGACAGCTATGCAAGAAACAGGTCTGTCCCTCGAACAACTCGTTGGGAAAAATTGTCATGAGGCAACTCATCATAAGTACGAACCGTGTGCTTTCCCCGACGACCCATGCCCTATTTCCGAATTCACTCATTCAGGGAAATCTAATATAGTAGAGCATACTCATTGCGACAAGGACGGAAATGTGTCATTTGTTGAAGTCAGTGCGTTTCCAGTAAGAAATGCCTCAGGAGAAATTGATAGTTTTGTTCATATTTCCAGAGATATTAGCGAACGCAAGCAAATAGAGCAGGCACTCAGGGATAGCGAGGAACGTTACAGGGCTTTGATAGAACAAAGCGGTGACGGCATGTACATTATAGATGCCGAGAGCAAGAATATCCTTGAGGCAAATCAATCATTCCAAAATCTTCTTGGTTACAGTCCGGAAGACATCTCTCATATGAATATTTATGACTTTGTTGCTCACTCCAGAGATGATATTGACGCCAAGATGCAGCAACTGCTTAATAAGGACAAGTATTTCATTGGCGAAAGGAACTATCGCAAGAAAGATGGGACATTATTGAGCGTGGAAGTCAGCGCCAGTCACATTCCCTATAAGGGCCGGGGTGTTTTCTTCCTGGTTTTTCGTGACATCAGCCGGCGAAAACAGCTGGAACACGAAAGGGAGAAGCTCATCCTTGAGCTTCAGGCTGCACTTACCAACATCAGACAGTTAAGTGGGTTGCTGCCGATTTGTGCGGGTTGCAAAAAAATCAGAAATGACAAGGGCTACTGGGAGCAGATTGAATTATATATAAGTGAGCACTCTGACGCCAAGTTCACTCATGGGTTCTGTTCTGAATGCCTAAAAAAACTTTACCCTGATCATTACGATGAGATTATGGAAAAGGAAAACAAATAAATAGTAATCCGACACAAGATAACAGCACCCTGCCAATAAACTATGCCGTCCGCCTGCGGCGAAGCAGTTTGAGCGGAATGTTGTTGTTATAGTCAGTATTGAGCATGTCTAATGCAAATAGTTATAATACTCGATGTCAATGAGAAACCTTATCATTTTTGTTCTTGCATCAAGCCTCTTCGTTGTAGGCATTTGGCGTACCGGTTCAACCTGACAGGTCGCCAAGTGTTATATCACCAGGAACGGGTTCCTGGCAGCTTCAAGTGCTGATGTTCTGAAAAAAGGGATTGAATACGAGAAGTCTGGAAATCGGGCAAAGCTCAATTCGCTTATTCAAGAAGGCCAAATCATCAGACTTAGAGATAATGATAAAGTTTTCGTTGTTGAAAGGTCGGTTGAATTTAAAATGCTCAAAATTAAATTTATGGATGGGAAAACTTACTGGGCGCCTGACGATTCTCTTATTCCAGTCAAGGAATAAGAGCGTATAATTTTTCAAGGCCCGTCATCAATCATCTCCTGAACAATTTCCTCATGGACTCTGAGTAATGCCTTGAGCTTACCTTTCCATGCTTTTTGTTTCGGGACAGCTGAAGACTTACGCGCAAACTTGACGAGTTCATGAAACTTGCTGTATTTTATATATTCATCGTATATGTGGGCCGTTAGCTCAGTTGGTAGAGCAGCTGACTCTTAATCAGCGGGTCGCAGGTTCGAATCCTGCACGGCTCACCAGATTTTTCAAGGAGTTCCGCTTCCCTCCGGTTTCAAGATTCAACAAATGCCTGCGGCGTCATTATCCGAATGTCAAAAGGCAGGTCAGCAGTCTCAAGAAGGTCCTTATCACCGGTTATCAATATTCTGACCTTTGCGGTATAACAGCATTCGAGGATCATGTCATCTTCGGGGTCGCGGCAGAGCGAAAGCTTTTCCTTGGGATAGATGATCTTTGCATGTGAGACAACGGCAGCGATTCCCGCGATGAGCGCTTGCATCTGCTGGTGAGTGATCTTACCCTGTTCTTCGAGCTTGACCGGGGTATCCCGATATTCCTGAAGAAGTTCCGGCGAGACATAAATATCTGATTCCTTGAATGCCCTTATTACTGCTTTCGCAGGAACGCCGCCGAAAGCAAAGGCCGAGACAAGGGCACCGGTATCGATGACAACCCTATCTCTTCTTTTCGTAAGCCTTTCTCCTTACTGATTTCACGGCATTCTCAATGTCCTTCACAGTCAGCCTAGTCTTTTTGAAGGCCTCTGCTGCAACTTTGAAGGCAGCATCAAGTCTGTCCTCAGGAGACAGGACAGAAAGGATATAGTCATCGGGATTGATCTTTTTAGCTGCACTGACAGCCATAACGAATACCTCCTTCCACGTCGCTACTCTATTTTATATCAAAGGTGTCTTAAAGTCAGCAAGAGGCCGAACTGGTTAAGATGTGGCTGCTGTGGTGTCCGCCCTGCTTAAATCGAATTGAGACTCGAAAGCACTGCCAATGGTCATACCCTGTCTTCGCGGAGTTTATTTATATAGGTCTGTGCATCTTCTTGCCACAGCCCTTTTCCGAGGCCGTAAAGACCTTTCCAGTCCATCTCTTTTTTCGCCGCAAGCCCAGTCTTCCTTAGATGATGAGCAAGCTTTTCCACAAGCTTCAACTGCTGCTGGGGCGTAAGTTTCTTTATCTCCTTTTCTATCGTCTCTATAGCAATTGTTTTCGGCATTCACTCACCCCCGTTTTAAGCCGATGTAATTATGTTTCTATCATATCACAAATCCCAATCCTGGACTCACATTGGCCTTTCAAACATGTTGAACACGGCAAATTGCAGCGTCACAAAATCGTAATAAGTCTATCACAAAACATGAAGTTACTAACAATATTATATCAGATGATAATAGGAGGGAAACTCGGCTCAAGTGCAGTATTCATGCAGCTTTACAAGGGATATTCAATGACTTGTCCATGTCCAAAAAAACAGTATTATAATAACTCTTAATCAGCGGGTCGCAGGTTCGAATCCTGCACGGCTCACCAGTATTTCAAGCATTTCTACAGGCGCCTCTGCGTCCTCATTTTCCCAAGTGTCAGAAATAAAGGACTCCTTATGGCGCCCTGCCCTAATAAAAGGTCATATTGTGATGTTTACTTCCTCAAAATTTTAAATGGTTAAATTACGCATAGTTCAATAGGTATGCGCCTGACTGACATCATATGATATACTTCTGCATAGAAACAGTTTATTATTAACATAAGAAAGAGAAAATACGATTGACAGCGAGTTTTATGCCAGCCCACAGTTACATAGCGGAAATTGAGGAATCCCTTCAAAGACAACCTAAAAGCGCTATTTTATTATCAGCTTTATTTCTAAATTTTCTCATTGGTTACGCTGACTACGTGACAGACACATCTATTTCCCTGAACCTTTTTTATCTGCTTCCTCTCCTCTCAGTTGTCTGGTTTATAGGAAAGAGGGCCGGAATTATTATGTCTTTCGTCTGCGTAGCAACGATAGGCATATCTAATTATGATCCCAATAAAGGCAACTTGGACTTGTTGGTCACTCTTTGGAATCTATCTTTAATAGAAGGATTTTTTATTGTCATCACCCTTTTCTCATTACAGGTCAGACATGATGTTGAGGAAAGAAAAAAGCTGGTTCTGGATCTTCAAAGGGCGATCACGGAACAAAGGAAGACTGAAAAAGAAATAAGAGAAAGTGAGGAAGAAAAGGAAAAACTTATTATTGAACTCAGAGAATCTTTTTCCGAGATTAAAACATTAAGCGGATTGCTGCCGATTTGTACTTCCTGTAAAAAAATACGGGACGACAATGGCTATTGGAACCAGATTGAAGCATATGTAAGTAAACATTCAGATGCACAATTCTCTCACGCTGTCTGTCCCGACTGTGCAAAACAAATTATCCTCTGATCCTGATTCGGGCGGGGAATGAATATTGCGGGATGCTGATACATCATCAGATGAGAAGAGGAGAATAAAAATATGTCAGGGTGGAAAGAGCTGATTATCACGTTACTCTCCTCGGCAGTCATGGTTTTTATTGTCTGCTCCGGATCCTTGCCGGACCTGATTTTAAGACTATTGATACTGCACAACTTCATTCAATGATAGTTGACAATGCCTACAAGATTGAAGGCGGGCGTGAGAAGCAATTTACGGTTATTGATGCGAGGACAAAAGAGGAATACGACGAGGCCCATATTTTCAGTTCAATCAGCATCCCGGAAAATGCTTTTGAGAAATCAATAAATCTTCTTCCAAAAAACAGGAGAATTCTCATTGTGGTTTATTGTAACGATAAGAAATTGGAGACGAGCAGGAAATGGGCTGACAGGGCTGCGTCTGCCGGATACACAAACCTATTTATTTATTCGGATGGGTTTCCGGTATGGAAGGAGAAGAAAATGCCTGTCGCGCCTCTGCAAGGCAACTTCTGATAAATACGGTGACTTAAATGGCGAGAGGACCGGTTGATATAAAAGAGAGCGGTAAGGACCCGACGCTTTACGCAGCGGCTGATCTGGGTTCAAACAGTTTTCATATGATTATAGCGCGGCGCACAAAGGAACGGTTTACTGTAATTGACCGGGCGAAGGTAGTTGTTCGCCTCGCGGAAAGCATTGAAAAAGGGAATGGCCTTGAGATTGAGACTCAGCAACGCGCATTTGAGGCACTCCGCCACTTTCAGGTACTTCTGAGGAAAGTACCTTCTTTCAATGTCCGCGTTGTCGGCACCAGCGCTCTTCGCCAGCTCTCTGATCAGGAGAGTTTCCTCACAGTTGCCGGCGATATCCTCGGCCTGCCCATTGAAATCATCACGGGTGATGAGGAGGCGCGTCTCATAAACCTTGGGGTCGCCGGTACTATGAAAAACCAGGATGCGGCCCGGTTGATTGTGGATATCGGTGGCGGCAGTACCGAGATCATAGTCGGAAAGGACACGAACATTCTTGCTGCTGAGAGCCTGTCGATGGGTTGCGTGACCTTCAGCCGGCGTTTCTTCCCCAAGGCAAAGATAACTCCGGGGCTATTTAAACAGGCCCGGGCTGCAGCCGGGGACCTGCTTAAGACGGTCATGGGAAGTTTCAGCGATGTCACCTGGCTGGATGTCATCGGCGCCGCCGGCACAATTAAGACAACACGAAAGGTAATTAATTACCAGATACTGGCGACAATGAGATCAGTATGGCTGCGCTGGACAGCCTGATCGACACAGTAATCAGTGCCGGTCATGTGGACAAGCTCCTTGAGATCAGGGGTCTCACTAAGGACCGGGCGACTGTCTTTCCAGGAGGGCTTGCGATTCTGAAGAGCATCATGGACCGTTTTGCGATTAAAAGCATGAAGGTTTCAAAGACGGCGTTGAGAGAGGGTATTATCTTTGACCTATTAAGTTAAAAACTTTCGAGGCCTCACCTGCAGCGCTTGAGTATTTCTCCAGAAGAGCAGTCTGCGCGGAAAACGGTTCTTCTGCTCCCGGTTCGAGTTTTCTATAAGTTCCGTCGCTTTGGAGCATCCAGGCCTGGGAGTTGTCTTTAAGATAGTATTCGAGGTCGTCGATGAGCCGCTGGCGAAGTTCTGAACGCTCGATGGGGAAGCAGGTTTCGACTCGGCGAAAGAAGTTTCGCACCATCCAGTCAGCGCTGCAACAAAACACCTCCGGCTTACCGCCGTTATGGAAATAGAGAACACGGGTATGCTCAAGAAAACGCCCTACTACCGAACGTACCGTGATGTTCTCCGATATTCCGGGCATGCCCGGTCTCAGGCTGCACGTGCTCCTTATAATAAGCTGGACCTGCACCCCTGCTCTCGATGCCCGATAAAGGGCCTGAACTACCCCTGGTTCTGTCAGGTGATTAAGTTTAGCTATAATACGCGCCGGCTGCCCCTTCGCCGCGTGGAGCGTTTCACGCTCTATCTTGGACAGTATTGCATCGTGGAGGGAAAAAGGGTGCATCAAAAAGTTTTTTGAGTTTTCCGACTTTGCCGAGACTTGTCAACTGGAGAAAGAGATGGTGGACGTCCTCTGTAATTTCCCTGTCGCATGTGAAGAAGCTATAGTCAGTATATAACCTCGACGTCCGCGCATGATAGTTGCCCGTTCCCAGATGCACGTAATTCCGTATATCCCCCTCTTCCCACCTCACCACAAGGATCATTTTTGCGTGTGTTTTGTAGCCGACTACACCATACGTTATATGGGCTCCGGCATCTTCAAGGCGGTTGGAAAGGGCAATGTTTGCCTCCTCGTCAAAACGTGCCTTAAGTTCAATAACAACAGTCACCTCTTTGCCGGCCCGTGCCGCTGATACAAGAGCGTCAACGATTGCCGAATCGGGACCGGTCCGGTAGAGGGTCTGTTTAATGGCAAGCACATCTGAGTCACGCGCGGCTTCGGCGACAAAGTCGATAACAGGGACGAACGACTCAAATGGGTGATGGAGGAGGATATCTTTTTCCCGTATCCGTTCAAACATGTTTATTTTCCTCGCAATTTTCCGTGGTATCTTTGGCGTGAAAGTCTTGTATTTGAGATCAGGGCGGTCCAACAAGTCGTACACTGCCATAAGCCTGTGGAGATTCACCGGACCTTCAACCTGAAAAAGGTCATCTTCAGTCAATGCAAATTTGTCGAGGAGGAAGGATATTATATCAGTCGAACAATTGTCAGCCACTTCAAGGCGTACGGCATCGCCATACCGGCGGGACAGCAGTTCTCCTTCAAGGGCGCCGCGGAGGTCGGCGATTTCTTCCTCGTCAAGGTAAAGCTCACTGTTTCGCGTTACCCTGAACTGGTAGCATCCGACCACCTCCATCCGCGGGAACAGGTCCCCGATGAATTCGTGGATTATTGAAGACAGGAAAACAAAGTCAGACGGTCCGCTCCCTGTCTCCTTTTGCGGCAGTTTGATTACCCGCGGCAGAGACCTCGGGGCCTGAACAACCGCCATGCCTCCTTTCCGGCCAAAAGCGTCTTTCCCTTTGAGGGCCACAATAAAATTGAGACCTTTGTTGAGGATGCGCGGAAAGGGATGCGCCGGATCAAGACCTACCGGGCTCAGTATAGGCAACACATGATTAACGTGGGCACGCAGCCACTCTCTTTGCCTGGCAGTCCACTCCGTCCTTGGAAGCAACCGGATCCCCTCCCTGGAAAGAGCAGGGAGCAACACTTCATTGAAGACCCGGAACTGCTCGGCAACCAGTGCATGAGAGCGGACGGCAATCTCCTTAATTATATCAGCCGGCGCAATGTTGTCAGGGCCTGTCTGGACTGATCCTGAAGCAATTTTCTGCTTGAGGCCGGCTACTTTTATTTCAAAGAATTCATCATGATTGGTGTCGGTTATGCAGAGGAATTTCAGTCTTTCGAGGAGGGGGTTGCCCAAATCGGTCGCCTGAGCAAGAACGCGAAGGTTGAATTCAAGCTGGCTGAGCTGCCAGTTGATAAACAACTCGGGTCGTGCCAAAGCGACCTCTTGCGCCCTGGAGCGCATTATTTTCTTTGACTTCATTATGTTCAGCGCCTCATTCCATGCCTGCCGGAAAAGTTCCCCTGACCGGGGCCGTATAATTGTACCACAAGCAGGCGAACAGGAGGATTTGACAAAATAATTATTTTCTGTTATTGTTGATAACAAATATCATTATCAGGAAGTTATATGTTTTTAAATAATGCCAGAGACATTTTCAGAAGTTACATAAAAGAAAAAGGTTTGCGCAATACCAGGCAAAGAGAAGAAATCCTCGATGCATTCTTTTCTGCGGAGAAACATATAACCGTCGATAATCTTTTCGCCGCATTGCGGACAGAGACCCCGATATCGGCTACGCAACGGTCCACCGGAATTTGAGCTTGCTGTGTGAATGCGGCCTGGCTGAAGAAATAAAGATCGGCAAACAAAAAACCAGATATGAACTCAAGTTCGGACAAAAACATCACGACCATCTGATCTGTTTAAAGTGCGGACAGTTCATCGAGGTCAATGACTATAAAATAGAAAAACTTCAGGACAAACTTGCAGAAGCAAACGATTTTATTCCTGTTCGGCATAAGCTGGAGATATACGGCATCTGCAAGAAATGTCAGCACTAAAAAGGCGGTAATTACAAATGGGTCTGTTTAAGAAAAGTAAAACATGTCATGCGCCACAATCCGATTCACCTTCATGCAAGAAGAAGGTGGCGTTGATAGGCAACCCGAATGTAGGGAAGAGTGTGCTCTTTAATGCCCTTACAGGCGCTTACGTAACGGTATCCAACTATCCCGGAACGTCAGTCGAGGTCTCAAGGGGAGCGACGACAATCGATGGACAGAATTTTGAGATCATCGATACACCGGGGATGTATTCTCTCCTTCCGATGACAGAGGAAGAACGCGTGGCAAGAGAGATACTTTTAAGGGAATCTCCTGACATGGTCGTTCACGTACTCGATGCGCGGAACCTGGAGCGCATGCTGCCCATGACGCTCCAACTGATCGAGGCCGGTCTGCCTGTCATACTGGTAGTCAATATCATGGATGAGGCAGAGCGTATGGGACTCAGTATCGACATATCGCTGCTTAAGAAAAGACTCGGCGATTCCGGTAATAGGCGCTGCAACAGTGAAAAAAAGGGGTCTCCGGGAAATAAGGGAAGCCATAGTCCATTTCGTTCCTGAAAAACATGCCCATTTCAGTTACAACAAAAGGCTTGAGAACGACATAACAGAGATCGCGGCATTAATCAAAGGCCCTTACAGGCTTTCTGCCAATTCTCTTGCCCTTCTTCTGCTTCAAAGGGACGATGAAATTGCCGGTCTGGTGAAAGATACAGAAGGCCCCGGCTACCAGATATTGGAAGATAAGGTCAAGGAGAAGATATTTGAGCGCAGGACTTCCTTTCATCAGGATCTGTCCATGGACAGGCGAAGGATCATAAAAAGTCTGATAAAGGACGTTTTCAGTGCGCCAGATATAAGGAAAATCACGCTGAACGAAAGGATATCCCGTTTGACAGTCAGGCCGCTTACCGGGATACCAATCCTTCTGCTTGTACTCTATTTTGGGCTCTATAAATTTGTCGGCGTTTTCGGCGCGGGCACTGTAGTGGACCTGGTGGAGCAAAAGTTTTTTGAGGGGTTTTTCAACCCATGGATTACCGGAGTAGTTAAGCATTTGGTCCCGTGGGAGGTGATGCAGGAACTATTCGTAGGAGAATATGGCATTATTACATTGGGGATACGATATGCAATCGGCATCATACTCCCCATTGTATCTACGTTTTTCCTCTTCTTCTCCATACTGGAAGACAGCGGATATTTCCCGAGGCTGGCCCTGCTTGTTGACCGGCTGTTCAAACTGATAGGGCTGACCGGCCGTGCCGTAATACCGATGGTGCTCGGGTTCGGCTGCGACACGATGGCTACCATGGTCACAAGGACCCTTGAGACAGTCAGGGAAAGGGTGCTGGCAACTCTTCTTCTTGCACTTGCCATTCCCTGCTCCGCACAGTTAGGGGTCATTCTCGCACTTTTATCAAAAACAAGCGGTGCACTGCTCGTCTGGGGAGGATTCATGCTGCTTATATTTGTCCTGGTCGGGTTCCTCGCTGCAAAGGTGCTGCCTGGTGAAACACCGGTGTTCTATATGGAGTTGCCGCCGATAAGACTTCCGCAGTTGTCCAATATCCTGACAAAAACATATACCCGAATGCAGTGGTACTTTTTGGAGATACTTCCGCTGTTTATTCTAATCTCCATACTTCTTTGGCTCGGGAAAATCACCCATCTATTTGAAAAGGCGGTGGCATGCATGAGCCCTGTCATGGCGTCCATCGGTCTCCCGAGGGAAACTGCCGTAGCATTTATTTTCGGGTTTTTCAGACGGGATTACGGTGCAGCAGGGCTTTTCGATCTTCAGTCAAAAGGCTTGCTTAATCCGCGTCAGCTGACTGTGGCAGCAGTGACACTGACCATTTTCATTCCATGCGTAGCCCAGTTCCTCATTATGAAAAAAGAACGCGGCTTGAAAACGGCATTATTGATTGTAGCTTTTGTCAGCACCATGGCTTACGGAAGTGGTTATCTTCTCAACAAGTTCCTGTTCGTAACAGGGATACTGTAATGCGCTGCGGTTTTTGCGGTTACGAGTTTGAAGAGGAAGAAGGCATTAAAGGATGCAAGAACTGCCCTACTGCTTACGGATGCAAAATGGTAAAATGTCCGAGTGTGCAACTATGAAAACCCTCCGGAGCCTTCACTGGTAAAGACGATAAAAAAGATTTTTAAAAAAAGAGGGAAAAAATGAAACCTCAACAAAACCACAGAGGACACAGAGGAATCCCTATATATATAAAATAAAAAGCGCCATAAAGTCTTTCAGAGCGCACAGAGTATTTCTCTGTGTCCTCTGTGGTTAATTTTGTGGTAAGGAGGAAATTATGAAACTTTCAGAAAAGGCTGAAGAGATATTGGAAGCTATGTGGGTCGCCATTGAGGAAGGGGGCGCGGATTTTGCCGAGGCCGAAAAGATCGGCGTTGATCCGGCAGACCACTCTTATAAGGAGCTTACAGGTCACACGCTGATTGAGATCAAGGAGGGTCATATTTATTTCCGTAAGGACGGCAAAGAAGAAGGGCGTAAAACAATACGGCGTCACCGTCTTGCAGAGCGTCTTATAATGGATGTGCTTAGTATACGGGGGGAAGAAGGAGACGAAAAAGCATGCGAGTTTGAACATCTGCTCAAAGAGGGCGTTGACACAAAGGTATGTATCATGCTTAACCATCCTTCAACTTGTCCCCATGGAAAACCGATACCTCCGGGCGACTGCTGCAATGAGGCCAGAAAAACCGGCGACCTGGGGGTATTGCCGTTGACTGAATTCAAACCGAATGAGGAAGTGGAGATAGCCTTCATACAAACGGAAGACTCAAAAAAAATGCAGAAACTTATGGCAATGGGGGTCTTGCCGGGTAACCGCATCATTGTTTTACAGACCTTTCCTTCATATATATTCCGTATAGGTTTTTCAGAATTCGCAATAGATTCTCAAATGGCGCGGGAAATATTTGCAAGGCGCTCTTAACAGAAGAAGTTTATGAAAAAAAAAGGCAGTCCCAAAAAACCGCGGGTGCCCTTTGAAGGAGTAAAGCAATTAAAGAGGCATCTTGTTGTCCCTGTAAAAAAACAGGAAACGCTTGCCAAAATTAGTCAGCGTGAACTGAAGAAGCCTTTTTGATGCTGTAGGTAAAATAAATTATCAGCCCCACCACAAGCCACACAACAAGTCTGATCCATGTATCAACGGGAAGTCCGGTCATCAGATAAAAACATGAAAGAATTCCGAGAATAGGTGTTACCAGACCGCCGGGGGCTTTGAATATTCTTTGAATTTCAGGATGCGTAAAACGCAAAACCAGGACACCGGAGCAAACAATCACAAATGCCAGAAGAGTGCCGATGCTCACGAGTTCGCCCACAATACCGATCGGCAGGAGGGCAGCCAGAACAGCGGTGACGATCCCGGTCACAAAAGTAATAATATAAGGTGTCCTGAACGCGGGATGGATTTTGGAAACAAAAGGAGGAAGCAGCTTGTCCCTGCCCATGGTGAAAAATATTCTTGTCTGACCCAGAAGAAGCACGAGGATCACTGAAGTCAGGCCGGCAATCGCGCCGATTTTTAACAGGGGAGAGAAGAATTGCAGTCCCATGGCATCGAGCGCTACCGCAAAGGGCGCAGGACCGTTCAATGCAGGGTAAGGGACCACTCCTGTCAAAACAAGGGCAGCAGCCACATAGAGCAATGTGCAGATGAAAAGGCTGCCCAGAATGCCCAGCGGCATATCTTTTTGCGGTCTTTTTGCTTCCTGCGCAAGAGTAGATACGGCATCAAATCCTATATACGCAAAGAAGATGACCCCTGCCCCCCTCACCACTCCGCTCCAACCGAAGACTCCGAACTCTCCCTTATTTGGCGGAACAAAAGGGTGCCAGAGCGCCGGTTTTACAAAGAAGACACCGACTGCAATGAACGCTAAAATTATGGCAACTTTAATAACTACGATAACTGCATTCAGCGCAGCCGATTCCTTTATGCCGATAACGAGAATAACGGTAATAAAAGCAACCACTGCAACTGCCGGGGCATTAAAAAGCGCCCCTGTAGAAACCCATGTGTGCTGCATAACATCGTAATTGAAAGGCGGAGATGCAAGATAATCAGGAATAATGATACCCAGGTCCTTAAAAAAACTCACGCAATATCCTGACCATCCGATGGCGACAGTTGTCGCGCCGAGAGTGTATTCCAAAATAAGGTCCCAGCCGATTATCCAGGCGACAAACTGTCCCATTGTTGCATATGCATAAGTGTAGGCGCTTCCGGAAACCGGGATCATTGATGCAAATTCGGCATAGCAGAGCCCTGCAAAGGCACAGGCGATTCCGGAAATAACAAAAGATATGACAATCGCAGGGCCGGCAATCTGCGCCGCAGCATGTCCGGTAAGCACAAAAATACCGGCCCCTATAATAACGCCTATCCCCAGAAGCACCAGGCTGACAGGACCGAGCGATCTTCTAAGGCCGTGCTTCTCCTCAAAAGCCTCTATGGTGAGGTCGGATAATTTCTTTTTTAAAAACAGCCTTTTCATATGCCCTGACTATTATACATAAAAACTGCCTGAATTCCACCCTCCCCCTGTGCAATAAAAATACGTTGAGAAAAAAAACTTAGACCTATACAATAAGTGGTGGCTGTTGGATTTATGTTAGAATAATACACTAGGAGCATTGTAAGATTGAAAACATCCTTAAAGCCGCTTCTGATAAAAGGAAAGGAAATAAGCGTACCCATTATTCAGGGGGGAATGGGTGTCGGCGTTTCGTTGTCCCCGCTGGCGAGTGCAGTGGCCCGGCAGGGAGGTCTCGGCATTGTTTCGAGTGCCTGCCTGGACCGTTTAGTTTCAAAAAGGGCCGGTAAGAAATCCAATACTTACGACGCGGCTTACGAAGAGGTCTCTCTGTCAAAGGCTGCTGGAGGCTTTGCAGGCATAAATATAATGGGTGCTCTTGTACACGATTTTAATGATTCGGTCCGTGGAGCACTCGATGCCGGAGCAGACGCCATTATTTCCGGAGCCGGCCTGCCGTTGACCCTCCCGGCTATCCAACCTCCAAGAGATACCGCCCTTATACCGATTGTCTCCTCTACAAGGGCACTCGACATCATCTGCAAGAAATGGGAGAAACTTCATTACAGGCCGGATGCAATAGTGCTGGAAGGGCCGCTTGCAGGCGGTCATCTGGGCTTTAAAATGGACCAGATATACCTTGAATCCAATACCCTCG
Organism: Nitrospirota bacterium; assembly: GCA_963796345.1. Classification (GTDB taxonomy): domain Bacteria; phylum Nitrospirota; class Thermodesulfovibrionia; order Thermodesulfovibrionales; family Dissulfurispiraceae; genus JADFXI01. Next base: position 32,330 of record CAWCLI010000013.1, on the reverse strand, counting down.
AAAATCTGCTCCCTCCGATAAAGGAGATGGCCATAAAATACGGCGATTTCCCGGTAATCGTCGCAGGCGGAATTTATACTTATGAGGATATCGTAAAGTTCTTAGAGATGGGGGCCGACGGAGTCCAGATGGGCACACGCTTTCTGGCTACAACTGAATGCAGCGCTTCCGAGGCATATAAACAAGCAGTTATCAATGCCGCGGAGGAAGATATAATAGTCGCTCATGACCCGGGTTCACCCTGCGGTCTTCCCTTCAGGGTAATCAGGCAGTCCCCAATGTATGTATCAGCTCTTAAGAGGCTGAGACAACCGAAATGTGATAAGGGTTATGTACTGCTCAAGGACAGCGAAGGCCATTTCACTGTTTGCCCGGCAAAGAAAAACAATGAGCACCATTTCTGCATCTGCAACGGTCTCCTGAGCTCTGCCGGCTACAATCCTGACAAAGAGGAGCCGCTTTACACTGTAGGGACCAATGCTTCCCGTATAGACCGGATAGTATCGGTCCAAACACTTTTCGAAGAGCTGACCGGTAAAGTAGAGGAGAAGTAAGAAGTAAAAAGTGAGTTTTTTACTTTACACCTTTTTCACTATTTACTTTTCACTGCTTACTTCTTACTTCTTACTTGTCTTTTTGGGTCAGATGCTTTATTGCCGTAATCCCGCGATATCCGGTCAAGAAGACCGTTAATAAAAGAGGCTGATTCAGCAGTGGAATATTTTTTTGCGATATCGAGAGCTTCGTTTATGGTAACCGCTCCTGGAATATCTTTCCGGAATAACAGTTCATAAGTGGCAGCCCTGAGGATATTTCTATCAATGCTTGCAATCCGCGAGAGAGTCCATTTCTCGGCAATTCGCTGTATAACAGAGTCTATTTCTTCAAGGTGTTTAATAGTGCCTGTTATAATGTCCTCTGCAAATGACTTTACATCTTGCTCGGCATCGCCGGCTTCGTTCCAGAAGGACTCTATTTGCCTTTTGAGTTCTCCCGGTTTTGTATAAAGCTCCGGTTCTCCGCCTGAGCCGTCGAGGAAATCAATCCTGTATAAAAACTGTAAGGCATATTCTCTCGCTTTTCTTCTTTTCATAATTATGACAGGTTGAGGCTGAGGGTTAGGTTAAGATTAAGGATCGAATTTTTCACGAGTCCAGTCTTAACCTTAACCTTGACCTTAACCTACTTTTTTTATTACCTGGGCCATTTCTATCGCCGTAACAGCAGCATCCCACCCTTTGTTGCCTGCCTTGGTGCCGGCGCGTTCAACCGCCTGTTCGATATTATCTGCGGTGATGATTCCGAAAGCAATTGGGACCCCTGTATCAAGAGAGGCGACCGCTATGCCTTTTGAGACCTCTGCAGCTACATAATCGAAGTGTGGTGTCGCGCCCCTGATAACGGTTCCAAGGCATATCAAAGCCTGGCAGTTTCCTTTCATTGCAAGCTTCTTCGCAATAAGGGGAATCTCTAAAGCTCCCGGCACTTTTACAACTTCGATATCGTCCTCTTTAGCGCCGTGTCTTAAAAGCGCATCAACGGCCCCTTCAAGGAGCCGGGACGTGATGAAATCATTAAATCTGCTGACAACGATACCGAATTTAAAACCCTTTGCCTGAAGTTCGCCTTCTATTATTTTCATTGTTCATCCTCCGGGAAATATGATCTATATATTATCACATTAAAGACAGGTTAAGGTTAAGGTTGAGGTTAAGACTAAAATATATTTATTGTTAGAGCATCTTTGTTTGGTTTGTTTTCTTAACCTTAACCTCAACCTTAACCTGTCTTTTTTAAGACGGGTAAAACAACTCAAACCTCCGCGTTCTGATATTTATCAGTATTCCTGCGGCAATAAAATTGCTGAGCAGCGCCGTGCCGCCGTAACTGACAAAGGGAAGAGGAACGCCGACAACCGGCATCAGGCTGAGCGTCATGCCTATATTGACGCAAAAATAAACAAAGAACATAGCGGTTATGCCCACTGCCATTAGTCTCCCGAACTCATCTTTTGCGCGGTATGCCGTATCGAGCCCGCGCAGGAAAAGCAATAGATAAATACTCAAAAGAAAAAAACTGCCGACAAAACCGCTTTCTTCCGCATAAACGGCGAAAATAAAATCAGTATGCTTCTCAGGCAAAAATCTGAGCGGCCCCTGTGTCCCCTTCAGATATCCCTTACCGAGAATACCGCCTGATCCAATTGATATTTTTGACTGGTTGATATGATAACCGATGCCTGAGGGGTCAACGTCAGAATCCATAAAGGCAACAAGGCGGTTCTTCTGATAATCCTTGAGCCCTTCCCAAAATATGTGGCCCAGAAAAGGGACCGAGATAATCCCGATTATAATTACAACGGTTATAATTTTTTTGCTCACACCTTTGGAAATAGCCAGAACTATAAATAACGATACCATAAGAATAGCTGTCCCAAGGTCCGGCTGCTTTACGAGCAGCGCCAGTGGGAGCAGCGCAAACATGACAACACTCTTGGCCGACATCTTCTCTCTGACATCATTGTTGCCGGCACACAAGTATGCCGAAAGACCTATAATGAAGGAAATCCTAAAGAATTCCGAGGGCTGAAATGAAAAAAAGCCTATGCTCAGCCACCGTTGGGCCCCCATGCCGGACCTGCCGGCAACAAGAACGGCGACAAGCAGGAAAAGTCCGATTGCATAGAGTTGGTATGCATACCTGAACAACCACTTATAGTCAAAAAATACCACGGCAAATAACGCCGCAATACTTATTATAAGCCATATGATCTGCTTTGAGTAAAAATCCGGATGTCCGCTCATTCCTGCCGGCGGCCTCGTTGCACTGTAAATAGTTATGATCCCGATTAAGGAGAGACAGAGGATCAGGCCAAAGGTGATCCAGTCGAAATTCTTGCTTAAGCGACGGTCGATTTTTATAATCATTCCCGGTCCCCCGGAGTATTGTCCTTTTTGTCCCCGGCTGCCGGATTGCCGGCTGCCGGTTTTCTCCGGTTTCTTTTTTATAAGATATGCCTCGATGGCCTGCTTGGCAATGGGCGCTGCCGCAGAGCCGCCGTGCCCGCCGTGCTCCACAAAAACCGCGAGGGCGATTTGCGGTTTGTCGACAGGCGCAAATGCGACAAACCATGCGTGGTCCATAAATTTCTCACCTGACACCCCCCGCTTCTTTCCGACAACCTGTGCGGTACCGGTCTTGCCGCCGATTAAAACAGCCTGAGACTGTGCGGCGTGCGCTGTGCCGTCAGGCTCATTCACCACCCCTGCCAGGGCCTCTTTTATAATTTGTATTGTTTCAGGTTTAATGCCAACCTGCCCGACAGGCTTGCTCCCTCCCTTTACCAGCGAGAGAGGATAAATAGTGCCCCCATTGGAAAGAGTAGCCATCATCCTGGCCATCTGGATCGGGGTTACCGAAACATACCCTTGCCCGATAGCTGCGTTATATGTTTCTCCAAGATACCAGGGCAGTTTCTTCGTCTGCCGTTTCCATTCAGTATTGGGGATAAGCCCGCGCCGCTCCTTTATCAGCAGATTGAGACCTGTAGCCTTGCCGAGCCCGAGGGCCGTAGCATATTTATATATCTTGTCTATTCCGAGCCTCCTGCCCACCTCGTAAAAATAGACGTCGCAGGATTCGACAATAGCGTGATGGAAATCGATACGGACCGTGTCCGCCCTTTTTCCAGCACCCAAAGGTCCATTTACCGTACCGTATTCCGCCTGTACAATTGACCTTTTTGTCCAGATCGATGACGCCTTCTTCAAGTGCAGCAGTTGCCGTGATTATCTTAAAAGTCGAACCCGGAGGATACTGGCTTTGGAGTGCCCTGTTGAGCATTGGTTTTTTCTTGTCTTCCATAAGCGACAGCCAATCCTGGTATTGTATGCCTCTTGAGAACATGTTGGGATCAAACGAGGGGAGACTTTCGAGCGCAAGTATTTCTCCGGTATCAGGCTTTATAGCCACTAACGCTCCCGCCTTATCCTGAAACGCATCCTCAACAGCTTTCTGTATGTCGATGTCGATGCTGAGCGTAATGTCCTTGCCCTTTACGGACGGCCTTTGCTGGATAAGCCTCAATTCCCTGCCAAGGGCATCAACCTCAATGATCTTTTCTCCCGGCGTACCCCGCAATTGTTCATCAAAGACCTCCTCAACGCCCCACTGACCTATAAGTGCATCCGGAGGAAAATTCCTGAAGGCAGGATGTTCGAACTGTGCAGGGGTCATCTTGCCCAAATAACCTATAATATGTGCGCCTGTCTTCCCGAAAAGGTATTCCCTGCCCACATCTGTCTCGACAAAAAGCCCGGGGAAATCAGACTTCCCGGCTTCCACATGCGCTATCTCCTGAAAGCTCAGGCCCTGTTTGATCTTGATGGGGATGAAAGGGCTGTTGTCTTTCCTGTTCAATTTCTCTTCAATCTCGTTCTCTTGTATGCCCAGAAATTTTGCAAGAGCACTACGGTCCAGACTCTTGAGGTTTTCAGGGCTTATAGATACGCTGAAAAAGGGAATATCTTTTACCAGTGGAGTCCCGTTCCGGTCAAAGATGATTCCTCTTGGAGCAGGAGTTTTCACAATCCTCAACCTGTTGCTCTCGGATAAAGCAAGGTACCTGTCACCTTCCATGACCTGAAGCTGCCAGAGCCTGAAACAGAAAAACAGGAAGACGGCGACAATAATATAAGAGCCCAGATGTATCTTACTCAGTTGCATAGAATGTGCACCGGATTATAAGACCAAATAGAATTACCACAACCTGGCACTTCCGATAACCTGCATCATTCAAGGACGTAATAGCATGCCAAATGGCATGCTCATCAGGGACTGAACACATATGATCTGAAAAAATGCGGCGCCGGTGACATGAATTCCTGTAAACAGCATCCGCGAGCCGATTATCACCATCCCGTCGAGGAGCGAAAAAGCGACAATGATTATTGCACCCCACAGTGGTGTCCACTTAAATACCATATCAGTAAAAACAACCGGCGTTATAAGACCCACCAGCCCCTTGCTAAGAAGTCCGGGTCGATTACGGAGCTGGATATAACATCTTCCGCAAGTCCTATAACCACACCGAATGCCACGGTCTCGAATACTGCTTTGTTTCCGGTATAATCAAAGTCGGAGTTGCGACTATGGCTTTTCAACCCGAAATAGTAGACGAGAACAACCGGGAGATTGAAAAAATCCTTTATAAAAGAACTCTGCGTCTGCAGCAGAAAAACAAGAACGGCAAGGAGTATCCATTTTAAAGTTTTCATTGCTCTATCCGTTTAAGCACCATCACATCTTCTATCTTCTCGCTCGACTGAAAAGGCTGGACTTCTATGTGCTGAAAAAATTCTATGCCCTCTTTTTTCACTTTACTGACCACTCCGACCGGCAGTCCTTCAGGGAATATGCCGTCAAAACCCGACGTTATCACCACTTCTCCCTTTTCCACGTTCTCTTCCGGAGGGATATATTTCAGGAGGCAGTAATCGTTGCCTGTACCCGCCACAACCCCCTCGCGCCGGCTGTTCTGCAGCCTGACCGCTACGGAAAAGTTGGAATCCTTCAAAAGCAATACATCCGAGAATGAATCCATTGCCGAATAGACCTTGCCTATAAGCCCCTTAGGTGTTATAACGGCCATGCCCTTTTCTATGCCGTCTTTTTTGCCCTTGTCCAATATGGCTATCTTCAGCAGCCTGTCCGACCCCCCCGCTATAACTCTGGCAACCGCCACATACCTCGGCTCCTGCTCTCTGAGCGACAGCAGCGCCTTGAGCCGGTCATTTTCCAGAAATATCTCCCGATACTGCTGTTTTTCAAGCCGCAGCCGGTTGACATCTTCCCTAAGCAGCTTGTTTTCCTCATATGCATTCTGCATCCTGTTTATATTTATATAGATATTTGACGTGAACTCGTTGAGCACATAATACGGGTAGGATACTACTATATCAAAAAAGGAAAATGCCTTTTTGTTGTGCTGGTAACTCATCAAGGCCAGGGCTGTCGAGGCAAGGACAAACAGGATAATCAGTCTGTTTTTACCCTTTGACATTAATTAGTGCTGATGGCTACCTTTTGAAGAAGTTCCAGCTTGTCCAGCATTATCCCGCACCCCCTGACCACTGCTGTAAGGGGATCGTCAGGCAAAATCACAGGCACGCCGGTCTGCTCTCTGATAAGTATATCAAGCCCCTTCAGCAAAGCGCCTCCTCCTGCCAAAACAATTCCTTTGTCAACAATATCCGCGGCAAGCTCCGGTGGCGTGTTCTCAAGAGTGACCTTGATGGTATCCAGAATAAGCCCTATGCTCTCCTGCAGCGCTTCCCGTATCTCATCCTCAGTTACGTTAATCGCCTTCGGGATACCGGAAACGAGGTCCCGTCCCTTGATCTCCATGGGCTCGGAGTTGTTGGTAGCATATGCCGAACCCAGGTCAATTTTTATCCGCTCAGAAGTCCGCTCACCTATCATGAGATTGTATTTGCGTTTTATGTATGCCATTATCGCCTCATCCATCTTGTCGCCGCCTACACGCACCGCCTTGCTGTAAACAATTCCGTCAAGGGATATCACCGCCACATCAGTGGTCCCTCCGCCGATATCCACTATCATGTTCCCGGAAGGCTCACCCACCGGAAGCCCGACCCCAATAGCGGCAGCCATCGGCTCTTCTATAAGGTACACCTCGCGCGCCCCCGAGGCATGGGCGGCATCCTTGACAGCACGCTGTTCCACCTGTGTGATACCGGACGGCACCCCTATTATCACACGTGGAGAGACAAAGCTCTTCCTGTTGTGGGCCTTTGTAATAAAATATTTCAGCATGACTTCCGTCGCGTCAAAATCCGCAATAACGCCGTCTTTCATGGGCCTGATAGCAAGAATATTCGAAGGGGTCTTCCCCAGCATCTCCTTTGCCTCTATCCCTACCGCCACAGGGAGCTTGTTGTCCCTTCTGATTACTACAACGGAAGCCTCGTTGCAGATAATGCCTCTCCCTTTCAGGTAAACAAGTGTATTTGCAGTACCAAGATCAATCGCAAGGTCATTCGAGAACATACCCAGTATCTTATGAAAGAACACTCTTCACACCCCCTTTTAGCTTTACAATGTCGAATTTTAAATCTTGAATTGTGGAAGAAAAAAATTTGTCTTCCTTCATTGATTCAACATTCAACATTCAAAATATTTGTTGGTATCACCCTTCAACCACTTTAGTATTCGCCAGGTCGTCGCCAAGTCTCATGCCCTCTTCATTCCCTATCATCAGCAGCAACTCCAGAACAACAATAAAGAGCACAAAGAACCATCCAAGAAGCGGTATCTTGTACAAAATGAGCGAGAAGACAAAAGTGATGTTTCTCACCATGGAATCCCTGAAGTTACCGGGAGTTCCGGTCTCCGGCGAGATTACTCTCAATCGTATTATCTTCTTCCCCAGGCTCCTTCCGTCAAAAAGTCCATCACTGATAAGAAGATAAACAAGGCCGGCAAAATACCCCACCTGGGGGACAGCCTTTATCGCAATAGCAATAATAATAAAATCAAGCAGCTTTGCTATAATACGCAGCAGTAGGCTAGCCTTTCCCGTGTCGCCAGGCATCTGTAATACTATCAAATTACCCTCATTTTATTCAAGGACTTGGTGTCAGGCGGGTATGCGTAATCGATGTGGGGCGCGCCGAGACGTCATTCCCGCCTGCGTTTATAAGTGGCAAATTTTAATGTGGTATGCTACTATACTGCTCATTGCATATTATATAATCAGTAGCAATATCTATTTACAGTATTTTATGATATACTCATTTGTAAAAATATAATAGCAAGGAATTAATATAACTATAGGGGGTTTTTAATATGCTACAAAGAATGCAAAAGCTCTTAATTTTTCTGCAATTGCTGATAACCCTTGCCATAGTTGCGCCTCCGTTTTCTTTTGCCGGAGAGATTCTCATAAAGCCGGGAAAATTTGATCACTTCAATATCTCTCTTCCTGAAGAAATAGTTGCCGGACAGGAAGCCACTGTAAGCCTGCAGGCAGTGGATGCCTTCAACAACGTGCTTTTTAATTTCGGCGATTCCGAAAGAGAGTTCAAGATATGGGTCACAGGATCGGCAATGGTGAACCCCACATCGTTTAAATCATCAGTGTTTGCCAACGGGTTGTTCGTCATCACCCTGTCGGACAAGACGGCAGAGACTTTTACACTTTCTGTGCGCGAAAGCGGGAGCCCAATTCCCATCTTGTCAAAAGACCTGTCTGTTTCACCAAATAAGCTGACGTCCTTTTTGGTAAGAACTCCCCGCATTGCAGTGGCAGGTGAGCCCTTTGAAATGAGGATAATAGCAAAAGATGCTTACAACAATACTGTGACGGAACCTGTTTCGGGAAAAAACATAAACCTTATCTTCAAGGGCGATGCAGACCCCAAAGTCGATATGCCGTCAATCCCTGATTTCAAGAATGGTTCAGATACTATTATACTTCTGTCGCAAAAGGCGGGAACAGCACAAATCGACATCAAGGACCTGATTACAGGGAGCGTGGGGTCGAGCGAGAACGTCGAAATAAACAGCGGCCCGGTGAATTCTTTTAAACTATTCTCGCCGAAGGATGTTATTGCAGGCGAGCCTTTTGAGGTTTCTATCGTCGCAGTTGACCATTTTAATAATGTGGTGACCAACTACGGAGCGGTAGGCTCCGGAGTGTCAATAACCTCTACAGGCAGGTTGAAGCCTTTCCCTCCTTCAATTCCAGCTTATGAGTTCATCAACGGCCAGGCAAAAGTAAACCTGCGGTATGACATTGCAGAAGATATTGCGCTCATTGCCACGGAAAACATAAAAGGTCAAAAAGGCACAACAGAGACAATTCGCGTTATCTCTCCCGTCCCGGAACGGTACGAGGTTGCTACACCCGAATCAGCTGTCGCCGGCCAGAAATTCAAGCTGAAAGTTACTGTCTATAATCAATTGAACCACGTGATCAAAAATTACAATCTCGTCGGTCCTGATGTGCTTCTTACCGCTACCGGAAGCGGCACGCTTGTGCCTAACAAGATACCCGCATCGGAATTCGTTGACGGCAACGCAGTTGTTGAAGTGCAATACAACAAATCCGAGGCCTTCACTATCACAGCCTCTTCTGCAAAGACATCAACGCCTTCGTCTCCTGTACAGCCCGCTGTCGTAATAAAAAAGCCGGCCCCGGCGCCTGAAAAACAGCAGACAGTGACCGCAACGCCGGCCAAGCAGGTAAAAAAGGGCAAAAAAGGCAAGGCAAAAGAAACCAAAGAGACTAAAGAGGGAGAGAAAGAGAAGAAGGTCAAGGAGAAGGGTAAAGAGGCAAAAACCAAAGCAAAACACCAGCTCGTAATCGATAATATATCACTGGTCGAATCTAAAAAGAAATCCGCTGTTACAGTTCATATACCAGGTGTCGACGGCTCACTAAAATACAATGCGACAACGGAAACCATAGATGGCAAGAGATGGATTATACTGAAAATGCAGCAGGCGGCCAGTAAAGTTGAGAAATCTTACAAGTTCACCTCCTCATTTATCGGGGATATTCAGGTTGATGAGGACCCACAGGATAAGGGGACAGTGACGGTAAAAATTGAGCTCCTGAAGCCGTCCAAATTTCATGTAACAAAAGAAAAAAATGCCATCTCCGTTAAACTTCATTAGTACGCGCTTAATTTCTTTCATGACAGAAGAGCGGGACTGCATATAGTCCCGTCCTTCTTTATGCACGGTCAGTATTTAAACAATGGGCTTTCTCAATACACTAAAATCCGGCCTTTCAAGGACAAAGAAGAATCTTGTCGAGCGCATCGAAACCGTTCTGCTGGACCGGACAATCGATGCTGCCGCAATCGATGCTATAGAAGAAATACTGATAACCTCTGATATCGGTGCAGTGGCCGCATCTGAAATCACCGGCTTTCTCAGGGCCGGCATAAGAACCGGCGAGATGCGCACCCCGGCTCACGTTAAGGCTGCACTGAAAGACCAACTGGTATCGCTGCTCGGCATCCATCAGCCGCTCGTCACTTTCGGTGAAAAACCTTTCGTCATCCTGACCGTTGGTGTAAATGGGGTCGGCAAGACCACAACCATTGGGAAGCTTGCTTCGCGTTTCATATCTGAAGGAAACTCTGTGCTTATCGCCGCAGGAGACACCTTCAGGGCAGCGGCGATCGAACAGCTTGAAATATGGGCACAGCGCACCGGCGCTTACCTTATCAAGCACCAAAGCGGCTCAGACCCGGCTGCTGTAGCTTTCGATGCTGTTGAAGCGGCAAAGTCGCGCGGAATCGATGTGGTAATCATCGATACTGCTGGAAGGCTCCATACAAAGAGCCAGCTAATGGATGAACTGAAAAAAATAAACCGCGTAATCAAGAAAGCGATGCCCGACGCCCCGCAGGAGATCCTCCTCGTAGTAGATGCAACAACCGGACAGAATGCGCTCAGGCAGGCCCACATATTCAACGAAGCGGTTGGAGTCACAGGGATTGCCCTGACAAAACTGGACGGTACTGCCAAAGGAGGCATCATCTTTGCCATTAAGAAAGAACTCGGAATTCCTGTGAGGCTTATAGGCATAGGCGAGGGAGTGGATGACCTCAAGGATTTCGACCCCGCTGAATTCGTTACTGCACTGTTTGAGTAAGTTATTTATTCGGAGACACTAAGGCTTCCGATCTTCCGGATCCTTTTGTAACGCTCTTCTACAAGCTTCCCGGCGGGCTTTGACTTAAGAGCTTCCAGCGATTTTACAATGTACTCGGCAATCTTCTTTGCCATTGCTTCAGGGTCACGATGAGCACCGCCCAGCGGTTCAGGGATCACGTCATCGATAATTTTAAACGCCTTCAGGTCCTGTGCCGTAACTTTGAGGGCATTTGCCGCCCTCGAAAAGTCATCTGTCGACAGGTCGCCGTTTCTATTCCACAGAATAGCTGCACAGCCCTCAGGAGAGATAACGGAATAGACTGCGTGTTCGGTCATGCAGAGGCGGTCTGCGACACTCAGGGCGAGAGCGCCGCCGCTGCCGCCCTCACCAATAACAATTGAAACTATCGGCACTTTAAGCCGGGACATCTCCATAAGATTGGCGGCAATTGCCTCTGCCTGCCCTCTTTTTTCGGCGCCCATGCCAGGGTACGCTCCCTGCGTATCAATAAAGGTGACCACAGGTTTCCTGAACCGCTCGGCAAGCCGCATCAGCCGCAACGCCTTCCGGTATCCTTCCGGATGGGGCTGTCCAAAGTTCCTTATAATCCTTTCCTTTGTCCCCCTGCCCTTCTGGTGACCTATAATTACCACAGTATTGCCGTTGATTTTCCCTATGCCGCCGACAATAGCCGGATCGTCACCGAATCTCCTGTCACCGTGCAGTTCAACAAAATCCTGGACAATCAGGTTAATATAATCGAGCGTATAAGGCCGTTCCGGATGCCGCGCAATAAGATTTTTCTGCCAGGGAGAAAGATGAGAGAAAATATCCGACCGTAATTCTTTGGCCTTTTTCTCCAGGCGTTTTATTTCAGAGGCGATATCTATTTCTGAAACGTCGGATAGCTTTTTAAGCTCCTCTATTTTTGTTTCAAGCTCTTCCAGGGGCTTTTCAAAATCAAGGTAATAACTCATAATAACTCCTTAAGACGGGTCATAGGCCATGTTTTTTTCAGAGTCTTTCCCATAACCCATAGCCTATGACCTATTACCAGCTTTAATATACTTTCACCATGTCACCTGTGATCCGCTCTACTTCAGTCAGGAAATTACCGGACGGCTGCAATTGAGATGCTATAATAACACAATATTCGGGAAGATAAAACCTGAAAGATACCGACACATTATCTTTTCCCCTGGAGTTATAATCCATTAACTTTCTTATTTTGCGGAACTGCTCATTCATAGCCGCGTCATCGTCACATTTGACTGAAACCTCGTACTTTACAGTGATCTCCATATCAGTCACATCATGGATTTCCCTTGCCATAATCTTGGCCCCTTTTTCAGCCCTGAATACCTGTCCGCGTATTTTCACCACATTCCCTTTTTTCAGGATTTGCGCATGTTCCCTGTACATTGCAGGGTAGACCAGTACATCGCAACTTCCGGTTTCATCCTCAAGGGCAAGAAATGCGGTAACCCCTTTCTCCCGTGCCTTGCTCTTTATATCGCTTATGATACCCGCAACGCATACGTCGGCACGGTCTTCCTTATCCATAGCACCCGAAATATTTTGAACGTCCATTGGTTTCAGCATTTTCCGGTAACGGCACAGAGGATGTCCTGAAATATAAAAGCCCAGGGCCTCTTTCTCATACTGGAGCAGCGTTTTTTCATCCCAGGGCTGCACCTGAGCATCAAGGGAATCGGCCTCTCCAAAAAGTCCCGGGCCGAAATTGTTCGCCCGTATAGGAGAGGCGAACGTCTCCATCGCTTTTGCCCGGGCCTGCGCAGGCGGCAGGGCCTTTGCCTCCTCCCTGCCGACATAAAGCGAGTCGAAAGCTCCGGCTTTGATAAGGCTTTCTATGACCTTCTTGTTCACGCGTTTATTGTCCACGCGTTTCAGGAAATCGTCAAATGAAGCAAAAGTGCCTTTTCCCCGTTCCTCAAGCATCACCTCAATTGCGGCGCCGCCCACACCTTTGACGGCCTCAAGCCCGAACCGTACGGAATGACCGATAATCCTGAATTCCCGCTCGCTGACATTTATGTCCGGAGGCATTATCTCTATTGACATGCTCCGGCATTCGTTTATAAGCTTCACCACCTTGTCGGTATCTCCCATATCAGTACTCAGATTGGCAGTCATAAACTCGACCGGATAATGGGCCTTCAAAAAAGCTGTCTGGTATGCAAGATATGCATACGCGGCAGAATGAGATTTATTAAAACCGTACTCTGCAAAAAGCGCCATAAGCTCGAAAAGCCTTGCGGCCTTTTTCTCCGGGACGCCGCCTGAGACAGCGCCGGTGATAAAGGCTTCTTTTTGTTTTTCCATTTCCTCGGGCTTTTTCTTGCCCATGGCCCTCCTGAGCAGGTCAGCCTGTCCCAGGGAAAAGTTTGCTATTTGATTGGCAATCCTCATGACCTGTTCCTGATAGAGAATGACCCCGTATGTCTCATCAAGGATTTCTTTCAACTGAGGCAGTTCATATTGAACTTCTGTTTCGCCCTTTTTCCTTTTTATAAAATCATCGATCATGCCGCTGCCTATAGGGCCTGGTCGGTATAAGGCGACCAGGGCAATAAGGTCTTCGAAACGGCTGGGATGCATCTTTACAAGGATGTCACGCATCCCGTCGCTTTCAAGCTGGAAGATCCCGGTGGTTTCGCCTGAAGAGAGAAGCTTGTATGTTGCATCATCATCCGGGACCATCTCAGAAAGGCTTACGTCTTTGCCCTGCTGTTTTATGTATTTCACAGCCCTCTCAAGAACAGTCAGCGTCTTCAATCCGAGGAAATCAAATTTCAGCAGGCCGACGCTTTCAATAGCGCCCATATCAAACTGCGTTGTTATGGTGTCTTCAGAAGGGTTTTTATACAGCGCGGTAAAATCGGTCAAAGGCTCCGGGGCAATTACAACGCCTGCAGCATGCGTGGATGCGTGGCGCGATAGCCCTTCGAGCCTCTTTGCAATATCCAGCAGCTCTGTTACGGTCCGGTTGTTGTCATACAGTTCCTTTAACTGGGGCTCCAGCCTGATAGCCTCATCGATAGATACGTTACTGCCCGGTACCAGTTTGGCAATCCGGTCCACCTCCGCGTAGGGGATATCAAGCACTCTGCCGACGTCGCGTATGGCCGCCTTTGCAGCCATAGTACCGAACGTTATAATCTGGGCCACGTGGTCCTCACCATATTTCGCCGCAACATAATCAATTACTTCCTGGCGCCTGTCTTTGCAGAAATCAACATCGATATCCGGCATGCTTATCCTCTCAGGATTGAGGAAGCGCTCAAAGAGGAGATTGTATTTGATGGGGTCAATTTCGGTTATATCAAGACAGTACGCGACAAGGCTGCCTGCTGCCGACCCCCTGCCCGGCCCCACAGGTATGCCGCGGCTTCGCGCATAACTGATAAAGTCCCACACAATAAGAAAATATGAGGAATACGCCATCTTCCTGATTACTTTAAGCTCCATGGAAAGACGGTCGGCATAGTGTTCAGGGATTCCGCCCTTGAACCTGGCCTGAAGTCCCTTTGCAGCAAGGTCTTCAAGGTACTTGTCGGGAGTTGTATCCTCGGGAACTTCATATATGGGCAGCAGGGTCCTGCCTAACAAGAATTCGAGATTGCACCTCTCAGCAATCAGACGTGTATTTTCTATGGCCTCAGGCACTTCACGGAATGCATTTTTCATTTCGTCGGGAGATTTAAAATAAAATTCATCGGTTGCCATTTTCAGCCGTTTCACATCCTTTACGGTCTTTCCGGTCTGGATGCAAAGGAGAATATCATGGGCCCGCGCATCCTCTTTCTTCAAATAATGGCAATCATTTGTGGCCACAAGCGGGATATGAAGCTCTTCTGACAGCTCGATGAGCTGCTTGTTGACAGCCTCCTGCTCCGGAAGTCCGTTATGCTGGATCTCAAAGTAAAAATTTTCCGGGCCCAGGATATGCTTGTACCGCAAAGCCGCTTCTCTGGCCTTGTCCGCATTTCCGTATCTGAGATAGTAGGGCACCTCTCCCTTAAGGCAAGCGCTTAGGCCCATCAGTCCTCCGCTGTATTGTTCAAGAAGATCTTTATCTATCCTCGGCTTGTAATAGAAACCCTCAAGATATGCCTTTGTAACGAGCGTGGTCAGGTTCTTGTAGCCCGCCCTGTCCCGCGCAAGGAGAATCAGGTGAAAAGCCGCTTCTTCAGCCAGATTGCTGTCGAGGTTTGTTTTGGCCCTGTCAAAACGACTGCCGGGAGCTACATATACCTCACAGCCGATAATAGGCTTTATTCCCTTTTTGACAGCTTTGCTGTAAAAATCGACAGCGCCGCACAGATTTCCGTGGTCAGTGATAGCCAGGGCAGGCATTTTATAAGCGACAGCCTGCTCGATAAGCTCATCTATTTTTATTGCGCCATCCAGAAGGCTGTATTCAGTATGCAAATGGAGAGAGACAAAATCAGAGTGCTGCATTAAAAATTGTACCGTTACCGGAACGTCTTAGTCAATGTGCCGTACTCAAATTTTGAAAGGGCTTTAAACACGCGGATTATTTTAAGGGCAAAACTTGATGGGCCTGAAACCTTCTCCCGGCAATTTTGACTTTCCGATACCTTTTTTTAGGGTCGTCAGAGTTTTGTGTGGGTAGTTTTACCCTATCCCTTGAGGGGTGACCATTATGGTATCTATCCCATAAACTGAGGGTTGAATCCCATAGCCTACTAAAGGGGTTGCTCAAAAATATCCTTTTAACTCAAAGAGCACTTCTTTGGCATTTATCTTGCTCTATTATGTGTAGATATTATAGGGACAGAGAATAAAGAATTCGCATTGCGGGACCATTGAGTGTAAACAAACTAAAACGGAGGTTCAAGCTATGGAATTTAACTTTAATAAAATATTAACTTTACGAAACATTTTCCTTTTGATTGGTGGTGCTATCCTTGTGCAGTCTCCAGTAATGCTCTGGGCAATAGTCAATTCATTAATGCATGAGGCTCCGAGTTTGCAAACTGCGTTTCTCTCCTACATCTTGGGATATTTAGTGTCAGCCCTACTTGTAACCTTAGGGGTTATCGCCATCCTGACCGGGATATCTGAAGGATTTTCCCTTACAAATTCATTGGAAAGAGAAGAAGACCAACCGGAACAAGAAACTATGACAAAGTATCAAAGGGCAAATACGCCTTTGAAAATAGCCGGGATTACTCAGAGAAGGGAAAAGACAAAAGTAGCATAAGTGGAGTTGCCGCAATTTAACCTTTCGAAACTGTTTTTTATTATTTATTACCAGCAGAATTTATGAGTCTCTCAAGTCATCATGTCCTCTCTTTACGTGATATGCACACGACATTATCTTGTTTTTCCCCATGCTTATTGAAAAATAGTTCCAATCCCTGCATAATTTCATGAGGGTCACACATGACACATAAGGGAATATGAAAATATTATCTCGCAAAGGAAGCATTGTTCTTCTCATCGTCCTTATTACGTTTACATTGATTCAAGTTTATAGCCGCTACATGGTTCTACGGTCGGAACCATATCTATTTGCAAAACAATTTTTAATGACTAACAGCAGGGTAACAGATAATGTGGGTAAGCCTCAAAAAATAGCTTTAGCCGTATTTGATAGTTTTGACGTGCATAATAATCCCGGTACTGAAGGGATAGCAAAGTTTACTTTGGTTGTTCACGGATCTGAATGCTGATGGCAAAGCCTTTTTAGAATTAAACAGAGAAATGAGGAATTGGCATATGACAAAAGCAGAATTACTTTTAAACAATGGTCAACAACTGAACCTTCTTTCAGGCAAGTAGTACCAGAAGATTTGTCTAAAGAAGATGCCCCACCGCATATCTGTCTCCTGAAAATGAATGCTTCTACAGGCATTCCACGCTGGTAAAATTTGGGTCCCGGCATCCTTTCAAGACAATGTCGCATTGCAGATGTGGCGCACCTTCGCAAGGTACGGGGAATACTGCACAGTTATGGCAAATCGAAACTATTGCGGTGTAATGTGAGGAAGTGCCGGCAGTTGAGTTATTCCGTCTTTGCTATGAAGGGGTGAGGTCCGAATGAGGAAATTGGTCAGGGTTCGTGTGGCCGAACTAAATCGGAATGCCGGTTTGAAATAGTCCGGGATTTCCCGTTAAATTATAATTATGTGGCAAGAGTTAGCATATCAGTGAGGTTATGATGGAAAAATGCAATTTATGCGATCTGCCGGTTGATGAATGCGCTTGCTGTCCCGGCTGCGGACATGTCTGCCCCCTGGATATGGGAGAACTCTATTGTCCCGTTTGCAAACCTGAACCGCGTAAAGAATAAACGAATAAAGCGGAAAAGACAAAACAGTCTCCCCGGAAATGCCCTCCGGGGAGTTAATAGTCAGTCAGTTAATGGCTATTTTCTTTGTTTTGCCTGAAGCGCCTTCCGCTTTCGGGATTCTTATTTCAAGGACGCCGTTTTCGAGGTGCGCCTTCACTTTGTCCGTGTCCGTGCCGTCCGGCAGTTCAAACCTGCGGCAGAAGCTCCCATGTGTCCTCTCGAACCTTACGTAACAGCCGTTATCAATCTTCTCTTCCCTCTTCTTCTCGCCCGAGATAGTCAGCATGGTGTCCGTAATATCGATCCCGATATCTTCCTTTCTGACGCCGGGCATATCAGCCTTGAGCACCAGCTCGTTGCCGTCCACAAACATATCAACAGAAGGAGACGCCTCCCTCAAATCTGTGAGACGGTCGGCCGGCCAGAACGATGAAGCTAACAGCGAAGACGGGCCCGACCAAAGGTCCTCAAACCACCTCTCGATTTCGTCAAAAGGCGTAAGCATTCTCGATCTCTCTGTTCTGACCAATTTTTTGCAACTTGTTATGTCATGCCCCCCCTTTCTTTATTTTTATTTTATTTCATAAGTAATAGACCTGACAAACCCGGCAATATGCGGATTAAGGCAAAGAAAGGCAGTTCCAGACCAAAGAGGACTGATTTCCTCCATTTTAGCATGCCAATGCTCTCAGGTTTGATTTTTCGCATACAATTGAATTATGGATCTGCAATTCAGACAGCAGATGAAGCTCTGAAGCATTAGCGGAGTTTTGAAACAGTTCTTGGCGAGTGAGCGTCAAACAGGAGCGAAACTGACCGAAGGGAATTTTGCGACTGTAGCGAGACGAGTCATAGAACTGTCAAACCAGAAGTAGGTGCTTTTAAGCAACGGAGTGAGCGAAAGAGCTTCATCTACTGTCTGAATTGCAGTTATGGATGCCTGTCGTTTGTTATTTCTTCAGCACGGCGATAGTGCGCCCATCCTCCGCCTCACCTCCGGCAAGGGAGAAAGAAACAACTTGTGGCAGACGCCTGAGAATAGCATGAACACTCTCCCTCAGAGCGCCGCTGCCTTTACCGTGAATTATGCGGACCTGAAAGATACCGTTCTCCCGGCATATAGTTATATAGTGCGTGAGGAGGTCTTTCACATCGCGGGGCTGGAAAGAGTGCAGGTCCCAGTACGCCGTCAACAGGTAATTCAAAAGGCCCCTCTTCCATCGGTCCCGCAGCCCCATAAAAATAACAAGGGCAGTAGAGGTCGCCCTGTCTACTGCCTTCATTATTGCAAATTTAATTTTGTTTTGTTCAGCTCAAGTGCTTGTTGACCAGCTTGGTCATTTCAAACATCGATACTGTACCCTTGCCCCCGAAAACCTCTTTGAGGTTTGAGTCTGCATTGATGTTCCTCTTATTGACTGAATCCTGCAACTTGTTCTTCTTGATGTATTCCCACAACTTCTTGACTACCTCTGTCCTCGGTAAAGCCTTGCCTTCCGACCAATTCTGGCCAGTGCAGGGCTTATATTCATGGCCTTCATGAAAGCCGGATTTGGCGCCCTCTTACCTTTTGCCTTCTTTGCAGCCGGCTTCTTTGCAACGGTCTTCTTTGCAACAGTCTTCTTTGCAACGGTCTTCTTTCTGCAACAGCCTTTTTTGTTGCCGCTTTCTTCGCAACCGGTTTCTTTGTTGCCATTCCTGCCTCCTTTGTTGTTGCATCTTTAACGATGCATTTCATCTAAGAGATATTACCAAGATCGATAAGCGTCGTCAAGTATAAAATTGCATAAAATAAGTGGCCCTCAAGTTAAAGTGCCTGGTCCTTACGTATTACCGGCTATGTATTATTGTCTATTGTATTTAATCTCTGACTCGGTTAAAATGCATGTATGCTGCTTTTGGCAATGGCTGGTACGCAAAGGGCCGGGGCTTTTAATATCTCATCATTGTGGGATGCAAGGGTCTTGTACGGGGACAGGGAATTTGGATGTAGTCAAGATCGATAGCGCCTTTTATACGCGTGACAGTGCTCCAGCGCAAGGCCTTCTGTTCCTTGCAGACAAAAAAATTATTCTTGATGGGCGAGTTCCTCTCTTTCAATTCATAGATAATGCCGGCTTTGACGGGAAATCCATCTACAAAATAAGAGCTGCCAGAGAGCTTTCATTTAACTGCAGGGCCTTTCTAAAAGACAAATCAACAGGCAACGTGCTTTTAAGGCCCGAACTCTTCAGTGAACTTATTCGCTACCTGGACGAAGATAAGCTGGCTCAATACCGCTTTGTCCTTGAGACCGACGATAAAGAGTTGCTCAGTGAGATTATTCAGCAACTGCTTTACCTTGATATCGATATGGAAGTGATGCTGCAGAACGAAGAGGCCGCCATCCGAAGAATGGAGCTCTTTTTAGAAAACTTTGAGGACTTGCAGCGCTTTGTTGAGGAAGCAAGGTCTTCGATATACCTTGCACGAGTCGACGATTCCATGAAGGATTATAAAAATACCATCCTCTACACTCTGTCCGACATCGGGGGGACTATCAGGGAGATGCAGGTCAAGGAATTGAAAGTTGCCATAATGGCACTTAAAAAATCCGGGAAAAGTGTTGTTGTAAACTGCCTCCTGGGAGATGATTACACTCCGACGAGCATCGAACTCCCGACATTTACGACCTGTATTTACAAAAAGAGCAAAAACGGAAAAATTTCACTTTTTTATAAAAACAATACCACTTCTTTCGACAGCCCTGCCTCGCTGAAACAATATGTCCTGAAGGAATTCAGGGACATGCATTCGGCATCTGCAATGGACCACTCCGCTGACCCTATGAATATCAGCTATGTGCCCAGGCAAAACGGCACCTTCCCTTACACTATTATCGATACCCCCGGCCCTGATCTTGCCGGGAGCCGTCATAGGGACATAGCCTATAAATGGATCCAGGAAGCTGATGTCATCCTCTTTATTATCGACTATTCGAAATATCTCACGGACAGCGAGGAAGAGTTTCTCAGAGATATAAAGAGCGTTTTGAAGAACACCGGAAATTCTATTCTTTTATAGTCGTTGTCAACAAACTGGACCTCATGTATCTGAGCGAAGAAAAGAAATCCGGCTTGCGATTTATTGATTTCCTGAGGAGCAAGCTCAAGGAACTTGGGTACAAAGGCATTGTCATTTTCGGCCTTTCCGCATTGCAATATCTCTACGCGTTAAAGGCCGTTCAAATCAAAGGCTGCGACAGCCTGAATACCGCTGACGGAAAAGACCTGAGAGAGCGGCTGGACCAGTGTCTGGTGATGCATCAGGGCAAGGATGATATGACCGTGCTTTCCTTCCTTGACAACCAGATAAGAAACTTGCGGTGGTTTCACGGAAAAGAAGACGCTAACTTGCAGGACCTTAAAGACAAAAGCGGATTCGAAAATCTCATGCGTTACATAAATTATATTTCAATGGAAAAAGCGCAGATTGAATTACTGAACCACAAAATGTCCCTTGTCAATAAAAAGCTTGATGATTTCCAGAACAGCTTTATCGATAATTTGCTCAAGCGTTTAGAGCAGAACTATACAAAACTCGAAGAAATAATCCATGATATAACAAACTTTATTGAGACTTCCATGCCGATTGCAGGACAGCGCCTGACCGTGGAGATGCTGCTGGTCAATATCAAAAAAGACCTGAGTCTGGCCCAAAAATCCCTGAATAAAGTGCTCACCATGCAGCTCGATAGTTGTGTAAAACAGTTGTCCAAAATCTTTAAGTCATTGACGGGCAAGGAGCTTCTTTCTTTCCAGAGAGACGGAAGGATTGCGGCAACAGAGGGCATTGTTTACTCGGTCGGCAAGCCTGTCATCGAGAAATTGTATGCTCCGGTCCTTGGCAAATACAAGGGGAACCTGGCGCGTGAACTGTGCGAAGAAAGAAATACTCTTGAACAATACCAGCGCGCAATGGATGAGAAAATCACCATGCTTAATACTTACCTGGCCAAGAACTACCGTCTGCGGAATGAGGATATTTCTCTGCCGAAAGTTTCGGATGACTTCACAGGATTCAGCTTCCCCCCCATAAAAGTAAAGCTCGACGACCTGTTCTCACAAGCGCTTATGAAGGACCGGCTGGTGAAAAAAAGAGGCTTCCTGGGATCTCTGCTTTTGCTGCTGTCTTTCGGCTTCATTGATATTAAGACCGGAGACTTTGCCTTTGACGAAATAAAACTGAAGAAGGCGCTCTTCATGGTAAGAAAAGGGCTTGATGACGCGACCCATCAGCAAATTGAAGACATGCACGATCAACTATTATCGCACATAACAAACCAGCTCTCTGATCTGGACCGGTCGATGTCGGAGTCAATGCTCTATTTCAGGTCTGCCTACAAGGACATTTTTGATGCATTTATACATGACCTTATCGTCCTGAAAGAGGAAATAAAATATAAAATAGACTTTTTGAAACAGGCCGAGCAGGGAATTAACCGCTTCACCGCTTTATGGAAAAAAATAAGCGACGCGCAGTAGGCGCAGCGAGCGAAGTAAGAGTCAGATGCTGGAATGAATTGCAGGACCAGCTCTTCGAGGATTCCTGGAATCCTGAACTTGGCCGTTTTCGTTCCCGGCATGCCTTTCGCGGCCTCTCCGATTCTCATTACCGGCTCGAGACAACATTGATGCGTCTGCGCGGCAATTACGCCGGGCTTGAACGGCACCTCCTGAGAAACTTCAGGAAATACGCTCACCGCAATGTTGTTGAGAGCGATTCAGTTTGGCACTGGCTTTCGGTGGCCCAGCACTACGGGCTGCCCACAAGGCTCCTTGACTGGACATATTCCCCTTTTATTGCACTGCATTTTGCCACTGCAAATATTGAAAAGTTCGATACCGACGGCGTTATCTGGGCAGTCAATTACGTCAAGGCCCATCTGGAACTCCCGCAGAAACTCAAACACAAGCTGGAACTTGAAGGAGCGAATGTTTTCACAGTGGGAATGCTTTCGGAATCAGTAAAATCACTCAACGAGTTGGCCGGACTGTGCAAAAAGGATTTTGTGGTTTTTTTGAACCCCCCTCGATTGACGACAGGATCGTGAACCAGTTCGCACTCTTCTCGGTAATGTCCGGCCCTACCGATAGTTTCTGTGACTGGTTGAAAAAACTCCCCGGCATGTGGCGCAAGATCATCATTCCCGCATCACTGAAATGGGAGATCCGCGACAAGCTGGACCAGGCCAACATAACCGAAAGGGTCCTGTTCCCCGGTCTCGACGGACTGAGCAGATGGCTGAAACGGCAATATAGCCCCAAAATATAACCTGCC
The DNA here is from genome assembly GCA_963796345.1 of Nitrospirota bacterium. Taxonomy (GTDB): domain Bacteria; phylum Nitrospirota; class Thermodesulfovibrionia; order Thermodesulfovibrionales; family Dissulfurispiraceae; genus JADFXI01. Next base: position 9,981 of record CAWCLI010000013.1, on the reverse strand, counting down.
GGCTTTCTTCTTTAAATTCAAAAAGTTATACCTTGTAACATTTTCTTAATATGATTGTAATTGTGCTTTAATGTGTACAGTGTATAGTTAACAAAGATTGAGACACAAGAAAAAATCTGCAGGAAAAGGGGGTTTTTATGCAGGAGCAATTATCGAGAGAGAACTTCAAAAAGATGCTGCATGACAAAAGAGAAGCGATTATCCGAAGTTCAGCAGACGGGATAAAAAAGTTTATGTCCGGAGACAACAGACAGACCATCGCAGCCGGGCAGGAACAGGGAGACTGCTCGGTATTCTATCAGTTCGAACATATGAGCTGCCGGCAGTTCGATACTCAAATGGACAGTATCAGAAAAATCGACCTGGCGCTCAAGAGGCTCGATGAGGGAAATTACGGTATTTGCGAAGAATGCGGTGACGAAATCAGCATGGAAAGGCTGAAGGTGATACCTTTTGCGCTGCTCTGCCGGGATTGCCAGGAAACAAAAGAACAGCAGCCAAAGAAACGTAATTAACCTTTATCAGAATCAGGAAAATTGAACAATGCCGAACAGCCTGACTTTGCAATAAGAAGTCAGACGCCTTTCTACGTGTCCTTTATCCCGCTATACGCCGCATTCAGTTCCTGTAACCTTGTCTTATCAATTTTCATAAACAGCGGCGGTATAATCTCAAAGGCCCGACCTGCCTTAAGTGCCGTCAAGCTTAGGACTTCATGTGTCGAAGCCGCCCTTTCCTCATCCGAAAGCTTTAATGCATCGAAGATTTTCCCTGAAGTAAAAGGTATTATCGGCCAGGCAGCTTCAGCAAAAAAATAAATAAGATTTATTGCGGTCCTCAGTATGACAGCGCCATCGGCAGCGTCTTTCTTGACAATGTCCCATGGTTTGCGCTCGTCGAAATATACATTGCCGGCATCCCACATGGCGCGCAATGTGTTTATGACCTTGCGAAATTCCATGTTCCGGAAAGCCCTGTCATATTCTGTCAGCAAATCTGCAAGCGCAGTCCGGAGTTTTATTTCAACCGGCCCCGGCTCTCCGCCTTCCGGAACTTGCAAGCCATAGTATGTTGATGCGAGTTTAAGTGTCCTGTTAACAAAATTACCGAACTTGTCTGCCAAATCCTTGTTGACCGTCGAAGCAAACAGTTCCCAGGTAAAATCGGCGTCGCTTGATTCAGGAGCGTGGGCCATTAAAAAATAGCGCCAATAATCAGGCGAGAACAATTTCAGGGCCTCATCCATAAAAATGCCCCGCCGCCTGCTTGTTGAAAATTTGCCGCCATAATATGTCAGCCAGTTGAAACTTTTTATGAAGTTTGCCATGACCCATGTCTCGCGCGTCCCGATCATGGTTGCGGGCCAGCTTATAGTATGAAAAGGAACATTGTCCTTGGCCATAAATTGTATGTATTTAACGTCATCCGGCTTCCGCCACCACGCCTCCCAGCTCCGGTCGCCGGGTTTCATCTCAGCCCATTCAACTGTCGCTGCAATATACTCGATTGGGGCATCAAACCAAACATAAAAAACCTTGTCGGTAAATCCCGGGCGCGGCACAGGTATGCCCCATGAAGAATCGCGGGTAATGCATCTGTCCCGCAAGCCTTCATCAAGCCATTTATAAGCGATAGAACGGGTTATCACAGGCCATTCAGTATGGTCATCTATCCAGCGGCGCAAGTCCTGCGTCAGCAAAGTCTGCCTGAGAAAAAGATGCCGGCTGCTGCGTATTTCCAACTTTTTACTTCCGGAAATAGCTGATCGCGGATCGATCAGGTCTGTAGGGTCCAGCATAGATGTGCAGTTCTCACATTGATCTCCGCGTGCCGCTTCATAACCACATTTCGGACAGGTTCCGATAATATAGCGGTCCGGCAGAAAACGATTGTCTTCAATGGAGAAAAATAACTTTATATCACGCTCCTCAATAAAGCCGTTTTCTTCAAGCCTTTCATATATATACTGCGTCATCGCATGATTTTGCGGCGAGGAACTGCGGCCGAAATGATCAAACGACAACCCAAAGGTTCGTAAATGGAAGCATGCAGGCTGTGCATCCGGCTGCAATATTCTTCAACTTCCATACCGGCATCGTGTGCAGCGATCTCAGCAGGAGTTCCATGCTCATCGGTAGCGCAAATAAAAAGGACTTCCTCCCCTGCCCTGCGCAGGTACCTCGCCATGAGATCAGCAGGCAACATAGAGCCGACTAAATTCCCGAGATGCTTTATTCCATTAATATACGGCAACGCGCTCGTGATCAAATATCTCACTTGTGACCTCTATATGAAGTGCATTAGTTCCCGGCGCATACGCGACACGGACTGCTTGTTGAGATTATCAGCGGATATTATACTGCAATTCAGACAGTACAGGGTAATTTTTCTTTGCGAGCGAATAGCCCGCTGTGCCAGTCCCGCTGTCTGTACGGAACATCATCCGTGTTCCAGTTATATATGTGGGCTCGGCGTTACTCGCCCACTGCAGAGAACCCCGGCGCTCGACTGCAGAAAAACAACCCTGTACTGTCTGAATTGCAACCATGATACAACTAATCTGTATTCTGTGGTATGCTTTAGCCATGAGCGGTCTTGTAATATGGATTACAGGCTTGCCCGGAAGCGGTAAGAGCAGCCTCTCGGACGGTATCAAGAAACTTTTCCCTGATTTCGTCATTCTGCGGATGGACGAATTCAGAAAAATAGTCACCCCCCAACCCGCGTATTCCGACTCTGAAAGGGATATTGTCTACCGCGCAATTGTTTATACGGCAAAAACATTATCGGCACTTGGCCACTCTGTGATAATCGACGCAACCGGAAATATGAGAAGATGGCGGGAGCTTGCGCGTCAACTCATCCCGGGCTTCATAGAAATATATCTGAAATGCCCGCTCGCTGTTTGTGCTGAAAGGGAAAGGGCCCGCAAAGATAGCCGCGGAGCGCCAAGAGGCATTTATGCAAAAGGACAGGCCGGCCAGCCTGTCCCGGGTGTGCAGGTCCCGTACGAGGAACCGCTGGGCCCGGAGTTGGTCATAGACATGAGCTCGACCTCCATTGAAGAGGCTGTATCAAGGGCCTGTGAGTTTATTTCCAAACGTGTTTATAAACATTAACTGCAGTTCAGGCAGCAGATGAATCTCTTTCGCTCGCTCCGTTGCTTAAGGCACCTACTTCTGGTTTGACAGTTCTAGGACTCGTCTCGCTACAGTCGCAAAATTCCCTTCGGTCAGTTTCGCGACTGTTTAACGCTTACTCGTCAAGAACTGTTTCAAAACTCCGCTAATGCTACAGAGATTCATCTACTGCCTGGAGAAGTCGAATTGGTCCATTCTTCAGGGCAAGTTCTTTCCAGTTGCACGCCTGAAGCACATGAACCTGGGTGTGGATAAAGCCTGTCTTGACTGCACGGACCTTGGCTGATTCATCAGTAATTCCGTAAAAAGGCAGCATTGCCATAATTGCCTGGTCAGTGTACTTTTGGATTGGGGTCAGGACTTCATTCCGCCTTGTATAGTATGTGTCTTCGCCTTCTGCGCAGGGCGTGGCGAACACATTGAACTGTCTGCATGCTATGGGCCGGAAGGCATGAATGGCGCAGGCGTTGTCCACCTGAAAAGGGCAGGGGCTGCCTTTCCGGTGTTCCAGAAGTTGTTTCTTTACGACGCCGCGCAAAGGCTGGCCTAACTTTTCGATGGCGTACCAGTAAATTCCCACCATTTCCAAAGGATAGAGCGGGATATCGCTATGAGTGCGGCAGCACGAGCCGCAGCCTTTTTTACACGCGAGTTTGCTGCCGGATTTCTTCTCATGTTCACGGACAGCCGCAGAGATGCCTTTGTCAATAATGGCGTAGGCGTCCAGGAGAAGGGGAAGCCACGGCCTCAATTTCTCCTCTTCCGGGAAGCAAAGGCGTGTCGAAGGTTTCTTGTCTTTCATATTTATACTATAACAAATGTATAGTGATGGCAGCAGGGCGGTTTGTTTTTTGCTCTGGATCAATTAGTCTTTCGATTCTTTAATACTAACTGCTGTTTCTGATATATTATAAGTGAAATTTTTGTTTAGATGGAGGACGACATGATTAATTATTTCCCTGATAAGAAAGAAACCGTTCTGCTGATTGTCGACATTCAGGACAAGCTTGCGGTGACGATGAAAATGAGGGATGCAGTGATTAATAATTGCCTGCATCTGATCGAACTTGCAAAGCTGCAGAATATCCCCATTTTATTGACAGAGCAGTATCCAAAGGGGCTCGGACAGACAGTAAGCGAAATACGTGACGCGCTTTCCGTCTATCAGCCTGTCGAAAAGCTCGCCTTCAGTTGTTGCGGTGAGTCTGCCTTCATGAAAGCACTAAAAACTCTAAATAAGAAAACAGTCTTACTGACCGGCATGGAAACTCATGTATGCATTCTGCAAACGTGCATCGACCTTCTGGAGGAAGGCTTTAATGTGCATCTGGTCCAGGATGCCGTATGTTCAAGGACCAAAGAGAACTGGAAGACCGGGACAGAATTCATGCGTGACGCCGGCGCCATAGTCACCTGCACTGAAACAGTGCTGTTCCAATTGCTCAAGGTTGCCGGAACAGAAGAGTTCAAGGCGATTTCAAAGAGAATTAAATAGTATTCTTATGAGCTTCCAATTCCTGCTTTAAGGACTGTGCAAAGTTTTCAGCCTCATCTTCTTTTATAAAATCGTGTTCGCACGGCATCATGTTCAAAATATTTTGAGCCTTGCTAAATGCAGGTTTTAGTTTCTCATCCTGCGGAGGATACCCAACAGGATATTTAATTTAAACGGTTCGCCCCCATCAACCAGACTGGTAATTCTTCCTAACCAAGCATTTGCCTTGTCTGTTATGGAGCTGGCTTCCATGAGATCAAACGAAACCGGTTCCTGCACACGCCATAATTTGTTCTTCCAGGCATATTTGAATTCATATTCATAATTGTTTCCAATAATTTGATGAGGCATCAGACTGCCAAGGATTCTTTTTTCTTCCAGGGGTTTCTTGAATAATTTCCAGACATCCTCGTCGCTTCTGCTTTGTCTTTCGGGTTTTTCATAATATTTTTCGACATGTCGAGTATATAGTTGCTCAAGTGCAGTCTCTGGGTTCTCTGTCAAGCCAAACCCTTCGGGTGAGAACTGTAGAGAACTGTCATCAGGTGGTAAAACCCGTGCGGTGAATTCTGTAACACTTTTTGGCATTGCATCGAATGGAAGCTCTGAAATCAGCTTTTCTCCCTCTTCTTCAAGTTTTACCTGAATATATCTGACCACCTGCTTGAAGTGCTCCCCATTCACCTCGCAGAACATTCTCGATAGCCGCCCATACCGTGGAGTGCATGCAGCACTAAGGAAACGGGCTTTTGGAGCATACAATACAACTCCTATATTTACAAACTCGCCTGTCACGATATCGTGCATATACCTGAGAACTGTAAAATTGTAAGGTGTTTTCATAACAATGTCCTCCTTACTTCATCAATAAAATTGTTGACGTGGTTGACGATTTCCAAAATATGGTCTGTCATTTTCCCAACGTAATGGCTGCGCCATTCGCCGGGGATAGCCGACATTATATCAGTCATAACTTCTTCAGTTAGAGTCTCTACCGCGCCTGCAAATCTTTCGATCTGTATCGAACGGCCCTTCAAATTTCCAAAAAACAAATGATTGCTCATAAACTTCAGCTTTGTTATTTCCCACGGCTTAGCCTGCGGAAGCAGGTCATAAATAAACGAGAATCCCATCTCATGGTCGATGATATAAAGCTGCTCTCCCTGCCACAAAACATTCGGTTTATCTGCCCTTCTGTCCGGGTTTTGTATCATAGCATCAAAGGCAAAGATTTCCGTGGCAGCATGTATCAAGTCTGAAGGCACTGCCCTTCCAATAGGCCATGTATCAAAACCACCTGTAATATTTTTGCTGCCAAAATTGAGTCCTATACTGGCATTTATTTTCTGTGAAAGAGCGGAGTCGGAAACTGCCTCTGCCATCATAGGGTCTATATTAATTATAGCAGCCTCGGGAGTCGGGATATCAAGGTATGATGCTAACTGAGAAGCAACCAGTTCGGCAACCAACCCATTCTCCCGGCTTTCCATGCCAGCCTTTAGCTTTACAATGTATTCACCTTGCAGTTCGCCGTTTTCGTTTTCACAAAAGAAAAGACAGGGTTTTGTTCTGCCCGTTACCATGGTTTTTTGATAAGAAACTGCTTGTAAAACCGGAATTGACATATACCTACCCTTTCCCCTCCACAATCGCAATCTGCATGCTTACTTGTAGTAAGCCTTTCAGGAAACCGCCTCTTTGGTTTGTTCTTGCAACCATTTGATTGCCGCGTCTTCATTTTGCTCTATGGCAATCTCCACTGCTCGTTTTGCGCATTCGAGCAGATGCTTTGATTGCTTGCGAAGATTGAAACACTCAGTAAGTTTCTGCTGGATGAGTTGCTGTTTATTATCATCGAGAATAGGGATCAATGTCTGCTTAATCTGTTCAGGCCTCCAATGAAGGATAATTGAACCACCAACATCTCTATTGATTTGTTCCTGGACGATGATGGAGTTAAGCACAAGCGTCAAATAGTCTTCGTTGATCTTTTTGTTCTTGATCTTTAAGCGTAATATTCCGCCTGATGGAATCATTTTCTTAGGTTTCTCGGTTAAATGATAAGCAATGCCCGGCGTCCCGTCTTTGCTGAAAAGAATTTCTCCCTGTTCTGGTTGATGGCGCGATAGCTCTGAATACAGTTCATTAGATATATATTTTTCTTCTGTAATTTCAAAAGGTGAAAGATTGCTCACTCTTATAAACGGAACCTCACCCTCACCCATATAGGCTTCACTCCCCACTTCAACACATTTTTTGACTGATGCAATATTCCCCAGCGTATCCCATCCGCCTGGATAGCTTTGTATCGCCTTAACTATTGCATCATATTTGGGCTGAAAATATTCCGCGTCAATGCGCCCGACTTTGTCAGTTTCGGAATAGCTTTTTATGAAGGATAGCTGGTGTTTTGGTTGCCAGTTTGTAATGCCTAACTTGGACAAAAGAACCATTTGTGCATTAAGAAATTTTTTTTTTGATTCAACTACCTTTTTGTGACCAGTCAGCGCAACGTTGGTCACCTCATTCTCAAATACATCGGATAGTCGGGTAATAACCAATTGTCTCATGTCCGGCAATATGAAGCCTGTCTGTCCACCACCACGTATTGAACGTAATATTTGATGCTGACCGTATTTGCATGTAAGGAAGGTATACAAATATCCTGGCTTAATTTTTCCCTTATAGGCCCTGGCAATTCCCAATTTGCAATTAGCCACAAGTTTTTGAGGGGGAGAAAAAACGAGGCCCACAAGCCCCGTATTTGCTCCGACAATTGTTATCAATACATCATTTTTGAAAATATGGGATCGTTTAAGAATGTCATATACTGATTCCGGGATATAAACATTATTCCTATCAGTTAGCATCATGTCGGTGCCTAAATCCTGGCCTCGCAAATATTTGACACCTTCAGCTACATCGAAATCTTCCGCAATCTTGAGGTGATTGCCATCAGTAATATGGGCAATGTCAGTCAAAAAAGAATATTGCCCGCTGATTACTTTGCTGTAATTATCTACAAATTCAGGCTTGAAGAATTGCGCATCAAGCCTTTCGTTTTTATTGGCCTCAGAGAATTTTGCAAGAGCAATTTGCATGATTACCCTTCACACCAAAACGATAGTTTTTCACTCTTTCCCCATTCAATAAAGGCTTCTGCTATGCCGTCCGGCAATTCACCGTTGTGATTGTGCAAATCATGATCAACGGTGAGGTGTCCATTCTTATCCAGCTTGTCTTGTCCATTGGCGGTCTTGACATAGATATAATCACCGGAATTGTCCTTACCGCCTTTTTCGCTGACCGCAAAGAAGATGGGATAATCTTCGACTTTAGGACAAAGTTTGTCGTCCCATTTCTGCACAAACAGAACACTGGTCTTGGTGCCTGTGTGCGGCTTGAAAGTGTTGCCGTGCAAACCGACAACAGCCAGAATCCGCCCGTGTTGGGCGATAAAGTCCCGAATAGGCTTGTCCGAGGTATTGTTAAAGCGGCCTTGAGGCAGGACGACTGCCATGCGGCCGCCGGGTTTGAGAAAGTCCAGATTACGCTCAATAAACAGAATGTCCCGCCCGACTTTGTTTTGCGCTTTATTGTTGGCGTTAAACCCAAGTTCGTATTGATGCAGGATACGGGTTTCTTTAATATCTCCGGCAAAGGGTGGGTTGGCCATAAGAATATCAAATTTGAAATATTTGTTTTCGCCCTTTTCTGTCCGGAGTTTTTCCAGCCGTTCAAACCCCTTGCCGTACGTATTAATCCATTTTTTGTCTTTTTCTGTTTTGTCACTCCAACGTTCATAGTCCAGTGCATTCAGATGCAAGACATTGGTTTCGCCATCACCGGCAATAAGATTTAATGTACGGGCTACGCGGACTGTTTTTTCATCAAAATCAATCCCGAAAATTTTCAATATATCCTGTTTGTCCTGTTCGGAGATTTCGGCGTTGGTAAATAGATGCCCTGTTATTTGGAAAATGGTATGGACAGGAAACCCGCAACTGCCTGACGCCGTATCAATCATATACTCGCCGCGCTTCGGATTGAGCATCTTCACGCACATATCTATGACATGGCGGGGCGTGAAGTATTGCCCCTTTTCGCCCTTGGAGGATTTATTCACCAGGTATTCAAAGGCTTCATCGACCACAAGAAGATTGGAATTGAACAGCTTTACATCCTGCAAGCTCGAAACACAGACGGCTAAGTGGCTGTCCGAAAGCTCAAAAACAGCCCCGTCCGCAAAAACACCCGGCCATTGGCTTTTTGCCTGATCGAACAAGTCTTGAATCTTGTTTTTCAGTTCCGTATCTGTCTGGCCGGAGTTTCTGAACTCCATCACCCTGAAGCCTTCATCCGAAATACCGCTTATGGTGGCCTTTAGCGCTTCATAATCAGAGCCGCCAAGATAGCTGGGCGTATCGCCATATGTTGCAACAGGTTCACCCACTGCGGTTTGAGTAACCTGTTTCGTAAAATAGTTGATGACATCTTTATCTTTCCGGCTCAGGAACTCATCGTAGAGTTTGGTAAATATGAGCTTGAAGACCTCTTCAAAGACATCCACGCCCGCATTGGCAAGCACCTCGTCTTCCATTTCAAGAATAATGTCTTTTAAGGATTTGCGCTCACTGGCGAGTTTATCTTTAATGATAAGGTCTTTCAGGGTAAACCGTTCGCTGAGTATATCTTTGAGGCTTTGGCTGGCCCTGGGAATGTCTGTGATGTCTTCAAAGTAGTTAGGGTCTTTGCGGTGATAATGAGAAATCTTCTCGCCATTGGTCCACACGCTCATCGGCGCACCGGTTGCATTGCAGTATGAGCGCAATTGGTCTTTGCCGTCTTTTAGTTTCGGCTTTTTAAGTTCAACGATGATGTATGGCGTGTCGGGTCGGTCTTTATCAAAGACTACTATATCAGCGCTTTTCTTCTCCCTCCCGAAATTGACTGGATATTCAAATGCAAGTCGCTTTGGTGGATATCCGTATTGTTGGATAAGTCTTGCGGCGTATAGTTGACGGACGACTTCTTCGCGCTTTAGCTGAATATCCTTATCACGAATTATACAGGCGACAAAAGGCATTTTTTTGCTCTTTGATTCCTTGATAATAATTTTCCTGCGTAGAGCTGTTATTTCCTCTTCAGAAAAAAGAGAAAGATGATAATTGCTATCCTTAGAATAGTTTGAATTATGTCTTCTTGTATCATTCGATTTCTTTTTCCTCAAAGTCAAAACTATCCACTTCTTTTAATTCAGGTATATTTTTATTCGCACAATTAATAATTCCATTTATTAAGACACATTTTATACTAAAGTGCTGCTTTTTTGCAGTTCATAACAGC
>CAWCLI010000012.1:0-170345 GCA_963796345.1 Nitrospirota bacterium | reverse complement strand
TTGCGTACACTTGGCACCCGTACGTATTGCTGCATGCGCTGCCGATCTGGGAGGCCTCCTGGCCCAAAATAGGCGCATATGTGCCTATCCTGCCTTCCCTCTGCAGGTTCAGTGCGCGCTCGTCAAATGTCCTCGAAAGTATGAACAGTTCATACATTCTCCTTATTTCATCATCGGACAAAGCGGGCATTAGCGAACTGTCCGCCTCACCCTTTTCATCGAGGATATCGAGGCGCCTTACGCTTATTGATTCTATAGTTTTTTCAGACATGCGTAAATGATATCACGGCAGGAAACAGCAGTCAATAACGAAAAGACGCTATCTGAGTTTGAGCTTGTTTAAAATGAAGCCGAGGTACTTGTTGATCAGGTTCTCTCTGCTCAGGAAGCGGAGGACCGGGGGTTTCCTCGTGCCTAACCTGGACAGTTCCTCAATAATCCGGGGCTCGTTACCGTATTTCAGCCCCCCTCTGAACACCCTGACGGCGTCATCCTGGTTGCCTGCATGGAGCAGTATTTTACCCAGGTTGAGATAGTGTGCCGCATTTTCCTTGTCCTTCCGCAGCGCCTTTTCGCATAGGGCGATTGCACTTTTCACTTGCCCCCGCTCTTTTGCTATGCACAGCGCGAAATAAGAATAGTAGGCGGGATTGTCTTCAAGCTCCAGTGCCCTTTCAAAGCTCGCGAGTGCCGGAATCATCCTTCCATGTGCAAGTGCTTCCAACCCTTTATTGAAAAGTGTTTCAGCCTCAGTAATCCCCATTAACAACAAGTTTACTATCTTATGCAGGATTATTGCAAAAAAAATATTGATGCGTTCCAACGAGTTGGCCATAAGAGCAACTGCAGTCGCCGGTCAATCCGCACCCGGTCCTGATTCTTTTAAGGGCCGGCTTTCTTTCAGCTTCAGAGTCCAGTTTCCGAGGGCCACGAGCAACTCGGAAACTTTTTTTCGTGCTGTTTCGTCAATCAGATTGCCTTTGTCGTCAAATTTCTCGGTAGCAAAGGGTACCATGACTTCGGGTTGATTGAGCGGATGCATGTTTAAAAAAACGCAGCATTGCCGCAGGTGATACTGGGCACGCGCTGTGCCGATCATGCCCATAGAAGCGCCCATGATTGCAAGCGGTTTTTCGTTGAACACAAAATCTCCATAAGGGCGGGAGGCCCAATCGATCGCATTTTTGAGAACACCCGGTATCGAGTAGTTGTATTCCGGCGTCACGATCAGCAGGGCATCTGCAGCCACGATCATTTTTTTAAATTCCCTGACCTTTGCCGGCGGGTCCTTCTCCAGGTCCTGGTTGAAGGGAGGAATACCCTCCAGGTCGAATACGTCGATTGTCATCCCTGAGGGCGTCAGCCCCACGGCTGCGCGCAGGAGCGCCCTGTTGTATGAGTCTTTCCGCAGGCTGCCAGCGAATCCCAGAATAGAAATCTTTTCACTGTGCGCCATAATATTCCTCCGTCCGTTATTTAAGTCAAGTTTAAGGGAAGCAAGGAGGGTTGTCAATCGGTCAACCGTACCTTGACAATTCCGGTGGAAGAGCTACATTAGAAGTATGAGGTCGTTTAATACATCAGAGCCAGGCGAGGAGGATTAATATGTCGAATCATAATATAGCCACAGTAAAGCCCCAGCTAATCATACGTAAACCTGAAAGTATTTATCAGATCCAGGGAGAAATAGTGAATGGCAACTTTCACGGCCGCTGGCACTTCTCCTTCGGTGACAACTACGACCCCTACTACATGCAATTTGGGACGCTACGGGTCTTCAATGACGATACCCTCTCTCCCGGCGCTGTCTGGCCGCTTCATCCCCATCACGACATTGAGGTCGTCACCTATTGCGCGGAAGGGGAATTCCGCCATGCCGACCAGCGCGGCAAAGGCAGTGTCCTTAAAAAAGGATGGGTACAGCATACTACAGTGGGCAGGGGCATGTCGCATTCGGAGATCAACAACAGGTCCGACATGCCGATGCGATTCATCCAGATGTGGTTCATTCCCTCTGAAAGAGACCTGGACCCCTCTGTAGAGCAAAAGGCTGTGGAGAAAAAAGAGAGGACAAACAGGCTCCTCCCGCTTGTTTCGAATGTGCACGAGGATGCACTACCCATCCATTCAGATGCGCTGGTGTATTCCTGTTTCCTGCAAAGAGGGCATAGTGTGGGGCATCCTTTGAAAGCAGGTCGCGGAGCATATGTATATGTGCTGGAAGGATATGCCGTGGAAGCAAACGGCAACAGAATCCCTGTCCTCGGAGCGGCCCAGGTAATGGGAGCGAATGGATATCCATATGTCCACCGATGGCGAGGCCGAATTTCTTCTCGTCGATGTTGCGCACTGAACACATGCGGCATGACCCGGTTAGCCGATGCCTGCTTAGTTGGCGCTGCCGGGCTTTTTTTCTAATATCATTTTAATGAACAGCAGGGAAATGCCTATGGTGAGAGCTGAATCAGCGACATTGAAGGCGGGCCAGTGGTGGCTGCCGGCGTAAAAATCGAGGAAATCGGTCACATGTCCGATGAAAATCCTGTCTGCAAGGTTTCCCATGGCGCCGCCCAGTATGAGGGCGAATGGAAGCCTGTTGACGCTGTCCCTGATAATAAGGACGGTCACTAATCCCATCCCTAACAAGTGCAATGAGAATAAAAAAAGAGTTGCCGAAACTCTTGAACATGCCGAAGGCCGAGCCGATATTCTGGACATGGACGATACTGAAAAAAGATGTTACCCGTATGTTGTCAAAAAGACCGAGATGGGTCCTTATATAATATTTTGTGATCTGGTCTAGTGCAAAGATGAACAGCGAGATAAGAAAATAAGGCAGTGATGAATGATGAATGACGAATGATGAATTAGGGAATGAAAACAATTTATTTCTACCACAATTGTTCATTAGTCATTCGCAATTGATCATTGGTTTAAGGCGTTATAGCACTGTTCGCATATCCCGGGATGCTCTTCAAATTTGCCTACTGTAAGTCTCCGGTTCCAGCACCGCTCGCACTTTTCGCCGGACGCTTTGTCGACAGTGATGAAGAGCCCCGGTATTTGAGTGCTCTCGTATACCCCTCCTAATTTGTTGAGCATCTGGACTTTCTGTGTCTCTTCATTAGAAATCTGGAGTTCGACTTCCGAGACAATAAACAGGGTCGGCAGGAAGCCCTCATAGTCTTTCAGCAGCCTGTAAGTGTCTTCAGGGGCGAACAGCACGAGCTTTGCCTCAAGCGCGTTGCCGATGAACTTGTCCTTTCTCCGTATCTCAAGCGCCTTGTTGGTTTCGTCCCGCATCAATATAAGTTTGTTCCATCTGTTTTCGAGTCCCAAATCAACGAGCTCATCATTTGCAACCGGGAATCCCGACAGGAACACGCTGTCCTCACTGCAGGCCGTGGCTGTTTTCTGTTTTGCCGGGATATAGCTCCATATTTCTTCGGCAGTGAATGAAAGCACAGGCGCCATGAGACGCGTCATGTCCAGCAGTATTCTGTCGAGCACCCATTGCGCTGCCCGCCGCTCAGGCGAATCAGCCCTGAAAGTGTAAAGGCGGTCCTTCAATATATCCAGATAAAATGCACTCATATCGACGATGCAGAACTGGTACAGTGAATGGAACGCCTCGTGAAAGTCAAATTTATCGTAGGCCGATGTTACTTTCTTTATAAGTCCCTGCAATCTCGACAGCGCCCATCTGTCGATCTCCAGCAGATTATTACTGTAATCCGTTCCGTCGAAATCATACAATGTGCCGAGGAGGAACCGGCCGGTGTTCCTGATCTTTCTGTACGCCTCGGTCAACCTGCTGATAATCTCTTTGGAGAGACGTATGTCATCACGATAGTCTTCCGCGGAGACCCAAAGACGGACAATCTCGGCGCCGTTTGCCTTGATGATTTCCTGGGGCGCTATGACATTGCCGAGAGACTTCGACATCTTTTTCCCCTGGCCGTCAACCGTGAATCCGTGGGTAAGGACAATACGGTACGGGGCCTTGCCGCGCGTTCCGACCGATGCAAGGAGGGAACTCTGAAACCATCCGCGATGCTGATCGCTGCCTTCCAGGTACATTGCAGCGGGCCATGAGAGCCTGCTGTCGCGTTCGAGGACTGCAGCGTGGCTTACACCGGAGTCGAACCAGACATCAAGGATATCCATTTCCTTTTTGAAGGAAGAACTGCCGCATTTCCTGCAGGTATATCCTGCTCCAAGAAGGTCCTCAATGTGTATCGCAAACCATATGTCCGCACCGTCTTTTTCAACCATCTTCGTGATTTTGTCAAACAATTCTCTGTCTTCGACAAATGCGCCGCACTCACTACAGGTGATAAGTGTGATGGGTACTCCCCACGCCCTCTGCCTGGAAATGCACCAGTCCGGCCTGTTGGAGACCATGCCGTGGATCCTGTCCCTTCCCCATGAGGGGATCCACTCGGTCTTTTCTATCTCTTCAAGGCTTTTATTTCTTAATGCCCCTTTTTCCATTGATATGAACCATTGTGCCGTTGCCCTGAATATGACAGGTTTCTTGCATCTCCAGCAATGAGGGTAAGAATGCCGTATCTTCTCCATGCCCAGAAGGGCCTCTTTCTCTTTAAGCAGCTCTATGATCCCTTCATTGGCCTTAAAGACGAACTGCCCCTCGAATTCGGGGACCTGTTTGGTGAACTTGCCCCTGTCATCTACGGGTGCATAAATGTCGAGGCCGTATTGCAGGCCCACAGAGTAGTCGTCTTCTCCGTGTCCGGGAGCTATGTGGACGATCCCGCTGCCTTCTTCTGCTGTAACGAAGTCGCCGAGGACCACTTTTGATTCTCTATCGATAAAGGGGTGTTTCGCGCGTATCCCCTCCAGTGCGCTGCCAGGGACCCTCAAGATAACATCGCCTTTGACGATGCCCTTTTCCTCAAGTTTCGGGAGGTTCTCCTCAGCTACTATATTGACGTTTACTCCATCCAGGACTGCAACGTAAATGAGCTCAGGATGGACGGCAAGGGCCAGGTTGGCAGGCAGCGTCCAGGGTGTTGTCGTCCAGATCACTATGTAAGCGTTTTTCCCTGCCAATTGAGGCAGCGTCTTCCTGATGTCTTCATCCGGAATGCTGAAGCGTACGAAAACCGAGGGCGATTCTTTTTCGGCGTATTCGACTTCCGCCTCTGCCAGGGCCGTGACACAGGAGGGACACCAGTGAACAGGTTTTTTCCCTTTGTATACCAGCCCGTTTTCGACGAATTTGAAAAATTCCCGAACAATAGATGCTTCATAATCGTAGGTCATTGTAAGATACGGGGTGTCCCAATCTCCGAAAACTCCGAGCCTTTTGAATTCCTCCTTCTGAATGTCAACAAACCTGGCTGCGTATTCCCTGCAGAGCTGTCTTTTTTTGAGCAGGTCTTCTTTTGATGTGCCGGTATCCTCAACCGGATTTTTTTTCTTGTCGCCCAGAGTCTTGTCCACCTGAAGTTCGATTGGGAGGCCGTGACAGTCCCAACCCGGCACATACGGAGAATAAAACCCACACATCGACTTGTATTTGACAATTATGTCTTTCAGTATCTTGTTAAGTGCGTGGCCGATATGTATATTGCCGTTGGCATATGGAGGCCCGTCGTGAAGTATGAATTTTTCATTTCCGGCATTCTTCTCCTGAAGCTTGCGATAGATGGATTTCTCTTCCCAGAATTTCAGTAACTCCGGCTCTCTCTGCGCTAGATTCGCCTTCATGGGGAAGCCTGTCCGGGGTAAGTTAAGAGTATCTTTATAGTCGATAGGCATAAAGTAAAAACTACCACTAAAGGAGCTTCGGTGTCAAGAAAAGAGCTCCCGCATATTTACTTATGCCACTTTATATCAGGGTATAGTTTCTGAAATCTTGTTTAAGACCCTTTGTAAAACCTGTTGGGTCCCGTCTGCGTTCCCCAGCGACAAAGAGCCATTCGCAGACCAGAGTATTTGACTGCTCGCAATATCGAGCATCTTCATAGACAGCGAAACTTCACAGGTGTTCGTAACTACAGATGTGTAGCTGGCCGAATAGGAAAGGGTGTTCCTGCATTCATACTTCATGACGTTTCCATTAATAAGAGCGTTGATTCCCGCATTTTTTAATTTGCTTTTGTCACTTTCCGACAGTGCGGCCTGGACCATACTATTTTCACCGACAATTGATTTTAATTGGCTGCCGCGAACAACATCATAGCCCTTCTTTGAAAATTCCATTGCTGCTTTGTCGGTGACTTCCCGGGACACTGCCTGGTTTGGACCCTCAAACTCAATTACAGCAATTTTCCTGTATTGGGCAAAATCGACACCAGGCTTTTTATTCGACTCAACAGTTGCACAGCCGGCAATGATCAAGAAAAATAACATACATATTCCTGATAGTCTCATATATAATCCCCCTTTGTTTTGATCAGCCTTTCCAAAACTCAGCGCCATATCTAAACTCTACAAAATAAAAAATGACTTTGCAACAATGCGGTTTCCAGTACACCTGATACAAACACCTCGAACGTCTCAGCAAAAATGTTTGGTTCCGAAAGCAACGATCAAAATCGGATTTTCGGTTTCTTGGTGCTATACGTAACAAAATGCGCCCTGAGAATTACTGTTTCAAACAAATCGTAGTTACCTTGTCAGGTGCAATCTCAGGTCAGTGAGAACTCATTCTTTTGAGTCGTCTAACCCCACACTGTAATAATTTTGTCAACGCTATGTAAAAGTTGGGTAGTGTCCTAATTTGTAATATGAAAGAGAATTGGGAAAAAAATTCCCTAAGTCTGGCATAATTTTACTGAGCGGGTTGCTAATTGGGCTAAAATAGTATATGATTTTACTCTAAAAGTAAAAGTCCGCTTAAATTATTTTGAATGGCATGTTTTTTGCTGCTATAGTTTTAAAGCCGTTGAATATTTTTTATGAATGCCCGATAATATAATTATCTCAGGAGGCAGGAGAAATGGTTTCTACTTTAGAAAAAGAATTTCAATATTACTTAGATAACCAAGCAGAGCTTGTAAAAAAATATAACGGGAAGTTTATTGTCATCAAAGATTGTATCGTTATTGGGACATACGACTCTGAAATTCAAGCTATTAAGCAAACCTCCTCACAACACCCACTGGGAACATTCTTGGTACAGAAATGCGAACCCGGCGCTGAGAGCTATACTCAGACTTATCATTCACGTGCTGTCTTCGTATAATGCCGCATTTGCCAAAGCCCATTATTAGCTTCACTGCACGGTATAACGGAATATCTAATAAGCTGACCACAGAAACCCTCCTTTCTTCTCCTTTTGAGATGAATAGCACTACCAATCTCTTGGAAATGGCGGCTTGTGCAAAAAAATATATTGGTCTATGGGATACTGGGGCTACCAATTCAGTAATCTCGCAGAAGATCGTAGATGAATGCGGACTAAAGCCTATCGGTATGGCACTGGTACATAGTGCAACGGAAAGCAAGCATTGCGAGGTTTATCTTATCAGTATGTTTTTGCCTAATAAATTAGTTCTCCCTCAAGTCAGAGTAACAAAAGGAGTTCTTACAGCTTGCGATCTCTTAATTGGCATGGACATTATTAATCAGGGTGACTTTGCCGTTACTCACCATAATGGCAAAACAACGTTTTCATTTCGTTATCCCTCTATGGAAGAAATAGATTTTGTTACTCAAAAACCTGAACCGCTTCACTCTTACAAAGTAGGAAGAAACGATCCCTGCCCCTGCGGAAGTGGCAAGAAATATAAAAAATGCTGCGGCTTAACAGCCTGACTTTGAACCACCAACAATAGACGCTCTCACAGCTTTCTCCGGTGAATCTACTGGCGGGATATGAAGCACTGCATAATAGCGCCTCTTAGTGCTTCCCTCAATCGGTGATGACCATGCATAACACTTAGTAGCTTGGGGATGCCCTTTTATCTTAAAGACATGAACAATCCCCTTCCAGACCGTTTCAGAGCCAATTTTCTCTATAACTGCTACATCCTCAATATGCGTTGCCTCGCAACTGTGAAGATGCTCGACAGCTTGCCTTAAATCTTCAATTTCCGGTGATGTCACTCCCGCCATTTCCCTCTGTTAAATCTTCCTTATTAATTTCGAGCAATTTGATTAATTTCTCAATAGTATCTAACCTAACCGGAGTATCGCCTGAAATAACTATCCGAGCCTTGAGACCACGTCCAATAGGGTAATTTGCGACTTCTCTTTCCCCTTGAAGAGGAACATAAGGTTTTTCCTGTGTGTGTTTTTTTGCGTCAACTAAAGGAGTTTCTCCCATGTCTTCATCTCCTTTTTCATCTATTTTTTTATCTTCTGGTGCTCCCTTTTCTTCCTCTATTATACCTGATTCATAAATTTTTGCAAAGTCCATTGTTTCCCTAAAAGATGCTATAACATCAGGAATTGTCTTTGGATTAAACCCGTGAGTAGATTCCAGTTCCCATTTAAGTAAACTGTCTTGGGGAATCTCTTCTGGGAACTTATCATGCAATTTCTTAAAAATTACAGGCTTCAGCGCAGCTTCTTGAATTGCTTGCCTTCGTTCATTCTGATCAGGATAATTAATGATCTTAAAACCTAATTGGCTGATACTAACCTTTTTAGTTTTTATTGGGCCTCTCTCTACTTGTACCAGTTCAAAATAAGCAAGAGAGGCAAGCATCGATTGAGACCTACCACTGCTTATCGAATACCCCATAGCCTCCATTGCCAATGGAGCGGGAACGGCATGACGCTGATATTTGTTGTAAAGACCAGTCACCATCGTAATAGCCTTCTCAATATTTATAGTTGGATAATTCGGACTCCTTGTGCCCTTCGGTACTGCTGTTGCTTTTTCGCCTGATTCTATTATGGGTGCTTCTTTTTTGCCTTTAGCCATTTTGAATACCTCCCTTTTTAGATATAATATAAAAATCGACCGAAAAAAGCAATAGCTTGATATTAGATATATTTTATCTAATGAGTAGATAAAGCTTGACATGATATTTGAAATGTGGTTAAATATGTATGATGTTAATGTCGAAATCGCTGGAGGACGAAATGAGACTACTACGATTAGCCTTCATTGGTCACAGGGTCACCGCTGATGAGGGCTGTAACGAGAAGAGCCTAAGTCTGCTATCCTTGGCCGGAATAGACTTAGGCTCCTGGTGACTACTTATACTGATGGGGCGGGAATGGTTCCCTGGCGGCCCTTACAACCAGCCCAGGCGGGGTTCGACACCCCGACGCTCCACCTTTTTATTATAACAAAAATGAACTTATTGTAAAGAGGTAAATATGAATACCCTTAAAACAGAAAAACAGGAAATGGCAATCTCAGCACTGGTTGAAGGTACATCTATACGATCAGTTGAGCGCATGACCGGCATTCACAGGGATACTATAATGCGCCTTATGGTTCGTGTCGGTCAGAATTGTGAAAAGATTCTTGATACTCACATGCATAACCTGAAATGTAAAAATATTGAAGTTGACGAGATATGGTCTTTTGTCGGAAAAAAACAACGTCACCTTACCGAAGATGATAACCCTGACACAGTTGGCGATCAATGGGTTTTTGTGGCTCTTGATGCAGACAGCAAGCTTATCTCTTCATATATCATCGGAAAGCGTACTGCGGACAATGCAGAAGTTTTTATGAAAGACTTAGCGGGACGACTTGATAATAGAGTTCAAATAAGCAATGATGCTCTTAAAGCTTATATAAATGCTGTTGATAAGGCTTTTGGAATGGATGTGGATTATGGACAAGTGGTAAAAACCTATGAAGCTGAGCCGACAGGTGCCGGAAGGTATTCGCCCCCAAAGGTTATATCTACGGAGAGAATCATAATTGCTGGTATGCCTAATAGTGCCAATATTTCGACATCGTTTGTGGAAAGGCAAAATTTGACGATGAGGATGCAGATGAGGCGGTTTACACGTCTCACTAATGCCTTTAGCAAGAAGCTGGATAATCTCAAGGCTGCGGTTGCCTTGCATTTCGCCCATTATAACTTTGTGAGGATTCACAGCACATTAAGATGTACGCCTGCAATGGAAGCAGGCATTACAGATCATCTCTGGACGATCAGGGATTTGATATGAGAAAAGTGGGGCTAACCACAAACTAAAGAAAGGAGAGAAAACACTATGGCAAAACCTATTAAGCCTGGGCAAAGAGTTCCTGAATCTGGCATTTACGAAAGCAGTAAAAGCCATCAAAGAGCAACGTTTGATAAAAATGAAACAGCATCACCTACCCCTCTGAAGCATGAGGAATGGAAGGCTAAAATAATTACAAACCCTAAGCCTAAGAAGAAGTAACAATTAAAAAGGTTAGCCCCCTTTTTCTTCACACATTAAGGTCATAAGATGTGACCATATGACACCTGATGTAACCCACACAAGAATTTGAGCTTCATCCGGCCTCAATAACAATATCGTAGGTTCAACATTATCTTTTTCCATGCGAACATATATAGTGTCAACCTTAGGCTTATTCTCTCCTTTCACAAAGCCCGCAGAGATAACACAGTTATTGCCCCCATATTCCTGTTTTATTATTTCAGTATATGTCAATCCATTTTCTTCATATGTAACTTTTTTATTGGCGCTTTTATTAGTTAAGGGTTCCAAAATCACTCCTCTACCAAATTAGGACACTGCCAAAAGTTGTAATTCCTTCAGAGAGAATGGTAATATTTATAAAAGCAGCCTATCCCATCTGTTTCGTATGTGGAACCAGTTCATGGGGTTGATAAATCTATATCTCCGTTATTGCATTATACTAAGAGCGTGTCGCCAGCGATTTTTCAACTGTCCAGCTACTCGATCAATTTGTGGGCAATTCCTGTTGCCTGTGTAGTACTCATTCTCGCATCGCTTTCCCTGAAACTTTTTTATCTAAAGCGTCTTGAGCGGACCAGCCTGAAACTGAACCTGCTGTTATTCTTTCTCTTGATATGGCAGTTCTCTTTCTTCTTTATGTACAGCTCAACCAATGCAGCCGTTGCTCTTTGGTGGGCAAAAGCAGCCTATCTCGGTGTCCCTTTTATTTCCCCTGCGCTTTATTTGTTTGTCATAACCGCATTGGACATCTATGAAAAGCATAAGCGGCTTAATGCCGTAATCTGGGGATTATCGCTATTTTCTTCCATTATCATAGTCGGTACGGACTTGGTCGTCAGTAAGGTAAAGCATTTTCCATGGGGGTATTACCCTCAGTACACTTTGTGGAGCATAATGTACCTGGTCCCTTTCGGAATTGTCCTGGGGATGAGCTACCACACACTTCTACAGGCCTATAATCAGGAAATATACAGCCAAAAACGGCGTCTTCGCATCAGGTCATTTCTCTTTGCCTTCGGTATCGGAGGATTGGCGATCGTTGATTACATCGCGAAATTTGATCTGGCCATATATCCTGTAGGCTACATCGCTATATTGGTCTGCATGGTCATTCTTAATAGGGCCGTGGCAAAATACCAGCTTATCGATATTACCCCTACGTTTGCAGCACAGGGTATTCTCGATACGATGGATGAAGCCGTAATAGCAATTGATGCGGAGGGGATTATCAGGCTGGTCAATCGTGCAGCCACTGTGATGTTCGTGCAGCCGGAAAAGGAACTTCTCGGAAGGCCGTACACAGTGATTTTTGGCGATGGCGTCCTGCCTGCACTTGACGGAAGCCTCTCGTCCGGTCCCTTGCGCTGTTACGAATTGTCCTATACGCGACCTGACGACGGCCCGCAAATCCTCAGTATGTCTGCATCGTCGATGAAAGACGACGGCGGGAACGTTATGGCCACTGTTTTTACAGTCAGGAACATTACCAAAATCAAACGGATCGAATCAGAACTGAGGGATGCGCATGAGGTCCTCGAAAAAGAAAGTCGAAGAACGCACCCTTGCATTGAAGTCCGCCAACGAACAGTTAAGCCGTGAAATACAGGAACGCTTATTGACTGAAGAGGCCTTGCGCAAGAGCGAGGAGATGTATCGGCTTTTGACCGACATTTCACCCAATGCAATCTCTGTTTCGGATTCGTCCGGCATCATCCGTATGGTAAATCGCCGGGCCCTCGAATTGTATGGGCATAAAGACGATGCCGAGGTGCTCGGTCGCAGCATCTTCGAGTGGACCGCTCCGGAGGAACGCCAACGTAGTGTTTCTGCATTCGAAGCACTTATGAAGGTCGGTATTATTACTAACTTCGAGCTTTCTCTTCTTAGAAAAGACGGTTCGTCCTTCTCCGGCATTATTAACGCCTCACTGCTTCGGGGTTCTCACGACGATCCTCAGATGGCGATAATCGTGACGACCGATGTTACGCAACAGAAGCTGATGGAGGAGGAGCGACTGAAGTTTCAGAAACTGGAGGCTATAGGGACCCTGGCCGGCGGTATCGCCCACGATTTCAACAATCTCCTACAGGGAGTGTTCGGATATATCTCACTGGCGAGGATCCATCTTGCCCAAAAGGAAGAGGCGCTTCACATGCTCCAGCAGGCGGAGAAGGCCCTCAACATGTCGATTAACCTGACCGGCCAACTTCTGACCTTCTCCAAAGGCGGCAAGCCGGTGAAAAAAAGCATCACCTTGCCATCAATAATCGAAAACTCGGCAAGATTCGCATTAAGCGGATCACCGTCTGCTTGCACAATTTCTATCGATAAAGAGCTGTGGCCGGTTGAGGGCGATGAGGGGCAGATAGGTCAAGTGATCCAGAACATTGTTCTCAATGCAATCGATGCGATGCCAACGGGTGGCACTATAGAAATCAGTGCCGGGAACGAACTCATTCCAGGAGGAACCAATCACTTGCTGCCGGACGGGGGACGATTCGTCAGGATAGACATAAGAGACTCGGGAATCGGGATCCCGGCAGAGCATATCGCTAAGATATTCGACCCCTATTTCACAACAAAGCAGAAGGGGAGCGGTCTTGGACTTCAACGTCGTATTCGATCATCCGGAACCACGGCGGCCTGATAAATGTTGAATCCGAGGCGGGCGGGGCGCGGCCTTTTCGATATATCTGCCCGCTTGCGAAGCTGAGGAAGAGAAGAAGACCCAGTGGAATCGGCTTCACCTTGGCGGAAGGGCAGGGTCCTTGTCATGGACGACGAGGAACTGATCAGGGATATTGCCGGGGAAATGATCAGATCGCTCGGACATGAGGTTGAAGTCGCTGTTAATGGCCGGGAGGCCATAGCCAAATACAGAGACTCATTGCAGTCAGGGAACAAGTTCGACGTTGTTATCCTGGATATGACCGTTCGCGGGGGTATGGGAGGAGAAGAAGCGATAAAGGAACTCATTAAAATAAATCCTGACATAAAGACGGTCGTATCCAGCGGATATGTTGAGGGGGCAACCATATCCGAATACGAAAAGCACGGATTTAGTGCATGTCTCAAGAAACCTTATAATCTCGCTGCTTTGAACGATACGCTGAATAGCCTGCTGCAGTGCCGTCCTGACGCAAATCCGCAATAGTTTCAAATTCTGATTTACCTTTGGCGGGTTGCCTGAGTTATAATCATCGTTACTGTGACTCCGCGAAGAAGACTTGGTGTCCATACCTCCATTGCGGGCGGCATTCATCTGTCTATCGAAAGGGCGAAGGCCCTTGGCTGCTCGACTATGCAGATTTTTTCTCATAATCCCAGACAATGGCTTGTGAATAAAATACCGGAGGATTCAGTTGCACAATTCAGGGAACTGAGAAACGCTTACAATATAAATCCTGTTTTCATACATTCGTCTTACCTGATCAACCTTGCCGCTTCAAATGCCGGGATTCTTGAGAAATCGATCAGGCTTCTGATAGAGATGGACCTGGCGGATTTAGTGGGTGCGGATTATCTGGTGCTTCACACCGGCAGCGCTTCACAGGATAAAGCGGATGACGCCCGCAGGAGAGCTGTCCAGTCGCTCAGGATAGTCTCAACAGAAAAAAAGTGGCGGCCAGACTACTCCTTGAAAATACCGCGGGAGAAAAAGGTGACATATCGTCGCGCATCCGGGAACTTGCCGACATTGTTCAGGGCATAGACGGAGAGATGATGGGCGGTATCTGCATCGATACATGTCACGCTTTTGCCGCAGGTTACAATTTCCAGGATAAAGACGGCCTGGCTGAGTTTGTACATGAGGTGGAAACGCATGTGGGCATAGACGCAGTAAAGCTTATACATCTGAATGATTCGAAGAAAGGTTATAATTCCAGAGTCGACAGGCACGAACATATCGGACAGGGACGGATCGGCAAAGAAGGGCTGAAGAAGCTTGTAAATCATCCTGCGTTAAAATCGGTCCCGCTTGTCCTCGAAACGCCGAAGAAAAGTGAAGATGACGATATCAGGAATTTAAAATTGGTCAGGGGGTGGCTGTGACATACGCTGAGAAGGCTTTGAGTTTATTCGGTAAGGATTTCAACTGCACGCAATCGGTGCTTGCCGCATTTGCAAAAGACTATGACCTTGAAGAAACAAAGGCGTTGAGATTGGCGTGCGGGTTTGGCGGAGGAATGGGATGCACGGCAAGGACCTGCGGGGCAGTGACAGGGGCATTTATGGTCATAGGCCTGAAGTACGGCAGATATGAAGCGGCAGACAAAGAATCAAAACCATTGACGTACGGGAAAGTAAGGGAATTCATAGAAGAATTCGAAAAAAGACATGGATCGATCGAGTGCAGGGAATTAGTGGGGATTGATATTAGCTCTAAAAAGGGATTGGCTGAAGCGCGGGAAAAGAAGCTTTTTAAAAGTATTTGCACCAAAATAGTGGAAGATGCCGTGAATATCCTGGAAAACGTGGTACTTTAATAGTTTATATTCTAGGCTATGATTTCGGTCCCGATTCCCTCTTTTGTAAATATTTCGAGGAGCAGGCTGTGGGGGATTCTGCCGTCTATGATATGTGTTTTCTTTACTCCGGCATCAATCGCCCGGGCGCATGCCTGCACTTTGGGAAGCATGCCCCCTGAAATCGTTCCGTTGTCAATGAGTTTTTTTATTTCTTTTTTGGTTATCGTAGACATGACTGTGCCTTTTTTATCAGATATTCCCGGCACATCGGTCAGCAGAATGAACTTTTCGGCTTTCAATGAAGATGCGATAGCTGAAGCAACATAATCGGCGTTAATATTGAAAGTTTCCCCTTTTTCGCCCACGCCGATAGGCGAGATGACAGGCACAAAGCCTCCCTTTTCAAGGGAGTCGAGTATGCCTGGATCTACGGAATCGACCTCTCCGACCAGCCCTATATCGATAGTTTCTTCTTCGCAGGCATCGGCGGTTTTCCTCATGAGTTTCTTTTTGGCTTTGAGGAGCCCACCGTCTTTGCCGCTGAGACCGACTGCCCTGCCGCCGTGCCTGTTTATCAGGGCGACTATTTCTTTATTCACCAGGCCTCCCAGCACCATTTCCACAATGTCCATGGTCTCCTTGTCGGTCACCCGCTGCCCCTGGATAAACGTCGGTTCCTTACCCATTTTTCTCATGGTCTGGCTGATCTTCGGACCGCCCCCATGGACGATGACAGGTTTGATGCCTATGAAGTTCAGGAGGACAATATCTTTTGCAAAACTGTCCTTGAGTTCGTCTTCGGTCTGAGCGGCCCCGCCGTATTTGATCACGAAGGTCTTTCCGCAGAAACTGCGTATAAACGGCAATGACTCAATAAGGATATTCGCTTTTTCGATCAGCTTTTCCATAACACACTCCGTAACATGTTGCCTTTTATCATATCTTACGGTTTCGTAAAAAGAAACCTTCAGATCTGCTGCTCGAATCTGGTTATTAGTACATTATACCCTTCATCCACAAGGGCTTTGCCCACGATAACCGCTTCACTCTTCGTCAGGAATTTACCGATTCGCACTCGGTAATACGTTGCACCGCCGACATCAGCGCGCATGATGTAAACCTTTGAATACTTCAGTTCCAGGGCCATCTTCTGGCGTTTCGCAGAGGACTCATCCCGGAAAGATCCGATCTGTATGGTGACGGCTGAATCAAGCGCCCCACTGTACCTGATGTACTTTACATAGCGCATATCTCTTCCTACGGGCTCAATCATCACTGTGGAGGTCCCCGGTCCTATAAGGTCTATCTTTTTTGCAGCGGCGTAGGAAAGATCGAGGTCCCGCCCGGGAACAAAGGGGCCCCTGTCATTGACGATACATTCCACTTCTTTGCCATTCTTCACATTGACAACACGCAATCTGGTCCCGAAAGGGTAGTCCTTGTGCGCACAGGTGAGAGCGTACATGTTGTAGTATTCCCCTGACGACGTGGGCTTGCCGTGAAAGTCGGGACCGTACCAGGAAGCTACAGCCATCCGGCGCTCGCCTTTTATTTCCTGTAACGATGAAGGTTTGGGCTGCTGAATGACAGGGACAGGAGTAGGCAACGGCGCGACTTCATATCTGGCAGAAGAGCACGAGGTCATTAAAAAGAAGGCAAAAGGTAAAAGGCAAAAGGCGGCAGTAGAAAGAAAGAAAATGCTCTGCGTGCTCCTTTGACCTATAGCTCATTGCCCTTCGCCTTTAGCCTATCGCCTGTCTTTATAGTATGTACCTGCTGAGGTCTTCGTCCTTAACCACATCCGAGAGCCTTTCCTGTACATATTGTTTATCGATAACAATTGTTTTACCTTGAATTTCGGGAGCGCTGAAAGACACCTCCTCAAGTACCTTTTCGAGTACCGTATGAAGTCTTCTGGCGCCTATATTCTCCGTTTTTTCATTCACCATGACCGCTATGTTCGCTATCTCGTCGATTGCCGAATCCCTGAATTCAAGCTTTACGTTTTCCGTTTCCAGGAGTGCCGTGTACTGCTTGGACAGTGCATTATACGGCTCTGTAAGGATCCTGACAAACTCGTCCTTGCCCAGGGAATCCAACTCCACCCTTATGGGAAATCTCCCCTGGAGTTCGGGGATGAGATCGGACGGCTTTGACATGTGAAAGGCCCCGGCGGCTATGAAAAGGATATGATCGGTCTTTACAGGACCATGCTTTGTATTGACTGTAGAACCTTCCACAACAGGCAGCAGGTCTCTCTGGACACCTTCCCGTGACACATCAGGTCCGCCGTGCCCCTGGCCCCTGCTTGCTATTTTATCTATTTCATCAAGGAAAACGATCCCGGTCTGTTCTGTCCTCTTCCCGAGCTTCCCTGGTGACTTTCTCCATATCAATAAGTTTATTGGCCTCTTCCTGGGTGAGCATGGCCAAGGCCTCCGGTACCCTTACTTTTTTCCTCTTCGATTTCTCCGGAAGAAAGTTGCCGAGCATCTCTTTAAGGTTGATCTCGAGTTCTTCCATACCCACATTGGATACGACACCGAAGGGCATCATCTTTTCCTTTATTTCAACATCCACATAGCGGGAATCCAGTTTGCCCTCCCTGAGCTGGACCCTGAGACGCTCACGCGTCTCATTGTGGCCTTCCTTCTCCGGCTCTTCGGGTATCTCCACCCGCGTTGACCTTTGGGGAAGAAGGAGATCGAGAAGCCTGTCCTCAGCCAGTGTTTTGGCCCTTTCCTGGACTTTCCCCATGTGTTCCGTCTTTACCATGTTTAGTGCAATTTCCATGAGATCTCTTATGATCGATTCCACATCGCGGCCAACATATCCGACCTCGGTGAATTTGGAAGCCTCTATTTTGAGGAATGGGGCATTGGCAAGCCGGGCCAGTCTCCTCGCTATTTCGGTTTTGCCGACACCCGTAGGGCCTATCATAATTATATTCTTGGGCAGCACTTCATCCCTGAGTTCGGGTGAAAGACGCTGCCTCCGCCACCTGTTCCGCAGAGCAATTGAGACCGCCTTCTTCGCTTTATCCTGCCCTATTATGTACTTGTCCAGTTCGGCAACTATCGCCCTTGGTATCAAATTATCCATTAAGTTCCTCGATTGATATGTTCTTGTTGGTATAGATACATATATCCGCCGCTATATCCATTGCCTTCCTCACTATTTCCGTAACAGGGAGTTCTGTATTGTCATAAAGGGCCCGCGCCGCAGACTGGGCATAGGGACCGCCCGAGCCTATTGCCGCGACGCCTCCCTCGGGTTCGATTACGTCTCCTGTCCCGGAGATGATGAGTGTATGTTCTTCATCTGCCACGAGGAGCAGCGCTTCAAGCCTGCGCAGTATTCTGTCCGTCCGCCAATCTTTTGCGAGTTCAACTGCTGCGCGGGTAATATTACCGCGATAGGACTCGAGCTTCGCCTCAAATTTTTCAAAAAGGGTGAATGCGTCCGCAGTCGCGCCCGCAAAACCCGCCAGAATTTTATCATTATACATTTTTCTTATTTTTCTGGCATTATGTTTCAGCACAGTGTTGCCCATGGTCACCTGTCCGTCACTGGCGATGGCAACGCTGTTATTTTTCCTTATGCATAAGATCGTCGTCCCGTGAAACATATAACCCCCTCCTTATAAAAAAGTAGCCGGTAGTAAGCAGCAAGCAGTAAAGGTGAAAAAAACTGTAGCCTTCGACAGGCCCAGGGCAACAATTGTCATGGTGAGCTTGTCGGACCATGACTCCTTGCCTTTTCCTTTACTGCTTACTGCTTTTTTTCATTTGCCGCATTACCAAAAGGATGCGCTTTATCATAAACATCTATTAAATGACCAATGTCGAGATGCGTGTACTTCTGCGTTGTCGAAAGGGAAGAGTGGCCGAGCATCTCCTGGATAGAGCGGAGATCGGCACCCCCTATGAGCAAGTGAGTAGCAAAAGTATGACGGAGAGTGTGAGGACCTATCTGGCCCTCGATACCCAGAGTGCGTGCATGTTTTACAACGATGCGCCGTATTTGGCGGTCCGTCAGACTCCCGCCGTTTCGATTGAGGAAAAAAGCCGTATTGCCGATGGCAGAGGTTTTTCTTTTCTTGAAGATCATTCGTTCGATAAGCCAGGTTTTCAGCGCATCAACGGCCTTATTCCCTATTGGCACTATCCTTTCCTTTTTCCCTTTTCCGCGCGCTTTAACAAGACACTCCCGCAAATTTATATCGTCTACAGTAAGACCGGCCACTTCGCTGACGCGCAGACCGCTTGAGTATAACAACTCCAGGATGGCCCTGTCCCTGACTGGAAGGAGCCCGAACCCTTCAGGGATTTGGACAAGGTTGAATACGTCGTCGACGGACAGGAAATTAGGCAGATGCCTGGGGGCTTTCGGGGTAGGCACAAGTTTTGCCTGATTGATCTTGACGTATCCTTCCCGGTAAAGGTAATTGAAAAAAGATCTTAGGGTCGCCAGCTTCCGGGCAACCGTGGATTTTTCTTTGCCGTCCATAATGCGATCTGAAACAAAGCCCCTTATATCGATCATGTCAATCTGTGCCGGCTTGGCTGTGCAGTATTGGTCGAACTCTTTCAAATCGTGCTCATACGCCCTGAGCGTATGGACTGAGACGCCCCGCTCCAACTCCAGATACTTAAGAAATTTTTCTATGTAAGAGTCCAGCGTACCTGTCACCATATTTCTCCGGAATTCAAAATTGGCAAAGGGCAAACGGCAAATGGCTAAAGGTAAAAACAAAAAATAAAGGAACTGTTTTTAAGCCGTCGCAGTAAGCCATTAGCCTTTCGCCTTTAGCCCTTCCTCATTAAATTAATATACTCTGACCACTTTTTTAATGCAACCTCGGCCGTCAGTCTGCGGCGAAGCTTTTTGTCTTTTATTTCAGGCTGCTTGACAGCCGGAATGAGTCCGAAATTGATGTTGCTGGGCTGAAACCCGGCAGGGTCGGAAGCAGTTATGTGGACCACCAGTGAGCCATGTGCAGATTCTTGCGGAGGATAGAGCGTTGGCTTGCCGAGTATTTTCCTGGCGGCATTTATCCCGGCCAGCAAACCCATTGCCGTAGATTCTATATAGCCCTCAACGCCCGTGATTTGTCCTGCGAGGTACAGGTCCCCGTTCGCTTTGAATGACAGGTCGGGATTGAGGTGCTGCCTGGAGTTGATGTACGTGTTCCTGTGAATGCTCCCGAACCGCAGAAACTCGGCGTGTTCCAGCCCGGGAATCATGGTGAACACTTTTTTCTGCTCCGGCTGCTTCAGCCTCGTTTGGAAGCCCACCATGTTATATGCCGATTTATCTTTGTTCTCCGTTCTGAGTTGCACGACAGCGTATGGTATTCTGCCTGTTTTCGGGTCCGGAAGGCCTACGGGTTTGAGCGGCCCGAACCTGAGGGTATCTATTCCTCTTTCAGCCATGACTTCGACCGGCATGCACCCCTCAAAGACCTTTGTATCTTCAAAATCCCTGGCATGCATAGTGTCGGCATCTTTCAGGGCATCGTAAAAACGCAGGTATTCATCTTCCGACATGGGGCAGTTCACGTAATCATCCCCGCCTTTTCCGTATCGGGAGGCCAAATATGCTTTTGAGTAGTCTATACTGTCGGCGTCGATAATCGGCGCAATAGCATCGTAGAAATAGAGGTGCTCTCCCCCTATGAGCTCCTTGAGCGCGTCAGCCATTGCTCCCGAGGTGAGAGGGCCGGTAGCTATAATGGCTGGCGGACCTGGAATAGAGGTAATTTCTTCTCTGATGACAGAAATATTGCTATGATTTTCGAGCGCACCTGTAATATGCTGCGAAAAAATGGTCCTGTCCACAGCAAGGGACGACCCTGCCGGGACCTCTGACGCCAGCGCCGCAGCCATTACAAGAGACCCCGCTATTTCCAGTTCTTTTTTCAGAAGACCGGGACCGGTGACTATCTCCTTTGACCTGAGAGAATTGGAACAGACAAGCTCGGCAAGCATAGGTGTTTTATGCGCCCCGGTCATCCTCTTCGGCCGCATTTCGAAAAGCAGGACCTCAACGCCCAGTTGTGCAGCCTGCCACGCAGCCTCGCACCCCGCGAGCCCGCCGCCCACAATGATAATTTTATCCATAGCTTTGTATTCTACCGCATCTGTACTGTTAATCAAAATACGACCCACCCCTGCACCCCTCCCAAGAGGGGATTTCTAGAACATATTCACTACAGTGAATTCCCCCCTGACAAGTGCTTTTTCTGAAAGTCCCCTCTTGGGAGGGGTGCAGGGGTGGGTTAGGATTACGGGTCGCGGTTTTTTTGTTTGAGCTTTTTGGTCGTTTTTTATTAGACTTATAAGAATGCCCCTTAAACTTGTCATCTTCGATCTTGACGGTACTCTTATAGATTCGAGTATCGACATCACTAATGCCATTAATTATGCGATTGAGCCGTACGGGGTCCCGTTGGTTACTGTCAGGGAAGCAATAAGTCTTTTAGGAGAAGGCATATCGAGGCTTATGGATAAGGTTATTGAAAAGGAAGGAATCAAGGCAGACAGGGGTTTGCTGATAGATCGGTTCCTCTGCTATTATTCCACTCATCTGGTTGATAATACAACGGTATATCCTGGTGTACGGGAGACGCTGGCACAGCTGGAGGCATACCGCAAGGCCGTTATTTCCAATAAACGCGAATCCCTTTCGGTAGAAATAGTCGAAAAATTGGGACTTGCAGCGCACTTTGATGTAGTTGTAGGTAGCGACACTACCAACGAGAGAAAGCCGTCTCCGATGCCCATCCGTCACGTCTTATCCGGGCTCGGCATATCTCCTGAAGAGGCCGTGATCGTAGGCGATAGCAATTACGATATAGAAGCGGGGAAATCAGCCGGAATAATGACCATCGCAGTGACTTACGGTTACAGACCCCCGGAATCATTGCAGGGAGCTGATTTTATTATAAACAAAATGGA
Organism: Nitrospirota bacterium; assembly: GCA_963796345.1. Lineage (GTDB taxonomy): Bacteria > Nitrospirota > Thermodesulfovibrionia > Thermodesulfovibrionales > Dissulfurispiraceae > JADFXI01. The sequence continues at coordinate 148,564 of CAWCLI010000012.1, read as the reverse complement.
CGAACTGGAAGGAGTCCTAAAAAAAATAATGGGCAAAAGGCAAAAGGCTAAGGGCTAAAGGTGTTTGTTTTTCACCTTTTGCCTTTCGCCGTTAGCCGTTAGCCATATTTGGGAGGATTGAATAAAATGGCGTTTACAATTGCATTTGCTGGAAAGGGCGGCACAGGGAAAACGAGTCTTGCAGGACTGGTGATGAAATACTTGCTCACTAAAAAAACCGGACCTGTCCTCGCGGTTGATGCCGATAGCAACGCATGTCTGAACGAAGCTCTCGGCGTTGACGTGCATGCAACTATCGGCGGTCTCAGGGAGGTGTCTCTTGAGGCTGTTCGGGGAGGCGGCGAAAGGCCGGGCGGAATGTCGATGGAGCAGCTTTTCGATTATCAGGTGCAACAGTCTCTGATCGAGGCAGAAGGATTTGACTTAATGGTGATGGGGAGGCCGGAAGGCCCCGGGTGCTACTGCGGGGCGAACAACATAATAAGGAAATATACCGATATATTATCTGAGAAGTACCCCTATGTTGTTATTGATAATGAGGCGGGGATGGAGCATTTGAGCAGGAGGACTACCCATAAAGTCAATTTGCTTATCATTGTCAGCGACCCTACAGTAAAGGGCGTGATGACCGCCAAGAGGATAAATAACCTTGTTGATGAACTGAAACTCGAAGTAGACCGGAGAGTGCTGATTATTAACAGAGTAGTCGGAAGCGAGGGTGCGGAACTGACATCCATGGCGGAGAATGCGGGCGTAACCGTGGCCGGCCTGGTTCCGCAGGATGATGCAATCTTTAAATTTGATCTTGAGGGCAAGCCGGTATGTCAGATTCCCGAAGAATCGAAGTCAGTTCAGGCACTGTATGGAATCTTAATGTCATTAAGCATCCCTTAAAGACAGCAACTTAATGTAAAATAAGCCTAATTTATAGCGATTAAATAAAATAAAATACTGATATTAAAAGAATAAATGGCTGCGTATCTTTACTTGAATCTGGTGTTTATTCTATTGTAACCATTGGGTCTAAATATCGCTTTAATTCGAAAGGAGATAGGTATGCTTATTATTGGGGAGAAGTTAAGCATCATAGCCAAAAGAGTGCGGGAAGCAATGATGAAATTCGACAAAGGGCCTATTCAGGAAATTGCTATCAGGCAATGGAAAGAAGGTTCCGGCATGATCGATGCCAATATCGGCCCTGCGGAAGATGGCGGAGAGAAAATGATGGAGTGGATGGTAACAACCATCCAGGAAGTGGTCTCACTGCCTGTTTGTCTTGACACTACAAACGTCAAGGCAATCGAGGCCGGATTAAAAGTGCATAACAGCGAATGGGGCAGGCCTCTGATTAATTCCACATCCAACGATCCTGAAAGATTCCCCATTATGGAAGTTGCCGTAAAGTACAATTCGCAATTGATCGGGCTTACAGTTGGCAAAGGCGGTCTCCCGGCTGATGCCGAAGAAAGAGCTGGCATAGCAGCAGAGATAATGGGCAGGGCAATGGAACTCGGCATGCCTGTTGAAGACCTGTATCTCGACCCGCTCGTTCTCCAGATGGCCACTACCCAGGACCAGGCAATAAAAGTGGTACAGGCTGTCAAGATGTTCCAGGAATTGAACGATCCTCCAATGAAGACAGTTGTGGGACTGAGCAACATATCGAATGGCATGCCGAAACCGCTCAGGCATATAATGAATAAACATTTACTTACGCTGCTGATGTATGAAGGTCTGACTGCCGCGATTGCTGATGCTGCAGAGGTGAATGAAACCGCAAAGACGGTAGATCTAATAATGGGCAAGACCCTTTATGCTCATTCATATTTGGAAATGTAAAACACTGTCGACGGTCGGTAGTTATTTTTTTTGGCTGACGACTAAAAAACGGAGGGATATATGGCATTTACAGCACCAAATGAGACATATGCTGGCAAGGTTTATCAAGTTGATGCAGGGACAGACAAGAAGATTGTTTTTGGTGGAGAGAATGTTCTTCCTTTTTGTGCATTTGATGGAAGCATTCCCAATAAGCCCATCGTGGCTTATGAGATCCAGGATGTACCGCCGGATGACTGGCCGGAAACCGTCAGAAAGGTCTATGCAGGCGTTTCAGGCGATCCTGTCACATGGGCAAAACATTGCCAGGACAAACTGAATGCAAAGGCAATCGCGCTGCGGTTGGCAGGCACTCATCCCGACAGGGAGAACCGCTCCCCGGAAGATGCCGCCAAGACTGTAAAGGACGTACTCGCAGCGATTAATGTTCCATTAATTATTCTCGGCAGCAACCATATTGAAAAAGATACTGCCGTGCTGGTAGCGGCAGCCGAAGCAGCCAAGGACAAGAACTGTTTTCTGGGAAAGGCCCAGGAGGAGAACTATAAGACAATAGTTGCCGCGTGCCTGGCAAACAACCTCAAGCTTGTTGCAATGTCTCAGCTTGATATCAACCTTTCCAAGCAGCTCAATATCCTGGTGACACAGATGGGCTTTGATAAAGAAAAACTGGTCACTGACCCCATGTGCTCGGCGCTCGGGTACGGACTCGATTATACTTATTCGGTTATGGAGAGGATCAGGCTCGCCGCCCTGACCCAGAACGACGTTACCATGCAGACACCTATGATGGGCGATGTCGGACTGAATGTCTGGAAAGCAAAGGAGACTGTCGCTTCCGAAGAAGAACTTCCTATCGGCGGAGCACTTGAGCAGAGAGCGATAGCGTGGGAGGCCGTGACTGCGGGTGCGCTTATGATTGCCGGTGCGGAGCTTCTGGTTATGAGGCATCCGGAGGCAATTAAGGCAGTAGAAAAATTCATTGATGAATTAATGTAAGGGAGGTATAAAAATGGCTTTATCTGGCGTTGAGATATTCAAACTGCTTCCAAAAACCAATTGCAAGAAGTGCGGCCATCCGACATGTCTTGCTTTTGCTATGAAACTTGCCCAGAGGCAAGCTACCATCGATTCGTGTCCCGATGTCTCTGAAGAGGCGAAAAAGGTCCTCGGCGAGGCCTCCGCTCCTCCAATGAGACCTGTTGTGCTTGGGACCGGGGACAAAGCTGTAAAAATGGGCGAGGAAACTGTTCTTTTCAGACATGACAAGACATTTGTCAACCCGTGCGCTTTTGCCGTGGAAGTAAAAGATTCGATGTCCGGCGACGAAATCAATAAGATCGTTGATCAGGTCCTCAATTCAGAGATAGACAGGGTCGGCCAGAAACTCAGGATCGACGCGATATTTGTAAGCAACATTTCCGGGGATGCCGGAAAATTTGAAAGTGCTGTAAAGGCCATTGCGGCTAAAGCGCCGGCAGTGCCCCTGATACTTTCCACGACCAATCCGGCAGCGGCAGAGGCTGCTGTAAAGGCCGTAGAAGGCAAGAAACCGCTCCTTTACGGGGCAAATGATTCCAACGCAGACGCAATGGCAAACATTGCAAAGACCCATAAGATTTCTCTTGGCATAGCCGCCAAAGATCTCGATGGGTTGACGGCCCTTACCGAGAAAATTAAGGGGCTTGGCGTTGAGGACATGGTGCTTGACTCCGGCGCGCGTACCGCAAAAGAAATCATGCGGGACAATACATATATCAGAAGGGCCACGGTCAAGAAAGGCAATAAGTCTGTAGGATATCCGGTAATCACCTTTGCCCAAAGGGATGATGCCATGCTGGAAACCCTGATCGCATCTCTCGGAGTAACAAAGTATGCGTCTATCGTGGTTTTGAGCAGCATCGACAGATGGAAGAGCCTTGCCCTGTTCACCCTCAGGCAGAACGTGTATACAAATCCGCAGGTGCCTCTGCAGGTCCCGCAGGATGTATATAAAATCGGCAATCCTACTGCAGATGCTCCTTTGCTCATCACCTCGAACTTCTCTCTCACATATTTTATTGTTTCCGGAGAGATCGAAGGCAGCAAGGTCCCGGTGAGGCTTGCTGTGCTTGATACCGAGGGGCTTTCAGTGCTTACCGGATGGGCCGCCGGCAAATTCAATGCATCGAAGATAGCTGCATTCATCAAGGAATGCGGAGTGGAGAATGAGATAAGCCACAAAGAGCTTATTATCCCTGGATATACATCGATATTAAGCGGTTCTCTTGAAGAAAAACTCCCGGGCTGGAAGATAACTGTCGGCCCGAGGGAAGCTAATGGATTACCCGTTTTTTTAAAGGCGAGGTAAAAGTATAGTGGCAGTGAATAAACTAAAGTCAGGAGGTTTGAGTTATGTCTAAGATTATTGCAACAGCGGTTATGAGAGGCGCACGTTCGCTTGTAAACCGCGCAGAAGAGATGCTTAAGAAAACCATAGCTGAAAAGGGAAAAGACTATGCCTTTGAGTTTCCGGACACAGCCTTCCAGCTTCCCATGATACTCGCAATGACTACTTTCAAGGTTAAAACGCTCGGAGATATGGAGGTCGGACTTCGTTACGCACAGGAACTGCTCCACGAAGAGCCGACAGATAAGCTCTGGCTTCCTTATCTCGGTGAGACGCTCGATTGCGGTATGGCCACACTTTTTGCCGAAGAGATAATCCTTGCTCTCAGATATGTCAACGGCCTCGAACCGTGCAAGGACCCTGAAACAGGCTATGTGTACAATGGTTTCATAGGTGATACCATCCAGAGAAATCTTGGCATCCAGCTCGTTGACGGTACGATGCCGGGTTTTGCGTGTATCCTCGGCGCTGCTCCGACCGATGATATTGCTGTGAATATAGTCAGAGAGCTTCAGGAGAAGAATATCCTCACATTCCTCGCGGGCCAGTCAAACGGCGACAGCATGACGAAGCAACTGCTGAGAAAGAACATAGAACTCGGATGGGATGCCAGAATTGTGCCATTGGGCCCTGATACCGAGCATATCCTTTATGCTGCAGACTGGGCGATAAGGGCCTCCCTTATATTCGGCGGTAAGAAACCCGGAGATTATAAAGGACATCTCCTCTACCAGAAAGACAGGGTCTTTGCATTTGCGATCGCTCTCGGCCCAATGGATGACATAAAGTGGGCAACCGGCGCAGGCGCGATCAACATGGGCTTCCCTGCTGTCTGCGATACGGATGTTCCGGTCATCCTCCCGACAGGCGTTTGCACATATGAGCACGTCGACAAAGAATTCGACCACGCCAAGATCGTCCAGAAGGCGATCGAGGTAAGAGGGCTCAAGATTACCGTCGAAAAACCCCCGGTCCCCGTTGCATACGGCCCTGCATTCGAGGGCGAGAGAATCAGGAAGGAAGACACCTTTGCTGAAATGGGCGGCCAGAAAACCCCTGCATTCGAATGGGTCGTAATGAGGGAGATGGACCAAATAGAGGACAACAAGGTCATCATCAAACCCGATAACTGGAAAGAGATATACGCAAAGGGCGGCAGGATGCCGCTTGGTATCGTTATAGAAGTCGCGGGCCGTAAGATGCAGAAGGACTTCGAGTCTGTTCTCGAAAGAAAGATACACTCGGACATCAATGAGGCCCAGGGAATATTCCACATGGGACAGAGAGATGTCAACTGGGTCAGGATAAGCAACGCGGCCCAGCAGGCAGGTTTCACTCTCGAACATCTCGGTATTATTCATACCACCATGGCCCATCACAGGTTTAAATCCATCGTAGACAAGGTCCAGGTCACTTTATATCTGGATGCAAAGGATGTTACGGAGAAGCTGAAGGAAGCAAGGGCTGCTTATGCGGAGCGCGATGCGAGGTTGTCAGGTATGACTGACGAAACAGTGGAAGATTTCTATTCATGCCTCCTCTGCCAGTCTTTTGCGCCGAGCCACATTTGTGTAGTGTCTCCTGAAAGGCTCGGACTTTGCGGCGCATTCAACTGGCTTGACTGCAAGGCCGCCAAAGAGATCGACCCGACCGGCGGAAACCAGCCGATCAAGAAAGGAGAAGTCCTTGACGCCAAACTGGGACGTTTTACCGGTGTGGACGAATACGTCTCGAAGGCAAGCGCGGGCGCGGTCGAGACTGTGAACATGTACACCATAATGGAAAATCCGATGACCTCCTGCGGATGTTTCGAGTGCATAGTCGGTATAATACCCGAAGCAAACGGCGTTATGCTGGTGCACAGGGGATATCAGGGCATGACCCCGGTCGGCATGAAATTCTCGACCTTTGCCGGTTCAGTTGGCGGCGGGGCCCAGACACCCGGCTTTATGGGAGTAGGCGTGAACTTCATCCCAAGCAGAAAATTCCTTTACGGCGACGGTGGAATAAAAAGGATAGTATGGATGCCGTCATCGCTCAAGGAAAGGATTGCAGATGCTTTCAAAAAGAGGGCCGAGGAAGAAGGAATTCCTGACCTGCTTGACAAGATAGCTGATGAGACCATCTGTGAGGATTCGGAAAAACTTTTGGAGCATCTCACAAAAGTTTCGCATCCGGCATTAGAAATGCCGCCGATGTTATAATATAAATACGTTTTATCAGGAAATAGATTAAAACCACGGAGGCAAAAAATGGAGAAGAAGGAAGAAAAAAAAGTAGTTGCAAAAATAAGACCTGCGAATCCTGATGCAGATAGAATACTTAAATATGCGGAGGAACAGGGCATCGAGACCTGTTTTGACAGATCGGAGAAAATGAAGCCGTGTCCGATCGGCCATTCAGGCGCCTGCTGCAAGAACTGCAGCATGGGCCCCTGCAGGCTGACCGCCAAGGAAGACGCCAAGGGTATCTGCGGAGCAGACAACGACACCGTTGCCGCGAGGAACCTTGTCAGGATGATCGCTGCCGGCGCAGCGGCGCACGCGGACCACGGTCTGGATATGGCGCTGCTGCTGCTTGCGATTGCCGAGGGGCATACCGGTGATTTCGCTATCAAAGACACGAGAAAGCTGTACAAAATTGCGGGTATTCTGGGCATCGAATTCGAAGCACGCGCCGTGAATGATGTGGCGAAAGACGTTGCCCATAAGATGATCGAGGACTTTACCCGCCAGACGGGTGAGATGAACTACACAGTCAGGGCCCCAAAGAAGACCGTCGAGAGATGGAGGAAATGGGGTGTTGTTCCGAGAGGCTTCCAGAGAGAGGTCGTCGAGTCGATGCACAGAACACATACCGGCGTCGACATCGATCCCGATAATCTTTTGAAGTGCGGCATAAGGACGGCCCTTGCAGATGGCTGGATCGGTTCCATGATAGCAACTGACGTTACCGATATTCTTTACGGCACCCCGCAGCCGCTCAGGGTAAAGGCGAGCTTCGGCGTTTTCGAAAAAGACATGGTCAACATGGTAGTTCACGGCCATGAGCCTAATCTTGCTGAAAAATTTGTAGAGGTCTCCACTGAGCCTGAACTGTTGGCATACGCAAAATCCAAGGGCGCAAAGGGGATCAATCTCACAGGCATGTGCTGCACGGCAAATGAAATCCTTGCCAGACACGGTATAGCGACCATGGGCGGCTTTACCAACCAGGAACTGGCCATTTTGACCGGAATGGTAGATGCCATGACAGTTGACGTACAGTGCATAATGCCGGCAATTGTCGACGTAGCCAAGAAATTCCATACCAAAGTTATTACGACCTCGCCGAAGGCATATATACCGGGCGCCACAGCGATGCCGATGGTCGATGAAACAAAGGCAAAACAACTCGCACGCGACATCATCAAGGTTGCGATAGACAATTTCCCCAATAGGACAACGAGAGGCTTCCGTGAGAAGACGGAAATGTTCGATATGGTCAGCGGTTTTTCGCATGAGTATATCGAGTATATGCTCGGCGGAAAGTGGAGGCATTCCTTCAGGCCTCTCAATGACGCTATTATGTCGGGCAGGATCCGCGGTATCGCAGCCGTTGTAGGATGCGACAATACCAGGTTCCCTGCGACCGGCAACCACAAATGGCTTATAACCGAGCTGATCAAGAGGGATGTGCTTGTGGTTACAACAGGGTGCGGATCTCATGCCTGCGGACTCGGCGGATACCTTACACCTGAGTTTATGAAGAACGCGGGTCCGGGTCTGCAACAGATTTGCGAAACAACGGGTATGCCTCCTATCCTGACCCTCGGTTCCTGTGTAGACAATTCGAGGATACTTACCATTGCGACGGCGATGGCGGCAGAGGGCGGACTCTCCGATGAAATCGGCGGCATGCCTGCAGTCGGTATTGCGCCTGAGTGGATGTCGGAGAAGGCGATTTCCATTGCCACCTATTGCGCTGCATCGGGATGCCCGGTCATCTTCGGGGGCGATAATATCTTCGCTGCCGGCAAGAAAGTGACAGACATGATGACCAATCAATGGATGGAGAGATTCAAAGGCTGCTTTGTTTTTGAACCTGCCATTGAGAAGATACTTGACATGACACTTAAATTCATCGATGATGCAAGGGCGGAACTCAAGCTGAAGAAGTACGATCCGGGCAAGTTCGGCACCGAGCGTGTGCTTATGGATATGGCAGCACGCCGCGATATCCAGGGGGGAAAGGCCCACATGGGTTTTTAGCAGTAGAATAAAACAATGTTGAAGGGCGTTGCGGCGGTTGTCATTCGCCGCAACGCCCTTATTTTTGAATTCATCTCTTGTGATATTTATGGTCATATGCTTATAATTAATTAAAGACTATGACGAGGTCCAGCAATAATAAGAGCCGGGAAAAGATAACGCAGTCAGTGACGACGAAGATTATTCTTGACAGTATCGCTGACGGCGTTTTTACTGTAGACAGCGACTGGAACATCACCTCTTTTAACAGGGCCGCTGAACGGATAACCGGCGTCACTGCTTCCAGGGCCATCGGCCAGAAGTGTTTCGATATCCTGCACGCCGATATCTGCCAGTCGACATGCGCTTTACGCAAGACCTTGAAAACAGGGAAAGAGCTTATCTGCCAGCACGTGAACATCCTGAACCGGGAAGGAAAAATAATTCCCATATCTATCAGCACAGCTGTTTTGAAAGACGATAAGGGACGTATTATCGGAGGCGTGGAAACATTCCGCGACCTTTCAGTAGTGGAGGCCCTCAAAAAAGAAATCTCCCGCAATTACTCATTCGAAGATATTATAAGCAAGAATTACGGAATCCGTGAGATGTTCGGCATACTACCGGATATCGCTGAAAGTGAGAGTACCGTGCTTATTCAGGGAGAAAGCGGGACCGGAAAAGAGCTGTTCGCAAGGGCCATTCATAACCTAAGCGGAAGGAAAAAGGGGCCGTTTGTAGCGGTCAATTGCGGCGCCCTGCCTGATAATCTCCTGGAATCCGAACTCTTCGGATACAAGCGCGGGGCCTTCACCGATGCAAAAAAAGACAAGCCGGGTCGTTTCGCTCTGGCACGGGGCGGTACCCTTTTTCTGGATGAGATCGGCGACCTCCCTTTTTCACTGCAGGCGAAGCTGCTGAGGGTCTTGCAGGAAAAGGAATATGAACCGCTCGGAGCCGTTGCTCCGGAGAAATCCGATGTGCGGATCATTGCCGCCGCAAATAGAAATCTTCAGGAGATGGTTGCTCAAAAGACCTTCCGGGAAGATCTGTATTACCGCCTTAACATAGTGAAACTGGAACTGCCTCCGCTGCGCGAACGCAAGGAAGATATCCCTCTCCTCGTTGACCATTTCATAAATAAATTAAATGCACACAATATCAAGAAGGTCACCGGCATTTCGGATGCAGCTGTCCGGCTCTTTATGATCTATAGTTTTCCGGGAAATATCAGGGAACTCGAGAACCTTCTGGAACATGCATTCGTTATGTGCCGGGGCTGCGTGATCATGGCTGAACATCTTCCGAAAGAATTCAGGGAGAGAGTAACGTCAACTAATGAGCATCCCGAGGATGTCTCATTGCGGGGCCGCTTTGAGGAATCGGAGGTCCACTTCATAAAGGCGGCATTAAAGAGGAACGGCGGCCGTCGTGGAAAAACCGCACTGGAACTGGGCATGAATGTAAGCACACTCTGGAGGAAGATGAAAAGACTAGGTATATCCGACTCCTGAATATTCATTGCATCTTTGAACTGTCCTCTTGCAAGGTATTGCATTTCTGCAATCACCGGAACACTGATCTGAAATGACCGCTTTCCAGTTAACCTTCTGATCCCAATAACAAAGCTTCTGTCTTATAGTCATTGGCACCAGTCTTGCTTAATAATGCATGGCCCTCTATGGGGACACTTAATTCAGGCAAGGAGCTATTAATGGACAAGTCAAATGACACGGAGGCGGCGAAAACCGCCTGCTCAACCAGGAAGCGCATCAGCAAAGAAGATGTTGAAGACATCAAGGAAAGGTTTGAGATCGAGCAGAACATCCAGGGGATAGAACATAAGATATTGGTTATGTCCGGCAAGGGGGGCGTCGGCAAAAGCTCAATAGCTGCAAATATTGCGGTCGCACTTTCCATGGAAGGCAAGCATGTCGGGCTTATGGATATCGATGTCCATGGACCGAGCATACCCACGATAGTTGGACTTGAAGGAGTCACTCTTAAGCAGACGGCGGACGGATTGTTGCCGGTTGACTACAGCAGTAATCTGAAGGTCATCTCAATAGGGTTTCTTCTTCGTGACCGGACGGACGCCGTAATATGGCGGTCTCCGATGAAGCACAGTCTGATCAAACAGTTTTTAACAGAGGTCGTTTGGGGAGAACTCGATTATCTTATAGTGGACTGCCCGCCCGGCACAGGCGATGAGCTTATTTCAATCGCCCAACTTCTTGAGGGCGCAGATGGAGCTGTCATCGTTACAACGCCTCAGGACGTTGCGCTCAATGACGTCAGGAGGTCTATAACCTTCTGCCGTCAGGTCAACTTGCCGATCATCGGGGTAGTGGAGAATATGAGCGGCCTGGTATGTCCCAGTTGCGGCACAACCGTCGATATCTTCAAATCAGGCGGCGGAGAAAGGATGGCTGCGGAAATGGGAGTGCCCTTTTTAGGCAGGATACCGATAGACCCGATGATGGTTGAACACAGCGACAGTGGAAAGCCGTTAGTGCAGCACGCTGCCGGGTCTGTAACGGCAGAGGCATTTGCCCCTGTTATAAAAACTATTCTGGGATGAGCCGCATATGCTTTTTTCAAAAGGAGGTGATTGATATGCCGGGATCTAATCAAACAGGCCCGTCGGGTAATGCGTCGGGCAGCGGCAGAGGACTCGGACCATGCGGCGGCGGACAGCGCCGACAGGGTTCAGGCGTCGGCCAGGGAATGCGCCGCGCAGGCTTTTGCGCAGGCAGGACCAATTCGTTAGTGGAGGCAGTGCCGGATGCGGAGCAGCGCACTGCGCTCACACAGAAGGCCGAAGCATTGGAGCAGGCGCTCGCAGACGTAAGGAAACGCCTCGACACCCTCAACAAAGCGAAATAACAGAGTTGATACGGAACGGAAGGGAGGTACCCGATGAAAATTTGTATAACGGCTGCAGGGCAGGGTCTCGACGCTCACGTCGACGAGCGCTTCGGCAGAGCGCCGTTTTTTGTAATCGTAGACTCAGAGAGCATGCAGCACGAGACTATCAGGAATCCGGCGATGGATGCCGGACAGGGAGCAGGTATTGCTGCAGCGCAAAGCATTGCGCAACAAGGTGTAAGGGCGCTCCTGACCGGCTTTGTAGGGCCGAAAGCATATTCGGCACTGCAGGCTGCGGGAATACAAATATTCGACGGGCTCAGCGGCACTATGGATGTAAGGGCAGCTTTCAAACAATATGCCGATGGACTCCTCAGTCAGTGCAAGGGTGCAAATGCACGCAAGGGCGTACCTGGCCGGGGCCGCTCGTGATCGCAGAGGTTTTCTCACCCGGGCAACTGGAGGCGATTCACGACCATCCTTATACTACCCCGGTGGTTGCAATCACCGGCGGGAAAGGCGGTGTCGGGAAGTCCACTGTGGCGGTAAACATTGCAGCCGCCCTGACAGTTCGCGGGTACTCGGTGGCGCTCGTCGATGCCGACGTGGAAGCACCCAACGATCATATCCTGCTCTCCCTTCCGCTTGGCGACCGCGTTGAGGTACAGGTCGCAATGCCGCTTGTGGAAACCTCCCTGTGTACTTATTGCGGCGATTGTGTAAGCGCATGCCGCCGCAATGCGCTTTTTCTGCCGCCGGGCCAGTCGCCGATTCTCATGGGCGAATGCAACGGCTGCAAGGCATGTATCAATGCCTGCCCAACCGGAGCGCTCACTACGGGATGGATGCCTGTCGGCGAAACCTATCGGACCGGGTCCGGAAAACTGACACTCTACAGCGGGGTACTGCAGCCGGGCCGGGAGGAAATCACCATCATCGTCCGTGCCCTGAAAGACAGGTTGGCATCCGAAGCAGAACGCTACGATATTATTGTTGTCGACACTGCGCCGGGTGTTCACTGCACTGTGATAGCCGCTCTGGCCGGTGCCGAATGTGCATATGCCGTAACCGAACCTACGCCGGTAGGGATGCACGATCTCGGACTGGTCCTTGAGCTCTGCGGTATGCTGGCTATCCCGGCGCGCATTATCCTGAACCGCTCGGACCTGACCGGAGGGCAGAGTTGTCCTGCGTCCGGCGAGGCGCGCAAGGATGTTTCCGTTGCAGCGTCGATTCCTCATGACAGCATCCTGCTGCAGAGCTATATCAAAGGTATTCCGGTTGTCAGTATGGCTCCGGATTCCTCTGTTGCACGCATATTTGCCGGTCTGGCAGACCGGATAGAAAAGGAGTGGCTGGCATGAAAGAACTCGTAATACTGAGCGGCAAGGGGGGCGTTGGAAAATCGAGCATAACGGCTTCGATCGCCGCATTGTTGCCGGATAATTTGACTATTACCCTGGCCGATACTGACGTTGATGCACCGAATCTTAACATAATAACAGGGGCATCGTTCCTGAAGAGCGCTCCTGTTTATACGGCTGAAAAAGTGGTGATAGAGAAAGCCCGCTGCTCTGGCTGCATGCAATGCACGACCGTATGCAGTTTTCGGGCGCTCTTACCGGGGAATGGCGCTCCGGTTGTGCTGCCCCTTTTCTGCGAGGCCTGCGGGGCCTGCGTTACAGAATGCCCTGAGCAGGCAATATCTATCGTACGCGTGCAGAATGGATATCTGCACCTGTTCGCTGCCGGCGCAAAGAATCTCGTCTCGGGCGAACTGACTGTGGGGCAGAGCAGTTCAGGCAAAATAGTCGATCTTGTCAAAAACGAAGCGCGCGCTGTTGCGCACACAGACAACTCCGACTATCTGATCATTGACGGCCCTCCCGGAATCGGCTGTCCGGTGATCTCGTCGCTCAAAGGCTGCGATGCCGTTCTTGCGATAACCGAGCCGACAGCTCCGGCGCTGAGCGATCTGGAGCGGCTGCTTGAAGTGATCGCATATTTTGACCCGGCGGTCGGCATCATTATCAACAAGGCCGATATCAATCCGGATGGCGCCGAAACCATTCACAGGAGAATGAGTGAACGGGGCACTTCCGTGATCGGAGAAATTCCGTACGACATCCATGTGCCGCTCGCAATTACACAAGGTGTTCCAGTAGCGCTCTGCTTTCCGGAAAGCCCGGCAGCCCTGGCGCTGCGCAGCATGGTCCCTGAAGTTCTGTCTCTATTGAATACCAAACAGCGCAAAAGGAATAACGCTTATGAGCAAAACGCCGTCCTGCGGACAATGACGACACCAGGCCGATAGGGGTCTTTATGAGAATAGCCATCCCGGTTTTTGGAAACAGAATTTCACCGCGCTTCGATTTCGCGCCGATGCTCGCGCTGTTCGACCTGGACGGCAAAAGGATCGCGGACAAAAGGGTGATATCCTGCGATGGATGGCGCGACACTGAGAGGGTATCAAAATTGAAGGATTTTGCGGTTGACCTGATGATTTGCGGAGGACTGCCGCACCATCTGATGGATGTCTTTGCGAACAGCGGAATACGGGTCATTCCCTGGGTGGCCGGCGATGCGACAGAGGCGTTATTGCTTTTTCTGAAGGACCGGCTTGTCCAGGGGATGGTGATTTGTCCCGGGAAAAGAAGAGCACGGCAACGCAGGAGAAAAACCGGGCTTCAGTATTAATATCTCAACTAATAAAAAGGCATAGACTATGAAAAGAATAACATTTGCGTGTGATGATTCAAAAGGCCTTGACGCACCTATGAGCGGGCGGGTCAAAGGAACGGTCCCGTGTGCACATGACCATGAAGACAGTTGCGGCGGGAGCGGGCATTAAAGTAAAGATAAGGTGAGCGGCCGGCAGGCAGAAATTTTACGTTATAGGAGGAGTTAAAGATGATAGGAACAACACGAAAACCAATGGAAGAAGTCTCCGGGGCGCTCGGAGCCTTCCATCGCATTGCGGTAGTGGGCTGTGACGGTTGTGCCAAGGCGTGCGCAACAGGCGGGGCTGCGCAGGTTGCGGAGATGGCGGACGAACTCAGGAGACTCGGCAAGGAGGTTGTGTTCGCGGTCACACCTGAGCGGACATGTTACCTGAATAAAAGCCGTGAAGTCCTGGCGCCCTATAAGGCGGACATGAACAAAACCCATGCGGTCCTCGTACTTGGATGCGGGGGCGCGGTCCAGATCATTCGCCAACTTACCGAGGAATATGGCCTTGCCATCCCCGTTAAGTCCGGTCTCGATTCGGTCGGTCATATGGACACCCTCATTTTCGGAGAGTTGGCGATCGAGCAGTGCAGTGAATGCGGCCAGTGCGTATTGAACCAGACGGGCGGGATATGCCCTGTCACCAAGTGCGCGAAATCGCTCCTGAACGGGCCTTGCGGAGGGGCCGAGAACGGCAAATGTGAGGTTGACAGAGAGCGCGACTGTGCGTGGATCGCCATCTATAACAGGCTGAAAGCGCTTGGCGAGCTTGACAGTCTTCGCACCTTTATACCGGCAAAAGACCAAAGCAAGGCGAACAAGCCCAGGACTCTGTATATCAAGAAGGGGGTGTTTGCATGAGACTGACTGAACGCTTCAAAAACAACGAATTTGTCATTACGAGCGAGGTGGCCCCGATGAAGGGCTGTATTGGAAATGGTTCAGTTCCGGCTTTTTTGAAAGAGGCCCGAATGATCGCGAAACATATCCATGCGGTCAATGTAACCGATAACCAGAGCGCTGTTATGAAACTGGGATCGCTTGCAGCTTCGGTCCATTTGAAACGTGAAAACATAGAGCCTGTATTTCAACTGACCTGCCGTGACAGGAACCGGATCGCCCTTCAATCGGATCTCCTGGGCGCCTGTTCCCTGGGCATAGATAATGTCCTCTGCCTGACCGGAGACCATGTCAGGCTCGGCGATCACCGGAGCGCAAAACCTGTCTTTGACATCGATTCGGTACAGCTCCTCTCAATGGCGGACAAACTCAACAAGGGGTATGACATGTCCGGCAACCAGCTAACGGCGCCGATGAATATGGCCTTGGGGGCAGTGGTCAATCCAAATTTCGAGCCGCTCGAACTTCAGATCATGAAGATGGGAAAAAAGATAGAGGCAGGAGCGCAATTCTTCCAGACCCAGACCGTCTATGACCCCGGTCCTGTTCGAGGCTTTTATGAATAAGGTGAAGAACTTTGCAGTGCCGGTGCAATATGGCATTGTGATCATAAAGTCTCCTGAAATGGCACGCTACATGAACGAACACGTATCAGGGGTGAACGTGCCTGAATCATTGATCAGGGAAATAGCGTCAGTCCCCCGCGAAAAACGTAAGGAAAAAGCGGTTGAAATGACTGTCCGTCTTGTGAATGAAATCGCCCCCATGGTCCAGGGCGTCCACTTCATGCCCCTTGGCTGGACGGAGATCATTCCGGATATTATTGCCGGAATGAAAGCCCGGGGCCGTTGAGATAGCGGCGCTATGGCGAAGTTATTATCGCTGTAGCGCCTTTTTTCATGGGGGGATCATCTCTCAAGATCAATAAAGCAGCGGAGGTTAAGCCTGCCCGGCGATTGCTGCACGCAGTGCTGCAATCTCTTCCGTCGGTCCCAAGTCCGCTTCCAGCACGTCGAGCTTCTTGAGAATCTTGCCGTAGTAGTCGGAAATGATAAGGTAGTCATGGGTCTTGGCAAGGTCTCTCATCTTCCACCAAAGGCCCTCTTTTGACATCACAATTTCTTGCAGCTTCGCGAAAATCTCATGTTTTTGGTTTATGTTCTTCATGTGTATATGATACCACAACGTCCACTTTACACAAGGGGCGGCGTATCCCTCTCCATGCTTTACGTCACGCCTTCTTTACCGGTTGCTTCTCCAGCTTTCTCTTTGCCTCTTCTTTGTGTTTTTCAGCGTTCTGTTTCTGCCCCTTTTCCTTGTCCTTCTTGCCTTTGTCTCCCATTGCATTCCTCCTTCACTGTTGCACGCCATAGCGTATGGCAATCGTATAATTGATCCGGGCATGGCATGAAGGATTGTCTCCGGGACAGGCCAGTTCCCCGTCCCCTGATTCCAGACGGCCCCTCGTCATGCTTGCAATAACAGGCTCAAGATTATAGCCGCCATCAACGCAATTGTACCTCATGCATTCCATGAGGAAATAGGCGGCACTGCTGGGGAAGAAGTTGACGATGCGCTCCATGAAGACCGGAGCGGCATCCCGCTGGTAATAGTTCATCGAGATGACAACGGATGAAACGTCCGGATAGCGCTGAGACAGTAGACCGGCATCAATTTTCCGCTGCTTTCTTTCCCTCTGTTCCTCTTCCTTTCTGCTCATGTATCCCTCCTTACAGGAGAGGGACCCTGTTTAACGCCGAGGGTCCTCAGTTCCTTATTGTTTAACCGCCATGATCGCCTTGGGACCCCCAAAAAAATAGCCATGGGGCTAAAAGTCCCCGCGGCTATTCTCATTGCTTTAAAAAACCTCTGAAACTTCTGTTCCTAGTATGGCATTAAAAACAATATATAGCAACGCGAATGCTTTTTGACGGTATTTGATTCTCATGATGATTGCAAACTTTGCGTACACATGCATCATGAATTATTCAGGGGCAGATTTTTATTCCTTTGCTTAATAGTGGTTCGCCAGGTAAACTATAGTCAGTTAGCTTTTACCTGCAAATGTTATTGCGATAGTTGAAAGGAGTTATTATCGAGAATTTTGCTGCTCCAATATTGATGGCCTGTCCCTTTTGTAATGTGGATTGGTTCAGTTTACGCATAGAATATGATCATCAGGAAGTAATCGAGTATAAATGCTCCGCGTGCAGCAAGCATTTCAGGTATTCAAAAGCTTTCGGAAAAATAGCAGAACAGATTCAAGCCATCGGCTCTACATTCTGATTGGTACTCCACTCAAACTCAGGCAACGAAATGACTCATAGAGGAGAGAGATAACCATCCGGAGACAGGCTGGTGGCAAGCATCACCATATTGATGTTGCGATGGTCCGTCCAGCTGTCCGATTCTCTGTTCTTGCCCTCCAGCCAAAATGCATTGATCAGTTCACTCAGCCGGGCGTGCCGCATGAGGCTTCGGATACGCGAATAAACAAGAGGTTTCTTCTTGAAGACGCCCGGATATTGCTCAAGCAACCCCTGCAGTCTCTCAATGGCCTGTAATCCGATCGACAATCCCAGTTCCCTAAATGCCAGTCGGTAGTCTGCGGGGAGATTCAAAGGGGATTTTGTCGCAAAATAGTCTAAACCTTTCAGGGAATCATCCAAAACAGCATCGAGGAGGTCAGGTCGTATGAAGCTGTCTGCAACAATTAACTGTGCCATTTTGTACGCGCCGCTCAAGAGACCGCCAATGCCAAGGGGGTCGTCAGTGGTCCAGCTTTTTCCCTCACAAATCATGCTCATTTCGGCAATCTCCGCGCTGAGGTCCGGCGATCGCCCCGAATATTTACCTGCAGTGGCCTGGAGCTCGCTGTAAGTGATCAGTCCGTCAAGAGGGTCGTGATGTCCCATGGACGAAATGAGAGGATGTGAGAGATCTATGCTCATCTTCCAGTACATGAGTTTTTCTCTCCCGCGAGGCAAGACGCAGGTGAATTTTGCATGGGCCGTCTTTGCGAGCTCTATTGCCCATCTGTTAGAGGTCGCATCCCTAGTGACCCGGCTCACACAATCGAGAGCGTGCATCCATTGTGTCAGGTAATGATAATACTGGCCGTCCCGGTCCCATTCCAATCGCTCATCAAAGGGCTCTTCAGGTCTCCGCTCGTTCATCTCTTTCCCGATCCTCAGTCCCCCTTTTGTGGGGTGTCTCGCTCCCTCCTGCTCATCAAGGCCGCTGATCCAGCCGGCACGTGAGTCATCAGCACGGTGCCGACCCAGTACCGTATGCACCTGATCAACGAGGAGCGATGCGAGATGCATGTAATGCTCATCTCCTGTTTGGCGATAAAGATCGAGGAAGTTGCAGACAGCAAAGGCATCTGTCCATAAGTAGCGCTGAGGAGAGGGCCCTTGCGGCGAGAGACCGCTCATCTCTGCAAATTCAATCATGATTTCACTTACCATAGAAACTCCGGGCACCTCATGACAAAATTATATCACCTATTCCCCCGACTAAATTTATTGATGCTTTATCCATAGCATCTCAGACAGCCAAGGTCCGCTGCAGCACTCCTAAAATAGATTTATGAATAATGCAGTCATCGGTTACAATAATAAACTATGGGACATTATGATGTAATTGTTATAGGGGCGGGTGCAGCAGGGCTTATGGCCTCTATTGAATCAGGCAAGAGGGGCCGGTCGGTGCTGGTCATTGACCACGCCGGCAATATGGGGAAAAAGATACGCGTCTCGGGAGGGGGTCGCTGCAACTTCGGCAATACTTCAGCTGACCATCATAACTATGTATCGCGCAACCCCCGTTTTTGTAAATCCGCACTGGCCCGTTTTAGCGTGAACGATTTTGTCTCGTTAATAGAAAAGCACGGCATTGGTTATGAAGAGCGCGAACAGGGGCGGCTTTTCTGTGTGAGGGGGGCCCGTGAAATAGTCGGCATGCTTGACAAAGAATGCTCCGAAGCCGGAGTGCAACTATCTTTGGACCGTCATATCTCTTCTGTCCGCAAGGGAGACGCGTTTGCTGTTGTCACTGATAAAGAAACCCTTGTCTCCGGGTCCCTGGTGGTCGCTACCGGGGGATTATCGTATCCGCAACTGGGCGCAACGGGACTCGGCTACAGGATAGCCAGGCAGTTCGGAATTAAGATTATTCAACCGAGACCGGCACTGGTCCCGTTTGTCTTCGGACAGCAGGATGCGGAGTCTCTCGGCGAGTTAAAAGGGATTTCCTTTGAAGCCCTGGTCGAATGCAACAGCAAGGAGTTCCAGGGCGGCATTTTGTTCACGCACAGGGGCCTGAGCGGACCGGCTATTCTCCAGATTTCAGCTTACTGGAGCGAAGGCGATATTTTGGCAATAGATCTCGCGCCCGGAATTGATATGCGGGAAGTATTTGCGGCGAAGCAGCACAGCGCAATGAAAATGCCGACACTGCTTTCTCAGTTTCTGCCCGGACGTTTTGCGCGCAATTGGTGTGAGCGTTATGGCTACTCAAGACCGATTTCCCATTTTAATAAAGTGGAATTGGCCGGGACCTCACGCCGTATCCACAAGTGGGAAATTATTCCTGCCGGGACCGAGGGCTACAGTACGGCGGAAGTTACGGCAGGGGGGATCGATACTGACGAACTCTCATCCAAAACAATGGAATCGAAAAAAGTGCGCGGCCTCTATTTTGCCGGGGAGGTTATTGACGTGACCGGTCAACTGGGCGGCTATAACCTGCAATGGGCGTGGTCTTCAGGTTTTGCGGCGGGGCAGTATGCGTAGAAGCAAACAGATCATACTCGCATCGGCATCGCCCCGGAGAAGAGAGATAATGCTGTTGACCGGCCTGCCTTTTAAAGTCGACCCTGTCGATTGCGAAGAAAATGTGAACATCCGTGTGTCTCCGCGCAGACTGTCGAGGATTTTATCTGAGAAGAAGGCCCGCTCAGCTGCCGTAAAATACCGCGACGCGCTTATTATTGCCGCTGATACATTCATTGTCTTCAGGGACAGGATTATGGGAAAGCCCCATACTCCGGCTGAAGCCCGGAGGATGCTCGCGGCCCTCAGCGGCGGAGCGCATAAGGTCATTACCGGTTTTACCGTCATCGATGCCCGCACCGGAAAGCGAATCTCACGGTCAGTGGAGACAAAGGTGTATTTCGACAAGCTCACCAGGAGTGAAATCAATGCATATGTTAAGACCGGTGAACCCCTGGACAAAGCCGGCGCATATGCCATACAGGGCCTCGGATCGATCTTTGTCCGAAGGATCGAAGGGGATTATTTTAATGTAATCGGATTGCCCCTTAATGCTCTGAAATCGTGCCTGAGTAAATTCGGCATCAGGATAACAGGATAAAAAATAGGGAATACCCAATTACTACCTAACAAGAAAATCAATTGGATATTCCCTATTACAACAACTCGACCTTTCTTACTTCTTTTTCTTCGCCGCTGCCTTTTTTGCAGGAGCCTTTTTTGCAGGAGCCTTTTTTGTAGCTGCCATTATATTCACCCCCTTTTAGTCCCGGAAGACTGTAGCGACCGGGCCTCCTTTATTTAACCCTCCCCAGCAGAATGATTCTCTTCTCTGACAGGATATGCTTTAAGCTGATATCTTTTTTCTTTCTTATCGTATAGTCCGATTCCTCGATAACAGAGCAATTTATTTTTTTGCCGAACTTGTTCTCGATGTCCTTTAATCCAAACCAAAGTGCAGGCGTGGACGGACCAATAACAATTAAATCCACTGTCGGTGCATCTTCTCCTTCGGCATACGCTCCATAAATGAAAGCGATGGTCACACCGTTTGCCCTCAAAAGGCTTTTTAGCGCGCCGGGGAGTCCAAGGGATTTTGCGATAAGACTTTTCAGCTCAGAGTATAAGGGAGAGTTACTATTGGCCCGGAAATATTTCAGGTTGGCAACTTTTTCGCTGAACACGATTCCCATCCCTTCAAGTTTGTCCAGTTCTCTTTTCACTCCGGACGGGTTCTTTCTCAGAAGTTTTGCGATCTCGCGCATGTAGAATTTCTCATCAGGGCTGTTTAACAGCAGCGCCAGAATGTCCGCTCGTATGGATGATGAGAATAAACTGTTAAGCATTTCTTTTCCCATTACTGTAAATATAAACGATAATATATTTTTTGTCAACAATAAAATTACATTTTAAAACGATAGTTCTATTTTGTGGAACAGTCGTTTTAAATAAAGGGCGCATTCGGGTACAAAGGATCATCTGAGATGAGGGCAGCAGACGGGATAATAATGGGACAATTCGACAATTTTGCAGAACGGTCGTTTATAAATTTGAATATTCTGTTCTATATTGTGAACTAATTGTTGCTAGGATCGTAATGCTGCAACACGTGCTGTGCACAAAAAAACATGCCCGCTTTCGCGGGCATGTTTTTTTGGGTCCAATGATACCAAACGGCTAAAATAAATCTGCTATAGTTTTAATTTGGCGACGAGCGACCTGACAGACTCTATGGACTTATCGAACTCTTTCTTTTCCTGTTCATTCAGGTCCAGTTGGATAATTTTACCGGCGCCTTTGCTGCCGAGCACCACGGGGACTCCTGCATAAACGTCCTTTTCGCCGTATTCACCGTTAAGATACGCTGCACATGGAAGCATTCTTTTTTCATCAAAGATAATCGACTTCACCATTTGGTATGCCGCTCCGGCCGGGGCGTAGTAGGCGCTCCCGGTCTTCAGCAGGGCCACTATCTCTGCGCCGCCGTTCCTTGTCCTTTTGACCAGGGCATCGATGCGCTCCCGGCTGATTAATGCAGGCAGGGACACTCCCTTGACTGTTGTGAAACGGGGCATTGGGACCATCAAATCCCCGTGTCCTCCGAGCACAAGGGCCTCGACGTCCTGCGGAGAGACACCCATCTCCCATGCCACAAATGTCCTGAAGCGTGCGGAATCGAGTATGCCGCCCATGCCCAATACCATGGCGGAATCAAAACCGGATACTTTGAGGGCAAGCTGTGTCATAACGTCCATTGGATTTGTAACGACAATGATGACCGCTTTAGGGGAGAGCTTCGAGGTGCTCTCTACAACACCGGATATCACCTTCGCATTCGCAAATAAAAGATCATCCCTGCTCATTCCCGGTTTTCTGGCCAAACCGGCGGTGATTACAATTATGTCTGAATCCGCTGTGGAAGAATAGTCATTTGTACCGGTGATGGATGATGCTGATCCCCATAAAGGACATGCCTCGGACATATCGAGCGCCTTACCCTGGGGGACACCTTCAACGATATCGCAAAGCACGACATCAGCGATGCCGTCCTGGACGATCATCTGCGCAAGGGAAGCCCCAACGTTACCGGCGCCGACAACTGTAACCTTCTTTTTCATCAGTCTCTCCTCGTAATAGTCTGTGATTTCATAAATTCCCTGTTCAGTTTAGCTATGAACTGCACCCTTATGCCTTTGGGGCATACTGCCTGGCATTCGTAGTGATTGCTGCAGTTGCCGAACCCTTCGTTCAGCATCGCATCAGTCATCATGCAGACACGCCGCGCGGCCCCGACACTTCCCTGGGGAAGGTTTGCAAGGTGCGCCACCTTGGCCGCTGTGAACAGCATCGCGGAACCGTTCGGGCAGGCTGCTACGCATGCGCCGCAACCTATGCACTCAGCAGCATCCATGGCGACGTTGGAATAAGACTTCGGCACAAGGACGGCATTCGCGTCAGGGGCTCCGCCCGTATGGACCGATATGAAACCGCCGGCCTGCATGACGCGGTCAAGGGCACTGCGGTCTACAATCAGATCCTTAATCACCGGGAAAGCCTTTGCATGAAAAGGCTCTATATAAATGGCATCGCCATCCCTGAAGTGCCTCATGTGGAGCTGGCACACTGTCGTCTTCTCCTGCGGACCATGAGGAATCCCATTGATGACCTGGGAACACATGCCGCAGATCCCCTCGCGGCAGTCGTGGTCAAACGCTATCGGCTCTTCGCCTCTCTTGATCAGGCCTTCATTAACGACATCGAGCATCTCCAGAAAGGACATGTCAGGGCTTACGTCCTTTGCCTCGTATTCTTCGAGTCTGCCAGGTTTGTCCGGGCCTTTTTGCCTCCATACATACAATGTCAAATTCATCACTTGTAACTCCTTACCGCAAGATGAATATTTTCGAATACAAGCGGCTCTTTATGCATTTCCGGCCCGCTGTCCGGGCCCTTGTACTCCCAGGCCGCGACATAACAGAAATCTTTGTCATCTCGTGTTGCCTCGCCTTCTTCGGTCTGGTACTCCACCCGGAAATGGCCTCCGCAGGATTCGTTTCGCTGAAGGGCATCACGCGCCATGAGTTCGCCGAACTCGAGGAAATCCGCAACGCGGCCCGCCTTTTCGAGTTCCTGGTTCAGGTCGGCTTCGCTCCCGGTAACTTTAACTTTTTCCCAGAATTCGGCGCGGAGTTCGGGTATCAGTTTGAGCGCCTTTGTCAGGCTCTCGCGGCTGCGCGCCATTCCTACGTTCTCCCACATAATAGTGCCGAGTTCGCGGTGGAATTCGTTCACCGTTTTCTTCCCCTCTATGCAAAGAAGCCTCTTAATGGACGACTCGCACTCCACCACGGACTTCACAAACTCCGGACTGCAGCTTTCCACCCTGCCCGGTTTCGTTTGCGCGAGGTAATTAGATATCGTGTAAGGAATGACAAAATACCCGTCGGCAAGTCCCTGCATGAGGGCGCTTGCCCCCAGCCTGTTTGCACCATGGTCGGAAAAGTTCGCCTCTCCGAGCACAAAGAGTCCCGGAATATTGCTCTGCAGCTCATAGTCAACCCACAGGCCGCCCATGGCGTAATGGGGCGCGGGGTAGATACGCATAGGTTGCCTGTAAGCATCTTCACCGGTTATTTTTTCATACATCTCGAATAGGTTGCCATAGCGCTCGCGGACCTTGGCCTCTCCTATGCGCCCGATGGCCTCGGCAAAATCAAGATAAACGCCGCGGCCACTGCTGCCTATACCGCGGCCTTCATCGCAGACTTCCTTGGCTGCGCGGGACGAAATATCGCGGGGTGCAAGGTTGCCGAAGCTCGGGTACTTGCGTTCGAGATAATAGTCCCTCTCATTTTCCGGAATCTCATGGGGCAGCCGCTTGTCTCCGCCGGCCTTTGGCACCCAGACTCTGCCGTCGTTTCTGAGCGACTCGGACATAAGGGTGAGCTTGGACTGATGGTCGCCGCTGACAGGGATACATGTCGGGTGTATCTGCGTATAACAAGGGTTCGCAAAGAAAGCCCCTTTTTTGTAAGCGCGGTACGTCGCGGTCACATTGCTTCCCATCGCATTGGTCGAAAGATAGAAGACATTAGCATAACCGCCTGTGCAGAGGCAGACCGCATCTCCCGCATAACTGCTTATCTTGCCTGTAACCATGTCACGGACCGTGATCCCTTTGGCTTCCCCGTCCACGATCACAATATCCAGCATTTCAGAACGGCAGTGAAGCTTTACCGAGCCGTTCTTCACCTGGCGGGAGAGGGCCGAGTAGGCCCCAAGAAGCAACTGCTGACCGGTCTGGCCCCTTGCGTAAAAGGTGCGCGAGACCTGGGCCCCGCCGAAGGAACGGTTATCGAGATATCCCGCGTAGTCGCGGGCAAATGGGACCCCCTGGGCCACGCATTGGTCGATGATGTTGTTGCTCACCGCTGCCAGTCTGTACACGTTGGCTTCGCGGGACCTGAAATCCCCGCCTTTAATTGTGTCATAGAAGAGCCTGAAGATGCTGTCTCCATCATTGGGATAGTTTTTTGCAGCGTTGATGCCGCCCTGGGCAGCGATACTGTGGGCTCGGCGCGCACTGTCCTGGTAACAGAAGGCTTCCACATTGTAGCCCAGTTCCCCGAGGGACGCAGCCGCAGACGCACCGGCAAGACCGGTGCCCACAACGATGATCCTGAATTTCCGCTTGTTTGAGGGATTCACCAGTTTCATATCCCGGCGATATTTGTCCCACTTTTCCGCAAGAGGGCCGGATGGACATTTTCCGTCAAGTATCATAATTGAATCTCCATTTACATTTTACCTGTCCTTTATTTGAAAATACCTGTGAGAATGGCTATCGGAAACGAAGAAAAACCCAGAAAAATAACTATCCAGAGAAGCGTGCTGCCTTTCAATACGAAAGGGAAAAACCTCCTGGTGTTCAGCCCGACTGTCTGGAATGAACTCTGGATACCGTGTGAAAGATGCAGACCCAGGATGCCCACGCCGCAGACATATGCCAGGGCGATAAAAAGGTTCCGGAAGCTGAGAACTATCATCGTAAATACATCGTGCCGGCCCTTCAGATCAAGATGCCTGAATGCGGAGATATCAGGGTTTGTAACTTGAAACGTGAAATGCAGCAGGTGGTAAATAATAAAGACAGCTACCAGAAGGCCTGTCCATATCATGTTCTTTGAAGCAAATGTAGCGCTGAGGCTCTTGTTCACTGCATATCCCTGCGGTTTTGCGGCATTGTTCTGGATGGTCAGCAGAGCACCGAAAAAAACATGAAGACTGAAAAAGCCGAGCAGAGTCAGACGGACCGCAAGAAGAAAGGTGCTGTTGTGATGCAGTGCCGCCGCATACGTGTTGATTCCGTCAGGGCCGTCATAAATAGAGGCATTCCCGATCAGATGTACAATTACAAAGGTGAGCATTGTAAATCCCGTGACCGACATAATTATTTTTCTGCCCACAGCGTTTTTCAGTAAATACATGTTTCCGTCCCTTCAGTTTATTTAGTATAAGTACCTGGTGTCGGTCAAGGAGATCTCAACCGACACCGGGTCTATTTAAAGCGTAATGCATTCATCATTTGCGGCATAACCGATGCCCTTCAGGGCTTCCGCTATCTCGACAAGGGTCGAAGGATCATCAATTGTGGAAGGGACGGTGTATTTTTCACTATCGGCTATCTTCCGCATTGTAGACCGCAATATTTTACCAGAACGGGTCTTTGGCAGTCTAGCGACAACAGCGGTTTCCTTATAGCAGGCAAAGGGACCGATTTCGTCTCTTATGAGCTTTGTCACTTCTTTCGTGATTTCAGCTGAATCCTTCCTGATTCCTGCCTTGAGCACGATAAAGCCGATCGGCAGCTGCCCTTTCAAAGAATCGCCGACTCCGATGACCGCACATTCGGCAACGTCGGGATGGGTAGCTATGATACCCTCCATCTCGCCCGTGGAGAGCCTGTGGCCGGCGACATTAATCACGTCATCGACGCGGCCCATGACGAAGATGTAGCCGTCATCGTCCTTATACCCTCCGTCAGCCGTAAAATAATATCCTGGGTACATATTGCAATACGCCTCGAGATATCTGGCATCCGCATTCCAGAGCGTCGGCGAGTTTCCCGGCGGAAGGGGAAGTTTTGCCGTAATGATCCCTGTCTGATTCGGCCCGGCGGGTTTACCGTCAGCGTCGAGGATCGTGATGTTATACCCCGGAACCGGCTTTGTGGAAGACCCCGGTTTGATTGGGAACGGTTCAATCCCCATGCAATTTGCAGTAATCGGCCATCCCGTCTCGGTCTGCCACCAGTGATCTACTACGTGTTTTTTAAGGAGGTCGTGCGCCCAGTGGTATGTGTCCGGATCAAGCCGCTCTCCGGCAAGGAACAGATATTTAAATTTCGAGAGGTCATACTTACTTATATACTCACCTGTCGGGTCATCCCTTTTTATCGCACGAAAAGCAGTAGGAGCAGTGAACAGGGTCTTGACGCCATGCTGTGATATGACCCTCCAGAATGCGCCTGGATTCGGTGTGCCTACCGGTTTGCCCTCATATAATACCGTTGTGCAGCCCGTCAGCAACGGGGCATAAACTATATAGGAGTGACCGACTACCCACCCCACATCAGAGGCTGCCCAGTAAACTTCGCCGGGATAGGTATCATAAATATTGTCGAGGGTCCATCTTAATGCCACCGCATGGCCGCCGTTATCACGGACAATCCCTTTGGGAACGCCGGTAGTCCCCGAAGTGTATAGTATGTAGAGAGGATCTGTAGCTTTCACAGGCACGCAGTCCGCGGGTTCGGCTTTCGCCGCCAACTCTTCCCAGTCCAGATCGCGTCCACTGATAAGAGGGGCTTTAACAAAAGGTCTCTGGAAGATTATGCATTTCTCGGGTTTATATTTGGCCAGTTCGAATGCCTTGTCTATCATAGGCTTATAGTCCAGGGTGCGGGTCCCTTCTATTGCACCTGAAGCGGAGATCAACACCTTGGGTTTTGCGTCGTCAATGCGGATGGCCAGTTCATGAGGAGCAAAACCACCGAAGACTACTGAATGGATGGCGCCCAGGCGGGCGCAGGCGAGCATGGCAATCAATGCCTGGGGGATCATCGGCATGTATATTATTACAGTATCACCCTTGCCCACGCCAAGTCCCTTGAGTGCACCGGCAAACCGGGCGACCAGGTCGAGGAGTTGAGCATACGTGAATTTCTGAATAGTATCGGTTACGGGGCTGTCGTAAATAAGGGCGAGTTGGCTTGCCCTCCCGCCCTTCACATGCCTGTCCAGCGCATTGTAGCATGTATTCAGTTCACCGCCTGTAAACCAGCGGTAAAAAGGTTTATTGGAATCGTCAAGGACCTTGTCCCACTTTTTGTACCAGTCGATTGCTTCTGCAGCTTCCCCCCAAAAACCTGAGGGGTCCTTAATGCTTCTGTTAAAAATCTCCTCGTACTTTCCCATCGTCCATATCTCCTTTTGAAGACTTTTTTCTTCGATGGTCTCGAAGTGTGCAATTGCGCTCTATATGGCTGCAATAACTTCCCTAAGTACGTATGGGAGGATTCCTCCATGCCTGAAATAGTCGACCTCAATAGCCGTGTCGATGCGGCACAGGAGCTTTACAGTGATATTTTGAGAGTCCCGGCCCCTGCGTTTGACGACAAGGGTCATTTCCTGCTGCGGCCCGAGGGTTTCCATTCCCAGTATGTCGAATTCCTCGTCTCCCCTGATATCCAGAGACTGGACGGAATCACCGTCCTTGAACTGCAGCGGCAGCACCCCCATGCCGACCAGGTTCGAGCGGTGGATGCGTTCGAAGCTCTTCGCTATTACCGCTTTGACCCCGAGAAGCTGGGTGCCTTTTGCTGCCCAGTCCCTTGAAGATCCGGTGCCGTATTCCTCCCCTGCGAAGACAACTGTGGGCGTGCCGGCGGCAATGTATTTCATGGCCGCATCATAGATGAACATCTGCTCCCCGGATGGCTGGAACAGGGTCACGCCTCCTTCTGCGCGGGTGCCGTCGTCTTTCGGCGGCAGTATCAGATTTTTGATGCGCACATTAGCAAAAGTGCCGCGAATCATTACATCATGGTTCCCCCTGCGCGTACCGTAACTCTGGAAATCGGTCGCGGCAACGCCGTTTCCCATAAGGTATATTCCTGCCGGTGAGGTCTTACTGATTGAACCGGCAGGGCTGATATGGTCGGTAGTCACCGAGTCCCCAAAAATACCCAGGGCCCTGGCCCCGGTGATATTGACCGCACTCTGCGGCTGCATGTCGAAGCCCAGGAAAAACGGAGGCTCTGCGATATATGTAGATTTTGGCCAGTCATAGATCTCGCCCGATACGGATGAAACACTGTTCCATAGCGCATTGTCCCCGGTGAAGTCCGAGTATAGGGTCCGGAAGGTTTCGGGATCGGTGGCATGCTTCATCAATGCCGCTACTTCAGCGTTGCCTGGCCAAATGTCCCTGAGATAGACTTGCTGCCCGTCGTTGCCTGTTCCCAGCGGCTCCTCTTCGAGGTTCCTGAGCACTGTTCCCGCGATGGCAAAAGCAACAACAAGGGGAGGGCTCATCAGAAAGTTTGCGCGCAGATTGGGGTGGATGCGCGCCTCGAAATTCCGGTTGCCCGATAGCACTGCAGTACAGACGAGATCGTTTTTGACAATGGTCTCTTCTATTTGCTTATCCAGTTGGCCCGCATTGCCGATGCAGGTAGTGCAGCCGTAGGCAGCCAGATAGAAACCGAGCTTTTCGAGATACGGCATGAGGCCGGCTTTGTTGAGGTATTCGGTCACCACGCGCGAGCCTGGGGCGAGAGATGTTTTAATATGTTTCCTGACTGTGAGGCCTTTTTCAACTGCCTTTTTCGCCAGAAGCCCCGCTGCAATAAGCACGCCCGGGTTTGATGTATTGGTGCACGAAGTGATAGCTGCGATGATCACATCTCCGGAGCCAATGTCCACGCCTTTCCCGATATTGAACCGTTTGGGGAGATCATCTGCCTTTTTCGCAAAACCGCTCTCAGCCACAGGCTTTGTAAAGAGTCCGGCAAACCTGTCTTTGAGAGAACTCATATCTATACGGTCCTGGGGGCGCCTGGGTCCGGCCACGGAAGGTTTAATGTTCGATATATCCAGTTCAATGACCATGGAGTAATATATTTCGCCCGCCTTCGGCATGCCGAACATTCCCTGGTTTTTAAAGTAGGCCTCGAAAGCGGAAACTTCATCTGCAGTCTTTCCGCTGGCCCGCAGGAAATCCACTGTGACGTCATCTACAGGGAAGAAGCCCATGGTAGCGCCGTACTCAGGGGCCATATTGGCAACCGTGGCCCTGTCAGGCAGGGTGAGGGAAGAAGCGCCTTCGCCGAAGAACTCCACGAACTTGCCGACCACTTTTTCCTTGCGGAGCATTTCAGTGATGGTCAAAACCAGGTCGGTAGCTGTCACGCCTTCCTTCAACTTGCCTTTCATGTTCACGCCAACTACGTCGGGAGTCAGAAAGTAGATCGGCTGGCCCAGCATGCCCGCCTCGGCCTCAATTCCGCCCACTCCCCATCCTACAACACCTATGCCGTTGATCATAGTGGTATGGCTGTCAGTGCCTACAACAGTATCGGGATAATAAACTCCGCCCTTGCTGTGCACGCCCCTGGCAAGGTACTCCAGGTTCACCTGGTGAACAATGCCGATGCCGGGAGGAACCACCTTAAATGTTTTGAAAGCATTCATGCCCCATTTCAGAAACTGGTAACGCTCCTTGTTGCGCTGGAACTCCAGTTCCATATTTTTCCGGAGCGCACCGGCTTCCCCGTAGTAGTCGACCTGGACCGAGTGGTCCACAACCAGATCAACCGGGACCAGCGGCTCGATGATCTGAGCGTCCTTCCCCATCCTGGCAGCAGCGCTGCGCATGGCGGCCAGATCGCAAAGAAGAGGAACACCGGTGAAGTCCTGCAGCAGGATACGCGCCACTACAAAAGGTATCTCGCTGGTGCGCGGATTATTGGGACTCCACCTGGCGAGCCGCTTAACGTGTTCTTCCGTTATCTTTTTACCGTCAAAATTACGCAGTACCGATTCGAGCACAATGCGGATGGATACCGGCAGCCGGGAGATTGTGCCGATTCCCGAGTGCTCCAGGGCAGGGAGGGAATAGAATTTCCCTTTCCGGCCGTTGCCGGCATCGAATTCGCGGAGTGTGCCTGAAAGATTATAGTTCATAGATGGTTAGTCCCCTATTCTATCATATTATGTGCCAGGTGGCAATTATACGGATAACCGCTATTTTTATAGCTAGTTGTTGGTTAAAACGGATTTCCTTCCCTTTGTTTTTTTCCCATAAACGGAGTGGATATGCAACAATAATTCAAATGGTTGTGTTCCACTGGACAGGAAAATCACGGGCGATAGATTTAAATGATCGGGAAGTAGATGCACTTTCCAGGTACGCAATGCAATGCATTGCGTACCTGCAATTAACTGCATGCAATAATATTCAAAAAGCAAAACCCCTGCTGACAAAGTCAAACCAGGGGTTTTGCTTATAAAAATCACAGCAAGTGCTTAATAGCTTACCAGGGGGCCTCGTCTTTTAAAAACTTGTTCATATCCGCAGCGGCCCTTTTGCCTGCTCCCATTGCGCTGATGACTGTAGCAGCTCCGGTAACTACGTCGCCGCCTGCCCAAACACGCTGCTTCCTTGTCCTGCCTGTTTCCACATCAGCTACTGCTGTGCCGTGCTTTGTTCTTTCAAGACCGTCGGCATCAACAAACACGATTGGGTTTGGACTGGTACCGAGAGCAAAGATTACGGTATCCATTTCCATCTCGAACTCTGAGCCCGCTATCGGGACCGGCTTGCGCCTGCCGCTCGCATCAGGCTCTCCAAGTTCCATGCGGATACAACGTATCTTTGAAACCTTGCCGGTTTCATCACCTATTATTTCGACAGGGTTGGTAAGGAGGTCGCAAATAATGCCTTCCTCTATTGCATGATGGAACTCTTCAGCACGGGCCGGCACCTCTTCTTTGGACCTGCGGTATATAATGTGTACTTCGCCGGGCTCGGTGCCGGTCTGCTTTGCCTGGACAGCCTGCATGCGTTGACTGCACCTGGCGGCATCCATGGCAACGTTGCCGCCGCCGACCACCGCCACTTTTTTCCCGAGTTTAACGGGCGTACTATAATTAGGAAAGAGGTATCCCTTCATAAGATTTACGCGTGTGAGAAACTCATTTGCGGACATAACGCCGTTAAGGTTTATGCCGGGGATACGCATAAATGAAGGCAATCCGGCGCCGGTCCCAAGGAATACCGCATCATATTGTTCAAGCAGCTCATTCAGTGAAATAGAACGGCCGACAACATGATCGTTTCTGACATCTATTCCAAGACACTCAACAGCATAGTCAATCTCTCCAAAAACAACTTTTTTGGGGAGCCTGAACTCGGGGATGCCGTAAACAAGGACTCCGCCCGGGCCGTGGAGGGACTCGAACATGGTGACTTTATGACCATCTCTTGCCAGGTCAACTGCACAGGTCAATCCCGCAGGTCCGGTCCCTACTACGGCGATTTTCTTGCCGGTTGCAGGCGCGGCAGTCAGCGGGCATGTGCGATGGGCGAGCTCGTAATCGCCTACGAAGCGCTCCAGGCGGCCTATGGCAACGGCCTTGCCTTTCTTGGTCAGAATACACTTGCCCTCACACTGCACTTCCTGCGGGCAGACCCTTCCGCAGATTGCGGGCAGGTTATTTTTTACTTTCATTTCCTCGACAGCCTTGGGCAGGTTGCCTTCGCGCACTGCAAGGATAAATTCGGGAATACGCACGCCGACAGGGCATCCAACCGTACAACCCGGCTTCTTGCACTGCAGGCAGCGTTCAGCTTCCTTGCGCGCAGTTGCTTCATCATAGCCCAGGGCCACTTCCTCGAAATTCCCACTGCGTATTTTCGGGTCCTGTTCCGGCATCGGCTGCCTAGGTATTTTCATTCTCTCTTTAGGTTCTAACTTGGCCATCTATTTCCCTCCCTCGGCTATTGCTTTATCGAGCTTGCATTTGTGCTCCTTCCAGTGTTCTACCGCTATTTTCTCTTCATCGCGATAGTAAGACAGCCTGGACATAAGACTGGACCAATCCACCTTGTGGCCGTCGAATTCAGGGCCGTCGACGCAGACGAACTTTGCTCCCTCGTCGAGGAGCACCCTGCACCCGCCGCACATTCCGGTGCCGTCTATCATTATAGTATTCAGGCTGACAATAGTGGGAACATTAAAAGGTTTTGTGGTTAATGATACGAATTTCATCATGATCGCCGGGCCTATTGCCCATACTTTTGCTATATTTTCCTTTTTAGCTTCAAGTATTTCCTTGAGTGGATCGGTAACCAGACCTTTCCGGCCATGGGAACCGTCGTCAGTGCATACATGTAATTCATCGGACACCGCGCGCATCTTGTCTTCCCAGAACAACAAGTCTTTGTTCCTGGCGGCTATTATGGATATGACTTTATTGCCCGCCTGCTTGAGCGCACGGGCAATAGGATAGATAGGGGCAATTCCCACGCCACCGCCCATGCAGATAACGGTGCCGAAATTTTCGATTTCAGTCGGATGGCCAAGAGGACCGGCAAACGAGGCAATAGAGTCGCCGACATTGAGCGTGCCCAAATGCATCGTCGATTGTCCAACCTCCTGAAATATAATAGTAATTGTGCCTGCCTTCGAGTCATAGTCTGCTATTGTCAGGGGAATGCGCTCTCCCTGTTCATCGATACGCACAATTGTGAATTGGCCCGCTTTCGCCCTTTGCGCGATATGAGGCGCCTCGATGACCATGAGTTTAATAACATCACTCAAGACCTGCTTCTCCAGAATTTTATACATTACTCGCCTCCTGCAGATATTTTTTTTCTTATAAGCCGAATGTCTTGATGATCTGGACCGGCAACAACGCCCTTAAGTGACAGTCACTGCGTCATATCGCGCTATAAGAATTTTACCCTAACAAATGTTCCAATATAACATAACACTGGTCATAAAATCTAATTATTGGCAGCAACTATTTAAGAAATTTATAGCATGAAAGTGTGGCCGGAAAATGAAACCTGCGTTGCCCTGCGGGGAGCGACCCGATTGATTAATTTTCATCCAACAGCGGCGGCAGTGTTCCTATCCGCTGCACTTCAGGCTTAAGCGTAACACCGAACCTTTCTCGCACCGATTCCTGCACCTGTCTTGCGAAGGCGATGATCTCGCCGGCAGTGGCATTCCCGTAATTTACCAGTGCGAGCGTGTGCCGGGGAGATATGCCTACATTGCCCTGACGATACCCCCTGACAAAACCTGCCGACTGAATCAGGCACGCGGCGGACATCTTGACCTCTCCGGAAGCCTGCGGCCAGGACCAGTTCGCGCATCCGCCGATATCCTGCACTGCTTTTTCAATGGATTCGAATTGCCTTTGTGAAACTATAGGGTTTTTAAAGAAAGAGCCCGCACTGTTGAAGTGTTCGTATCCGTCCAGGACCAGCAGGCCTTTTGTGTTTCTTATGGCGAGCACTGCATCCCTTACCTGGGAGAGACTGAAGTTCCCCGATGAAGGAAAAAGTTGTTTGAGATCGTGATAAGTAATATGGGGTCTTCCGGATGGGACGAGCCTGAAAGCAACGCGGGTGATGATATATCGCCCCGCCGCATCAGTATTGAAAATGCTCTTCCGGTAGCCGAAACCGCATTCAATGTTGCTGAACAGAGTTTTATTCCCGGTTTCTATTGCAATTGCACTGACCTGTTCGACAACGCCTTCAGCACTCTGGCCGTATGCGCCGATGTTTTGGACCGGTGCGGCGCCAACAGTACCGGGAATGCCTGAAAGACATTCCACCCCCTGCAAATTATTTTCGGTGCAGAATATCGTAAAGTCATCCCAGTTATTTCCTCCATTCGCTTCTATAATTACGCTGTCGTCCTCACGGCGGCTATCCAGTCCGGTAATCTTATTATAGATAACAAGGCCGGGGAATCCCTCATCACTGATGAGAAGATTGCTCCCGCTGCCGAGTACAAAGAGATCGAGCCCGCGCCCTTTTGCAAACGGAAGGGCCTCAAGGATTTCGTCTTCGGTGCCGACCTCGGTGAAATAGCGCGCAGGACCACCGATTTTAAACGTGGTAAGTTCCCTGAGCGGATAATTCTCTGTGATGATTGCCGCTGACATTTTCCAGATTAGTATAACATTGGGGAAGGCCGTCGTGATTGACACAACCGGCATAAAGCTTTAAAATAATGCTCTTACTATGGAGAAAAAGAAAATGAATAACGGCAAACATTTATTGAAACTCGGGCTTCCGAAGGGCAGCCTTCAGGAGTCGACACTTAAACTGTTCAGAAAGGCGGGATACCATATCAGCGTTTCCTCCCGTTCGTATTATCCCGTCTTTGACGATCTTGAGATAAGTTCCATGCTCATCAGGGCGCAGGAGATGGCGCGCTATGTCGCTGACGGCCACCTGGACTGCGGGCTGACGGGCCGCGACTGGGTGCTTGAGCAGAATGCCGATGTCGTTGAGGTGGCGGAGCTGCCTTACGCAAAAGAAGGGTTCAGGCCGGTGCGATGGGTAATTGCCGTCCCTGTGGATTCAAAGATAAAGACCATAAAAGACCTCGATGGAAAACGTATTGCTACCGAACTGGTCGGTTATACGAAGCGCTACCTGAAATCAAAAGGGATCAGGGCGGATGTGGACTTTTCATGGGGCGCGACCGAGGTGAAACCGCCTCAACTTGCGGATGCCATTGTAGAGCTCACGGAGACCGGCAGTTCACTGAGGGCCAACAATCTCAGGATTGTGGAAACCATGATCGAATCAACTACCAGGTTTATTGCAAACAAAAGAGCATGGCAGGATAAGTGGAAGCGGCGGAAGATGGAGAACATAGCCCTCCTTCTGCAGGGGGCGCTTGCAGCAGAAGAAAAAGTCGGACTAAAGATGAACGTGCCTGAGAAGGCATTCAAAAAAGTATTGAGCCTGCTTGCCGCCATGCACTCGCCGACAGTTTCATGCCTTTCCGATACGGGCTGGTATGCCATTGATGTTGTCATAGATGAAAGGACGGTGCGGGACATTATTCCCAAACTGAAGAGTGCAGGGGCTTCCGGCATTGTCGAATACCCGTTGAATAAGGTCATTCCGTAAAATAGCTAAGAGCTAAGAGTCGAGCGCTAAGGGTTTTGTATTTTAGTTCTGAGCACTTAGCACTTGGCTCTTAGCTATAAAATATGATGGATCAAGCACCTGATAACGCTTCTGCCGATAGGCCCTCTACACAGGAAACGCCGGCACAGGCAAACCTCCCATATAGTGTAAAAGTGCCTGTTTTTGAGGGGCCTCTCGATCTTCTTCTTCATCTGATCAGGCATGACAAAATCGATATTTACGACATTCCTATTGCCAGGATAACCGGGCAATACCTCGAGTACCTTGAAATCATGAAAGAACTTAATCTTGAGATTGCATCGGAATTCCTTGTTATGGCTGCTACGCTGATCTACATCAAATCAAGGATGTTGCTGCCGCCTGATGAGACCATCGAGATGGAAGAGCAGGAAGACCCCAGGGCCGGTCTTGTGCAGAAGCTTCTTGAATATCAGGCTTTCAAGGAAGCGTCGGCCACCTTGCGGGAAAGGGAAAGCGTCTGGACCAACGCCTTTTCGAGGGCGCCTCTGAATCCTGACGATATACCGGCAGAGACTGAGCCGCTGCTTTTTGAAGTGAACATGTTCGATCTCATGGGCGCGCTGGAAAAAATTTTGAAAAAGGCCCCGGCCGAAGCCTTAAGCATATCAAGAGAAACATTAACTGTAAAAGACAAAATTGCATTTATACTCGAAAGGATGGAGACCGAACATACGACACGCTTTGACTCGCTTTTCAGCGGAGACGAGTCACGGGTCCAGATTATAGTCACCTTCCTGGCAGTGCTCGAAATTCTGCGGCTCGGACTTGCGCGCGCATACCAGGACGGCGAATTCGGGACAGTGTGGATCATGAAAGCACCGGACAGGGACTGAAGACTTATACGATCCTGCTGTAGCGCATTGCGCTGAGCACGCGGTCCTTTGCGATGTGCTCAGCAGCCTGCCGCGGGGGAATATGATCTTCGAGCGATTTTTCTATAATCAGTCGCGTGTTTTCCTTGATGCGTATCGAGATGGCCTGGAATGCCTCGCCTTCCGTATTACCGGCGTATTCCATCGCAGCCATGATAACGCCTCCGGCATTGGCGATGAAATCCGGGATTGACAGGACGCCTTTTTTATGGAGCAAGGCCTCGGCCCCGACTGTTGCAGGTATGTTTGCCCCCTGGAGTATCAATCCTGCTTTGACCGTATCCGCATTGTCCCTCGTGATAACGTCCGGTGTCGCAGCAGGGATGAGGATGTCGCTGCGCTCTGAAAAAAGCGCTCCGGTATCTTTTACCGATCCTGGTTTGTAATTGGTAACGCTTCCGGTGCTGTCTTTGACCTCTATCAACTTCCGGATGTCGATTCCGCCGGGATTGCTGATGGTCCCTTTCGTGTCACTTACAGCGACTATCACTGCTCCTTTGTCCGCCATAAAGCGTGCCGCCATCTTCCCCACACTCCCGAAGCCCTGAATGGCAACTTTTGAACCAGACAATGCAATACCCGCATAGGTGCATGCAACTTCGGCGCACTCCGCAAGCCCAAAGCCTGTTGCGCCATGCTTGTCGAGGGGCAGGCCGCCTATTTCTTCCGGCAGGCCCACAGCCCGTCCGATTTCATCGTGTATCCATGCCATGCATGTTTCATTGCTCCCCATATCAGGGCCGGGAATATAATCGGTTAAGGTCTGAATGGCGCGGGCAAAAATACGGAAGCGGCGCTCCTTGTCAGGGCTTCCCGGATCAATGGCAATTCCAGCCTTTCCCCCGCCGTGGGGGAGCCCGGCTATGGAGTTTTTCAGGGTCATGGTCCTTGCAAGCCTTTTCACTTCATCAAGGGTCACAGTGGGAGAGACCCTGACGCCCCCTATGGATGGACCGAGGGCGGTATTATCGACAACGACCATTGCATGAAAGCCGGATATCGGAAAGTATAATTGGATAACCTTATATGGTCCCAGGTCGGAAACGTTACTTTGAATGTTCTCGGTCATAATATTTGCCTTTTTGTTAATTTTGTATGTTCATTATACAACACAACACAAAAGACTGTTTTCTGTAATATAATGAATATTTATAGGTTCATAATAATTTTAAAAATATTATTTGACGATTGTAATAGCGGCGTTATAGAATATGAATAAGTTTAAATTACAGAAAGGAGGATGTCACGATGTTTGAAGGATTGTTTCAACCTATGCATTTGCTGATTATCCTGGTTATTGCGCTGGTCGTTTTTGGCCCTGGCAAACTTCCCGAACTCGGCGCCGGTCTTGGGAAAAGCATAAGAGAATTTAAAAAGGCTTTGTCTGATGCCGAAAAGCAGCCTATGCTAGATAATAAAACAGACGAGACTAAAAAAGTTGAGGAATTTCAAGGAGAAAAAAAATCCGTATAACAAGTATTGTCTGGCTGTCAGGAGCGTACTTGTGTCTGCTTTTAGCCCCTGCCGTTTAAGGATCGCGTAAATAGTATAACCTCTATTTAGGTGCTTTGATACAATGAGTGGTGTCTCGGAGTTCGAGTGTCGGGCTGAGAGGCCGGCTGTAAACTTTAACAGAGTATTAATATTCATGTAACAGTTTTTTTGTATAGTGAATGCTCCATGAGAAATAGCCGGGGCTGAGCATTATGCCCGAAGGCCAAGGAGACGCTAATGAAATTGCTGACTTTTCTCAAAGAAATAGTCAAAGGTTTCTTCAGGAAGACCGACAGTTTTGAGGTGCTCATCGGGGCTGGTTCGGAATCGAAAGGGGATATTCGCGCAGCCGGAACTGTGAAGATTGAAGGAAGACATACCGGAACAGTGATCGCTAATCAAATCATCATCATGCAAAAGGCTTCTGTCAAAGGCGATATGCGGTCAGGAGCAGTAATAATCGCCGGAACAGCGGAAGGGGATGTTACCGCGGATGAGTTGGTCGAGGTTAAAGGCACAGGAAAAATTTCCGGGGACATTTACTCGCAGAGGCTGTCGGTTTCGGAAGGCGGAATATTTAATGGGTATGCCCGGATATATAAAAATACGGCAAAAAAAGTAGACGTTCTTGTTGACAGCAAAGCTGCAATGACATAAACCCGTCAGCTCACATACCCGTTCATCTGCATGCCTGAATACCCATTTTTAAGTGCAAAAGTGTAATATAGTCAGTAATGATTTTTTTAGAACTTTAAGAGGAGGAAGCAATGGTAAATATCTATTATGACAAAGATGCCAGGCCCGAGACACTCAAGGGGAAAAAGATAGTGATTGTGGGTTATGGCAACCAGGGACACGCACATGCAAATAACCTGAGAGACAGCGGCATGGATGTGACAATAGGGAGTATAAAGGACAGCAGCTATGATAAAGCAGTTGAAGCCGGATTTAAGGTCATGGCGCCGGCGGAGGCCGCTAAAATAGCAGATGTGATCATGATCCTGCTGCCGGACGAGTTTCAGGCCGAGGTTTACAAAGCTGATATTGCGCCGAACATGAAGAAAGGGGTTTACCTCGCCTTTGCACACGGCTTCAATATTCACTTCGGCCAGATTGTCCCGCCTGCTGATGCAAATGTTTTCATGGCTGCTCCCAAGGGACCGGGACATTTGGTACGGTCGGAGTACACAAAAGGCAGCGGCGTCCCGTGCCTTATTGCGGTGCAGCAGGACCCGTCTGGGAATACTAAAGACATCGCTCTTGCCTACGCATCGGGCATCGGCGGCGGCAGGGCGGGTGTAATCGAGACCTCCTTCAGGGAAGAGACCGAGACAGACCTTTTCGGTGAACAGGTCGTTCTGTGTGGTGGGCTGACTGCTCTGATCCAGGCCGGGTTTGAGACCCTGGTTGAAGCCGGATATGCTCCTGAAATGGCATATTTTGAATGCATGCACGAGGTCAAACTTATTGTAGATCTTATTTATGAGGGTGGCATTTCAAATATGAGACGCGCCATCAGCAATACGGCCCAATACGGTGACATTACAAGGGGACCCCGCATCATCACTGATGAGACAAAAAAGGAAATGGGAAAGATTTTAGGAGAGATACAGGACGGTAAATTTGCGCGCGAGTGGCTGCTGGAGTGCAGGGTGAACAAACCGTCATTTAATGCATTGACACGCAAGGGCGAAGAGCATCAGGTCGAGCAGGTGGGAGCAAAATTAAGGGCGATGATGCCGTGGCTTAAAAAGGGGAAATAGTGGACGGGTCAAAAGCGTGAGGAGATAATGCCCAGATTTGCACCGGAGGGATATCCGTTCATTGCTGCAACGGCTGTCGTAACGGCCGCTGTTTTTATTCTTTGGGGCATATGGGCAGCAGCTATTCCGCTGATTCTCACGCTTTTAGTTGTTTACTTCTTCAGGGACCCCGAACGTGAGGTACCGGAGGGTGACAATATCTTCGTTTCACCTGCGGACGGACGCATATTGCAGGTGCAGGCTGTGACAGAGGAGAAATACCTGAAGGGGCGCGCCATGGAAATAAGTATCTTCATGTCTCCTCTGAATGTGCACGTCAACAGGGCGCCATGTGACAGTGTGGTGGAGGCCGTCGTATACACCCCCGGCGCTTTTTTGTCGGCATTTAAACCTGAGGCATCCATCCGCAACGAGAATATTGCCATGCTGCTTAAAGGAAACGTCGGCAGTGTACTTGTTCGCCAGGTGGCGGGCGCTGTCGCAAGGCGTGTTGTATGTCGTGCCAGGCAGGGGGACACCCTTAAAAAGGGCGAGCGTTATGGAATCATTAAGTTCAGCTCGCGGCTTGATGTTTATCTTCCCGAAGACACGATAATCAGGGTAAGGACCGGAGATTTGGTCAAAGCGGGCGAAACTATTTTAGGACAGGGGAATATATGATTGGCAACGATCCTGACAAAAACGAACAAAAAAAACCGAAGAAAGGTGTTTACCTGTTGCCGAATACACTGACCCTGTGCGGCATGTTCAGCGGTTTTTTTGCCATTATGTCTGCAATCAACGGGAACTTTCTTTATGCGGCCTGGGCTATAATAGTCGCTACTATATTTGACGGCCTCGACGGATGGATTGCGCGTCTCACCAATACATCGACGCGCTTCGGTATAGAACTGGATTCTCTTTCCGATCTGGTTGCGTTCGGAGTCGCCCCTTCCATTATGATGTACGAATGGGCGCTCGGCCCTTTCGGCAGGCTCGGATGGGCTGCAGCTTTCCTGTTTGTGGCGTGCGGGGCGTTGAGGCTGGCACGCTTCAATGTGCAGACAGGTGTCCCCGGTTCAAAGGCGTTCAAAGGAATGCCTATACCTGCCGCCGCAACTATATTATCTTCAATCATCATTTTTTATTACGAGTTCTGGCAAGGAATTCCTGCAAAGAACACTTTTTTCCCTGTGATAACCATTGTCCTGTCTTTGCTCATGGTCAGCACACTCAGACACCATGGGCTGAAGGAAATAGATTTCAGGGAAAAGAAGCCCTTTTGGTTCCTGGTAATTTTTGTATTGATACTCTTTGTCCTGCTTATTCATCCGCCCACAGCCATATTTATTTTTGCAATGGCATACCTGGTTTGGGGTATAATTGAAAATATCTATCTGCTGTCCAGGCGGAAGAAAATGAAGCTTGCTGCGCAGTCGCAGGAAATTTCTTCGGAGGAGCAGGACAATACGAATGAGAATAGTTAAGATATTCGACACTACGTTGAGAGACGGCGAGCAGTCGCCCGGCGCTTCCATGAACATTGGTGAGAAGCTGCAGATGGCGCGGCAACTGGTTAAACTCGGGGTCGACATTATAGAGGCCGGCTTCCCTATCGCTTCTCAAGGGGATTTCGAAGCTGTGCAGAGGATTGCCGCAGAGGTCAAAGGCGCGACTATTGCCGGGCTTGCAAGGGCCAAAGAGGCGGACATCAAAAGGGCATGGGAGGCTGTCAGGGAAGCGCCTCAACGCCGTATTCATACATTCCACTCCACGTCCGACATACACCTGAAATACCAGTTCCGGGTAAGCCGTGAAGAGGCGCTGAAAAGGTCGGTTGAAATGGTTGCGCTTGCGAAGAGTCTTGTTGATGATGTGGAATTCTCTCCTATGGATGCAACGAGAACGGAGCTGCCGTATCTCCTGGAGGTGGTAGAGGCTGTTATCAGGGCAGGGGCTTCCACAGTCAATATACCTGATACGGTGGGATATACCACGCCGGATGAATTTGGGGCCATGATCAAGGCCGTAAAGGAAAGGATCGGCGACAGCGCAGTGATCTCGGTCCATTGTCATAATGACCTGGGACTTGCTGTTGCGAACTCGCTTGCCGCAATCATGAATGGTGCAGGGCAGGTTGAGTGCACGATAAACGGGATAGGCGAGCGCGCAGGTAATTGCTCCATGGAAGAGGTCGTTATGAATCTTGCTACCCGTAAGGATTTTTATCAGGCCGCCACAAATATCAATACACAGGAGATAATGCGGACCAGCCGGCTTGTTACCAGGATCACCGGGATTGCGGTGCAGCCTAACAAGGCAATTGTGGCCGCCAATGCGTTTGCCCATGAATCGGGTATTCATCAGGACGGTCTTCTTAAGGAAAAGATGACCTATGAAATTATCCGGCCCCAGGACATAGGCCTTCGCCGCGCTGAACTCGTCCTTGGCAAACACTCGGGAAGGCATGCGTTTAAAGCGAGGCTGAGCGAACTCGGGTATGAACTTACCGCCGAACAGGTCGAAACCGCGTTCAACAAGTTCAAACACCTGGCAGACCAGAAGAAAAATATTTTTGACGAGGATATCGAGGCCCTCATCTCTGAAGAGGTGTCTAAAATTCCTGAAATTTACGGCCTCATTGACCTCTCGATCTCCAGTGGGACCAGCACCAAACCGACTGCTTCGCTGAAAATGAACATCAACGGCACTGTTGTCGAGACTGTGGAGCACGGCGACGGGCCGGTGGATGCCGCCTATAGAGCGATTGCCGCCCTGACAAAGACGAAGAGCAACTTGTTAAAATTCGAGGTCAAGGGCATCACAGGCGGGACCGATGCACTCGGGGAAGTTGTGGTATCGCTGGAAGAGGACGGCAAAACAGCGCGTGGCAACGGCGCGGACACAGACATAATTGTTGCTGCCGCCAGGGCGTATATCACCGCGCTGAATAAGCTTGCAGCGAGAAAAAAACAGGGATGAAATCTTACGCGTCAGAAATATTCGGGTCGCTGTTTTCGAGGAGGCGTTTCCTTAAAGCCTCATTTTTTGGCGTTTGTTCACTATTTTGCAAACCCGCTTCTGCAGCTCTTTTTTTGGCCGGGCTTCCCGAAGGCAGGCTTTCGCTGTACAATGTTCACACCAATGAAAAGCTTGGCGTCACCTATCGCGATGCAACGGGCAGGTACGATGATGAGGCCCTTAATGAACTGGACCATTTTCTCCGCTGCCACTATACAGGAGAATCCATAAAGATGGATGTGGCGGCAATTGAGTTCCTGAACACGGTTTGTAAGAAACTGGGAGGCAACCGTGAAATCCGCATAATATCCGGTTACAGGTCTCCTGAATATAACCGGTTATTGCTGATGGAAGGCAGAGGAGTGGTTAAAAACAGCCTCCATCTCCAGGGGAAGGCGATTGATTTCAACATCCCTTGTGTCAGCCTTGAAAATATCAGGCAGACCGCCTTGTCCCTCAGGCTGGGCGGAGTAGGATATTACCCGAAGTCGGATTTTGTACATGTCGACTCCGGAAGATTCAGGTATTGGTAAGCCCTTCTTTTGGATATCTTCATTTTAAGTTCTCCAGGCAAACGTGAAAGATAAGGTAATTATTGCACTGCTTCTCGTAAGTGTCCTGTTATGTGCCCACAGTGTTTTTGCTGAAAACAGTTCATCTGTCCGGATACCGGATTCGGGGCCGGGCCTGCTGATAAAAAAAAGGATTGGGGAATGGAAAGGGCCCTTGAAAGCAGTTATCTGCGGGGAACAAATGTACGCTGCAGTTTTGGTCGAGAACTTTTACAAAGGAAGAAACTACCAGCCTGCATGGAGCGGGGATGTCCATCTTATGCAGGCGGAGAAACTCATAAAGGCGGTAGACGATGCCTATGGCGATGGACTGACTCCGGATTACTATCACCTCGGACTTATAAAATCCCTTGTGAATAAGGGAGAGAAGGAATTGGCCCGTGGCCCATGGCTGCTGACTGATCTCGATATACTCCTCACTGATACATTTCTCACCCTTGCCTGTCACCTGTCGGGCGGTTGTGTGAACCCTGTGACTATTGAAGCGGAATGGTTTGCGAAAAGCGCAAGTGTGGATGTTTCCTCTGTCCTGGAACAGGCGCTCGCAAGGAAACAGATAAGAGAGGCATTGACCGGTCTCCGGCCTGCGCAAGAATCCTACGGCAGACTCAGGAAGGCCCTGGCTTCATACAGGGAACTCTCATCAAAAGGTCAATGGCCGCCGGTTTCAAACGGTCCGGTTTTCAAAAAAGATTCTACGTCCTACAGAGTTGTCGAACTGAGGCAAAGACTTTCCGCTTCAGGCGATCTGGAGGCGGGAGAGGCAAATGGAGGGGACCGTTTTGA
The DNA here is from genome assembly GCA_963796345.1 of Nitrospirota bacterium. Lineage (GTDB taxonomy): Bacteria > Nitrospirota > Thermodesulfovibrionia > Thermodesulfovibrionales > Dissulfurispiraceae > JADFXI01. The sequence continues at coordinate 104,585 of CAWCLI010000012.1, read as the reverse complement.
TGATAAATTGGAACAGTCGGTAATCATATTTCAGAAACGGCACGGGCTTAAAGCCGATGGTATTGTCGGACGTGCCACTCTTGAAGCCCTCAACGTTCCGTTGAATCAACGAATAAGACAAATGGAGCTGAACATGGAGAGGCTGCGATGGATACAGGTCCATACGGACCAGCGGTCCATTGTTGTCAACATTGCCGATTTCGAACTCAATGTCATGGAAAACGGAAAGTCAATCCTATCCATGAAAGTAGTGGTGGGGAAACCTTACCAGAGCACGCCCGTCTTCACGGCAAAGATGACTTGCCTTATCATAAATCCCAGGTGGAACATTCCGGACAGCATTGCACGGAAAGAGATACTGAAGATGATCAGGCACGATCCTGATTATCTTGCCAAACAGAAGATTAAAGTTTTAAAAGGCTGGGGAAATCGCGAAGAGGAAATTGATCCGGAGACAATTGACTGGTCGAAGATCAATGAAAAAAACCTGATGTACAGATTTCGCCAGGAGCCCGGACAGCTGAACGCCCTCGGGCGTCTGAAGTTTGTGTTTCCCAATAAATTCGATGTCTATCTCCATGACACTCCGGCCAGGCGGCTGTTTTCAGAGGATGTGCGTACCTTCAGTCATGGTTGCATCCGCATTGAAAAACCGTTAGAACTCGCAGAGTATGTACTGCAGGACGCACCAGGCTGGACGCAGAAAAACTTAATGACTGCTATAGAGAAGGGTCCTGAGAGAACCGTACTGCTCCCGCATCCTTTAAATGTATATTTTTATTATCTCACAGCCTGGGTCGATGAGGAAGGCACGGTCCAGTTCAGAAATGATATCTACGAAAGGGATGGCCGCCTTGATGAAGCCCTTCGCAAGAAACTGCCTCTTCAGTGACCGTGACAATATCCTGCGATGATTTGTACGTAGCGCCGCCACAGAAGCACCCGGTGCGGTGGCGGATGTTTCAAGCTAGATTTTCATCAGGCGTAACATTGTTTCGTATTGCCTTCCGCGTTCTGTCCAGCGTCTCAAACTCTCATAGTTCTCATTCCAGAGCGTAAAATCACTGTTGTTTCCAATATCTTCGTTGTTATATCTTTCGATAAAGGCGGCAGTGGTAAGGTTATATTTATTCTCAAACCCGCTGAGGGTCTTTTCGAGCCCTTGTATTGCTTTCTTGCAGACACCAAGCTCGCGGTAAAGGGATATTTCGTATTCGTCAGTATGCATAAAAGTTGCCCCTCCGTCTGTGTGCTGAATGGATTATACCAGAAAACCTGTCCAGGAGCAGGCAGGACATAGTGCTGAATGACCGATAGACAGCTTATGAATGATATGGATTAATTGACTTTTCCGCGGGGTGTGCGGTATTTTTAATTGTGAGGGCATTCCCTCAGTTCGTGCCCCAAAAGTCTCCGACTTCTGGGGACCAGTTGCGGAACTTGACCAAAGGGCCTGAAGTTCAGTAGAATTTCAGGCCCGCTTTTTTTCCTGTATCATAAGGCCGTCGGCTTAAGAGGAGGATATTCATGCCGATCTCATACTCGATTGATACTGCTCGCCAGCAAGTGTTCACCATTGTTACCGGACGAATTACAGTTGAGGAAGTTCTGGATCACCTGGAAGCGGCCAAACGGGAAAATTTTTTGAGTTATGTGGAATTGATAGATGCCCGTGGTGTTACTCCGCCGTTTCTTTCCTCTGTAAGCATTTGGCAAGCGGCAGCCTCTGTGTGTACGTCAGGACTCCCGCAGATGTGCGGGCCGCGTGCAATAATTGTCGGCAGTGCTGTGATATACGGAATGACCCGTATGTTTGCTACCTTAGTATCGGACTACTTTCCAATAGTGGTATTTCGCTATCGTGAACAGGCGGGGGAGTGGTTGGAAAATATGTCCGGATCTTTGAAGTCTTAATAGACGTCTATTTGCTGATAAATTCGGCTTTCATGAAGTTTCCGGTTGTGTCAGATAGTTATAACCCGTTTGCATGCATTCCCCTGTGATGTTAGTACAAATGGGGAATTTTGTGACAGGGAATTTTTTGCCCGGTATCGTCAGGAAAAGATATAAAAAAGCCGGGACTGGCTGGCCGCGTCGGGAATCCACCCCTCAAAATTAAGTGGAGTATTTAGTTTTAATCCAACGAGTTGGCTCCAATAATGACATGCATTGACCCCCAAGCATTGTCAAAAGGCATGATAATTGCTCATATCCTTGCGATTGAGCGTATCTGCTGGAAGTTATGTCAATAATCTGCACGAACGCAAAGGATGGAATAAGTTATGGGCTTAATTGCAATAGACAAATATGACGAAGTCGAACAGAATGGTATTTTCAGCTATATTCTCATATTCTTTTCTGTGCTGATAATGAGCAGTTTTCTTACTGCGGCAGCAATCAGATTATTTCAGGATGATGATACAGGATCAATGCAGGTTTCTCCACTTGTTTCTCCACTTGTCAAAGCCTCTCCACTGGGCGTTGCCATAAGCGAAGCAGCTGTCCGCCCTTTTGCTACCGACACTTTGACACCGTATCAGGAGCAACTGCGGGAAGCAGCGGTATTAGATTCGAAAGTCGGCTCACCGGCATCAGGCAGCAATACTGAAAGTGATTCGAACAAGGATTCCGTGCCCGAAGAAATTTCAAGACCGAAGGCTGAGTCGAGGGTGGCAGAAACGCACGTAGAAAGAAATAAGCCTGGACTGGGAACCGTCCGCCGCAACAAAGTGCTTTTAGCCGGAGTCGCTGCACACCCTGCACCGTCTGTTGCATTAAAACCCGTAGATGTTGCACCTATTGCGGAAGCTGCTGATAAAACGGTCGGCACTATTAGCGAAAAATCTGCTGCTGCACAACCTGCTGGAAATAGTCCTGCATCTTCCATCGCGCCGGTACAGGAGGGCGCCAAATCTCTCACATCAGGCAAATCTCCTGAAAGCACTTTAGTGGCCTCCATATATCCGGCACAAGCAAGCACTGCGTTACCTGTTGCAGATAAAACTGCCAAAAATGTGTCCGCTCCTGCTGCTGAGAAAAAGAACTCCGTTCCTTATTCGTCATCTTTAAATTCGCCTTTCGTTTCATCTTCTGCAACGGATGCAGAAATCAAAACGACGACGGGAGAAACTGCTGCCGCTGCGGACATATCGAAAGAAGACGGGGCGCAGCAAGCCGATAACAAAGCGGACAAGAAAGATAAAGGCACGTCTTTTATGACAATATTGGGATGGACCCTTAAGATCGTGGGGCTGGCATTAGTTTTTTTGAAGTAAGAAGAAAAGGGGGTGCGCTGCGGCACCCCCTTGTTGCCTAATAATGCTATTTCAATTTAAGTGAGTCTGCTGCTGCTTTAATATCTTCGTCAGTAAATCTCTTGTGCATGCCGGCTTTGGGACCTTCTCTCAAAACCTTATTGAGATCGGCAGCGGTAGTAATTTTCTTCTTCTCTATTATTTTGTCGAGCGCCTTTTCACCTTTGTGGCACTTGTCGCACTTGAGTTCGGCAGTAAACCCGAAGGAAGCAAGACCCAGAACAAAAATAACGGCTACAACGATTGCGAGAAACTTCTTCATTTTCAGTCACCTCCTTTCAGTGTAAACTCGTAACAGTATACACCGTTTCCTGGGAAAAGACATGATACTGTAGGGTAAAATGTTCCCTCTTACCTGAGTCCGATGCCATACCTCCCTTTGAGTATGCCTACTCCTGTGCCGAATGGTCCGGGTGTCGGGATATTATCCTTGTGGCAATCGGTACAGTCATTCTGAGAAGTTATATGGTTGGCGACAGAGGGAGCATCATTTTTGGCCTCAAATTTGCCCTCCTTCCATTGATTCAGGAATTCGAGTGTTTTCATAGACATATTTGCCGCCATCCTGGCGCACCTGTCTATCTGCTGAAGGCTCAGGAACCCTACGCTCTCCGGGCCTGTGCCCTCCGCAATCCCTTCCGCCTTCATCCATTTGCCCACTGAGACGTGGCAGAGAATAGTATTCGCCGTACTCGTTGCCTTGAGGTCTTTATATGCTATCGGTTTGGCCGGGATAAAAGTCGGCAGTGCTGTATCTGAATAGTAGTAGTTGACCTCGTTAACTATTTCCTCGGCATCCTTATGGCCTGCCACGAGGGAGGCGCCGATGCCCGCCCCGATCAAAGTTCCGCAAGTCCCGCCCCAGCCGGCTGTGCCGCCATGGGCAAACATGATAGACTCCATGGGAAAAGTCTTGTACGGGCCCCCTACTTTTTCCGCGAGGGTTTCTACTATTCCGCTTAAAGCTGCGTAGGCGCAAAACCCCTTGAACCAGTTATTATAAGCGATCTCACCTGCCTGATTGATCTCTGCTTCACTCAGTATCTTGTACGGCCACGGAAGCTTCGGGGATTTATTCTTTGCCGCCTCCGCTTTGGAAAAAAGACCCAACCCGCCCGAAGCTGCGATAGCGAGGCCTCCTACGCCAAGTGCAGTTTTGATAAGTCCCCGTCGTGAAAAACTTTCTTCAAACACCCTGCCATCTTCCATTGATTTTACCTCCATAGTTTTTCGTTTCAAATGAAACGGTTATGATCATCTCATAATTAATGTTTGAGTAAATCTATCTATTACGGTACACATTTTAATTCTGCGCCGGAATCTATTTTCAGGGCTTTGCCCATAATAAGGGCTTCGGCCACTTTCTTCCTTCCCTGCTTGAGGATCCTGCCGAAAGTGGCGCGGGAAACATTCATCTCAACAGCTGCCTTATCGTGATAAAGCCCACGGTGATCTGCAAGTCTGATAGCTTCCAGTTCATCAAACCCAAGAACGATATCCTCCAGGTCGACGAGAGGGATGCCTCTCGGCTTAAAGTAATAGGCATTTACCTTGCATTTTACAGATCTGCATTTTTTTGGCCTTGGCATACTGCTAACATTATAAACATATGCTCTTATACATATCAAGAACCATAATGGCAAATGAAGTACTATACTTAGAAAGTTTAGAATATATGAAAATAGCTAGTCAAGTTGCCCATCTTGGACAGTTGACAGGCCATGAAGGGCTGACGTATAATGAGCATATGTTCGTAAATAAATTTTGGAGGATCTGCGATGAGACTTTGTTTTCCGGTGTTAGAGAATAATGGGATGAATAGTGAGGTTTACGGCCATTTTGGGACCGCCCCGCTGTTTGTTGTTGTTGATACTGAAGCAGAAACGGTAGATTCGATAACCAATAAAAACCAGATACATGAACACGGGGCATGTAATCCTGTTATGGCATTGAACGGAGAGAAGGTCGACGGAATTATTGTGGCAGGCATCGGCGGAGGCGCCCTGATGAAACTCAACCAGTTAGGCATAAAAGTGTTCCGGGCCGAGAAACCGACGGTACAGGAAAATGTCAAACTGTTCAACAATCAGGAACTCCCGCAGTTTGCAATGCAGCATACATGCGCCGGACACGACGATGGCGGCGGCTGCAGCCACTGAAATAAAAGCAAATGAATACTGCATGCTGAATGAAGAATAGTATCAAAGTGTCAGAGTATCAGGGTAAAGTCTAAGGGCACATTGATTTTTTGAAGCCTTGTCTTTGACACTTTGATACTTTGACACTTATACGGTCCTTGTTGAATCTCGCCAAAAAGAACTGCTAAACTTATTTGTGCCAAGCCTGAATTCGCTCATTTCCTCGTACTGGGGAATGTATGCCGTTCAAATGCTGCTTCATTCGGTGATTGCCTCTGTGCTCATCGACTGTGCATTTATTGCCTGGGACCTGAGGAGCCCGCGCATAAAGCAGCGGTTCCGCTTCATGGTGATTTTTTTGCCGATTTTATTATTCCCCGTGTATCAGTTATTATCTCAGGGAAGGGGCGATGTTTATTTCAGGCTCGGTAGCCTGCTGGACAGCAATAGATGGCTGTTTCTCGATGTATGGGACGGGGTGCCGGTCTTCAAGGTGCTGATCCTGATACCGGCTCTCACTACCATAGTCTTTGTAATACAGGAATTGGTACCGATCGTCATCCACCAGGTGGAGCAGTTGCGACAGAATGAAGAGTCACCGGCAGGCGAAATAGATGGGCCTATACTGCAGAAAATGTCAGAGGCTCTGGAAGGCCTGCCGTTTGATGAGAACTCTGTTGAAATATTTGACGATGAAGATTTTGCTCTTTTCAGCAATACGGGCTTCAATCCGAGGATTTATGTTTCCAGCGGGTCGATAAAATCATTCAGTACCGAACATTTGCAGGCTGCATTAGCGCACGAAATGGGCCATATCCAGAGGAGCAGAAAGCCGACGCTTATCCTTGCATATATATTCAGAATGCTCATGTTTTATAATCCTGTCGCCATGATAGAGTTTAGAAAAATGGCCCAGGAAGAGGAAGAAATCTGCGATGATATCGCAGTTGCGCTTACCGGAAAGCCGGAGGCCATGATCGGAGCGGTAAACATGCTGCGTCCGGCACCCGAAGAATACAGCCTGGATACAAACAACCACGGCGTCAGGGAATTCGCATCTTCTTTGGAGCAATACAGCCTGGATGTTATTCTGAAAAACAGGGCCCAAAGGATAGGGCAAGGCACGGCGGATGAGCCCCACTGGGGTTTTCCGTATTTTATGACCATGGCTCTGATAGTAGGCATAAACTACTTTGTAGTGTAAGGAAGCTGATATGGGTAAAACGGTCCGCGGTCTGCTTTATATCGTACTAATGGCGGGGGGTGTCGTCGCTATTTTGGCCGGGGCCAACCGGCTGCCCTCTTTGATGCAGAAAGACTTTGCACGGCAGTACAACTCCGTCGAGGATGCGAAACGGTCGCTCGGGTTGGACAGCATCCTTGTGCCCCGGTATTTCCCCGAAGGCATATCCTGGCCTCCGTCTTTTATATTCGCTCAAAAGAAGCCATACCCGGCAATTGTGCTTGAATTCAAAGGAATAAAGACCGGCGATACTGCGTTAATCGTCATTCAGTCATCTCTGCATGGAAGCGAATCGCAGCTCGAGAGAATCAGACTGTCCGAATTGAAAGAAGATATACCATACAAGCTTAAAGGAAGAACTGCCCGCCTTCAGGTCGGCACCTGTGGCAATGGGAAAATGTGCAGCAGGATAACCTGGCAGGAACGCGATCACTGGTGTACGGTCCTTTTTATGTCCTCCCCTTTTGAACTGATAAGAATAGCAGAAAGCATGGTCCAATAAAGACAATTAAGAATTCACAATAAATCAAATAGTTGATCCCACAATTCGTAATTCCTAATTCGTAATTACCTTTAAGATAATTTTCCTTTGTAAATAGGAAAAGTATCCTATGAATATAGGAAGGTCGACCGATTTCCATTCCCATTCCAGGCTGTTATCATAAACTTAAGAAGACCGAAAGGAGGACATGAAAATGATTACACTCAGTCAGCAGTTGGACAAAGAAGGGATGACATTCGTTACCAGCGGCAGCAGACTGCAGGAGGAGACTATGAAGCCGATCAGAAAAAAAGGTTTGATGTCCGGACGGACTGCGCTTATTATTCTCGGTATTTTTGGGTTCGTGCTGTCTGTTGCATTTCCTTACGGCATGGGGTTAGTGGTCTTTGCCTGGGCGATTGCCCTGGTTGGAGCGCTCTGTGTTGTGGGAATAGCATGCTTCAGCCTCTTAAAGGACCTGTTAGGCAGGACAGCGACATTCGGGTATAAGCCTACCACAGCATACATGCCCGGAACAAAAATTAAAAGGAGCAGGAAAAAGGAAGCGGCGGATGATGAAAAGAAGAACGGATAAATTTTGGATACTGAGAGTGAGGTGCGAAAATGATTATGTATAGGGGCGGAACAGTTGTGGAAAAGGGGATATACTGGAGTCCGATAGACGGCCGGCGTGTAAAAGTGGGAGGGGAAGGCATACTTCCGGGTGATGCAGACAGTCAGTTCCTGAAAGTATCATCAATGGTCCTTCTTTTCTTTGCGCCTCTATTCGGGATGATGTACGTGTTTTTCCTGCCGCTTTTTGGGATAGGTGTGTTCGTTATCTCATGGGTGGTCCCTGTTATCTGCACACTTGCGTCGGCTGCTTCAACCGGGATCAGGATCTGCAGCAGAATTGACGGCAGGAGCGTATTTTTCAACTGGGACCCGTCGAGATCATATCTCTCCAGTGCCGGGAAAAAAAGGAAAATTAAGGGTAATGCCAGACAGGTCGCAGATAAGAGGCCGAGAGCGTCGATGCGCAGCACCGGCGGAGAGCAGGACTGAAGCGCATCGACTGTGTTATGAGGAGGGCGACGTGAGAGTTGCCGTGTGTATGATATGGGCCGTGCTTATTTTATGCCTTACGCCTCCCGGTCATTCGTACGCAGATCAGGCCAACGCAAACGACGACGAAGCTGCCCGCTGCCTTAAATGCCACGGGGAAAAGGGATCACTGAAAAAATTCCCTGACGGGGATTTCATCTCGACATATGTTGATCCGCAGGCCTATTCCGTGTCGGTACACAGGTCGCTCCGGTGCACTTCGTGCCACAAGGAGTTTTCTGTTAAGCGCCATCCTCAACGGTTTTTCAGGAACAAGCTTCAATACCGGATAACGGTATCACATGTGTGCAGGGATTGCCATAAAGAGGGTACCATAAGGTCCGTAGCAGTCCACGAGTCGCTGTTCAGGAAAGAGGGGGCCGGCGAAGCGGTTGTCTGCACCAACTGCCACAGTGCCCATGCCGTCACTCCGGTTATAGGGGGCAACGCATCGGCAGCGGAGGAGAAATACTGTCTCGGCTGTCATTCCAGCGAGAAAAAGATGGTCTTCAGCAGCAAGGAATCCGTCTCATTGCGCGTAAGCGTCCAGGAACTCCGGAACTCGCCCCACAAGGACCTCGGTTGTTCGGATTGCCACTTCGGTTTCTCCCAGGAGAACCATCCTAAGAGGAGGTTCAGATACGAACGGGAATACCGCGTAGCGTCGGCTGAGATCTGCAGGCGTTGTCATTTCGACAAGTATTCGAAAGTATCTGAAAGCATCCACTACACCATGCTCAGTGCCGGCAGGCTGGATGCCCCTGTTTGCATCGACTGCCACGGGGGGCACGCAGTTTCATCCCTGGGCAATAACAGGACGTTGGCTGTGATGAAGTGCAAAAAATGCCATGAAGACGTCTTCGACGTATATGCCAGAAGCGTTCATGGGCAAGGCCCTGTTCGATGGGAATAAAGATGTGCCGATCTGCACAGACTGCCATTCATCGCACGACATCAAAAACCCTTCTTTATCGGTTTTCCATGACTCCATACCTGAGATGTGCGGGAAATGTCATTCGAACGCGGCTATCATGGGCAAATACGGTTTGTCCACCGACGTGGTCAAGTCCTATCTTTCCGACTTTCACGGCATGACACTCGGTCTTCACCGGAAAGAAGCGCAGAAAGACTACCGGCCTGATCCGCCCATTGCAGTATGCACGGACTGCCACGGCACGCACGAAATCGCGGCAGTTTTAGGTGCTGATATACAGGGTGTGAAGGACAAGCTGCTGAAACGGTGCCAGAAGTGCCACAGCAACGCAACAGCAAACTTTCCGGATGCGTGGCTTTCCCACTATAAGCCGAGCCTCAGGGTCGCGCCTCTGGTTTTTATTGTGGAACAGTTCTACAAGGTATTATTGCCGCTCATGGTGGTTGGAGTGCTGTTCCAGATAGTACTGCATATCTGGCGGTACCTGGCGAACAGGTGAGGAAGGGTCCCATGGAGCACAGCGAAATATCGGTCAAAAAAGAGAGCGCCGGCCAAGGACGTGCCAGGAGGTTCGGCGTCTTCCGGATAGTTGAGCACCTCGCTCTCATTGCGCTTTTTATTACTTTAGCTATGACGGGTCTCCCCCAGAAGTTCTACTCGCTTGGCGTTTCCCAGTTTATCATCGCCGGATTGGGCGGTGTAGACAGCGTGAGATCAATCCATCATATCGCCGGCCCCTTTTCACAGTGCTCATGGTGCAGCACATAGTCACGGCTTTTATCGGCGTCATTTTCCTGCAGTGGGAACCTTCGATGCTCGTTACTGTCAAAGATATCACAGATGCCCTTCAAAACGCCAAATACTGCCTGGGTATGGCAGGCCAGCCGGTACATACGGCAAGTACAACTATAAGGAAAAATTTATCTACTGGTTTATGCTTCTCTGGGGCGCTCCAGATGATCGCCACGGGGTTTGTCCTTTGGTTTCCTGTCACTGCGACGAAATACCTGCCGGGACAATTTATCCCGGTTTCAAAGATCATACACACCAATGACGCGATGCTGATTTTCCTTCTGATGATTATATGGCATATCTTCGATTCCATATTCAACCCTGAGGTCTTTCCGCTCGATAAAAGCATATTTACCGGGTTTAAAAAACCGGAACACTATTAGGAAGGGAGGGAAAAAGTGGAAACAGGAAATACGGCAAAAAAGACAGCCCTTGTAGGCGCCGGGCCGGACTTGTCCTCTTTGCAGTCGTGGGTCTGCTCTACGGCTCATTCATAGGTGGAATAGCCGGACTCAACATTGCGGGCGGCATTTTCGGCTTCCCGGTTACTTCAGCCGTGCTTCCCAGGCTAATCGTCTGCATCTCGATGGTTTTGGGCATTTTTGTCTCCGGCATTATTTTCGTCGGGGGATTAGCCATAATCGGATGGCTGATAGGCCGCGCTGTTGAGTTTCTGAAAATAATGAAGGCGGCGTCTGAGGAAAATCAGGGTCTTCGTTGACCGGCATAGTCTTTTTGCGCTATGTTAATAACAGATGCAAAAAAAGATAATCATCGCGATAATCTTTTACGTTATCGTAATAACGGTCACGCTCGGGATAATAAGCGACCTTGCGGTCCATCAAAGCATCAACACTTCTCTGCAGAACAGACTCGCCCTTGCCAGGACTATTGCCAACAATGTCGATTTCTTTTTGCAGCGCAATCTCGGCAAGCTTGAGGATGCCGCCACTTCGGGTGAGATCAGCCTGAAAGACCATGAACGGCGGTCGACTAAAAGGACGCTCGAAACCATTTACAAGTACTCGCTTTTTACGGACGGGGTGTTCCTCCTCGACCGGCAGGGCAACGAAATTATGACCTACCCGTCCCGTTTCGAGTATTTTTCCAATCTTACTTATATCAGCTACGTAAACCGGGTGCTCCGGGAGGGCCGGCCGGTAATCTCCAATGTATATACAGTCGAGCCGATCAAAAAAAAAGTGATATTCATAATGGCGCCGTTAAGGACGACGATGGGAAGATCACCGGCATCGTGGGCGGCGTACTCGGCCCGGCGGACCATTTTGTCAATATGCTGCTGAAGAGCGGCAGGATCGGTGACAACTGTTATGTGGAGATAGTAGACTCAAATGAAATTGTAGTTGCTTCGGACAATCCTTCGCGCCTGTTTCAGCACCACGACCATGGAGGAATGCTGAGCAGGATGATAACGGAGGGCAAGGAAGGAATACTGGAATGCAGGCATGGTTTTTCCCATCCTAATGCCAAGGTCAAACCGGTGGACCGTCTTGCCTTTGTTCCCCTGAGCGTAGCCAGATGGGGTGTAATAGTGGGTCAGGACGAGAAAAATCTCTTTGGCCCCGCTATCGGTCTCAAGCGAATGTTCTTCGTAGTTATGTTCATATTCATCGGCACATCTCTTATTTTTTCGATTGCCATAAGCATGAGCATAGTGAAACCGCTCAGGTCGTTGATGTCCTCTACAAACAAGATAGCTTCTGGCGATCTTTCAACTCCGGTGGGGGAACTGGGCAGTGATGAGATACTGCAGCTCAGCAAAAGCGTCGATGACATGAGGAAAAAACTCGCAGAGTCCGTTGAGAGCATAAAGAACCAGAATATAGAACTGGAAGACCGGGTTGCGGAGAGGACCGAACAGATAAGGGAAAGCAGGCAGCAGGTCAAGCACCTGCTGAAAAAGGTCATTTCGTCCCAGGAAGAGGAGAGGGCGAGGATAGCCCGGGGCATTCATGATACGATACTCCAGGATGTGTCGGCTTTTTTGATAAAGCTGGACATATGCAGACTGGAGCCTGAACACGTTACGATCGAGAAAATAGATGGGATGAGGGAAATTGTGATTCAAACCCTGGATAATATACATGGGGTCATCAAGGACTTGAGGCCTTCCATTCTGGATGATTTCGGGATAGACGCGGCCATTACGTGGCTGCTGAAAAATCATCTTACGGAAAAGGGGATCAATTATTACTTCGATATGGAGCGCGCGGCCTGGAAGAGGTTGCCTCCGGAGGTTGAAATCACATTGTTCAGGATACTTCAGGAGGCTATTATCAACATAGCACGTCATGCAGATGCGGAAAATGTTTTCGTTTCCATGGATTTTGGAGAGTCTTTCGTCGACATTTCCATTGAAGACGACGGCTGCGGCTTTGATGTCGAACGCTTGATGAGCAATCCGGTCGAAGGCGGAAGGGGTTTGGGGATACTGGGAATGAAAGAAAGGGCTTCGCTGCTGAACGGGAGATTGTTTGTTCACTCGCTTCCGGGAGAGGGCACGAAAGTATGCATTCAGATTCCGTTGAACAGCCATGCTGACAATTTCTGAACCGCCCGGTCCCGCCCCACGCGCGCGGACTATTCGCGGGCAAGCGACCGCGTGCTACTCATCATCGGTCTATTTTTATGATTCCCTTATGAATGGCGAATTTCAACAGTTCTGAACGGTTGTGGAGCTGAAGCTTTTCGCAGATATTGGTCTGGTGCGCGATAACTGTCTTTGTGCTGATCTTCAGAAGGCCGGCTGCTTCCTTGTGAGTGTATCCTTCGGCCAGCAGTTTCAAAACCTGCTTCTCCCTGTCGCTGAGTTTTTCATAGGGGTCGCAAACATCAGTCTTTTTGCCGGCGCCGAGATAGCCTGATATCACTTCCGATGCAATGGACGGGAAGAGATAGCATTCTCCCTTGCTTACTGCCCTGATCGCGGTCACCAGCTCGCTTCCGACAGCTTTCTTAAGCAGGTCAGCCCGAGACCCCAGCTTTGAGAAAACGTGCAATGTATTCTCTATCATCGTACTGGGTGAGGACGAGTATTTTGATTTCCGGCTGTGTCTTTTTGATCTCGACGGTCGCTTCAAGACCTCCAAGTTTGGGCATGGATATATCCATGAGAACCACATCGGGCCTGTGCTTTTTGCATTTTTCGATTGCATCGATACCGTCTGAAGCTTCGGCAATCACCTCTATATCATCATGCATCTTGAGAAAGGCGATGATTCCCTCCCGCATTAGGGCATGATCATCGGCAATAAGAACAGTTATTTTATTCATCGTTATCCCGTCCGGCAGGCTCTGGATGCCGCTGCCGGACATCTTAACCTTACCTAAGCACGCGCCTCCTGTCAAGTATAAGGGCGGTTCTAATGCTGCTCATACCCCGGTTCTTCCCTGAGGATCGGCATGCGGTTCAGGATCCAACGGAATACAAGCACGTGAATAGTTATTACTGCCATGACTATCGATACCTCCTGCCAGGGTGGAATAATATGGTGCAGATGGCCCGGCAGGTTCCAGTTAAAAGCTATGATCGACACATTGAGCCGGTTCAACACTATCCCGATCGCGGCAAAAAAAGCGCCGAACCGCACGATGCCGGTACTATTCTGTTTTACCCCCAAGGTAAGAATGACCATCGGGAGAACGACAAACCCAACGAGTTCAATAAGAAACCATAGGCCGTATGGCGTTGTGAGGAGCGACCAGTTGTCATCGTTTGCAATACCGATTATTTTAAGCGCAAAATAAATATACATGCCGATTGCCGCGCCTTTCCCCAAACCTATGGTAAGACGGTCGATACTGCCGAGGAATACTTGATCTGCCCGGTTTCTTAAGAAACGGACCGCCAGGGTGCTCACAACTATTACCATGGCAATGGCTGCGTAGATGCTGGAAGTGAGGAAGAAAACCCCGATGTATGAAGAATACCACAGCGGATGCAGCTTGCCCGGAGCGAGCAGGAACATGACGCCGAGCCCTGCCTGGTGGAGCGTTGAAAGAATGATACCGGCTATAGTCATGGCGACCGTTATTCTCGTCGCCCATCTTCGTATTCTGTGCGACTTCAGCCACTCCAGTATGGCGGGACTGAACTCAAGCAGCTGGACGGTGAGATAAATGCAAACATGCCATGCGACCGAAAAAAGGACAGAGGTCGTTCCGAAGCTGATTGCCATGGGATAGTAGATGCGCCAGGGCCGGCCGAGGTCGATCGAGGAGATAGACAACGGCAAAGAAATAGCCCAGGAAGCCCGTCAAAACCCCCAGTCTGACGAGGGGGTGATATCCTTTGAATCCGAAAATGTAGTAGGCGGTGGCCATTACAAATCCGGTTGCCGCAAGGGGTACGCCCCCGAACAGGCCCCAGCCGAGGAACAGGCCCCACGGATAGTCGTTTGATGCGTGGGTCACTGCATGGAGGCCGAAGATAAAGCGGATAGCAATAAGCGGAAGCCCGACGCTGAGTATGAGCGCGGCTACGACATTGAAGGGAGTCACCAGGCTGTTCATATATTCCGGCCAGCTCATACCCATAAGCAATTTGTCCATGAAGCGTGACCGGAAGTTTTCTGTCTTGACAGCATACCCGTTGGCCATTATTTTATCTCCTTCTCCGGAGTCGAGTTTTCATTTTCAATGTCTTCTCTATGGCGCAAGGCAGCGTAGCACATGCCGAAAAGAGCGGGCCACACCGTATAGACAAGCGGCGCCGCTTCGAGGTATCCTTTTGTCTCTTCCAGAAGCGGGATCGCAGGCAGGTTTGCAGGGAACCCGACCTGATCGAAGGGCACGCTGGAGATATACATCCAGCTTGTGCCTCCCACCTCATGCTCTCCATATATATGGTTTATATATCGATCGGGTTGTTTCGCGATCTTTTCCCGTGCCAAGGCTATTAAATCATCTCTTTTTCCGAACGTAATGGCCCCAACCGGGCAGGCCTCGGCGCAGGCGGGAATGCCTCCCTTCACGACTTTGTCATGGCACATTACGCATTTTACGATCTTCGGCTCCAGGGCGCTTTCATAATCGTAAGCCGGCACGAGGAAGGGGCATGCGACTATGCAATAGCGGCACCCGAAACATTTGTTCTCGTTATATAATACGGCCCCTTCCGGTGTTTTAGTGTAGGCATGCACCGGACAGGCAGTTGCGCATGCAGGTTCAAGGCAGTGATTACATTGTACCTTGCGGTATATGGGCTTGTCTGCATCTTTAGGGTTTTTATACTGGTTGACCACCGTGTAAGCGGAAGTGGTCGGCCTCCTTTGTTCACTGAAGACAGTTTTATCGTCAAAGGGAACTTTGGGCGCAGGGAGGTTGTTCTGTTTGTTGCAGGCCTCCTCGCAGCTTCTGCATCCGACGCAGGCGGAAAGATCGGTGAGGCAGCCGAAGCTGTCAGGCCAGCCCTTAAATTCCTTTGAAGAGGCTGTTGCAGGGTAGCTTGCCATGAGGGCCGTGCCTCCGATGGCGGCAGCCGTGCCCAAAAATTTTCTCCTGGTCAATTTGACATTGCAGATTGAAGGCCGCGCCTCATTGCACGTATCCTGTGGTTTTTCAGGTGTCTGTGCCATGGTTCCTCCTTTTAGTTGCCGGTCCGGCTGCTTGTGCTCTGCTCTGCTTTTGCATGACACATCTCTGCACAGGCCTTTGGATCGGTGCCGATGTCAGCCATACCCCTGTGGCATTGAAAGCACTTGACATGGTAAGCGACTTGCAACCCCGGCATGCCTGGATTCGACCGGTCTGGAGTTCCATGGCAGTCCCTGCAGGCCGAAAAATTCTTGATGACGCTTTTTCTGAACTGCTCCGGGGAAAGGGCGTGGCACTCTTTGCAGGGAAGGGCGCTGTTGGCCCCGTGCTGGTGATGGCATGTTCCGCAGTCTCCGGCAAGGCCCGTATGTTTGGCATGATCAAAATGCACTGCCCCGTATTTGTCCTTGAGGCTGTCGAGGACGATCATTTTCGGGTTTTTTGCAACTTGCGCTGCCTGGAGTGGTCCCAAGAGAAAACCGGAAAGCAGAACAATTGTTATCAGCAATGCACTTTTTATCGGCAGGGACAGGGTGCTCTTCATTTCTTTCCACTATCTTTTGCTTTTTCCTTTTTCCCCGACAAGTAAGCCTCAGATAGACGCCACCCGAAGAATGCCTCCTTGCCTGCCATCCTCAATGCACCGCCAAGCACAGTTGAAAAAAGGGCAAAGATAAACCCGAACGGCAGGATGCAGATATATGCCAACCCGATGAAGGGCGCTGCTATTACCCTTCGCACTGTTTTGAATATTTGTCCTGGTTCCGCTGTTCTGAGATGTTCAATGTCCTCCCTCCCCGCCTGTACCAGGGAGCTGAACGGCTTCGGCTTCAGAAATTCCAAGAAAAACAGGTATCCGGCGATAAAGGAGATTGAAGCAATATACTCAATTCCCTTGATGCGTGTTAAAAAGTCAAATAATGTATGCATATGGCTTCTCCTTGTTGTCTCCTGTTATTCATAACCGCACTCTGCGGCTTATAAGAGCATTCCTTCATGCATTAATAATAACAAACTGGCGGCAGAAGTGAAATTGGAAGATGTTCCTATTTTATTGGGGATTTTGTCCTAATTTGCCACTTTCTTTTTACCGCGGTTCTCTGCAAGAATAAGTATGCCTCGCTAAAGGAGGGAAAGGTGGCACACAGGATAAGTGTAAAAATCTATTATGAAGATACTGATGCCGGAGGAGTGGTTTACTACGGCAATTTTCTTCGCTATCTTGAGAGGGCGCGTACGGAGTTTCTTCTGGAGCATGGTATCAATGTCGCGGAATGGCATAACAGGGGGCTTTTTTTCGTAGTGACCCACGTCGATATTCATTATAAAAAACCTGCGAGGTTGGGCGAGACAATAGATATTACTACAGAAGTGGCGGAGATGAAAAATGCTTCCATTAATTTGAAGAGCCTCGTTATCAGGAACGGTATTGTCCTTGTCGAGGCTTTTGTGAGCTTTGCCTGTATTGACAGGGATGGCAGACCGAAAAGACTGCCCGAGGAGTTGAAAGGGCTGGGGTCTCCGAATAAACAGCTTGCATCCGGTCACCCGTATATGGGTCAATGTTAATTCTGTTCTGCAAAATTGTTCAGATGTTGTATATTAACCGTAATTATGAAGGTATTAGTCGCTGATACATCTGAGTCAGCCCGGAACGTTCTTGGCCCGATCCTCGAGAACGAAGGGTATCTGTGCCACTTTATGGAACCCTGCAGTGATTTCATTGATTGCGTTTACAGGGAGTCTCCCGATGTCGTTTTTCTCGCTACGAATTCCCGGTATCAGCAGGGCCTTAAGATATTGGTAAAGCTCAAATCTGCGCCATCGACGCGGGACATTCCCGTAATACTTATCGCTGCAAATAGAGCGCGCAGGACGCTGGCAAAGGGTTTTCAGTTGGGTGCCTACGATTATATTTCCCCACCGTATTTCAAAGAAGAAGTGCTGGCGCGGCTCCGGAATATCATCCACATCAGGAACAAGACAAAAGAACTTGAGTATATGATGGACCGGGATTATCTGACCGGACTCTATACCCGGAACTATTTCATGGCCAGACTGATCGAGGAGTTGTCATGGGCTATGAGCTACAAAGAGTCTCTCTCGCTCATGATGCTCGACATAGACTTTTTCAAGAAAATCAATGACACTTACGGCCACCGCTGTGGTGATGAAGTTTTGAAAAAACTTGCCGATTGCCTGTTGTCCACTGCGCGGAGAGAGGATGTTGTCGGCAGATACGGCGGGGAAGAATTCATTATTCTGATGTCAAACACCTCTCCTGAGAACTCTCTTGTGGATGGAGAGAAATTGCGTAAAGCGGTAATGGATGAGAAGTTTTCTTCTGGCTTATCATATATGTTTTCAGTCACCATCAGTATAGGAATAACGACTTTCACCGATATAAACGAGCAGTCTGCGGATGTCCTTATAGTGCAGGCTGACAAAGCACTTTACGCGGCGAAAGCGGGTGGAAGAAACAGAGTCTGCATTTACGGAACTTAGTGTTCTGCGCTCAATTCCCTTGTCAAGGCCTTTGAACTCAATATATAATATTTACTTCAACATATACGATTCGGGGAGGTAACATGACCATTACAGAGAAGATCCTTGCAGCGCATGCCGGTAAAAAGGCGGTTTCAGCCGGTGAATTGATGAATGCGAAGGTCGACCTTGTCCTCGCTAATGATATCACTGCGCCTATTGCGATAAACGAATTCAAAAAGACGGGGGCGAAGCGTGTCTTTGACAAGGAGCGTATTGCACTTGTGCCTGACCATTTTACCCCCCAGAAGGACATCAAGGCAGCGGAACAGTGCAAACTGCTGAGGGAATTTTCAAAAGAACAGGACCTGGACCTCTATTTCGAAGTTGGAAGAATGGGCATTGAGCATGCATTCCTTCCTGAGCAGGGCATTGTCGGCCCCGGTGATCTGGTGATCGGCGCCGACAGCCACACGTGCACTTACGGAGCGCTCGGCGCTTTCGCAACCGGCGTCGGCTCTACTGATGTCGCTGCAGCCATGGCGACCGGGGAATGCTGGTTCAAGGTCCCCGAATCCATGAAATTCATCTACTACGGGAAACTCAACAAATGGGTGAGTGGAAAGGACCTTATTCTGCATACCATCGGGGACATAGGTGTTGACGGGGCATTATACATGGCCATGGAATTTGAAGGAGAAGCGATCAGGACTCTTCCCATGTCAGGCAGGCTCACTATGTGTAACATGGCGATAGAGGCCGGCGGAAAGAACGGCATCATTGTGCCCGATGCAATAACGGAGGAGTATGTGAAGGGAAGGGCCAGGCGGCCATATACCTTCTACAAGACCGACCCGGACGCGCATTATGCGGAAATAAAGGAGTACGATTGCTCCCGCATTCCGCTGACTGTGGCATGTCCGCACCTGCCTTCAAATGCAAAACCCGCGGCAGAACTTTCACATATTACTATCGATCAGGTGGTCGTGGGCTCATGCACAAATGGACGACTCGAGGACTTGAGGGAGGCTGCCCTGATACTGAAGGGCAGAAAGGTCAATCCGAATGTAAGGATGATCATATTCCCCGCTACGCAACAGATTTACAGGCAGGCGATGCAGGAGGGCCTTTTGGATATCTTCATCGAAGCTGAAGCAGCGGTCTCAACGCCTACCTGCGGGCCGTGCCTGGGCGGACATATGGGCGTTCTTGCCAAAGGCGAAAGGGCACTCGCGACCACCAACAGGAATTTTGTCGGCAGGATGGGCCACCCGGAGAGCGAAGTGTATCTCTCTAACCCTGCTGTCGCGGCCGCAACAGCCGTGCTCGGGAAAATAGGCACGCCGGAAGAACTGGGGTTATAATATAAATCAATGAGTAATGAACAATTGTTAATGATGAATTAAAGAGAATTAATTTTCTTTTTACCGGAATTGTTCATTGATAATTAATCATTGTTAATTGTTTTTTCTGGGGGTCTGGATGGCGCATCCGAAGGTTCTTGCTTTAATTCTTGCAGGAGGAAAGGGCGAGCGGCTTTTTCCTCTTACCGTTTTTCGCTCCAAGCCGTCGGTCCCGTTCGGGGGCAGGTACCGCATTGCGGACTTTGTGCTCAGTAACTTCGTTAATTCCCATATTTATTCAATCTATCTTCTTGTTCAGTACAAGTCCCAATCCCTTATAGAGCATGTCAGGACCAACTGGAATTTCTCCTCCATAGTAAAGGACCATTTTGTAGCTGTCGTTCCTCCCCAGATGAAAATGGGGCCTGAGTGGTTCCAGGGCACGTCCAACGCTGTGTATCAGAACATTAATCTTATCAAGGACCACAATACCGATCTTGTGATCATTTTCGGTGCCGATCATATTTATAGGATGGATATCAGGCAGATGATCGACTTCCACCTGGGTAACAACGCCCATGTCACGGTGGCTGCCCGTCCTGTGCCGGTAGAACAGGCCCAGGCCTTTGGAGTAATCAAGACTGATGCCGAAAAACGCATCACCGGATTCCAGGAGAAGCCTAAAAATCCTGCTCCCATGCCCGGTGATCCTTCACGGGCCTACGTGTCCATGGGTAATTATATATTCAGGACTGATGTGCTCATCGATGTTCTCGTGAAAGCTCAGCAAAAGAAACAGCATGACTTCGGCGCACATATCATACCTAACCTCGTGGACACCGGGAAAGTTTTTGCATATGATTTCGCTACCAACATAATTCCGGGCTCGAAACCGTATGAGGAAAAGGGCTACTGGCGGGATGTCGGAACAATAAGAGCCTATTTCGATGCACACATGGATTTGCTGAGCGAAACTCCGCCTTTTGATACCCACAACACTGAATGGGCCATCCATCCTTCCGGGTATGAAGGGCCATCGACCAGGATATTCGATGGCCAAATAAGGAACAGTCTGATAGCGGAAGGATCGACCATCAAGAAAGCGAAGATACTGAATTCCATTATCCGGAGCGGTGTTACCATAGAGGACGGCGCAGAGATAGACGAGTGCATCATAATGGACGGCGTAACAATTAATAAAGGCTGCAAACTCCGCAGGGTGATTGTGGATAAACTGAATGTAATCAGGGACGGCGAGCAAATCGGATTTAATCAGGACAATGACCATTTCCGGTGTCACATTGACCAGTCCTCTGGTATTGCTATCATTCCGCGAGGCGGAAGGATAGGTTTTTCGAAGGATTGATGACCAATCCGTAGGCGGGCTGAGGAGTGCTCTGCTATTTCAGCCGCGGTGCACTAGTTATCTGGCAATGGAGCTGTTGTGCAGCAGGTGTCGAACAAAAGCGGGGGGGTGGTCGGAAGACGCAAAGAATTTGGGCCAGATTGCAAAAAGGTCTTTAGCCGGCGCCGGATCTGCGAAGGGTATTGCGCAAAGTTCACCCGCTGCTGTTTCGCGACGAACAGACGCGGCGAGCACCAGTGACATGCCGAACCCAGCGGCCACAGCCTGCTTTACAGCCTCGGTGCTGCCGAGTTGCATGCTGACAATGGGTGCGGCTCCTTGGCCGAAGTAGGTCTGCAGCAAATGTCCGGTACCGGTGCCCGGTTCACCGCCCAGCATGGGTGCGCCAATCAGTTCCTCTCTGGTGATCGAACGGCTCCGGCTCAAGGGATGGCCTGGCGGCACAATCAACACCACTGGCTCGCGGCGCCAGTCTACGGAGTTGAACCCGTTGCGTCCGTCCCACCACTCCATCAGTGCGAGATCGAGGTCTGCAGTTTCCAGCCGTGCGGCAATCGCAGGATTGCGGTCGATGACGACGTTCAGGTCAAGACCGGGATGGGCGTCCATAAAGGATTTCAACAGCGGCTGCAATATATAAATGCCGATATTGGAGCCGGCTCCGATGCGCAGCTGGTTCACTCGCACGGCGGCTTCGGCTCGTTCGCTCAGACGCAGCGCGCTTTCCGCGAAGGGCAGGAACGCCAATGCGGCTGGCGTCGGTTCGCAACCTCTTCGGTCGCGGCGGATGAGCGTCACGCCCAACTCTTCTTCCAGCTTACGTATTTGCTGGGAAACGGCCGGTTGCGAGAGACCCAGGTTGTCCGCAGCGTTGCGGAAGCTTTTGGTACGGATGACCGCCAGCAGGGTTTTTACCTGGAACAGGTTCAGCATCCGGATTGCGCTCCCATCACCTCATTTACCGCGTCCGGGGGGCGCTTGCCGGAAAGCGCTTGCCGGATGTTCTCTGCAGCCCGCTGTTCAATGCGGCGCCGGACGTCGGTGACTGCGGAGCCGATGTGGGGGGTGAAAAGGGTGTTAGGGTGCTCTATCAGCCCTTGCGGAATACGGCGGGGCCGATCGGGCAGCGCCCAGTCCTCCATCTCGAAGACGTCTGCTGCGTAGCCGGCGAGACGGCCGCTGAGTAACGCGTCGAGGACGGCCTGTTCATCCACGACGGAGCCGCGGCAGGGGTTGACGAGAAAGGCGCCTGAGCGCATGCAGGCCAGGGCTGCCGCGTCGATCGTGTGCCGGGTCTGTGCCGTGAGCGCCACTGCGAGCACCAGGAAGTCGCTGGTCGCGAGCAGTTGTTCGGACGGCAGCCAGAAAAGGTCCAAGCCACGCTCGTCAGCGTCGTTAAGCCGTTGCCGGTCGGTGTAGACAAGCCGGCATCCGAACCCGGCAAGGCGTGCGGCCACGGCCCGTCCGACCGCGCCCATGCCGAGAATCCCGACGGTCGATCCATCGACACCTGAGCCGTAAAAGCGCGGTTCCCATCCGCGGAAAGCGCCGCTGCGAACGTGGGCGTCGCCAGCGCGAACATGCCGCGCCAAGGCTATGGCGAGCCCCACGGTAAGTTCCGCTGTGGGCACGGTGAGCAGATCCGGCACGACGGTAAGCCATACGCCGTGCTCGGCGCACGCCGCAGCGTCGAAGTTGTCATAACCCTTCAGGGCGCATGCGATGATACGCAGGCGGGGACAGGCGCGAAGAAAGTCAGCATCGACGGTGTCAGGCATAAAAGCCATCACGGCTTCTGAATCGGCAGCGTAGCGCAGCACCTCTTCCCTGGTGAAGCAATTTCGGACAGGATGGATCACCTCGCCGCATTCGCTGAGGCTGTCCACTGTATCCGGAAAGGGACGATGAGTGATGAGGATGTGGCGAGAGCCGTTGGTTTCCGGCATGGGGTTTCCTCCTTCTGTTTTCGGGTTCAATATGTCGGCTGAGCCAAGCCAAAGCGGCGCTTCGTCACGCCGCTCAGCCAGTCGAAGCCGGCGACCAGTATCCACGTGATCATGATCCACGTTATCATTTGTTGGTAGAAGAACAGTTGCTGGGCGTCATACAGAGCCTGCCCGATGCCGCCGGCGCCGATCATTCCCATGACGGTGGCCATACGCATATTCCATTCCAGACGGAACAAGGAATGGACTGAGATCGGACCCAATGCCAGCGGGAAAATGGCTAGGCAGGCAGTTTGAAAGCGAGATGCCCCGGTGATGGCGACGGCCTCGACCGGTGCGACCGGTACGTTTTCCAGCGATTCTGCATAGAGACGGCCGAGGCAGCCCAAGGAATGCAGGCCCAGGGCCAGCGCGCCGGCTATGGGGCCGACGCCTGCAACAGCAACCAGAATAAGGCCCCACACCACCTCGGGCACGGAACGCGTCAGTTCGAGGAACCGGCGCACTGGCACGGCAATAAGGGCCGGTGCGATGTTTCGCGCCGAGGCAAACGCCAATGGCAAGGCGCCAACCGCTGCGAACAAAGTGCCGCCTACGGCCATACCCAGGGTTTCTAACAGCAGTTCCGGCAGTTTGTGCCAGCCCTTCGCTGTCATCGCGGGCGGAAACATGTCTGCGAACGTGCTCAGTGCATGGCCCACAGATATAACACGCGGGCCGTATTCCCAGGCAGCGGCCAATGCGACCGGCAGCAAAGCTAACAGCAAGCGGGGGCGCTTGCGGACTAAGACAGTGAGACGGTCGATGCCAGTAACGACCAGGACGAGAATGATCATCAACGTAGTGGCCCGCTTGAAATCCAACGCTGCCAGAGTGCCGACCAGTTCGCTGCCGAGCCCGCCGCCCCCGACTGCACCTACGACCACCGATGCGCGCACTGCGCTTTCAAATTCGTAAGAACCGTAAGTAAGCAAGTCTGACAGTTTCATAGGGAGCAACCCGAACAGCGCCACCTGGAAACGCGAGGCGCCGGTGCTCCAGAGAGCTTCCAGCGGCTGCTGCCGGGCAGTGCCGAACAGGTCGCCAAACATCTTGGCGACCGCAGCGGTATAGAAAATCGTCAAAGCCAGCGTGCCTGCGCCTGGACCGATGCCCACCAGGACCACGCAGAAAATGGCGAGTGTCAGATCCGGGATGGCGCGCAGGGCGACGAGGATCGACTGGATAAAACGCGCACCGGGCATGGCGGTCCCCGCGGCCAGGCCCAAAGGCAGGCTGACCGCGAAGGCAATTACCATTGCCGCGGCGGCCATGCCCACGGAATCGACCACGGACGGCATCAGCGCTATAAGGTAGTGGGGCGCGAGGTTTGGAGGGAAGAAGGCGGCGATCAGTCTGAAGATAGAATACACGATATCCTCCCGCCGCCTACACCGGCCGCCGCAGGTCGCATGGGTGACATAAAAGGTCATCCTGGAGCCCGATATCGGGACGGCCGATTCGATGGCGACGCCGTCGCGTATCTCCACTACCCGTTGAAAGTAGCGTGCGGCCAGTTCAGGCTGGTGCAGCGTACAGATTAACGCCATTCCGCGTTCCTCGGCCAAGCCGCACATAAGTTCCAGGATTTCCCTGCGCGGTGTTCGGGATCCAACGAGGCCACGGGTTCGTCAGCGAGGAGCAGCTTCGGGCTCTGAATAAGCGCGCGAGCTATGGCCACCCGCTGCTGTTGGCCCCCTGACAGTGAGCTGGTGGTTGCATGCAGTTTTTCCTGGATCCCGACAGCGGCGAGCACCTGCCGGGCCTGCTCCAGTTCCTGCGCATTGGGGCGTACGAGATAGCGCAACGTATGCCACGCGCTCCAATAGCCGAGCGCCCCAGCCATGACGTTTTGATGTACGCGCAGCGTTTCGACCAGGTCGTGCTTCTGTGCGATGAAGCCGATATCGCGGCGCAGCAGCCGCAACCCCCGGCCACGGCAACCGATGACGTCGTGACCGTCGAACCGGATACTGCCCTTTGCAACAGGCAAGAAGCCGGTTATTGCCCGGAACAGTGTTGTTTTGCCGGCGCCGCTTCGACCCAGCAGCGCGATCCGCTCGCCTCTGTTCACGTGAAGAGATACCGAACGGAGGATCGCGGTCCGGGCGGTCGCATGGACGACTTGTATGTTCATCGAGTTGCAGTAGCGTTGTCATGGCTTGAGCATCCTTAGAACAATGACAGTTTCCTGGCGATGCTGCGGATGTCGTCGTACTCGGCATTTGTCGCCTCTACGAAATGCTTGCCGCGAAGGATATCCAGTATCTGGTCATCACGGCCTGGTTTCAGATCCACGAAGGCCCGGGCGAACTTCTCTTTCAATTTTGGATCAATGTCTTTCCGCGCGGCCCAGACGTAGTCGACGAAAGCCGGCGTTGTATAGAAGATATATGCCTTGCTTCTGTCTATCTTGCCGCTGGCGATCATGTCGCGGAATACTGTCTCGTCCACGGCGCCTGCGTTTACCACGCCGCTCGCCACCGCTTGAACGGTAGCTGTGTGGCTGCCTGTATAGCGGTACCCGTCAGGTCCTTGTCGGGGTCGAAGCCCGCCTTCTCCATCGCCAGATAGGGCATGAGATGGCCGCTTGTGGAGTTGATGTCGCCGAAGGCGAAATTCTTGCCGTGCAGATCCTTGATATTCCTGATTCCGGTCCCGGCATGGGCTATAAACAGGCTGTGGAATTCGCGGTCGATCTGGCGTTGAACCACAGGAACAACCTTATAGCGCGCCTGGGCCTTTACAAAGGTCAGACCGCCTAAATAAGCGAAGTCCAGCGAACCGTTGCCAAGCCCTTCAACGGTCGCGTTGTAGTTGGTGGGAATGATTATAATCACGGTCCGGCCAACCGCCTTTTCCAGATAATCCTGGAGCGGTTTCTTTTGCTCTATGGAGACTTGGGTCGCGCCGGCGTCGGGGATCATACCGACTCTGACCACGTCGGCGGCCATGCCAGATTTCGCCGCAAGCACTGAAAGCGCCAGTGCGGCGCAAAGTGCAGCGGAATACAGCAGAATACTTTTGCTTAGGGTGTTCATGTTATCCTCCTGGATCAATAAGATTTTTTAAAGTTACCTTCCATTAGTTTACAGATGCTTATGTTAGCTCGCCCCTGTTACATGATGATGACGGCTACGTTACATTGTGATTATTTTTTGCCGCGCACCTCGCTTATTCTCGCTGTGCTAGTGCAGTGCGGCAGAAATAGGTCACTTGACTTTAGCGATGAATTTGTTACAATTTTTTATAAATCCTGGTGGGACGCAGGTTTAAATATTGTCGTGAAAAAATGAAAGCGATCGTGTAATCGGAATCCATGGGATTTTCGGCTCTGAAATGTACCATTGACGCTATCTTTTCCGCAGCAGGCATCACAATCAACGGTGCGCATCCTTCCGACATCAGGATCAGTGACAAACGGTTTCATAACCGGGTCATGAGAGACGGCAGTCTCGGGCTGGGAGAATCATATATGGACGGCTGGTGGGACTGCGAAAGTCTCGACGGATTTTTCTATCGGCTTATGTCCTCCAATGCCGAACACAAGGTTAAAAAGAATTGTATATTGTTTCTGCGCTCTGTAATCCGTAATGTGAACAGCAAAGTCAGGGCCTTCCAGATCGGGGAAAGGCATTACGACATAGGAAACGATCTTTTTCAGAACATGCTTGACAGAAGGCTGACCTATAGCTGCGGCTACTGGAAAGGTGTGGACAATCTCGACGAAGCCCAGGAAGCCAAGCTTGACCTCACATGCAGGAAACTCGGTCTTCGGTCCGGCGACAGAATTCTCGACATCGGCTGCGGATGGGGAAGTCTTGTAAAATATGCGGCCGAAAAATATGGGGTTGAAGCAGTCGGTATAACTGTCTCAAAACAGCAGGCACTATATGCAAAAGAGGTATGCTCCGGCCTCCCTGTCGAAATAAGGCTGCAGGACTACCGGGACCTTAAAGAAGACTTCGATTATATTGTCTCAGTCGGGATGTTCGAGCACGTCGGATACAAGAACCACCGGGCATATATGGAAACTGTCCGGAAGTGCCTTCGCGACGGCGGCCTTTTCCTGCTTCATACTATCGGCGACAACTGCTCAAAGATTTACAATGAGCCCTGGCTTGACAAATACATCTTTCCCAACTCGCTTATCCCCTCCGCTAAACAGATCAGCGCAGCCATAGAAAAAATATTTGTAATTGAAGACCTGCACAATTTCGGGTCTTATTACGATCCTACGCTTATTTCATGGTTTAATAACTTCGACAGGAACTGGGATTCGTTGAAAAAGCGGTACGACGACCGTTTTTATCGCATGTGGAAATACTACTTATTGAGCAGCGCGGGGACCTTCCGGGCGCGCTGCCTGCAGGTGTGGCAGATAGTGCTCTCTAAAGATGGAGTCCGTGGAGGATACCAGCCTCTCCGATAAGGCTCAACTGCCGTCACTTCCTCAGTAATCGTACCTGGCACAGTTAAGGCGCTTTATTTGGATTTGTAACACTCAGTGGTTGTTTCCAGACTCCACCCTGCGAATCCGGACCTGTGACCGGTTGCTGATTTTATCGGTTTCCGGGCAAGTTCTTTAAGCCTATTTACCCAGAACCGATTTGATACGGGCGATCAGCTCTTCCGGAGTCACCGGCTTTGCAATGTAATCCCTTCCGCCTATCTTTCCCTGACCGGCGTCCACTTGCTCCTTTTGAGCCAGGGCGGTGAGAAATATTATGGGTATTTTCTTTGTGGAGGCATCAGCCATCAGTTGCGCGGCCACCTGGCCTCCGTCCATCTCCGGCATTAGCAGGTCAAGGAGGATAAGGTCGGGTTTTTCGCTTTTAGCCAGTTTAATCCCTTCCGATCCCCTTGGTGTAGTAAAGACAGTGAATTTGCCGGTCTTTTCCAGGTTCAGGCGCACAAAGTAGGTTAAATCCTCTTCGTCGTCGATCATCAGAATCTTTGTCCTGTCAGCCATCTAAAACCTCCTTTATTGCTCAGGCGCAGGTACGGTCACGAATAACTCTTGTCCCTTCTCCCACCCGGCTTTCTATGGTGATTGTTCCTCTGTGGTGCTCGATTATCCCGTGTGATACCGAGAGTCCCAGCCCTGTCCCGCCCGAATCCCTTTTTGTGGTAAAAAACGGCTCGAATATCTTCTCAGGTTTTCCGGCGGAATGCCGCATCCATTATCACTGAAAGATATGTGTACGGCAGGTTTGCCGGCAGGTGTCACGATCATCCCCGCATCTATCTTTATTGTGCCACCCTGACGCATGGCATCGGTTGCGTTAAGCAGCAAGTTAATAAATACCTGTTTCATCTGGTTGGTGTCAGCCAGAGCCGTAAGAGTGCCCTCCTGAAACCTCCTGATGATCCTGATGTTCTTAAGATGAAGCTGATGCTCCACAAGGGACAGGGTTTCCTCTATAATGGAAACGATATCCATTTTCTCCAGTGCAGGAGGAGACTGACGGGCAAAACTGAGGAGGTCCCTAACAATCATGTCAGCTCTCAGGGCAGCCTTTTTTATCCTTTCTGAAGCATCTGCCAGCAGGCTGTCTGAGAGCGAGCCCTTAAGGAAATCCATGCCCTGCACAATGATCCCCAGCGGGTTTTTTATCTCGTGGGCAATTCCCGCTGCAAGTTGTCCGATTGAGGCCATCTTCTCATTATGTAGAATCTGAGATTGCGCTGCCTTGAGGTCGGTGTAGGCTTTTTCGAGTGCCTGATGGGTTTTCCGGATGGCCTCTTCCGACCGCTTGCGCTCGGTTATATCGTTAAATATGACTATATTCACGTCCTGCAGCGATGCCATCCTGAACTCAATGTCGCGTGACGACCCGTCCTTGCATCTTACCCTCCACTCCTGGTTTTCCGTTTGATTTCGATTTTCTATAGCTTTCATTGCAGCCGCCCTCCAGCTGCTGATGACCTTATGCCTGTATTCTTCGTCAGGGTAAGCAAGAGGCCACCAGTCATCTACGGTGGGCATATCCTCCAAAGTGTATCCGAATGTTCCTATGAATCTGCTATTGAAATATATGAATTTACCGCTCTTGTCTGCTACCGCCATGGCAACAGGATTACGGTCCATCAAACGTCTGAAATTTTCCTCACTAATCTTCAACTCGTCTTCCGCTTTCTTACACTCCGTGAAATCGAGAAAAGTTACAACCGCTCCGGTAACGTCACCGTTTTCGATAATCGGCGCGCTCGTGTATGAAACGGGGAAACTTGTTCCATCCTTTCTCCAGAACACTTCATCTCTTACACACTCATAGACAACGCCTTTGTTATATGACCCGCAAATGGGACACTCTTCTAACGGATACGGGCTTCCATCTGTTTTCGTATGATGCCAGGTCAGGTGGCTGTGTCTGTCCAATAGTTCATCAACTGAATAGCCAAGCATCCTGGCTGCTGCGGGATTGACAAACGTATGCCTGTCTTGAGAATTGAGGCCCAAAATGCCCTCACCTGCTGAGTTTAAAATAAGTTTATTCCAGTGGTTGATTCTTTCCTGTTTTTCTTCCGCATTCCTGCGTTCGGTGATTTCCCTGGAGACGGTCATAATTGCTTCTATTTTCCCATTGTCGAACTCGGGGCAAATACGCCAGTCAAAGTAATAACTTCCTCTGTCGGTATCAATTCCCAGTTCCAGGCTCTGTGGTTCGCCTGTTTCAAATACTTTCCGAA
Organism: Nitrospirota bacterium; assembly: GCA_963796345.1. Taxonomy (GTDB): domain Bacteria; phylum Nitrospirota; class Thermodesulfovibrionia; order Thermodesulfovibrionales; family Dissulfurispiraceae; genus JADFXI01. The sequence continues at coordinate 75,152 of CAWCLI010000012.1, read as the reverse complement.
AGGCTTTCTCCAAAATATTCGCTTTATCTTCCGGAAAACCAAGCTCGCTGTGTGTTTTCCCTATAAAATCCTCCTGGCTGAAAGGAAAATAGCGGCTGACGGCCTTGTTGACATATAAATATCGATAATTACGGTCAAAACGCGCTATGATATCATGGCTGCTTTCCAGCAATGAGCGAAATTTCATATATTCAGCTTCCTTAACTCTTCGAGAGTTGTTCATGAGTTCCAACACATTTTGCGATTGCCTCTATTCGCATGTTATGGCCCATTGAAATAATTGTTTTAACAATAACCCTTTTGGAAATAGAAACGCTGATACCCGGCAGGCTCCGCTGTACGTCCTCTAAAGCGCTGTCCGAAAGCCCCAATGTTTTTAAATGGCGATGAAGCCTGGAGCTTATATGTGGCCGGCCTGAAGCCTTTGCAAGAGCTTTTGCCACCCCGGGTTATTCCTTTAACATTTCTTCCATCGTTATGCATACACCATTGCTGAGTGCGGTAACGTTATAGCCGCCTTCAAGAGAAAAGACAGCGGGGATATGATCAGGATCGGGCAGGGATGAAAGTATGCAGGAAACAATAGTCCGAATCCCCTCATCGGTTACCCGCAGACCTGCAAGAGGATCATTTGCATGTATATCGTATCCGGCTGAGACAAGGAGTATGTCAGGGCCGAATTCTTTCACCAATCCCGGAAGCACTTCACAGTAAACGGAGGAGAACTCTTCGTCACCATATCCGTGGTGCATGGGTACATTATAGGTAAATCCCTCGCCCTTGCCCTGTCCCCGTTCAGCTTTGCCGCCAGTGCCCGGATAGTGCGGGGATTGATGGGTGCTGAAATAAAAAACAGTATCGTCCTCGTAAAAAATGTGCTGCGTTCCATTGCCGTGATGGACATCGAAATCAACAATAAAGACCTTTTTAAAGCCAGCCTGTTGAGCATAGCGGGCAGCGATAGCGACATTGTTAAAAATGCAGAAACCCATTGCCCTGTATGCCTCGGCATGATGGCCGGGCGGCCTCACCGCACAGAACGCCCGCAGTATCTCTCCTGACTTGCATTTCCGCACCGCATCAATGACAGCGCCTGCTGCAAAGAGGGCCGCTTCAAGGCTGTCCTTTGACATATATGTGTCAGGATCAAGATGGCCCGTTCCAAAATTCATGACTTTTTCGATATAGTCGTCGGTGTGCACCATGGCAATGTCACTGTGTTCGGCTTTTGAAGGGGATATCTGGACAATGTCCTTCCAGAAAGGAGAACTCCCGAGTCTGCCGGTAATTGCTAACAACCGCTCTTTTGACTCCGGATGCCCAAGCGGAGCGGCATGTTTCAGGAAAACAGGGCTATAGACGAACCCGACTTTTCGCATGTAAAATTATACTACACTTCATTACGAATTAGTGAAAGATTCGGATTCTTGATATAATAAAAAAGAGATTTTAATAAAATTTCGGCAGGAGCGCAATCAGAGGAGAACCGTGGAAAATCAATCCGAGGCAATACTTCCAGATGAAACAAAAAAAATCCTTCGCGACACGTTCAAGCAGCTAAAAGATACTGTCGAGGTGGAGGTCTTCCTTAACAAAGAGACCAGCCAGTTTAACGAGGCGACCACTATGCTGCTCAAAGGAATCGCCGAATTGACTGATAAGATCAAAGTGCGCTTTTTCACACTGGACAGTGATGAGGCGAAGCGAAAAAATATTACCCGTTCTCCGACTGTTCTTATAAGCCCTGATAAATTCAAAATCAGCTATGTCGGCGCTCCTGTGGGAGAAGAAGGACGCACGCTGATAATGGCCATCATTCTGGCGTCGAACAACGCAGGCATTATATCCGAACAGGCATTGAGGAGACTTTCGGACTTGAAGGAGCCGAGACATATACAGGTCTTTGTCTCTCCTTCCTGTCCTTACTGCCCGCAGCACGCACTTGTTGCCATATCAGCCGCTATTGCATTGCCTGATCTTATTACAGTTGAAGTGATTGAAATGTATGAGAACAGGGACTATGTGGACAAATACCACATAATCACAGTCCCATTTACCGTCATAAACGAGGTGCCGGTCGGAACAGGTGTCCGTCCGCCGGAGATGTTTGTGGAGGAGATTATCAGCCTCTCATCTGCAGAGTTCAAGGCCGCCTCTTTTTCCGGGGAAGTTGTGGACCTGGACGTAGCAATCATCGGCGGCGGCCCTGGCGGACTTGCCGCCGGTATATATGCGGGACGCAGCGGACTGAAAACTGCTGTAATTGAAAAGGCCACTGTAGGGGGGCAGATCCTCATAACACCGGTTGTGGAGAATTACCCCGGTTACAGCCAGATAGCCGGGAAAAACCTTGTCGATATAATGTACCAGCAGGCATTGCAGTACACATATATTTTTGAAAATGAAGGGGTCATAGATGTCACAAAGGTGAATGACACATTCGAGCTTAAAACTGCCAGAAGGACATTCAGGGCAAAGGGCATTATAATTGTAACAGGAGCAGAACACAGGAAACTCGATGCCCCTGGAGAAAAAAACCTGTACGGCAGGGGTGTGAGTTATTGCGCAACATGCGACGGCTATTTTTTCAAGGATGGGGGGAGGGTAATCGTTGTGGGAGGGGGCAACTCCGCGGCAACCGACGCATTATACCTGAACAGCATTGGAGCGCACGTCTCGATCGTTCATCGTGGTCCGGCAATGAGGGCTGAAGCCTTTCTCCAGAAGAGCCTGACCGAGAGGAAAATCCCCATTCTCTGGGACACAGTGGTCGAAAAAATTTATGGAAAAGACCGTGTGGATGCCGTTCGTCTTAAAAACCTCAGTAACTCGTCTCTCAGAGAAATGCGCCTTGATGGGGTATTCATTTCGATAGGCTACACTCCCAACAATGAGCTTGGAAAGATGCTCAACCTGCCGATGGACAAGGAAGGATACATCAAGGCTGACAGTAGCCAGAGGACCTCTGTGCATCTGGTCTACGCGGCAGGCGATGTGACCGGAGGGATAAAGCAGATAGCCACTGCAGTAGGGCAGGGCTCTGTCGCCGCCATATCGGCCTTTGAAGATTTGTCCAGCCCTTACTGGAAGAAAAAATAAACAAGAGCGTTTTCCCCTGGCCCCGGCTATTCTTTGTTGTAACCTTGTTACCTTTCTGATCGACTTAGATTTCATAATACGATGTCGAGCAGTCAGGACACAGTGCTTCAGCTCATTCTCACAAGGCATCCAGCCTTGCTCCGAGGCTGTTGCAGCCTGTTCAGCCATCCATGGCGTCTCAGGCTGCAAAAGTCCGCTTCAGCACCATGTCCTGCCTGCTCTTGGACAGAATATGTGATAATTCGTGCTAATTATTTGCTCGCAGCAGGAGGGGTAAAATGTCGTGTCAATATTTCAACGAAGACTATGTGGGTTTTTGCGGGGCAACGGAATTCTCATATGTTCCCAGCATAAATGAAATGGAGCAACTCTGCTTTAAAAACTTTCGTGACTGTCCGATCTATAATGAATTTCAGGACAATCATCGTCCGTCCGGAAAGACAAAAATATTAGCCGGAGAGTGCATTTCCAAATATCGATAGGCACTATTCGTTGCTCTTCTGAAGTCTCGGTTTCGCGCCGAGTTTGTACACAATGTTTGCCATAAGGCAGAACCCCGTCAGCGAGAACACAATGAGATTAACGCCCACCAGGGCCGTCAATATGAGCCAGTAGGGACTGTAGACCCATGCCAGCACCGCGCTTGACAATGAAAAAATTCCGGCTATGAGCCAAATGATACGTTCGAGATACCAACTGTCGGTTTTTGCGATATACATATTTTCTCCTTTCATCAGCTTGCCGGTTTGTCAGCTTGCCGGCTTACCGCCTTTTTTTTGTACATATAATAAAGCACCGGTACCATTGTTCTCGACAGGAAAGTGGATGCCACCTCGCCGGCCATCAGGGATATCGCCATGCCCTGAAATATCGGGTCAAAGAGAATGACTGACGACCCCACCACTACTGCAGCTGCCGTGAGAAGCATGGGCCTGAACCGTATAACACCCGCCTGAACAACCGCTTCTTCGAGTGGTACCCCTTCCGAGAGTTTGAGTTCTATGAAATCCACCAGTATGATCGAATTTCTGACGACAATTCCAGCTCCGGCAATGAAGCCTATCATGGAGGTTGCGGTAAAGAATGCCCCCATCAGTGCATGGCCCGGCAGAATACCGATAAGGGACAGAGGTATCGGCGCCATAATGACGATTGGGACTATAAATGATTTGAACCATCCGACTATCATAATATAGATCAGTATCAGGACCGCCGCGAATGCGATCCCCAGGTCCCTGAACACCTCGATGGTGATATGCCACTCGCCGTCCCATTTCATGGAATAAGTGTTTTCAAGCCACGGCTGCACTGCGTTGTACTGCTTCAGCTCGTAACCCTCCGGAAGTATGAGCTTTTTCACTGCCTCTTTCATCTTCATGATGGCATACACCGGGCTCTCCTCGGTGCCGGCTACATCCCCAACTACATAAACTACACGCTTCAGATTTTTATGATAAATGGTCTTGTTCTCGACTCCCTCTCTTACTTTGATAAGTTCGGACAGAGGCACCATGGCTCCCGAGTTCGAAGGGAGAGCAATTTCCTGCAGTCGTTCCAGACCGGCCCTTTCGGAAACCGGGGCCCGCAAATACAAATCAACGGGTTCTAAATCCCTGTCTATGTGGGCGAGTCCCGCTACGGTGCCGCCCAGGGCTATTTTGAGTGTTTGACTGACAGCTTCCGTGCTGATTCCGTTATATGCGTCCTTCTCCTTGTCCACGTCGAAGGTAAATTTTTTCTGGTTGTCTTCCATGTACCAGTCCACGTCGACCACGCCGCTGGTCTTACTGAAAATGTCCTTTATCTGGCGTGCGATCTCTGTCTGCCTGTCGAAATGAGGTCCGTATACCTCAGCCACAAGAGTGCTCAGTACAGGGGGACCAGGCGGTATCTCCACGATTTTGACGCTGCGGGCCTTGAACCTGTCGCCGATCTTCTGGATTTCGGGCCGTATCCTTTTTGCAATATCGTGGCTCTGCGCCTTGCGCTCGCCTTTCGGAACAAAATTGACCTGAATGTCCGCGATGTTGCTTCCAGACCGCAGGAAATAATGACGGACCAGGCCATTGAAGTTAAAGGGCGCTGACGTGCCCACATAGGACTGATAGTTGGTCACTTCCGGCACGGTCTTCAGGTATCCCCCGATGCCCTGTGTGAGCGCTGCAGTCTCTTCCAGTGTGGAGCCTTCCGGCATGTCGATGATGACCTGCAGTTCGCTTTTGTTGTCGAAGGGCAGCATTTTAACGGTAACCAATTTCAAGGGGACCAGGGCTATCGCACCTCCCATGAGCAGAAGAACGAGGATGAAGCCGATAACTCTTTTCTTCTTGCTCTCAAGAAGCCCCCTCAGATTGGCCTCGTACACCTTGTTAAGCGTACCGATAAACCTGCTTCCTTCTTTTTCCGGGTGTCCTCCGGTATCTTTCTTCGTGCCTTTCAGCACGATGTAGCTCAGCCACGGACTGATAATGAAGGCGATGAGCAGCGAGATCAGCATTGCCGCCGATGCGCCGACAGGAATAGGCCGCATGTAGGGACCCATCAAGCCCGACACGAACGCCATGGGCATAAGGGCCGCAATGACAGTAAAAGTAGCGAGAATGGTCGGGTTGCCCACCTCATCCACGGCGAGCACGGCAGTTTCCGGGTCGACAGTGCCCATCCTGAAGTGACGATGGATATTTTCCACTACGACAATCGCATCGTCGACCAGAATACCGATGGAAAAAATAAGCGCAAAAAGGGTGACCCTGTTGAGGGTATAGCCGTGAGCGTAGTTGACAAGGATGGTGAGCGCAAGGGTCACCGGCACGGCCACCGCCACCACTATCGACTCCCTCCATCCCAGGGCGAGGGCGATCAGGATGGTGACCGAGATGGCAGCTATGAGCATATGCTCCAGAAGTTCGTCGGATTTCTCCTTTGCCGTTTCCCCGTAATTCCGTGTTGTGGTGATTTCCACTCCCGACGGAATCATATTCCCTTTCAGCGCATTTATTTTCTTCAGTGCCCGTTCCGCAATATGAGTGGCATTGGTCCCCTTCTTCTTGGCGATGGCAATAGTGACCGCCTCATACTGGCCCGCCTTGTTCTGCAGCGTGGAATATTCCCCGCTCTTCAGGGATGCCGGACCCAGGCCCATGAAGACATAGTTGGCAGGCTCCTCGGGACCGTCGGTTATATTCAGAGACATCCCTGAGGTAAACAGGTCTCCCGCTGTACACGCCGACCACAACATCTCCCACTTCCTGCGCATTTTTAAGAAATGTCCCGGTTTCGACCAGGAATTCCTGGTTCCTGGAAGAGAAGGCCCCCGAAGGCAGAGCGAAATTGGCTTTCTGGAGCATCCCCATTACTTGCAAAGGAGAGATACTGTATGCCCTGAGACGGGCTGGGTCAACGCTTATCCTTATCTGCCTTTTCTGTCCGCCGATAATGGTGAATTCCGATACGTCGCTGTCCTTTTTCAGTTCGTCGGCGACCTGGAAGGCAACTCTCCTCAGTTCGTATCCTTTGTACCTGTCGCTCCAGAGAGTAAAGGTCAGGATGGGGACATCGTCAATGGACCTCGGCTTTACCATGGGTGTCGATACTCCCGGCGGGATTTTGTCGTAATTTGACATGAGCTTGTTGTAAAGTTTGACAATGCTGTTCTCCATGTCCTGGCCCACATAAAACCTGACAATGACTGTGCTCATACCTGGTTTGGAGATGGAGTAAACATACTCGACCCCCTTGATCTCCCACAGGAGTTTTTCCATCGGCTTTGTGACCCGCTCTTCCACCTCCTTTGAGGACGCACCGGGGTAGCTTACGTAAACATCGATCATCGGCACCGCGATTTGGGGCTCCTCCTCCCGGGGAGTCACGATAACCGCAAATACCCCGAGGAGCAGCGATGCTATGACGATCAGCGGAGTGAGTTTTGAATTGATAAAAGCCTTTGCAATCCGGCCTGCCGGACCTAACACGTTCATTACTTGTGTGCCCCGGTCACGATCCCGCCATCAACTGCACGTTGAACACCCTCCGTAATGATTCTGTCACCGGGGTTGATGCCGGATAAAACCTCCACGGAACCGTTGTATTTCCTGCCGGGCCGCACCAGCCGGTAGGCGATTACCCCCTGACTGTCAACCGCGTATACGCCGGTCAGTTGTCCTTTCTCCACCAACGCATTTTCAGGCACCAGGATCGCCTGTTTTTCCCCGACAGGTATCCTCACTTTTGCGTAGACGCCTGTTCTCAACGAGGGGCCTGCAACACCGACCTTGGCGATGAATGTCCGCGACATAGCGTCAACTAAAGGGACGATCCCGGTAATTTTTCCCGGCATTCGCTGCCCCAGTGAATCGATGACAATCTCTACCGGCATTCCAGCCCTCAGTTTTCCCGACAGGCCCTCGTCTACAGGGGCTTCGATCTGGTATGAAGAAGTGTCTTCCACCACCAGAAGCGGGGTGCCCGGAACAACCATACTCCCGAATTCGATCTTCTTTTCGGTCACTATCCCCGATGTCGGGGCTGTTATCCTTGAGAAGCTGTGGCTGATCTGCGTCTCGGCGAGCATAGCCCTCACCCTTTCGTATTCGATATCGGCAACTTTTTTCTGGGTCTCTATCTGATCGATCTCCTGCTGGGATACGGCCTTGCCGTCGAACAGCTTTTTGTACCTCTGGAAGGTTATATCCGCCAGAGCTCTCTGCTGCTTTGCGGCTTCAAGGGCCTTTTCGGCTGCGGCGACACGTTGTGCGCTGTCCCTGTCGTCAATAGTCATCAGGACCTGTCCGGCACGGACCCTGTCACCTTCTTTCACTTTCAGGGAAGTTACAGTCCCCATCACCCTTCCGGCAACGGTGCTGATGGTCTTCGCTTTTACCGTCCCCGAAGTCTCGAAATAGTCTTCGACTTCGGACGGCTGCACAGTTGTGATAGTAACGCCTTCCACAGGCTGTCTGCTCACACTCTCTGTGCCAGGGCTTACTTTATTACTGCAGGACAGAAACAGGAATAGGATAAAAGGTATAAGGTATAAGGTATAAGTCCAAGGGTGAAAGACGAAAGGAAAGGCGCCTCTTGTCGTAATTCTTCTGCCTTTTTCTTCCAGTTTTTTATTTTTACCCATTTGCCTTTCTCCTATAGCTTTCATTTTTACCTTTCACCTTTTACCTCTCTTTATTCTATATTCAGGTCTTTCAAAATGGTCCCGCTTTCATAGCTGAGATTGGCAACCGCGATCCGGTATTCGTTTTCTTTGGCCACTAGAGTGACACGCGTATGGTCCACGCTTACCTGAGTATCCAAAAGATCTACAAGAGGAGAGAGAGAATTTTTGTAGCGTTCCTCCACCAGCCGTCTTCCTTCTTCAGCGGTTTTCAGTGCCGACATGGACAACTCGACATTCTTCTTTGCCTCTTCGATCGCCAGGTATGAGGCATATACTTTGAACGACACCGCGTCTTTGAGTCCTTTGAGTTTCTCCTCCGCCTCGGCTGCGCGGTAACGGGCTTGTGCTACTTCATGCTCTCGTTTAGTACCATCGAAAAGTTCCCATCTGAGGAACGCCCCGATTAACCAACTGTCGCCTTCAGAACCGACAGGATAGCGGTGGTCATTCAGTTGGTAAGAGCCGCTCACGCCCAAAGTGGGCCAGTAGGACGCTCTGGAGAGAGCAATACTGTTTTTAGCATTCTCGGTAATCGCTTCCATCGATTTGATATCTTCTCTTGAAAGAGCGGCATTGCTGTAATAATCTTTATCTTTCAGGGGAATTTCAGGATGGCCTTCCGCAGCATCCACAGTCTCCTGCCTGCCCAGCAGAAGCCCGAGCGCCCTTCCGGCAACTAAAAGGTTTTTCCTGTCGGTCACGAGCCGCTGCTCTGCTTCAGTAACCGCGGTAGACGCCCTGAGAGTATCGGAAAAAAGGCCGAGACCTGTTTTAAATCTCAATTCCGCGATGCGAAGATGTTCCCTGGTATCATCAAGTGTTTTTTCCGCGAATGCAAGCCGTTCCCTTGCTGTCACCACAGCAAAATATGCCTCTGTAACTTTAAAAGCTATCTCCTCTTTTTTTCTTGTGTAATCCGCATTTATTGCAGTAAACTCCTGCTTTGCCATTCTCAGTCCGACATATGCCTTTTTATTGAAGATCGGCTGTTCGAATGAAAGGGAAGTCTGAAAATCGTTAATGGCAGCGGGGTTGTTCAGTGAACCGATGGCAAAATCGGCCGAAGAAAAACGTTCCTGGTTAAGTTTTGACATAAAAGAATAAGTAGGATTGTTTGTTCTGGTAAAACGCTCTTCGAAATCAAGGCGAGGTAAAAGGGAACTCCGTGCCACTCCTATATTCTCGTCCGTGGCAGCAAGCGTGTTTTTAAATGCTTTGATCTCATAATTATTTTCGAGGGCGCTTCTTATCGCATCGGCAAGCGAAAGCCGGGCTTCGGACTCATCGGATGCGGCATAAGCCGTGCGGAACGGAAACAGGGCGGCAAACACACACAACAGTAAGCAGTAAACAGTAAACAGTAAGCGGCAAAAAGAAATTTTGTTATTATTTGTTAAATTATTCATTCTGCTATTCATTATTTGTCTCCTGGTCCTTACCGTTCACTGTTTACCGTTTACTGCTTGCCGCTTTTTGTTGTGTGTAGCGCATGAACGCCTTCAAAGTCTCCATATCGCACCTGCCGGTCTTTTTCTGGAATTCAGTACAGTCCCGAAGAGCGCGAAGATCTTTTTTCAGGGTGTTATCATCTTTAAGCAGTTCATTTATTGCGGAGAGGGAAATCAGATGTTTTTCCGGGAGCGTTTTCTTCAGGCTGTAGAACATCAGCTTTCCTTCCCGCCTGTCTTTGAGAAAGCCCGCCTTCCGCAGAAGGGAAAGATTCCTTGATACAAGAGGCTGGGACATGCCGAGCACACCCATTATCTGACAGACACAAAGTTCTTTGTTAATGAGCAGCAACAGTATCCTCAGCCGCGATTCATCCGAAAACAGTTTCATTATATCCAGAACTTGACGCATCAATGTATTTATATACGATTATATGAAAATTGTCAAGAAATAATTCATTCAAGTACAGGCAAAAGGCGAAGGGCTAATGGCAAATGGCTAATAGTTTAATCCGTCCGTGCCATGTTTCAACCTCCCGCCTTTTGCCTTTTGCCCTTTGTCTGTCCTTAAGCCCCTTGATAAAAAAGAGGTTATCCGCTATATTAATAAAAAACACGGCTGGAAAGATTTACACTGGTCCGGATGCCGGCCCGAAAAGAATTGTGCTTTCGGAGCATGGAGGAGAAATGATTACAAAAGAGAAAGTTGAGGAAGTTCTGGGCAAAATAAGGGTAGGACTCAAATCAGAGGGCGGGGATATTGAATTAATTGAAATAAAGGACGATATAGTATATGTGAAGTTAAGTGGAGCATGCGGCACATGTCCCATGTCCTCCCTTACCTTGAAGAACTGGGTTGAATCCACAATGAAAAAGGAGGTCCCGGAGGTTAAAGCTGTCCAGGCGGTATGATTCATTCAGAATATAAAGGGCATGGGGACTCGTGCACGGGTGCCGGAGTCAAACTCCGCGATCACGCCGGTCTTTGTGCTCTCTTTATCTTTTTTTCCTTTTTTTTAGCTCACCTTTCCCATGCTGACGAAAACCAGGTCGAAGTCAAAGGGCTCAGATACCATATAACTTCGGAATACTTGCGGGTCGTTGTTGATCTTTCAGGTGCCCTGGACATTCCAAAGGCCACCAGACTCTCCGGCCCTGAACGGCTGTTTCTGGACCTCAAAAATGCAAAACTTCCTAAAGAGTTGCAAAAGAATTACACCGTAAATGATCCATTGATAAAGGCCGTCAGGCTTGGCCAGTTTGATGTGAATACAGTGAGGATTGTTTTTGATCTCGCCTCGCCGGGTTACGACTATAAGATATTCAACCTTGAAGACCCGAGCCGGCTCATTATAGATGTTTTCTCCAAGTCGTCCGATAAAAAAAGTCAGGAGCCCGGGAATATTGAAAAGCCCCCGGAACCTGCCGTTCCGGAGCCGAACAGAGATGCAGCCTTAATACAACGGAAAATAGTCATCGATGCCGGCCATGGCGGCCATGATTCCGGCGCGGTCGGGCCGACAGGACTTGAGGAAAAGGATGTGGTTCTGGATATCGCTCTCAGGATGAGGAGCATAATAAACAGGCAATACCCCTTATACAAGGTGATACTTACCCGTGACAGCGATGTGTTTGTCCCGCTGCCGGAGCGGGCAAAGATCGCCAATAAAAACGATGCGGATTTCTTCCTGTCTATTCACGCCAATGCGAGTCCCAACAGGAAGGCGAGGGGCATTGAGACCTATCTGCTTAACTGGACAAATGACGAGCAGGCGTTAAGGGTTGCCGCACGGGAAAACGCCATATCAGTGCAACGGATGAAACAGGTGCAGAGTGAACTTGGCGTTATCCTCGCCTCGCTCGACAGGGACAGGAAGCGGGACGGATCGCTTAATCTGGCCGGAAATATCCAGCGCTCCCTTGTATCGGAAATAAAACCGCAGTATCCCAAAATGTGCGGATCTCGGCGTCAAGCAGGCGTTATTTTACGTTCTCGTTGACGCGCAGATGCCTTCAGCACTTGCAGAAGTGTCCTTTATAAGCAACCCGGAAGAAGAAAAACTGCTGTCTGACGGAGCTTACAGGCAGAAGATCGCTGTTTCGCTGGTCGATGGAATAAATGCTTATTTTTCTTCGGTACCCCAGCGGCGGGTGGTGTCCAACGGCATGGCCCGTAAGACAGACAATGGAAGCTATGATGCCGATGCCGGGGGGGCCAGGGTCAACAAAATAAAATACATTCGGAATTCCAGGTAGATCATTGTCTGCAGGCATCAATCTCTTGCTTTACACCTTTTTGGCAGTTCTCGTATTTATTTCAGGCAGCATTCAGCTGCACATGATAATAATTGCAACTATCGTGTTCGCGCTTTTCTTCCTTCCGTTCAAAAAGGTCAGGAGCGGCTTTGTCCCAGTATCACTTTTTCTGGGTTTTACTTTTCTCAGTAATTTGTTTTACCAGTCGGGCAGTGTTATTGCGGTGGTGGGGCCAATTACAGTTACCGAAGAGGGCCTCAGGACCGCGTCTGTTCGTATGGCAAGGGTTTTTGATATGGTATACGCTGCTAAAATACTCATGCATATTACACCCCTTGAGGAAATGGTCGGTTCACTAAGGAAATTGTTTCACCCTCTCGGACGGTTCGGCCTTCCCGTTCATGATTTTTTCTCTGTTATGACGCTCACCCTGCAATGCTTTCCCGTACTTAAGCAGAAGCTCTACGCAAAGTACGGTGAGGCAAAAATGCAAGCTGGACCGAATTCCGTATCAACTGTAAAGCTGATCGCATCTTTTATGGTCCCGCTTTTCATTGAAAGCATGGCTGACCCGGAAAAATTCTTCATGAGCGGTACGGCGGACAACAAGACGGAGGAAAAATGATCCGGTATCTGATTGAACACGGTACAGTGCTCGACGGCAGCGGTGAGGGGCCGCGCGAAATGAATATCGGTATTCACAACGACAGAATAGTCTATGCAGGCAGTGAAAGAATCGATGCTGAGCGGACCGTTGATGCTCGCGGATTTGTTGTTGCCCCGGGGTTTATTGATACGCATGCGCATTCTGAGTTCACGATCCTTGCGGATGGAAGGGCTGAAGGAAAGGTTTGCCAGGGTGTGACAACTGAGATAAACGGCAACTGCGGCCTTTCTGCCGCACCCCTCTACGGCGAAGCATTCGCGCGCAGAGAGGCTGACATGGAGGAGTTGGGCATAACCGAGCGGTGGTCGACCTTCGGCGAGTATTTCGCCCTTTTACAAAAAAAAGGCAGCGCGATAAATTTTGCTACTCTCTGCGGTCACGGAAATATAAGGGGCTCGGTGATCGGGTACAGGGATTCAGCTGCAGGCGGCGATGCCCTGGCCGGAATGAAGGGGCTTTTATCGGATGCTGTTTCAGCTGGAGCCAAGGGCCTGTCCACAGGGCTTATCTATCCTCCGGGTATTTATTCAGACACGTCCGAGCTGACTGCCCTGGCAAGCACCCTGGGAAGTCAACACGGTATTTATGCCTCTCACATGCGGAGCGAGGGCGATGCCCTTATCGAGTCCATTATGGAAATGGTGGAGATAGGCAGTGGTGCAGGCGTTCCTATCCATATCTCGCATCTTAAAACTGCGGGAGAACGGAACTGGTCGAAGATAGATGATGCGATAAGGCTGATCGAAACTGCGAAGAGCCGGGGCATGATAGTAACATGTGACCGCTACCCTTATGTAGCTGCCGGCACTGACCTTGATACAGTGCTCCCTTCATGGGTATATGAAGGCGGCGTGGAAGAGGAACTGGCGCGGCTCAGGGACCTGGAAACCGCTGGACGCATCAAGTCCGAAATCGGTCTTAAAGACGACAATTACTGGAAGGGGGTTTATGTCTCTTCGACGGTAAATCCCGAAAACAGGTGGATGGAAGGAGAAAACGTCTTTGATATCGCCTCGAAGATGGGACGAAGTATTGTTGACGCGCTATTGGCATTGCTCATTCATGAACGGGCGAGGACCGGAGCGATATTTTTTTCGATGAGCGAAGATAACCTCAGGCGATTCCTGTCTCTCCCTTACCTTATGATAGGCTCTGACAGCTCTGTCCGGTCTTTTTCAGGACCGACATGCAACGGGAAGCCTCATCCGAGGGGGTTCGGCAGTTTTCCCAGATTTATCGGCAAATATGTCCGGGATGAACATCTTGTGGGACTGCCGGAGGCAATAAGGAGGATGACTTCCCTCCCTGCAGCCACTTTCGGCCTTACGGACAGGGGCGTTATCAGGGAGGGGGCATATGCCGATATCGTGATTTTCGACTATGGGCGCATCATTGATACGGCGACATTCAGGGAGCCTTTCAGCAGACCCAAAGGCATCGAGTATGTCTTTGTCAACGGTCATCTTGCAATGGACGGGGGGACTCTCACAGGGACTCTTTCCGGCAGGGCGCTTCTCTGAAACCCCTTATAGGCATAACGGCTGATAGTGAACAATTTGTTTTCAGGTTGAAGCGGGACTACATTTCTGCGGTGACAGGCGCCGGAGGTATTCCGGTGATCCTTGTGCCGGTTCAGGATGGTATTTCCCGCATTGCGGATATTATTGACGGACTCATGATCCCCGGGGGAGGGGACTTTTTCCCGGAACTCTATAATGAGGAGGCAGCGGTGCCTTCTTCGTGTTTTAATTTTGCCGGAAAGGACAGGACGGATTTTGAGCTTGCCGTTTTGCAAGAGATAAATAAGAGACGGAAACCCGTTCTCGGCATATGTTACGGAATGCAGTTGATCAATGTCATGTTTGGAGGAAGTCTCTATCAGGATATAAAGCATCAGGTCAAGGGCGCTCTGGACCATAAGGATGGACAGCACGGTATAAGGTTGATTACAGGCCGGTTTGCGGATATTTCCGGCGAATTTTCGGCGCATGTTGCTTCAAGTCATCATCAGGCCGTAAAGTTGTTGGGCAAAGGGCTGGAGATTTTTGCGGAAGCGGACGACGGCATCGTGGAAGGCATCTGCCATCCGGATTATCCGTTTCTGGCGGGGACTCAATGGCACCCTGAAAGAAGTTGTGATAGACTATCGTTACAAATCCTTGCAAAGTTTATAGAAAAGGCCGGGGAAAGTGAGAACTAACAGGTTTTACTTCATTGTAATGCTTGCCATTGTTGCGGGGCTGGGATACCTGACGTTTCAAATAATACGTCCCTTTGCGGTGCCGATAATGTGGAGCATTGTCCTCTCCATAGTTTTTTATCCCCTGTACATTTACGTCGCAAGATACGTGAAATGGAGAGGGCTGGCTTCTTTTCTAGTGCTGCTTATAATAGTGGCGATTATTGTCGGGCCTTTCTCGTATTTTTCATACCTGCTGGTGTCGGAAGTGAAGGAAATCTCGAAACACATTGACACGTGGAAACTGGGGTCGCCGCAGGATATTTTAAGTTATCCCATTGTTAAAGACATGGTCGTCAAGGCCCTGGAGGCTTGTAATCTTTCCATGTCCCAGGCCGATATCGAGAACAACCTTGCCACCAATGCCTCGGGAATTGCAAAGGAATTGGCCGGGAAGCTCCCGATCGGACTTGGCGGAGTTTTCACTTTTTTTCTGGATTTTATTCTGATGGTTTTCACTGTCTTTTTTATGCTTAAGGATGGCGCCGCATTTCTCCGGAAGAGCAAGGATTACCTGCCTTTTTCTGAGCAACATAAAGAAAAACTTGTCAAGCAGGTCAGAGACGTTGTCATCTCGACCGTTTATGGGGGCGTGGTTGTAGCGATTGTGCAGGGCATAATAGGCGGCATTGCCTATGGCGGCCTGGGCATAAGGTCGCCGGTTTTATGGGGACTGGCAACCGCTGTTTCATCGTTTATCCCTATGCTTGGCACGTTTACTGTATGGGGCGTCATAGCATTATATCTGTTTATACAGGTGTCAGTTTTGAAGGGCATAATAATGACGCTGATCGGAATCTTCGGAATGACAGTTCTGGACAGTGTACTCCGGCCCGTCCTGATCGGCAACAGGACAAGCATGCCCGCTGTCTTTATATTTTTCAGTGTCCTGGGAGGCATTGGGCTCTTTGGAGTAGTTGGACTTGTCATGGGACCGCTGGTAGTGGCGCTTTTTCTTTCGGTCCTGGAAATTTTCAAAAATTTCGAAGAGAGCCGGGGTGTGTGATAAAAAAGAGAGGGAGATGATAGCTCAGGCGGCATGGAGGCTGGAGTAATGGCCGGGCAAATAAATTTGTTTGTTTGGAACAATCAAAACCTGTTCTCGAACAACTACCTTGAGAACCGCTTGCCTTCATCAACTTTGTGGACTGCTCAGAAAGAGCAGGCTGCTGCTGCCTTTGAAGAGATAAAGAAGGCATACGACTCCATAAAAGCCTTACATCTCGGCCCTGGCGAAGAGGCGGGACTGGAAGATAAGTTTATCAGGCCGGTTTTGAAGGCGCTTGGTTATGAATGGGACGTTCAGCCGACGACGGAACGCGGGACAAAGAAGAAAAGGCCTGATTACGCCCTTTTTAAAGACAGGGAAACCCACGAAGCCGCACGCAAGGACAAATATGACTCCTCGCGATTTTTTTCTCATGCCTTGACTATTCTTGAGGCCAAATATTGGAAAAGACGTCTCAATGACGCTGACCCGAAAGACAGGCTCGACCGCCGTGACCCGACCGCTAAACGGTGAAATATCTAGATGACGTATATCACGCGACAGCCGGGCGCATTCAATGGGCCATGCTCACCAATGGCAAGCAGTGGCGGTTTTTTTACTACAGGGCGTCATCGCGTTCTGGTAATTTTTTTGAGATAGACCTGGAAGAGATCATTTTGAGGAATGATGCAAATACGTTCCTCTATTTCTATCTCTTTTTTTCAAAAGATGCCCTTGTGCCGGATGCCGCAACCGGCAAGACCTGGCTTGAGCAGCACCTGAAAGAGACCGAAGAGTACGCCGCACGCGTCAGCGACAAACTCAAGAACCTGATTTTCGATCATATATTCGAGGGGCTTGCCACAGGTTTCATCGAATACCGGAACCGTGAGAAAGGAATTACTGAAGAAACGGATGAGAGCCTGAAAGAGATATTCAACGGATGCCTCACCCTACTTTATCGGTTGTTATTTCTTCTGTATGCCGAATCAAGGGGCCTCCTGCCGGTCAATGATTCTGACCGTTACTACAAGAAGAGTCTTAAGAAGACAAAAGAGGACGTAAACGATGAGTTAGAAAAATCCGGTCTGGATGGAATGACCTATAACGCTTATGATTATTGGTCGCGCCTTGAATCGCTCTTCAGGATAATTGATAAGGGTGACAGGGCACTGAATGTTCCCATATATAACGGTGGACTTTTTGAAACATCTCCTGACAGCTTTCTTAGTAAACATAAGATTCCAGACCCATACATAGCCAAAGCAATTGAACAGCTCACCGTTGATCCCGATATCGGGCATACACCGGGCGTGACACCCTTTATTGATTACTCATCCCTTAATGTCCGACATCTGGGTGATATCTACGAGGGCCTGCTTGAGTTCCACATCAGGATTGCAAATGACACTATGGTGGAGATCAGGGAAAAGGGCAAGTCGTTTTGGAGAAAACGCTCAGATGTTAAAGAAGGGGTAAAGACATATCGCTCAAAGAAAAAGGGTGAAGCCTATATTGAGAACTCAAAGCACGAGCGCAAGGCGAGCGGGTCTTATTACACGCCGCACTATATTGTGGAATACATCGTTGGCAATACCGTGGGGCCGGTGCTGCGGGAAAGGCGGAATCGTGCGGAGAGCTTCCTCGCTGAACTCGACAAACTCTATGCAAAGCAGCGCAAGCAGCTTAATAAACCGAGAGAGTGGAATCACTGGGAGCATCCCGGAGAACCGAAAGGCAAATATATCAATGACATCGTGCATAAAGAGAATCAGGTGTTTGAAACTCTTTTTGACATCAAAGTCCTCGACCCTGCAATGGGCAGCGGGCATTTCCTCGTCCACACCGTAGATTTCATTTCAGACAAAATTATAACCTTCCTTGCCGATTATCCCGATAATCCGGTCGTCCGCAGAATTGACGAATTGCGGAACGATATCATCAGTAATATCAAGGAACAAAAGGTGACTATAGACGAGAGCAAGCTCACCGAAGTGAATCTCATAAAACGTATGGTCATGAAGCGTTGCATCTATGGCGTTGACCTCAACGAAATGGCTGTGGAGCTTTCAAAACTTTCATTGTGGCTCGATTCCTTCACTCTTGGGGCACCACTTTCATTTCTTGACCATCATCTGAAATACGGCAATAGTCTGATAGGCACAAACATCGAAGAACTGGAGAAAGCCCTAACAGGACATCTTTTCGGGATAAATCTCGAACCACTGAAAAGGGCATTGAGAGATATGATATTTGTCTCAGAACTCCCCGACGCAACCGTTGCTCAGGTGAAAGAATCATATAAGAAGTACGGGGAAGCCAACAAAGGGCTTGCCGGATATAAAATCCTGCTCGATATGCTCATAGTAGAACATTTCGGCATTCCCGATGCAAAGAAATTCCTGGTTTCCGATTTCGACAAGATAGACCTGAACAGGCTTCATGATTCGCTTGCCTCTTTGCCCGCGTCGGACAGACAGGTTATTCAGCAGGTGAAAACGCTTGCAGGGGAGAAGAGATTTTTCCATTGGGAAATAGAGTTTCCTGAGGTCTTTTATGAACGCACAGCATCTGGTCAGCAGATTGTGAAGCAAGGCAATCCGGGTTTTAACTGCGTGATAGGGAACCCGCCGTATGTCCGTCAGGAAGAGCTTGGAAGCCTGAAGAAAGATTATTTGAAGCCGTATTACAAGGTTTTCCATAGTGCTGCAGATCTCTATGCTTATTTTTTTGAGAGAGGAATCGATCTGCTTAAAATTGCCGGAACTTTTGGCATGATAACATCGAATAAATTTATAAAAACGAACTATGGTGCGCCGCTTAGAAAGTATTTATCGGAAAAATCTGCCATAAAAGAGATTGTTGATTTCGGGGAACTGCCCGTATTTAGGGAAGCTGCGACGTTTCCCGCTATCGTTATCGTTGAGCGCTCCCCTGATGATTTGCCACGGGGTACTATAAAATATGCTCCTATCCGATCTCTATCCTTTGACTCGCTTGCTGGTGAAATTAACAAGTCTGCAATAGCAGTTGGACAAGAAGCGCTTAACGCAGAAAGCTGGTCGTTAGCCGAGGAAGAGGTGTCACGGGTTTTCAAGAAAATGGAATTTTTCGCCATTCCCTTAAAGCAATATTGTAATGGCAAGATAAAATACGGAGTTAAAACTGGCCTTAATGAGGCATTTGTTATAGATAGAAACACGAAAGACGTACTTGTAAAAGAGGACAGCAAGAGCAGAGATTTTATAAAGCCCCTTATCGTGGGTGACGATGTTAGAAAATACGAGATAGATTACAAGGAAAGCTTTATTATCATTATCCCTTCATCCTTTACAAAGAGCGGCATACTTCGGGAGATTTTGGAAGAACATGGGTTCATTGCAATTACTGATGAGATTATTTCCGACCTGCTGCACGTTGTAGGTGATAGGGATAAATGGGGCGAAAAATGCGGAAAGCATAACCTAGAATGTGCGCATCGTGCTATATGGCAGGACATTAATAAAAAATTTCAGAAAGGAATCAGTAACGCTTTTGTATGGTTCTCCGCTCACTATCCGGCTATTGCAAAGCACCTGAAGAAGTTTGAGGAGAAGGCATTGCGTCGGAGTGACAAAGGTGATTTCTGGTGGGAGCTTAGGCCGTGCGATTATTATGATTACTTTGACATGCCAAAGATTGTGTATCCCGAGATAGCACTGGAAAGCCGCTTTGCTTTTGATGATACAGCGGCATATCCACTCAAGACGGTTTTCACTATACCAATGGATGATAAATATCTTTTGACAATTCTCAATTCAAAAGCAGCATTTGGATACCTGAAAAGTATTTGTTCTGTTTTAGGGGATACGAATAAGAGGGGGCGCTTGCTGCTTCAGCTTATTTATCTTGAGAAGTTACTTGTTCCCCGCATTTCCTTCAACACCGCCGATAAAGAGCGCAAGGAACGAGTAAGGGAAGCGATTGTTCTGTACCAAAAAGAGCTTGCATCAGTTGCGTCAAATGCTGATAAATGGCAAAATAAGGGTGAGGATAAAGGTTATGACAAAGACTCAGATAAAAAAGGCGCAGCAAAACCTGGCAGAGTGGCGGAAGCGGCACGGGGATACGAAATCCCTGAGGAAGGCGTATCAGGAAAAGGTGCTGGATTGGGTAGTGAAATCCATGGAGTTCGAGAAGGAGCCAGTGAGTATGATCCGTCTGAAGGAGATTCTGAAGCAGGACAAGAGAGCACCCGCCCGGCAGATTCGACCCGCTATTTCGAAACCGCACAAGGGGTAATACCTTACTCGGAAGTCTCTGAGAAATTGGCTATTTCGGTTGCAAAAACTATCCAAAGCATTATCGATAAAAACCCTGCCGAAATAGCTGTTGCCTCTGAATGGCTGTGTTCAGTCCACAGAGATATAGCCTGGAATCTTTTCCCTGACTGGGCGGGGCGGTTAAGAGATGTCAATGTGCAGGTCGGCGCACACACGCCGCCGCCATATTATGAGGTCCCCGTTCATCTCAGACTGTACTGTGATGATTTATCGGCAAGACTCTCATCCGTCGATGCCGGAGATATAGAAGCGGTCGCTGAACTCCTCGCTTTTGCGGACTGGCGGTTTCAATGGATTCATCCGTTTAAAGATTTCAATGGTCGTGTCGGGAGAATCCTTCTCTCTGCTCTGCTATATAAGCTGAAGCTCCCGCCTGCTGAAACTGCGGCTGTGGATCCTGATGGAAGAAAAGAGTACCTTGGCGCATTGCAAACAGCGGATAACGGGAATATGTTATTGCTCAAAAACATATGGCTTGAAAGACTCCTTAACGCAGCTCAGGAAAGAGGCTAAAAATGATTTTAAGAGACAGCATAGGGTGGGTAGAGCAGGAGCTGAAAGAAGGCAGAAACGACACGGTCCATGACTTCCTTGCCTATCTTGCCGAACAGATGATAGAGATGAACAAGGCCAAGAAAGGTGAGACCAGAGGCTTTTTGAAATGGCTCGAACGGGAAATTGGCGTTGCTATTGATGACCTGGCGAATAAAACAGCCTTCAAGGAATATGACGAAAACGAATTTGATCACTTTCTCGAAGTCCTAAAAAAGAATAAAAAGAAAATATCAATAGACCTCTCCGACCGCAAGAAGCAAGAGTTGCTTGAAAGAAGTTTTACAAAGAGTTTGTCTGTTCTTGAACCATTAAAGGCAAGGATAAACGCAACGGATGATTTGATAGATGAGATCGTATATAAGCTGTATGGGCTGAGTGAAGAAGAAATAAGGATGATACAAGCTTGAGGCCGACTGAAAAGTGGCCAAGGGAAATAACTGGTTTGTCAAGATTTGGTTGCAATGCTATTATGAATAATGTGCGTTTGTAGCGGCGTGCGTTTTCGCGTTTTGACGGTTGTTTTTAATTTTCTTTTTGTTGTCCTGCTCCTGGCGGGATGCACTTCATCAAACCGTATCGACGGCTTTTTCTATTACCGTCTGAATTCTACTCCCTCGACTATCGATCCTGCTTTGATCGCAGACGTGTCGGGTGCTTCGGTCGTGGCAAAACTTTTCAACGGACTTGTCAGACTGGATGACCATCTCTCTGTTGCGCCGGATATTGCTGAGAGGTGGAATATATCGGGAGACGGGCTCAGGTATGTTTTTTTTCTGAAGCGCGATGTTCAGTTCTCCAATGGCCGGGTGGTCAGGGCGCAGGACTTCAAGGCTTCATTTGAGAGGGTGCTGAATTCCAGGACGAAGTCTCCTAACGTTTGGGTCTTTGACAAGGTAGAAGGAGCGCAGGAGTATCGTGAAGGGCGGGCGGAAGATGTTGCCGGATTCCGGGTCATTGATGATTATACGTTCGAGATAAAACTGAAAAGGCCTTTTTCTCCGTTTCTCAGTATGCTGACCACAACGCCTGCTTATGTTGCGGCTGTTGATGGGTCGCGCTGTCTGGGGACAGGACCCTTTAAACTTGCATCATGGATGCCCGGCAGGGAAGTGGTGCTGGAGAGAAAGGATAATTACTTTGCCGGCAGAGCGAGAGTTAAGGGCATTGTTTACAGAATAATACCCGAGGATTTGACCGCGATCACCGAGTTCGAGCTCGGCAATCTGGATGTTATCTCGCTTCCTGCCACTGCGTATTCCAGGTTCAGAAGCGATAAAAAGTGGAGCAGCCAGATCATTTCGATGAGAGGGCTTAATACCTATTACCTGGGCATGAATGCATCTAAACCTCCTTTTGACGATCCGCAAATAAGGAAGGCCGTTGCTTTAGCCATAGACATAAAAAAAATCCTGCGTACGTTTTATGAGAGCAGGGGAAGACTTGCTGCTGGACCCGTTCCCGACCTTCTGAGGTCATGGAAACTCGATACCGTGCGTGATGACAGCGGTTATGATCCGCAGAAGGCAAGAGAGATCATAAAAAACGCGGGCGTAACCGGAATGCGCGTGCGCCTTTATATAACAGCT
Source organism: Nitrospirota bacterium (assembly GCA_963796345.1). Taxonomy (GTDB): domain Bacteria; phylum Nitrospirota; class Thermodesulfovibrionia; order Thermodesulfovibrionales; family Dissulfurispiraceae; genus JADFXI01. Next base: position 52,825 of record CAWCLI010000012.1, on the reverse strand, counting down.
GACCAGGATGTAGTGGATCTTGCTGAAATTATTCAGTCGTATCTTTCCGCGGCAGGGATTGAAGTGGTGCTAAGGCAGCTTGAGTGGAGCGCCTTTAAAGAGGCGGTAAACAGGGGTGAGCCGGAGCTGTTCTGGCTGAGCTGGTGGGCCGATTACCCGGATCCCGAGAATTTTCTCTTTCCCCTGTTCCATTCCTCCAACAGCGGGCCCGCTGGAAACAGGACGCGGTACTGCAACAAAACCGTAGATGCGCTTATAGAGCAGGGACAGTTCTCTATCAACGAAAACGACAGGAAAAAATTTTACAAACAGGCGGAAGAACTTATAATAAAAGATGTTCCGGCTGTCTTTTTCTGGCACAGGACGGATTTCATGATAAAACAGCCGTGGGTGAAAGGGTATAAGGTTTACCCTATATATACTATGGACAAAGGAATGGAAATTGAGGGGAGGGATGCGCGATGAAAAATAGATTGAAAGTCGGAGATTTTGAGTTGTTCTGGCTGGATGGAGGACTCTGTCAGTTTGACGGTGGGACAGTATTCGGCCCGGTCCCGAAGATGTTGTGGGAAAAGAGATGCCCTGCTGATCAGGACAATTATGTCCCGCTGGCAGCGTGGCCCATTCTGGTCAAGACGCCGGATTCACTTGTGATGATCGAATCCGGACTTGGGAACAAGCTGACCGATAAACAAAAAAAGATTTTCAGAATCCGTGAGGAATGGCGGGTGCCAGAAGATTTAAAGACACTCGGAATAGACAGGGGGGACGTGGATTTTGTGATATTGACTCACTATGACTGGGACCACTCGGCAGGAGTTGTAATGCAGGATGGGGAGGAATTGGCCCTCACTTTCCCCAACGCAAGGCATATCCTGCAAAAGACGGAATGGGAAGATGTCATCAATCCCAACATCAGAGCGGTAAATACATACTGGCCGGTAAATATTGAAACTCTGCAAAAGAGCGGGAAGCTGGAACTTGTCGATGGTGATGCGGAAATAGTGAGGGGGATAAGCGTGTCGCTGACAGGAGGCCACACGAGGGGACATCAGATCGTCATTATGAGATCGGGCAAGGAAGAAGCGATGCATATCGGAGACCTTCTACCTACGCATGTGCATTTCAATCCGCTGTGGATCACAGCTTACGATAATTTCCCTCTTGACTCGATAAGGGAGAAATCATTGTATGAGAACATGGGAGTCAGCAAGGGTGCATGGTTTACATTATATCAGGACCCCGCTTATCTGGCTTGCAAGTTCGATGAAAAAGGGAATGTTGTGGCTGGTGTGACCCCGGTATGACAGGGTACATTGTTAAGAGACTTGTTCTTTTGGTCCCGCTTTTGCTGGGTATCACCCTGGTTTCATTTGTTCTTCTGAAATCTCTGCCGGGCGATATAGCGTTGAGCCTTGTGGGAGAGCGTGCCAGTCAGGAGACTATAGACAGTATCAGAAAGGAGATCGGCGCTGATAAGGATGCGCTGCATCAGTATGCCGGGTATCTGAAGATGCTCGCACACGGAGATTTTGGAAGGTCTTACTACACCGACAGGGATGTATTGGCTGATATCGCCCTGAAATTCCCCAATACCATGGAACTGGCCTTTGCTGCGATGGCGATATCGGTCCCCCTTGGTATTATGGCCGGTTTTGCAGCGGCATACAGGAAAGGCGGGCTTGTCGAAAAAATAATTGACGCGCTGTCACTTGCAGGTCTCAGCATCCCTGTTTTCTGGAGCGCTATCATGATTATGATTGTGTTCAGTCTCCAGTTGAAGCTGTTTCCGCCTTCAGGTACCGGGAATATACGTTTTCTCGTGCTCCCTGCATGCGCGTTAGCGATACCGGCAGCTGCGACATTGGTAAGAGTGACAAGGACCATTGTTGAAGAAGTGCTCGGCATGCCTTTTATCAGGACAGCAACGGCCAAAGGATTGCCTCCGGCCAGGATAAAAATGCAGCATGTCCTGAAAAATGCGATAATTCCCATCGTAACCATAATCGGACTGGATTTCGGAAGCTATCTCAATGGCGCTGTGGTTACTGAAAGTATATTCGGGTGGGACGGCATAGGAAGATTCACCATGGAAGGGATTGTGAAGAGGGACTATCCGGTGATAATGGGGTGTATTATTGCCGGCACGGTGGTTTTTGTCATGGTCAATCTCCTGGTGGATGTCCTTTATCATTACCTTGATCCGAGGATACGCCTGCATGCAAACGACAAGTAAGTGGACACTGCTGCCGTTGCTGTTCGTTGTCGCACTTCTTATGATATCGGTCTTCTTTCCACTGCTGCCCCTTAAAGATCCTGACAGGATAGATCTTGATTCTATAAGCAAATCACCGGGCATGGCGCACCCGTTCGGGACAGACAGCAAAGGCAGGGATATTCTTGCGCGGGTCATCTCCGGCGGCAAGATATCCATCGGCGTCGCTATTACAGGTGCTTTAATTTCAGCTGTTATCGGGTTTGTGGCAGGCCTGGCTGCCGGTTATTTCGGCGGCACCTTTGACACTGCGGTGATGTCGATAGTGGATTTTGTCCTCTCTTTTCCGTCGCTCCTTCTCGCTGTAGCGATATCGGTCGTCCTGCCTCCGGGTATTTACACGGTCACAATCGCTTTGGCAGCAGTTGGCTGGACCTCTTTTGCACGGTTGATAAGGGGACGGATAATGACGCTGAAAGATATGGCATTTGTGGATGCCGCCGGGCCGTAGGATGCAGCGATGCGAGAATTCTGTTTTTGCACCTCGCGCCGCATTGCGTTCCACTGGCACTCGTGTTAATGGGAATAAAGCTCGGAGGCTTTCTGATTACTGAGGCTACCCTGAGCTTTCTGGGTCTCGGCGCCCAGCCGCCGACAGCAACATGGGGGTCGATGATCAGCGCAAACAGGGCTTACGTTCTCACTGCGCCATGGATGGTATTGTATCCGGGGATTGCACTGTCATTAACAGCTTTATGCTTTAATCTGCTTGGAGAGACCCTGAAAAAGCGTTACAGTGTTGGGCCTTGAGCCTGCGACTATCTTTCCCTGAGCTTTTCTTCTTCTTCCTGCTCTGTCTTGCATTCAATGCACATGGTAGTTACCGGCCTTGCCTCCAGCCGCTTGATATCGATCTCTTCCCCGCACACATCACAAATGCCATAGGTGCCGTTATCGATCTTCTCTATTGATTCATCTATTTTCTTCAGGAGTTTCCTTTCCCTGCCTTTCAGTTTCAGCATAAAATTCCTGTCGATTTCAGCCGATGCCTGATCACCCAATTCGGGGAATAAGGTCTCATCAGGCAATGCATTGAGTGCAATGCCGGCGTCTGCAATAAGCTCTTCACGCTGCCGGGTCAGCTTCTTCCGTATTTCCTGAAGCTTTTGTTCACGGGCGGAAATATCTTTGGGTGTCTTTATTTTGTTTTTCATGCTGTATCCTCTTGATCTAAAGATTATAGACTTCACAAAATAGTTTTATAAGAATAACAGAAAAATCGACATACAGTCAAACATCCGGACTGCTGACCCGACCCGGCACTCCTCCCTTTCCCCCTCCCTGGAGGGAAGCGGGGGCGGATTACTTGCACTTACCGCAGATGAAAAACCGCCTGACAAGCTCGGCGAATCATATAAGCCTTATACAATAAAGTTGCCGCTGCCGTTTTTTTTATAAGCAATCATTTGAAAATACTTGACAATTAGGCGTTATAGTAATATAAAATTAATACATCTGGTCCTTATCATGGAAGGGACAACGTCCGTTTCGGTACTGAACTGAGAAATGTGAGGAAAGAAAATGACAAAAGCTGATATTGTAAATTTTGTGTTTGACAAAGTCGGACTTCCCAGAAACGAGGCGCAGAACATAGTCGAAACAGTGTTCGATTCCATTAAGCAGACGCTGATAGCAGGGGAATCCATCAAGATTTCAGGATTCGGAACTTTTAATGTTCGCAAGAAGAACTCGCGCATAGGGAGAAACCCCAAGACAAAGGAAGAGGTGGAGATAACCCCGCGCAAGGTAGTCACTTTCAAATCCAGTGACCAGCTTAAAGAAGCCGTTGAAAAACAACGGCAGGGGGCTTAGGGCAGGAACGTTGCTGAAGAAAGAGCACGGTGAGCTGATAATACAAGACGCTTATGAGCAGCCCCAGCCTCTCAGGCTGTTCCCTGAGAAACTTTTTTATAAAATTGGAGAGGTCAGCAGGGTCGTAGGAGTTGAATCGTATGTCCTGAGGTACTGGGAGACGGAGTTCCCTTTTCTTAATCCAAGGAAGAGCAAGTCAGGGCAAAGAATATATGCAAAGAACGATGTTGATCTTCTGAAAAAGATTAAATATCTTTTATATGAAGAGAAGTATACCATTGATGGCGTAAGACGCAAGATCGGAAGTGATACGGAACAGCTGGACAAGGAAGTTTGCCTGGAAGATGCTGAAGCCGATACCGGATCTTCTGCAAGTGCCGAAAAAATTCTCACCATGGTAAAATCGAGACTAAAAGAAATACTCAATGACCATTTCGTGGCGTAGCGCAGCATTATTCTTACTTGTTGTTCACGTGTTATGGTAGGTCGGATTATCCCATTTTTTTCACGTTGAAAAAAATAGCATTGACGGCAAGTCTAAAAATCTTTTAGAATTTAAGCTTCGGGGCGTAGCGCAGCCTGGATAGCGCACTCGCTTGGGGTGCGAGAGGTCGGCCGTTCGAATCGGCTCGCCCCGATTCTTTTTTTCTTTTATAAATCAACGAAGTTGCTCGCTTAAAGACCCCCAAAACGGTGGTGTACCGGTGGTGTACGGGTTTGAACCATCCTCATAAATATGAGCATAAGACCGTCGAATGCGAGGCTGACGTTTTTCCGGAGTTCCCACAGATTTCGTCATTCCCGCGTAGGCAGGAATCCTTTTTTCTTATATGGGATTTTAGGCTATAATAATCATGAGCGCAATTTAGGAGGAAAATGACATGCCGCCAGCCTTGTTTTCTAAGTATCTTGACAGTTCCCCAACAGGCATGATATCGTTTTACACTAAATCAATTAATACAGTGGTAGATAATTTATGACCAACCAAGAACTCGCAGAGAAATTACCAAAGGATGTAATGAAGTAGTAGCATCAGGGTAGAGAGGATATTTAAGGAAGTGAATGATTAATGCTATTCTGGTCTAAATGATAAAACAATCCCTTGTCAGTCCGCCCACATTGAGCCGCGTCTTCACATCTGAAGACAGAGCCCGTTGTATCAGCGATGGGGGACTGCTTGGTATCGCCCTTCGTCTTCCTTGTAAATGCAATCTTAAGTGTCGCTACTGTTATTCCACTAAAACCAGTGACGGCATCAGCATTGAATCGATTCTGTCGTTTTGTTCCCAGGCAAGAGCTCTGGGCGCCAGGACTTGCTCTATTGTCGGCGATGGGGAACCACTTTTTTTCCCGCAGTTGACCGAACTGATATCGAGTCTTCGCCTGATGACAATGGATGTCATCCTCTATTCAAATCTTACCGGATTGTCCGAGTCAACTATCGACTTCCTTATTGACCATGAAGTTACCCTGGTCTTTAAGCAGAATAGCCTGGATGAAGAGAAACAGGACTGGCTCTGTGGCGTGAAGGGCACACATAAAAAAATCCATTACTGGCTTAACGTTTTGACAAAGAAAGGCTACGGTTCCAGGCTGAAAAACCGCCTGTCTGTGCACACAATAGCGTGCAGGCAAAATCTTGATGAAATGCCGGAGATGTGGAGGAGGTGGAGGAGCGATGGGATCCTTCCGCAGGTGCAGCAAATCAGTTTTTTCCACCCGGAAGAGGAATACCTGACCCTGGCTATCTCGCCTCGAGAGGTTGGGGAACTTTTTGAGGAGCTTAGAAAAATTGATAATACTTTTGGCTATGACTGGATTCCGATGCCGCCAATTGCCCCTTATGGTTGTTCAGTACATTACACGAGTTGCGCGTTGAGAACAAATGGGGATGTTTCAATCTGTGGATATACGGACAAGATTATCGGAAATGTGCTTGAACAGCCTCTCGATGAAATCATAAGTTCTGATGAAGTGAAGAAGATGCGAGGGCGGACTCCACCGACCACTTCAAAGTGCTTTTCATGTGCCCTCCGTGTGAAATATGGTTGTTACGGATGTATCGCAGACACTGTATGTCGCGGCAAGAGCTATTTTGATGAATATGATCAATGCTGGTTAGCTCAATCATAAGGAGTATCCAGGTTTTATGGAAATGTTAAATACAAAGGAAGCAATAGAAAAGCGAAGGAGTATTCGTAAATATAAGCCGGATTTGATACCTGATGAGAATATAAGAGAGTTGCTCGATTCCGCTCGACTGGCACCCTCAGGCTGTAATGCACAGCCATGGCGATTCAAAATTGTAAAAGAGGCGGCTATGAAGTCAAGGTTGGCTGAGGCAGCATATAATCAAGGTTTTATAGCCGATGCCCCTGTTGTAATTGTTTGTTGTGCTGATCTCCAGGGCTATATTGACGGCTGCGTTTCCGGCGCACAGGACCTTGGAAAAGTCGGAGCTCTTAAGGATGGGATGGTCACCGTTCTTCAGCATAGGGCCGATAATTTGAAAACAATGGATCGCGGTGAACTGGTTTCAATAGTTGCCGTAAATGTGGCGATCGCAATTGAACACATTGTATTGAGAGCCCTGGATTTTGGACTCGGCAGTTGCTGGATTCGTTTGTTTCATGAACAGAAGATAAAAGATTTATTTGGATGGTCTGATAATGTCTGTGTAGTCGCACTTCTTACCATTGGTTATCCGGCAGAATCGCCTAAAGCTCGAAAGAGATTAGAACTTAATGAAATCATGATCGATTAAACCTGCTAAAGCTCCATCATTTTGAAACCGCAGCCGTCTACACGTATCCAGGATAAACCACGATGGCCCTCAATATCTGTTTCCAAAAGAATCTCTCGCCTGTGGTGGAAAAGCTACAGTGATCTGGTAGCCAGGGTCCATTGCTGAACCCTGGCCCCATAAGAACCGTACTTGTCAGTTTCCCGACATGAGGCCCAAGACTTTCATACGCATGCCCTGGTTCCTTTAGTATGCTCCGTTTTAAAATCAGTTAAAGAGTCAGACATTCAATGTCTCCGGGATAACCGATGCCCTTAAGGGCTTCCGCTATCTCGCTGAGGACTGACGGATCATCGATGGTGGAAGGGACAGTGTACTTGTCCCCATCGGCAATCTTACGCATGGTAGCACGCAGTATTTTCCCCGAACGGGTCTTCGGCAATCTCGCGACAACCGCTGTTTCCTTATAGCAGGCTATGGGGCCAATCTCGGACCTTATGAGTTTTGTTAACTCTTTCTTTATCTCTTCGGGGTCCGTCTTTACACCAGCCTTGAGGACCACAAAACCTACAGGCAGCTGTCCTTTAAGATTGTCATTGGCGCCGATTACCGCACATTCGGCGACATCGGGATGCGTAGCTATGATACCCTCCATCTCGCCCGTGGAGAGCCTGTGGCCGGCGACATTGATTACATCATCGACACGGCCCATGACGAAGATGTAGCCGTCTTCGTCCTTATATCCACCGTCAGCCGTAAAATAATATCCAGGGTACATATTACAATATGCCTCAAGATATCTGTTGTCCGCGTTCCAGAGCGTGGGCAATGTTCCCGGGGGGAGCGGAAGTTTTGCCGTGATGATCCCTGTCTCATTCGGCCCAAGCGGTTTACCTTCGGTGTCGAGGACCGTTAGATTATAACCCGGAACAGGCTTTGTAGAGGAGCCCGGTTTAATGGGGAACTCTTCTATCCCCATGCAGTTAGCCGTGATCGGCCAGCCTGTCTCAGTCTGCCACCAGTGATCTATCACATGCTTGTTAAGGAGGTCATGGGCCCAGTGGTAGGTGTCGGGATCAAGCCGCTCACCTGCGAGAAAGAGGTATTTAAATTTCGACAGGTCATATTGCTTTATATATTCACCCTTCGGGTCATCCCTCTTTATCGCCCTGAAAGCAGTGGGCGCGGTAAACAGGGTTTTGACGCCATGCTGGGAAATGACTCTCCAGAAGGCCCCGGGATTCGGTGTGCCGACCGGCTTGCCTTCATATATTATCGTGGTGCAGCCGGTAAGCAGCGGCGCATATACAATATATGAATGGCCGACGACCCAGCCCACATCAGAGGCCGCCCAGAATACTTCGCCGGGCTTGGTATCATATATATTCTCAACGCTCCACCTCAGCGCAACCGCATGACCTCCGTTGTCACGGACAATTCCCTTTGGGACGCCGGTGGTCCCGGAGGTATAAAGTATGTAGAGAGGATCGGTCGCTTTTACGGGCACGCAGTCCGCGGGTTTGGCCTTTGATACCAACTCTTCCCAATCCACATCGCGGCCCTCCATCAGAGTAGATGTAACAAACTGCCTCTGGTAAATTATGGATTTTTCAGGTTTATGCTTGGCTAATTCGATGGCTTTGTCGAGCATCGGCTTGTATTCTAGTATCTTGGCCCCTTCCTTTGAACCAGAGGCTGAGATGACCACCTTTGGTTTTGCATCGTCAATGCGTATGGCCAACTCATGAGGAGCGAAGCCCCCGAAAACTACTGAATGGATGGCGCCCAGGCGGGCGCAGGCGAGCATGGCAATCAATGCCTGTGGAATCATCGGCATGTATATGATTACAGTATCACCCTTGCTCACGCCAAGACTCTTAAGTGCACCGGCAAACCGGGCTACCAGGTCAAGGAGTTGAGCATACGTGAATTTCTGAATAGTATCGGTTACCGGGCTGTCATAGATTAGGGCGAGTTGGTTTGCCCTCCCGCCTTTCACATGCCTGTCAAGCATATTGTAGCATGTGTTGAGTTCTCCTCCGACGAACCAGCGGTAAAAAGGTTTCTTTGAATCATCGAGGACCTGGTCCCATTTTTTATACCAGTCGATAGATTCTGCCGCCTGTCCCCAGAAGGCCTCAGGGTCGTTAATACTCTTTTTAAATATCTCGTCGTACTTTCCCATGGTCAACTCTCCTTTTAAAAATGTTTTATTTGCTTCGATTGTTTCAAGGTCCGATATGCAACATACCCTATGCACCTGTTATAAGCCCCCTGAGTTTTCTCAACTCGCGGGGGAGCCTTAGGGGCTTTCCCTTATTATCAATACAGGCAAAGGTAACATATGCCTCTACTAAAAGGGTGTCGTTCCTGAAAATAAGGCTTTTCAGAACAGCAGAGGCATTTCTCATCTCAGTCATCTCGGTAGTTATATTGATAGTCTCGCCCAATCTCACAGGTCCTTTGTAATAGATATCGACATGGATGACAGGAAAAAAAGCCCTTGATAGTGCAACTCCGCAATACTGATGCCGTGGTCCAGGAGAAATTCCGTACGTGCCCTCTCGATGTAGCGAAGAAAATTGCCGTAGTATACTATCCCTCCCGCATCGGTATCTTCATAATAGACTTTTACACTGATCAGGTGAGACATCATTTTCTCCATTGCATAGCTCCACCTAAGGGACTGAGCAGGCAGGCAGAGATTGTCCCATCCTTCCGTTGAAGAAGGAGCGGCCCAGCCATTATCCTAAGCAACTGCCTCCTTCCTGTCAAGAGTTTTTTGTTGCAAGGTAACAAGCATCTTCGGTATATCCTTAACTTACCTCTTCCTCACTCATATACTCACCACTTATGCACTCATACACTCAAGCTGTATTCTCGTGGACAGGTAATTTCAAGCCGTGTTTCTCTATCTTATAAAACAGGCTTCGCATGGAGATACCCAAAAGATTTGCCGCTTTTGTCCTGTTGCCTTTAGTCGACTTAAGCGCCAGTATCACCCCATTCCGTTCTGCGTCGTTCAGGACCTTTTCGAGGGGCTGCACCTCGACTGAAGAAGCAGGCGCACTTCTTATCTTGGCGCCGGGCAAGAGGGGCAGGAATTCCGGTTCCATGATCGTGTCCTGGGGACGCATGGTTATCATGGCCCTTCCAAGTACATTTTCCAACTCCCTCACATTCCCCGGCCAGTCGTAGTCGAACAGGTTCTGAACCGCGCTTTCCGATATTCTCTGCACCTCGCGTCCGAACTCCTGATCGAGTTTGTAGATTATATGTTCCGCCAGGGGTTTTATGTCTTCCTTATGCTCTCTGAGAGCCGGTATCTGGATAGGGAAGACATTCAGCCGGTAGTAGAGGTCCTCCCTGAAGGTCCCGTTCGCAACTTTCTTTTCCAGGTCGGCATTAGTGGCAGTGATCACCCTTACATCCACAGTAAAGGGAATTGTCCCGCCCACTCGGGTCACCTCCTTTTCCTGAATAACCCTCAGGAGTTTACTCTGGAGTGACAGGCTTATATCCCCAATTTCATCAAGGAAGATCGTTCCTCCATTAGCCTCCTCGAAGAGCCCCTTTTTCCCTCCCTTCAGCGCTCCCGTAAAGGCGCCTTCCTCATAGCCGAACAATTCGCTTTCCAGGAGACTCTCGGTCAGGGCAGCACAGTTGACCCTGACAAACTGTCCCTTCCTTCTTGAACTCGCGTTATGGATAGCATGAGCGAAAAGCTCTTTTCCAGTTCCGCTGTCGCCGCGTAATATAACAGTGGCAGGGGTCTCGGCAGCCATACGGGCCTGCTCCTTGGCCCGTATCATTGCAGGACTGTTCCCGATAATGTCCAGACACGTATACCGCGCTCTCAGGTGACGAAGCAACTTTTTGGCCTGAGACAGTTCTTCGGTAAGAGATATTATCCCGGAAATATCATGGATCACCCCTACGCTGCCGCTTATTTTCCCGTCGATAAAGACGGGAGCAACATTCACGATAACTTCTTTCCTGGCAGGTCCCACCTTCATTCGTTCATTATGGACGGGCTGGCCGGACTGGAGCACCTTCATGTGTATGCTTTCACCATCCGCAATACCCACTGCCACCGCTTTATTCAGCACCGCTTCTTTAGGCAAGCCTGTGATTCTGGTATAGGCGGAATTTAATATTATGATATTGCCTTTGTCGTCAGCCACGGAGATGGCATCATCAGTAGCCTCGATTATTGCCTCAAGAAGGCTGCGCGCCTTCCAGAGGTCGGAAACCTGCTCGGAAAGTGTCGTAATCTCCGTGATATCGCGGAAAACCGCGACAGCTCCTATAATCCCCCCCTCCTTATTCCTGACAGGCACCCTGTTAGTGATGATTACGGTTTCACCCAGTATTTGCTGCTGATTAAGTTCAGGCTCTCCTTTAGATAAAATGAGATGCAGACGAGAATTTGGAATTACGTCAACAGCGAGATGACCGACTATATTATTCCCTTCCAGCCCCGTTATCCTCCCGGCAGCCTTATTGAAGAGCGTCACTATGCCGGCCTCGTTTACGGCAATCATTCCATCATGCGTGGAGTCTAGAATGATTTCAATCTCTTCCTTGGTAATAGCATTCATGGCAGTAGTTTGTCCTTGTAGGTCAAGAGTTTCTTCGCCCAGGATACCGAATATATATTCGACTCCCTCGTTTCGAGACACTTAACCAGGAGATCCGATGCCTTCATTTAATCAAAGTAAGCAAAAAATGTACCTTATTTTATTTCTAACAACCGTACAGTGGTGCTATACTTATCATAAGTTCCTAAATTTGTATGCAAAGTAGGAATGGTCAGTTATGCAATTTTATGCGTGCATTTATTTGCGTATACTGCAATTTTATGCGTTTCAAACGTTAACCGTGGCATGGCTAAATCCGATTGCTCTCATGCTCCTGCACGGAAAAATAAAGAAACGTGGTCTCGCGGTAAGGCTGGCATGAGATTTGAATATATCCACTTGATGGTGCAATAATATTGCGCTGAATCTGTGGCGAAGCATAAATTTTCTCAGGAGGACTCAATAATGAAGATACATGAATATCAGGCCAAGGAATTATTTCGGAATCATCATATTCCTGTGCCTGAGGGGTATGTTGCCACAAGCCCTGATGATGCCTGTGCTATGGCTGGAAGGCTTGGCGGTTTTCCCGTTGTAGTCAAGGCACAAATTCATGCGGGTGGCCGCGGCAAGGGAGGAGGCGTCAAACTTGCCCGGAATCTTCAGGATGTGCAAAGCGCGGCAGCGGCCATATTGGGCAGGCCACTGGTGACTCCCCAGACAGGACCGCAGGGAAAGAAGGTCCGAAAAGTCCTGGTGGAGCAAGGGCTTGATATTGCTCAGGAGCTTTATTTTTCGATCATCCCGGACCGGTCCACGGCAAAGATCATGATCATTGCAAGCCGGGCAGGGGGAATGGATATCGAAGAGGTTGCCGCGAAGTCCCCTGAAAAGATAATCAAGGTGTTGATTAATCCTCTCACTGGAATCGAGCCCGGTCATTGTAGAGAAATCGGAGCCGGTCTCAATCTGCCTGATTCGCTTGCCGAAAAGTTTTCCACGCTGGTTGAAAACCTGTACAGACTTTTTATCGAAGGCGATTGTTCACTGCTCGAGATCAATCCGCTGGTGATTACTGCTCAGGAGACACTTATTGCTTTGGATGCAAAAGTGGAGATCGATGATAACGCCCTGTTCCGGCAAAAGGATATTCTGAAGTTCAGGGACATTGATGAAGAGGACCCCCTGGAAGTGGAGGCCTCGAAATACAACCTTAATTACATCAACCTAAATGGCAATGTCGGCAATATGGTCAACGGCGCGGGACTCGCCATGGCAACCATGGACCTCATCAAGAGCGCCGGCGCGGAGCCTGCGAATTTCCTTGACGTGGGCGGCGGGGCCGATGCGGTAATGGTTGAAAATGGTTTCAGGATCATTTTAAGCGATAGCAATGTCAAGGCGGTTCTGATCAATATTTTCGGCGGGATTCTCCGGTGCGATGTCCTGGCCGAAGGGGTTGTCCAGGCAGCCAGGAAAACGGGAATAAAGGTACCGGTTGTGATCCGGCTGCAGGGGACTAATGTGGAAAAGGGCAGGGAAATTCTTGCTGTCTCAGGTCTGAATCTCATTACAGCAGAGGACCTGAACGATGCAGCCGGAAAAATTGCAGAGATCGCCAGGAATTGAATGATATTTTTTGAGAAGGAAGGATAGAAGATCATGGCAATATTTGTAGATAAGGAAACAAGACTGCTTGTCCAGGGAATTACCGGCAGAGAAGGCCAGTTCCATACCCGGCAGTGTATTGAATACGGTACGCGGGTCGTGGCCGGCGTGACCCCCGGGAAAGGCGGACAGAACATGGACGATGTGCCGGTATTTAATTCTGTCAGGGAGGCTGTGCGTGAAACCGGTGCGAACTGCAGCATGATTTTTGTGCCTCCGGCCTTTGCCGCAAAGGCCATCATGGAGGCGATCGACGGTGATGTCGATATTATTGTCGCCATCACCGAAGGCATTCCGGTGCTCGACATGATGCGGATCAAGAATTATCTGAATGGGAAACAGGTCAGACTTATCGGGCCGAACTGTCCCGGGATCATAACGCCAGGTCAGTGCAAGATCGGCATCATGCCCGGCTTCATCCACAAGCCCGGCGGGCCCATCGGAGTTGTGTCGCGCTCCGGCACCTTGACCTATGAGGTTGTGCATCAATTGACTACGAAAGGAATCGGCCAGACAACCTGCCTCGGCATCGGAGGTGACCCGGTAAACGGAACAAACTTTATTGATTGCCTTAAGGCCTTTGAGGAGGATCCCGAAACAAAGGGGATTGTCCTTGTGGGCGAAATCGGCGGCACGGCAGAAGAAGAGGCTGCTGCCTATATTATCGAAAAAGTCAGTAAGCCCGTAGTCGGGTTTGTTGCGGGATTAAGCGCTCCCCCGGGCAGACGCATGGGACACGCGGGGGCGATAGTGAGCGGCAAGAGCGGTACTGCCCAGTCAAAGATTGCGGTCATGAAGGAAGCGGGAATTCATGTATGTGATAATCTCGGCAGGTTCGGCGATTTCTGTGCCGGCGTTTTTTAATGTTAACAAATATAACGGTCTCGTAAAAAGTTCATAGGCAAGGCGCGCGAGACCACAGCATATGGATTTTTTACGAGACCGTGGAGGCATACAATGGAAATACTCAAGATTGACCATATGGGAATAGCTGTCAACAGTATTGATGAAGGAAAAATTTTTTGGTCCGACGTTCTCGGACTGAGGTTCGAAGGCTCTGAAACTGTAGAAACCCAAAAAGTGACCACAGCTTTTTTTCCAGTCGGTGACAGTGAAGTGGAACTTCTTGAGTCAACCTCACCCGATGGGCCGGTGGCAAAATTCATTGAAAAGAAAGGCACCGGGTTTCAGCATATCGCTTTTCGAGTAGCAAATATCGAAGAGGCCTTAAAAGAACTTAAGGAAAAAGGTATTCAACTTATCGACCAGCAACCGCGAATTGGTGCGGGTGGTGCCAAGATTGCCTTCCTGCACCCCAAGTCCACCGGAGGTGTCCTGGTTGAACTCTGTGAGCGTTGACACACCCTCTGCACTCATCCGCTTCACGGGCATGACGGGGTCCCCGGAAAGTCGTAGACTTTCTGGGGTGCGATGAAATACCGTTAGACAAGGAGTAACAAATGGCACAACATCCACAACTACCAAAATGGACAGAAATTGCTGAAAAGCAGATGAAGGGCAAATCCGTAGAGACACTTTCCTGGATGACCCCGGAAGGTATTAAAATCAAACCTCTTTATACCGCCGAAGATCTGGAGGGCATGGAATCAGCTAACACCCTCCCCGGGATGGCTCCGTATGTCCGGGGCCCCATGGCCACCATGTATACCGGGCGACCGTGGACCATTCGTCAGTATGCCGGTTTCTCAACCGCCAAAGAATCGAATGCCTTTTTCCATAAGGCTCTGGCCGCCGGGCAAAAAGGTCTGTCGGTCGCCTTCGATTTGGCCACCCACAGGGGTTATGATTCCGACCATCCGCGGGTTGCCGGCGATATCGGCAAGGCGGGTGTTGCCATAGATTCCGTTGAAGATATGAAAATTCTTTTCAACGGCATTCCTCTTGACCAGATGTCGGTATCGATGACCATGAATGGTGCGGTTATTCCGATACTCGCCGGGTACATTGTCGCTGCCGAAGAACAGGGTGTTGCCCACGACAAACTGGAAGGCACTATACAGAACGACATCCTCAAAGAGTATCTTACCCGAAACACCTACATCTACCCTCCGGCCCCATCGATGCGTATTGTCTCCGATATCATGGCCTATTGTTCCAGGGAGATGCCCAAATACAATACCATCAGCATCAGCGGCTACCATATGATGGAAGCAGGCGCCAATAGCGTTCTGCAGACAGCCTTTACCTTGGCTGATGGTGTGGAATATGTGAGAGCGGCATTGAAGATCGGTATGGATGTTGACACCTTTGCCCCAAGGCTTTCTTTCTTTTTCGGCATCGGCATGAACTTCTTCATGGATATTGCCATGCTGCGGGCAGCCAGATTCCTCTGGTATCGGTTAATGAGCCAGTTTAAACCAAAAAATCCCAAATCCTCCATGCTCCGTACACACTGCCAGACGTCGGGGTGGAGTCTAACCCAGCAGGATCCGTACAACAACATCATTCGTACTACTCTCGAAGCCATGACCGCTGCACTTGGCGGCACCCAGTCCCTGCATACCAATTCGTTTGACGAAGCTATCGGTCTGCCAACTGATTTCTCCGCCCGCATTGCCCGCAACACCCAGATTATTATCCAGGAAGAATCGCAGATTTGTCATGTCATTGATCCCTTGGGCGGTTCATACTATCTCGAATCACTGACCAACAGCATAATCAATGAATCTCAAAAAATAATCGACGAAATCGAAGAACTGGGTGGAATGGCCAAAGCCATCGAAAGCGGTATGCCAAAGATGCGTATCGAGGAATCGGCGGCGAGAAAACAGGCTCGAATCGATCAAGGCCTTGATGTGATAGTGGGTGTCAACAAATACAAGCTTGCCAACGAGAAAATTGATTTCGAAGTCAGGGAAGTACCGGCTACCGTTCGTGATGAACAGATTGCCCGCATAAAAGAAATCAAGGCCGGCCGTGACAAGGTGTCAGTCGAAAGAGCCCTGGCAGATCTGACCAACGCCGCGAAAAACGGCGGCAACTTGCTGGAGGCAGCACTGCCTGCTGTTCGAGCAAGAGCTACTGTGGGTGAAATTTCTACTGCCATGGAATCGGTGTTTGGCCGCTTCGTCGCTACGACCCGTTGTATCTCAGGCGCCTACTCGTCGGAATACACAGGTGACAACAATGCCGTCACGGCGATAAAACAACGAACAAATGTGTTCCTTGAAAAACAGGGCCGACGCCCGCGCATCCTGGTTACCAAGATGGGTCAGGACGGTCATGATCGCGGCATCAAGGTTGTTGCCAGCGCCTATGCCGACCTCGGCTTCGATGTTGACATAAGCCCGATGTTCCAGACCCCTGAGGAGGCGGCGAAAATGGCTGTTGAAAACGATGTCCATGTCGTTGGCGCCTCAAGTCTTGCGGCCGGGCACAAGTCGCTCATTCCTGCTTTGATTGAAGAACTGAAAAAAATCGGCGGTGGCGAAATTCTCGTTGTTGCCGGGGGTGTTATCCCTCCCGGGGATTATGATTTCCTCTATAAAGCTGGAGTAAGGGCTATTTTTGGGCCAGGCACACCGATCACCGAATCTGCCGATAAAACTCTTGCCTTGCTGGAGGGAAAATATCTACAATAAAACCTGTACTTCCCATGTTAAATGATCCCCAGCACTATGTGACAGGAGTTCTTAATCGTGATCGCCTGACACTCGCCAGAACCATCACCCTTATCGAAAGCACTCTTCCGGCCCATCAAGAACTTGCCCAAACCATAGTTGGCAGACTCCTTCCTTATACTGGCCGCGGCATTCGCATTGGCATAACCGGTGTTCCCGGTGCGGGGAAGAGTACATTTATCGAAAGGTTTGGGACGATGCTCACAGATATTGGACACCGGGTTGCGGTCCTTGCCATCGACCCAAGCAGCAGCCGCAGCGGCGGCAGTATTCTGGGTGACAAAACTCGCATGGAACGACTGGCGGTTGACCCGAACGCCTTTATTCGCCCGTCCCCATCAAGTGGAACTCTCGGCGGTGTCGGCAGAAAAACCCGGGAAACCATGCTCGTCTGCGAAGCCGCCGGCTATGATGTTGTGATAATCGAAACGGTTGGCGTCGGTCAATCGGAGACCACCGTCGCCTCCATGGTCGATTTTTTGCTGGTGCTGATGATTGCCGGAGCGGGAGACGAACTTCAAAGAATAAAAAAGGGCGTGCTTGAAATGGCTGACGCCATTGTCATCAATAAAGCCGACGGCGACAATCTGTTGCGGGCTGAGAAAGCCCAGAATGAGTATCAGACGGCTTTGCACATGCTCATGGCCAACAGTCCTAATTGGAGTCCCCCGGTTCTTACCTGCAGCGCCTTGGAAGGCAAAGGGATTGATAAAATCTGGGAGACTATCCTGGACCATCGCGACAAGTTGACTGTCTGCGGGGAAATGGCGGAAAAAAGAAAGACCCAGGCCCTCGACTGGATGGCCTTTCTTATTGATGAAGGATTACGACACTGGTTCTACACCAGCCCCCATGTCCGCGAGGCCTTACCAACGTTACGAAGAAACGTGGGAGAAAAGAAGACTTCGCCGACTGCAGCCGCCGATAGCCTTCTTGCCTTTTTGTATACCCAAAACGGCAAATAAAGGAAGGGTGTAGGGTAGAAAATGCTATTTGTACCAGCCGGCGTATTTAATATAGTTGTTCGCTATTCTTTCAATTTCACCGGAAATCAGTTCCTGACTGATATCTTTTAGCTTTCTCGCCGGCACCCCGGCATAAATCGTTCCCGCCTCTACCCGTGTACCTTCGGTAACTACGGCACCGGCAGCTATGATTGAATTGCTTTCAACCACGCAGTCATCCATAACAATCGCCCCCATTCCCACAAGAACGTTATCGTGAATAGTGCAGCCATGAACGATGGCATTGTGTCCAACGGAGACGTTATTACCGATAGTGGTCGGCGATTTCTGATAGGTACAATGCACCACAGCTCCATCCTGAATGTTCACTTTGTTACCCATCCGAATAAAGTGAACATCACCACGAATCACTGCATTGTACCAGATACTGCACTGATCTCCCATCACCACGTCGCCAACAATGACGGCATTCTCGGCCAGGAAACAATCCTTGCCGAACTTCGGCGTATTTCCATTCAACTCTTTTATCAGCATAGGACCTCACGCAGGTCCAAAAACAGGCCCGCTTTTATAACCACTAACAACCCCGGGACAACCAAGGATTAAAGTCGGGGCACATGACTCTTCAAAGAAAAGATCCGGTGCCCCTTACAGATTTATCCGATAACACAGAGAACGGCACCTTTTACAACCGTGTCGCCACTGGCAAACTTGATACATTGGACCTTCCCATCACAGGGGGCGGTAAGGTTGTTTTCCATCTTCATGGCTTCAAGGACAACAATGGTATCACCTTTCTTTACAGCATCTCCGGCTTTGACCATATACTTGATGATCATCCCGGGCATCGGCGCAAGAAGGACTGTTCCGTCTCCCTGGTGTGCAGGTTCCGGGGCAGGTGCGGGAGCCGGCGCTTTCATAGGAGCAGCGGCGACCGGAGCCGGTGCAGCAGCGGCGACTGGTTGGGGAACCGACACAAGATGTGTGTTGCCTACAGGATCAACCTCGACTGCAAAAAATTCCTCATCAACAAAAACGTTGAAGGTCCTGACTGCCTGTGACTTCGGCGGTTTTTCAACCTGTTTTGCCTCAGTAAGTTTACCAGCCAAGGCCTTTTTCACAAGCTCATCTTTTTTCTTAACATCCTCAAGGGTGATCGGCTTCACACTGTCCGGGGCCTCTGCTTTGCCATACTTCCACTCAAGAAATTTCTTGCCGGTGACTGGAAACAGGGCATAAGTTATGATGTCATCAATATCTTTTGCCAAATCACCGATCTCGGTTTTTGCCTTGGCCAGTTCCGGCTCGAGAATTTCTGCCGGACGACAGGTGATCGGCTTTTCTCCACGAGGGTAGCCTTTCAGGGCCTTTGCCTGCACTTCAGGATTGATAGGCACAGCTGTCTTGCCGTACAAGCCGAAGCAGAGGTCCTTAACCTGCCCGGTGATCATCTTGTAACGTTCGTCGGGAGTGTCATGCAGAACATTGTTGACGGTCTGCACGCCAACTATCTGGCTGGTCGGGGTAACAAGTGGGACCTGGCCGAGGTCTTTGCGCACTCGCGGCAGTTCCTTATACACGTCGTCAATTTTATCCAGGGCATCCATTTCCCGTAATTGATTGACCAGGTTCGACAGCATCCCGCCCGGAGTCTGATGCAGCAAGACATTGATATCGATTATCGAAACCTTCGAGTCATCGAGGAGGTGTTTATATTTAGGCATCACCTCTTTTTCAAGTATGTCATTTATTTTAGCTAATTTTTTAATATCAAAGCCGGTATCGCGATTTGTCCCCAAAAGGGCCATAACCAAGGGCTCAACAGCAGCATGCGAAGTCCGGTAAGCATATGGCGTCATGCAAGTATCGATAATGTCCACTCCCGCCTCAATGGCCTTGAGGTGTGACATTGGAGACATGCCTGAGGTAAAATGGCTGTGCAGATGAATGGGTACTTTGACCTCTTTTTTCAGGGCCTTAATGAGTGGATAGGCATCATAGGGAGCTATTAGCCCAGCCATATCCTTGATACAGATGGAATCCGCCCCCATCGACTCAAGGGACTTTGCTCTGTCAGTATAATATTTAAGATTGTAGACTTCGCCGCCAAGCCGTGGCTCGGTGAGGGTGTAACAGATGCAGCCCTGAAAATGTTTGCCGCTCTTTTTTATCTGTTTAACCACTGTCTCGAAATTGCGATAATCGTTTAAGGCATCGAAAGTCCTGAAAATATCCATACCGTTTTCAGCCGCGCGCTCAACAAAAGCAAAGGCCAGGTCGTCGGCGTAATTTCGATAACCGACCAGGTTCTGCGCCCGCAGCAGCATAGAGAAAGGGGTCTTTTTAATATAGCGCTTCAAGGTGCGCAAACGTTCCCAGGGATCTTCGTTGAGAAACCGGTGCATGGTATCGAAGGTGGCTCCACCCCAAGTTTCAATAGCCCAGAACCCGACCTCATCCATCAGTTCAGCTACCGGAATCATATCCTCAGTACGGCCACGGGTAGCGAAAAGGGACTGATGGCCATCACGCAGGGACAGATCCATAATCTTAACAGGGTTCTTTGCCTTTGGCCGGTCTGCGGAATAGTTCATCGGGGTCATCTTCACTTGATCGTTCATTGCTTGATCGCTCATTGTATGTGTATCCTCCTTCTTCATCATTAACAGTTGATGCTATTAAAAGCGCGTAAACGCCCTCAGCTGGATTAATTTTCGCATGGCCATCATCTCCTGCCGCCCACTCTGTCCCCACTGGCTGAACTCGAAACTCTGAGGTTTCTTGAGAAGTGCTTGCTGCTCTTGCGCCGCCATAGCTTCCTCGTGTTGCAGATAGAGACTCACGGCAGCCAGGGCGGCAGCCATTTTCTTTCTTTGACCTGCCATCACATCCCCCATATTTTATATTAACTGCACAACCCGGTACCCCAAAACAGCACTATGGGCAGCATGAAAATCCCGAGTCATTCTCTTTAAGCATCATTAGTAGCTGTATATGGCGTATTCTGTTTCCTCGCCAAGCAGTCTGTCTATCTCCGACTGAACTTCGATGCGCAGCGGATTGTTTACCCAATTGTTCCAGTCTTCCAGGGAACGCCAGGTACCAATCACCATGCACTCATCTTTATTGTCTATTCTTTTTAAGGTTTCTCCCGAGATATAGCCGGGTTGACTGAGAGTGAGAGCCCGCAACTTTTTAAGGAGGAGTGTCAGTTCAACGGCATTATTGTCCCGCACCTTTCGTTTAATAAAAATCTTCACTGTCATGTGGATCTCCTTATGATACTCAGACGTATTTGCGACTGCTATAGTGGTATATTACCGTGCTTTTTCATAGGATTTGTATCGCGCTTATTCTGGAGCAGCCCCAGTGACCTGATTATTCTTGCCCTGGTTTTCGACGGCTCAATAATATCATCGATGTAACCGCGTTGGGCTGCTACGTAAGGATTGGCAACAGCATCCCGGTACTCCTTCACCTTTTCTGCCAAAAATGCACTTGGATCCGGGGCTTTTTGGGCATCCTTGCCATACAAAACTCCAGCAGCACCTCTTGCCCCCATCACTGCAATTTCAGCGGTGGGCCAGGCATA
The DNA here is from genome assembly GCA_963796345.1 of Nitrospirota bacterium. Lineage (GTDB taxonomy): Bacteria > Nitrospirota > Thermodesulfovibrionia > Thermodesulfovibrionales > Dissulfurispiraceae > JADFXI01. The sequence continues at coordinate 31,549 of CAWCLI010000012.1, read as the reverse complement.
GTTAATATCGCCGCGTAAATGTTTGGAGGACATGACGCAATAGGCTCCGCCATACGCTTTTCTTGTAATGACAGTTACCTTGGGAATAGTAGCCTCGGCAAAGGCATAGAGAATTTTAGCGCCGTTACGTATTACTCCGCCAAACTCCTGAGCGGTCCCCGGCAAGAAGCCAGGAACGTCGACAAAGGTAACAACCGGAATATTGAAACAATCGCAGAACCTGACAAAACGAGCACCCTTTATTGAGGAGTCGATATCGAGGACACCGGAGAGATAGGCCGGCTGATTGGCAACTATACCGACACTCATCCCGTTATACCTGGCAAACCCGACTAAGAGATTCGGTGCGAAGTTTTCCTTAACCTCAAAAAAATCATTGTTATCTACTGTTTGAAGGATAATATCTTTCATATCGTAGGCAGCATTGCGATTTTCAGGAATAATCTGGTTGAGTGCGACAATCTCCCGATCAGGCGGATCGGTGCAGGGCACAAGGGGAGGATTTTCCATATTATTCTGGGGCAGAAACGAAAGCAGCCGGCGAATATAGGCGATGGCATCGGCTTCCGACCCGGCAGGATGATCAACAACTCCGCTGCGACTGGCATGCATCGCTGCCCCGCCTAAAGTTTCTTCGGTGACATCTTCATGGGTCAGTGATTTGACGACTTTCGGGCCGGTGAGAAACATATACGATTTCTTCTGGACCATGATGACAAAATCGGTGAGGGCCGGCGAATATACCGCTCCACCGGCACAGGGACCAAAAATCGCCGAGATCTGGGGCACTACCCCCGAGGCCATGACATTGCGTTGGAATATCTCCGAATAGCCGGCGAGACTCTCAATTCCTTCCTGAATACGCGCCCCGCCGGAATCATTCAATCCGACCACCGGAGCGCCGTTTTTCATGGCAAGATCCATTATCTTGCAGATTTTTTCCGCATAGGTTTCTGACAGGGAGCCACCGAGTACGGTAAAATCCTGGGCAAAAACATAGACAATACGGCCATCGACAGTGCCATGCCCGGTTACTACACCGTCTCCCAGGAAGACCTGCTTATCCATGCCGAAATCCCTGCATCTATGGATCTTGAACATATCGAATTCCTCGAATGAGCCCTTGTCTAAAAACAGATCAATACGCTCCCTGGCGGTAAAAAGGCCTTTTTCATGCTGTTTATCGATTCTTTTTTGACCACCGCCCAAAAGGGCTTCTTTCTTGAGTTTTCTCAGATGTTCCAGTTGGTCATCGGTATCCATAGTCTCTCCTTGAAAAAAATATCATTATTAAGCCGGCTTCAAAACAAAAAACGCAGAACCTTATACACTTTACTATCAAGAATTGTACCATCTTCCAATATTTAGCAATAATAGACCTTGAAAATCAGTAAACAAAATGTCTTCATTGATCGGTACAATGAATTCCCTTATCAGAGTCTTCAATATTTGAACTGTTTATGTATGCAATATACTGCATTTTGAGCATATTTTTGCATGCAGTTAATTGCATTGACAAATCAATCAGGCCGTGAAAGTGATGAGCACCTCATCACTTTCTACGGCTTTGCCGACAGTTGCAGTTACTTTTTCTACTACCCCGTCGCAGGGGGATGAAACACCACATTCCATCTTCATGGATTCGATGACCACCAGATCCTGGCCGTGGTAGACACGATCGCCTTCCTTGACCAGGATACTGATTACCATCCCCGGAAGGGGCGACAGAAGCACATTTTCGCCGGTATCTTTTTTTTCCGTTGGCATGTACTGGGCCAGTTCCCACTCCCTGGGAGAATATATTTCAAAAATGCGGGAGTTGCCGCAATAAGCGACCCATATGAAATTCTGCCGGTACTGAAGCTGGAAATATTGATCCAGGCCGTTTATCGACAGTTTCAACCTTCGCCTGTAGAATTCAAAAAATGGAGTAACAACAGTATATTCAGTCCCGTTTACCTTGCAACTCCAGTCTGAGGACGTGAGCTGTCCCTGTAATTCAATTTCAAAGATATCTTGATTGCCTTTAACGATATAACGGTGCGGCTGGTCCGGCTTGTGAGACAGCCCAACTTTTGAAGCCATGGGTTTCAACGATTCACGGACCACATTCATGCGGATATTATAAGCGATGGTCGAGGCAATAACCATGGCTTCAAGCTGCTCCACCGGCGGGTCGATTTTGGCCTTTCCGTGCTCAAAGTTTTCATCGATGAATCCGGTTGAAAGCTCGCCTCTGATAAAGGCAGGGTGGTTGAGAATAGAGTTTGCAAAATTCAAATTGATAGTCACACCCTCGACGTGGTACCGATTCAGGGCATTGACCAGGGTGGTTCGGGCTATTTCCCGCGTCTCTCCCCAGCTGATCACCTTGGAGAGAAGCGAATCATAATACACGCTTATGAAACTGCCGGCCTCAACGCCGCTGTCAAGCCTGATATTTCTGCCCCTGAGATTTGAGTATCGGGTGAGCAATCCGGTAGACGGCAGGAAATTGCGGGCAGAATCCTCAGCGCAGATCCTGGCCTCTATGGACCAGCCCTTGATCGAGACATCTTTTTGAGAAATCGGCAGACGTTCGCCTGCCGCAACCCTGAGCTGCAATTCTACGAGGTCAAGTGAAGTAACCATCTCCGTGACCGGGTGCTCCACCTGAAGACGTGTATTCATTTCCATGAAGAAAAAATTTCTATGGCTATCCATGATGAATTCAACGGTCCCTGCATTGGAATACCCTGCCTCCCGGGCCAGGGCACAGGCCATTTCGCCCATACGGGACCTTAGTTCCGCATCAACCGCCATGGAGGGGGCCTCTTCGATTACCTTCTGGTAGCGCCGCTGGATCGAGCATTCCCGCTCTCCAAGAGAGACGACGTTTCCATGCCGGTCAGAAATGATCTGGATCTCAATATGGCGGGGATTGTTGACAAACCTCTCCAGAAAGATCCTGTTGTCGCCAAATGCCTTGCGGGTTTCTTCCTGTGCTGAATGAAGGGCGGATTCAAGTTCATGAGGCGAGGCAACCATGCGCATACCCCGGCCGCCGCCTCCGGCAGCAGGTTTGAGCAGAATGGGATAACCGATTTCTGCAGCAAGCGCCTTGATTTCTTCAAGGTCAGTAACAGGCTGGTTGTGACCCGGCACTACAGGCACCCCGGCTTTAATCGCAATATTTTTGGCCGAAATTTTATCTCCGAGAGCAGCGATCACCTCCGGTGAAGGCCCGATAAATATCAACCCCGCCCTGACCACGGCAGCAGCAAACTTTGCATTCTCCGAAAGAAACCCATAACCCGGATGAATAGCCCGGCAATCCTGCGCAACCGCAGCCTCGATAATTTTTTCATGCACAAGATATGAGGAACCAGAGGGCGATGGCCCGATATGAACAGCCTCGTCAGCCTCACGCACATGGAGTGAACGGGCATCAATATCCGAAAACACTGCAACAGACTTTATATTCAGCTTTCTGCAGGTCCGGATAATTCGGGTCGCAATCTCACCCCGGTTAGCTATAAGAATTTTTTCAAACATTTTGATTCCTTAAATGTAAAATCAGTATTATCTTCAAAAGTATCGCAGCTCTCAGCTCACAATGGAATATTCCCGTGTTTCCGCTGCGGCAGGCTTGTCCGCTTGTTTTCCAGAAACTGGAGGCTTCGGATCAGCCGGTGCCTTGTATCACGCGGATTGATGACATCGTCGATAAATCCTCTTTTGGCTGCCATGAAGGGATTGGCGTATGTTATCCGGTATTCTTCCGCTTTCCGGGCGAGCATCTCCGAAGGGTCTTCCGCCTCTTCAATCTCCTTGCGGTAAATAATCTGTGCTGCGCCTTTGGGGCCGAGCACGGCGATTTCCGCCGAGGGCCAGGCAAAATTCAGATCACAGCCAATGTGCTTGGAATTCATGACCACGTATGCGCCGCCGTATGCTTTACGAATAATGACCGTTATCCGGGGCACCGTAGCTTCTGAAAAGGCATAAAGCAGCTTTGCCCCGTGCCGGATGATACCTCCGTGCTCCTGCTCCGGCCCAGGCATGAAACCCGGTACATCCTCAAGACAAACGAGCGGTATATTGAAGGCATCGCAGAAACGGACAAATCGGGCGGCCTTTTCAGAAGCCTGGACGTCAAGGACACCGGCAAGCACTGCAGGCTGGTTGGCAATGAGGCCTACGGTCCCGCCTCCGAGACGGCCGAAACCCACAATTATATTCCTCGCAAAATGGGGATGAATCTCCAGAAATTCCGCGCCGTCCAGAATACTGCTGATAAGAATCTTCATGTCATACGTCTGGTTCGCATTGGCCGGGACCAAATAATCCAGGGCAGGGTCCGAGCGTTCAGCCGGGTCCCTCAGATCAAGAATCGGCGCTTGTTGACGATTGTTTGAAGGCAGATAACTGATGAGCCGCCTCACCCCCCTCAGGCAGAGAATATCATTGGGGAAAACGAAATGGGCCACACCGCTTTTTTTGCTGTGCACCATGGCCCCGCCCAATTCTTCTGCGGTAATGTCCTGATGGGTGACGGTCTTGACCACATTGGGTCCAGTGACAAACATATATGAGGTGTTTTCGACCATGAAAGTAAAATCCGTTATGGCAGGGCTGTAGACGGCACCGCCTGCGCAGGGACCCATGATGCATGATATCTGCGGGACCACCCCGCTTGCCTGGACATTTCGATGGAAAATTCCTCCATATGCTGCCAGTGATTCAACCCCCTCCTGGATCCGGGCCCCGCCGGAATCGTTAAGCCCGATCATGGGCGCGCCGACCTGCACAGCATGGTCCATTACCTTGCAGATCTTCTGAGCATGGGCTTCGCCGAGCGACCCGCCCATGATGGTGAAATCCTGGCTGAATACGAAGACCTCGCGACCGTCGATGGTGCCGTGCCCGGTAATCACCCCGTCTCCCGGAAACTCACCGGCGCCGGTATTCTGGCCCGTCCTTCCGGTCATCAGAAGATCAAATTCTTCAAAGGAACCCTCATCAAGGAGCAGCTCGATACGCTCCCGCGCGGTGAGCTTCCCCTTGCGGTGCTGGGCCTCGATTCTCTTGGTCCCTCCGCCGAGAAAGGCATCCTCTTTCATGGCTTCAAGTTTCGTCAGATTGTCCTGTTCTGACCGCCGCACGATTACACCTCCCCGGAAAAGGTTCTATTTACAAAACTCGGTGAGCAGACCGAATGTGCTCTCATTATAACATCTATACATGTCGGGTTGGGTAGGATGTCACATACACAGATGGGGAATAACCGCCTTTGAAAAACTTCTGCTATAATAGGTATCACTGTCTCAAGGAAGCAATAGATTCGGGAGGTTGTTAATGTATACCATCGAAACACTTGACATTAAGGATGGACGGAACGCTCCGGCGCCAAACACCTTCTTTCGTCAGGAGACTGAGACGCAACATCTCGCTATATTTTTTCCCGGATTCGGTTACACGTCTCATATGCCGGTCATGTATTATCCCTGTTTATCCCTTCTGTCAAGAGGGGTTGATGTCCTGAGGATGGAGTTTAACTATGTTAAGAACTTAGATTTTATGGCACTGACGGTAGAAGAGCGGAGGCGCTGCGCTGCTGAGGATGCCTTGGCAGTGTTTGCACGCGCCATCATGGAGCGGAAATATAATAAGGTCACGCTTGTCGGAAAATCTATCGGGACACGGGCAATGGGGCATGTCATCACGTCAGTTCCGGACATTCCGGAATTGCAGTGCCTGTGGCTCACTCCAATTCTAAAAAGCAGACAACTTATATCGCAGATAAAGAAGGTCGGGCATAAAGCCCTTTTTGTCATCGGTACGGATGATCCATATTACGATAAATCAACTCTGGACGACCTGTTGGAGACAACCGGGGGGAAGAGCATCGTTGTTAGTGGTGCAAATCACAGCCTCGAAATAGAAAGTGACGCAATAAAATCACTTCAGGCCCTGAAGACAATAGTGACCGGAATTGAAGAATTTCTCTGCTTTTGATAAATATTGCAACTATGCAAAGACTTTGTCCTGTACCGTGCACTTACCTTTTAATGGTCGGAGTTTTTTTGCTATAATGCTATTTTATACGGTTTGACGCAAGGGAGCGGGGAATAAATAATGCTCACGATTGAAGCCCTGAGAGATAAGGTTATCTCCGGGGGGACTATTACTCCTTCAGAGGCCATATGGATCAGCGGGTTTCGTGATACCGACATCATAGGTCTTTTTGCTGCTGCAAGCAGCATACGGCAGCGCTTCAGGGGCGACATCGTCGACTTGTGCGCTATCGTCAATGCAAAATCAGGCGCATGTTCCGAGGACTGCTCGTATTGCGCCCAATCCTCTAAGGCAAGCACGGGTGTCGAGGTTTATCCGCTCCTTGAGGACAGCAAGGTCCTCGAAAAGGCACTGGAGGCAAAGAACGCCGGGGTGAAGAGGTTCTGCATTGTCACGAGCGGAAGAAAGGTGGGCAATAACGAACTAAACAAAATGGGCAGCATGGTCCGGAAAGTAAGGCGCACCGGCTTATTGCCGTGTGCAACTCTGGGGCTGCTTAATAAAGAGGAACTATTATATCTCAGGGAATCCGGCCTTGTGAGGTATCATCATAATCTTGAAACATCAGAAGGTTTTTTTCCTGAAATCTGCAGGACCCATACATACCATGACAAGCTGAAAACCATTCAGGCGGCGCTGTCCGCAGGGCTTTCCGTATCCTCGGGAGGCATTTTCGGCATTGGAGAGACGTGGCAGGACAGAGTGGACATGGCCTTTGCTCTAAGAGCGCTTGAGGTCGACTCCGTGCCTATCAATTTTCTTATTCCGGTCAAAGGCACTCCTCTGGGTGAGCACGCGGTACTTCCTCCGCTGGAGGCACTTAAAATTATCAGCCTTTACCGTTTCATTCTGCCGGGCAAACAGATACGTGTTTGCGGCGGCAGGGTGCAGGCACTCGAGGAGTTCAACTGTATGGTATTTATGGCGGGCGCCGATGCCGTCCTTACGGGGAATTATCTGACCACGACGGGCAGGACATTTGGTGATGATATGGAGCTGATCAGGCAGTGCGGGCTGAAGACGGCAGGCCCATAGCTGAGTCGGACCGTTGCCCTGTCTTTATTGTTTTGTGTAACGCTAAAATGATAATGTCCTATATTCAGGTTACAGCAATTATAGATTTTTTTACCGCATCCATCAGACGCTCCATGGATTCAGCGCTTATGCAGATTGGGGGCATGATAACAATCACATTACCCAGAGGTCTTATTAAAACACCTTCGTCACGTGCCCTGTAAGCAACTTTCCAGCCCATTCTATCTTCCCAGGCGTAAGGCTCCCTGGATACTTTATCCCTGACAAGTTCGATACCCGCCATCAGCCCTTTATTTCTCACATTCCCGACATGCGGCAGTTCTGAAAGATCTTCTAATTTACCTTCCAGTAGAGCAATTTTATCTCCAGCTTCCTCCAATGTATGTTCCTTTTCAAAAACCTGGAGACTTGCGAGAGCAGCAGCGCATGCCAACGGGTTACCTGTATAAGAATGTCCGTGAAAGAAGGTTTTCAGTTCCCTGAATTCACCGAGAAATGCATTGAAAACATCATCAGTGGCCAGCGTCGCAGCAAGCGGCAGATACCCGTTGGTAAGTCCTTTGGAAAGGCACATTATATCGGGAACGACAGCTTCATGCTCAGAGGCGAACATCCTGCCGGTCCTGCCAAAACCGGTGGCCACTTCATCAGCGATCAACAGCACATTATAGTTATAACAAAGCTCTCTAACTCCCCTCAAATAGCCCTCCGGCCATACAATCATGCCTCCGGCAGCCTGCACAAGCGGTTCAATAACAACCGCCGCTATCTCAGCAGAATGTTGCTGCAGAATATATTCCATTTCTTTCAAGCATGCAAAAGAACACTCCGGGCAGGTCTTCCCCATCGCGCACCTGTAGCAATAAGGAGAAGGCGCCTTATAAGACTTAAACAGCAAAGGTGCGAAGGCGCTATGGAAAATATCGACGCCGCCGACACTCACCGCGCCCAATGTATCGCCGTGATAACCATGGTTAATGGCCAAAAAGGAATTCCTGCCCCTTACACCCTTGTGGGTCCAGTATTGAAAGGCCATTTTAAGGGCAACTTCCACAGCAGTGGAGCCGTTGTCGGAATAAAAAACCTTTGCCAGCCGGGGCTCAAGGCCTGCGAATGATCTATCTGTAAGACCAATGAGCCTTTCAGCAAGTCGTATGGCGGGGATATTGCTCAACCCGAGCAGCGTGGAGTGCGCTATTTTATCGAGCTGCGCCCTGATCGCATCATCAATCTCCTGCTTCCTGTGGCCGTGAATGTTGACCCACAACGATGAAACGCCGTCAAGGTACCATTTCCCGTAAACATCTTTAACAAAACAATCTCTCCCTTCGGCAATAATAACCGGTTCCTCTTCAAACCAGCCTTTCATTTGGGTAAAGGGATGCCAGATAAACTCTTTATCGGATTCTATGAGATGTTTTATTTCCTCAGGGTAGCTCATGGCACATGTCCGGTGAACAGATAAATCAGTATAGCACAATGACATCGCCGATTACGAACGGGTCCGCCTCATCGGTCTAAACTGACCCAGGCCAAAGTTGCAAAATTCGACGCCGGTCAACATGTACAAATTATTGACTTCTTCGGATAGACGTGGTATAAAATATCAAGATGACCGATATTGCGAAGGTACAAGGCACACCCATAGCAGTTCCGGAAAACACGAAGTCTTCCGACAAGAATGCTGATAATTCCTTCAGTGAAGTTCTGAATAATGTATTGTCCGCTGCCGCTGATATTCAGGCTAAAACCGTCAAATCCATTGAACAGATTTCAAATCTGGGAGTGGATAATATTAAAGTGGAAATGGCCAGGGCAGGGGATGCTATGCAGAGGATGCAGCAGGCCCGAGGAAGTTGTTAAGTGCATATAAATCCATCGATCGCACATAAAAGCTGAAGCAATTCCAACCAGCTCGCATTTTCCGTATCTCACTATCCATCTGTTAAGCCATGACCTGGTTATATTAATTCTTTCAGTTGTTTGATCAGTTCGCTCACGACTGTCTGCGCGCTGCCGTAAAGCATGCGCGTATTGTCGCCGTAAAAAAGAGGGTTGTCTATGCCGGAATAGCCGGTACCCCTGCCGCGCTTAATGACAATTACATTTTGCGCGCGGTCCGCGTTCAGAATCGGCATGCCGTATATCGGGCTCGATTTGTCAGTGCGGGCCGCAGGGTTTACAACGTCATTGGCCCCTATCACGACTGCCACATCGGTCCCTGAAAATTCCTCGTTGATCTCCTCCAGGTCGAAAATCTTCTCGTAGGGCACATTAGCTTCAGCCAGAAGCACATTCATATCCCCGGGCATGCGCCCGGCTACCGGATGAATGGCGAACTTGAACTCTACGCCGGCCTGCTCCAGGACGTCGGTCATTTCCTTGACTTTACTCTGGGCGCGGCCCACAGCCATTCCGTAACCGGGGATGATTATCACCTTTCTGGCGTAGCGCAGCATTGCAGCAGCATCAAGCGCGGAGATTTCTTTCATGGTGCCTGTTACGAGTGCCGCGCCGGGCATGGCTTCGCCTGTAATCGGCTTGAACAGGATATTGAGGACCGGTCTGTTCATTGCCTTGGCCATAAGGCGGGTGAGGAGGGAGCCTGCGGAGCCCACCACAATGCCCGCAATTATCAGGGCAGGGTTGTTCAGTACGTATCCTTCGAAGCCCACTGCCAGGCCTGTAAAGGCATTGAACAGCGAAATCACTACGGGCATATCGGCGCCGCCGATGGGAATAGTGACGACCACACCAAGCAGAAGCGCCAGCGTGAAAAAAGCGACAATACTTATGTTGGCGCCGGATACGACTGCATGGATTGCGGACGCAATCGTAAGCGTTGCAAGAATAATGTTCACCGCATTCTGTCCGGGCAGGCGTACGGCCTTTCGCAAGATGCCCTGCAACTTGGCAAAGGCTATGCAGGATCCTGAGAATGATACAGTTCCAATCAGTGCTCCCAGGGCAGCCAATGTCATCACCGTTGCACTGTGCGCTGTGCCCCGGGAGAGCTGGATTGCAGCAATTGCCGCAGCGGAGCCGCCCCCCATACCGTTAAAAAGTGCTACCATCTGGGGCATATCGGTCATTCTGACCACCTTGCCGGACCACCAGGAAATGCTGCCGCCAATGGTCAGCGCGAGTAAGATCAGGGCATAATTGTGCATGCCTGGCCAGGCAAAAGTAACTGCTGTTGCAAGCACCATTCCTGCACCCGCCCAGATAATGCCGCGCCGCGCAGTAACAGGTGATGACATGCCTTTCAGCCCCAGAATAAACAGAAGGGCCACGATAAAATAGCAGGAATCAATGATCAAACGGAAATTTATTGTTGTCATCTTTTCGTAGTATCTAGTTTCCTTTCGCTCCTGAACATGGATAACATGCGCTCTGTGACCGCATAGCCGCCGGCGGCATTGGCTGCTCCGAGCAGAACGGCCAGAAAACCTACAGCCTGTTCAAAAGGCGTTTGAGCTTCCCCCAGTACAACCATTGCGCCCACCAGCACTACACCATGCACGAAATTAGAGCCGGACATGAGGGGCGTGTGCAGTATTACAGGCACCCTCGATATGACTTCGTAGCCGGTGAATGCAGCCAGCATGAATATATAAAGTGCAACAAATCCTTCCATAGATTTATATCCCCAAAGCCTTTCGCGCGCCTTCATTGTGCACCTGCCCCTCAAAGGTGAAGGCGCTCCCGTTAATAATCTCGTCACTCCAGTCAAGCCGGAGTTCTCCTTCTTTAATATAAGGGGCCAAAAAATTGTACAGGTTTTTGGAATACATTTCCGATGCGTGTACCGGCATGCGTGAGGGCAAATCTACCGGTCCCAGGATCGTGACACCGCCTGTGATTATTGTTTCGCCTGCCCGTGTACCGGCGACATTCCCGCCCCCTTCAGCAGCCATGTCTACGATTACGGCACCACGTTTCATGCCGGCCACCATGTCTTCAGTGACAATCAGGGGGCTTTTCTTTCCGGGCAAGGCTGCAGTGGTTATCAGCACGTCGACCTGGGAAATCGCCTTTGCCAGTCTTTCCTGCTGTATTTTTATCTCCTCTGCGGTCAGTTCCCTGGCGTACCCGCCCACGCCGCTCGCAGAGACTCCGGTATCTATAAATCTCGCGCCCACGGACTCGGCCTGCTCTTTGGTTTCATGGCGCACATCGTAAGCTTCAACAATTGCGCCAAGGCGATGGGCGGTTGCTATCGCCTGCAGTCCCGCAACGCCGGCGCCGATCACAAGCACCCTTGCGGGGCGTAATGTTCCGGCGGCAAAGGTTATCATGGGGAATAGTTTAGGGCAGTTACCGGCAGCTATGATCGTGCAGAGATAACCGGCCACTGTTGCTTGTGAGGTAAGCGCGTCCATGCTCTGGGCGCGGGAGATGCGCGGAATCAATTCGAGGGCAAAGCCGGTTATTTTTCTCTCACATAATAGTCTTGCACGTTCCTGGTTTTCAAAGGGACGCAGGAAACCGATCAATACAGTGTCCGGGCGCATTGCCCGAACCTCGCTAAGAGAGGGCGGCTGAACTTTCAGTATAACCTGGGACCTGACATACACCTCTGCAGCATCCGCTGCTATATCCGCCTCCCCGAATTCCTCGTCGTTAAAATGACTTCCGGCACCTGCGCCGCGCTCTATGCAAATGTTTGCGGCCAGTGACCTGAATCTTTTGCAAACGGCGGGCACGAGGGCCACACGATTCTCGCCCACGACCGTTTCTTTTGGAACGCCTATCACGAGAGCCAAGAAACTACCTCATTCCTGATGCAGTGATTTTCCGATAGAAAACATGCTTTCTTACCATGGGTTAAGTATACGCACTTGTAAAAAAGTCGTCAACAACAGAACAAAAAGACGGTTTCGTAAAAAGTTCATAGGCAAGGCGCGCAAATCCTGAGGAACGAGGCGTACTTGTTCGTACGCCGCAGTGACGAAGGATGCAGCGCAACGCAGCATATGGGCTTTTTACGAGACCGTCAAGAATAGCAGAAGTGGATTGAAACTGCCCAAAAAAGTCCCGACTATCTTATTAAAATGCCCTGCCGGACATTATCTTTGGGAACGGGGGTATGCGTCTCCTTAAATTCGATGTGAATCGGACAGGAACGGAAGTTTTTAAAACAGAGTTCTTCCATTTCGCTTATTCCCGGGACATATGGAAATTTAGATGCACTGCAAAAAGCCACGTAGTTTTTGCTGAAATAGGGACATGCCATGATGCACCTCCAACCTTGAGCAAATAATACAGCGATATTCTAATTTTAAACTGTTTCGGCTGGTTAAGAAATCGGTGCAAATCTGATATTTCTGTAAGAAATCTCTTAAAACGATATCAGTGTTTGTCTGATAGTGCCTTATCCCTTCCATCTGGTCGGGAGCAGTACGGTCAAGGTTGTGCCTTTTCCCTCGTTACTTTCCAGCTTTACTTCTCCGAGATGCTCGCATATTATTTGCTTTACCAGCGGCAGGCCCATACCGAATCCGAAACTCTTGGTGCTGTAAAAAGTATCGAAGATCCTGTCGAGGTCCTCCTTCCTGATGCCGGACCCGTTGTCCGCTATAGTTACGACCGCCTTATCATCATTCAGGCGGGATGAAATTGTCACCGTGCCTTTTGCCGGGGTCGCTTCGATAGCGTTTCTTATGACATGGAATAGCGCCACCCGCAAGAGGCTCTTTTCAGCATTGATCTTCAAGGGTTTTTCCGAAAGGTCCACAGCCATACTCACATCCTTATGAGCTGCCTCTTTTTCAAGGGTAGGTAAAACACTCCTGATAATCTCATTGACATCCTCGTACTTGAATACGGATTTCTTGGTCCGGAGCAGGTTTTCGAAATCTCCCACAATAGTCTGCAATTTTTCACACTCATCGACTGCCGCGTTAAGATTACTTATGACATTCACCAACTCCTCTTTCCTGTCGAGCACTCTTTTGCAAACGATCCCTATTATTGCGGCAGGGTTTCTTATTTTATCGGCAACGGTCAATGCCATCAAACTCATCGTCCTCTCCGCTACGATTGTTTCCAGTTCCTGGTTCAGGTCCGTTAATTCAGCATTAATGTCCTCAATTACATGCTTATCTCTCACCGTCTTCAGGTGAATATCATACATTTTGATGAAAAAAAGGCTCACAGAACCGAGAAGGAAGAAAGCGAATATGTTAAAACTGCCGCTAATCGGTGAAATAGACTGCCACATATCCGTCTGCCCTGCGGCGATAAGCACGTCCTTTGCAATGTGTCCTACAGCCCGCGAGATTGAAAATAGGACGAAAGCTGAAGAGAGCCATATCATGTAATTCCACAAGATGTTTGTTTTGTCTTTTTTGAAAAGTTTTATAGCGGTAATAAGACTCAGTGTGGAAAGGACCATGAAAACACATGCTCCGCCGATTTCAACGACGAATACCGGCAGCAAGGGCAATATGGCCGATGAAGAGGTCTCGGCGCTCTCAAATTTTTTCAGATGGCCCTTTAAACCGGTATAGAAAAAAAACATCGCCATATTAATTAATAAATAGTCGTATTTGGCGATATAAAGAAAACAGTCTTTACCGTTAAGTATGATTTTGCTTTTAAAATAGTCCAGGCCGATATTGCTTCCGAGCGTTTGATAAGGTGCCATCCGATGCTCGGCCATTTGGCCCGCAAAGACAACGATGTCCCACAAGATAAAGAGCAGTAATGCGATGATGGTGTTTTGCCAGACCTTTTCTTTGTGAAGCCGGTTGGAAATCATGGCGCCTAACACGACAACGCATGAAATGAGAAAGAATATTCGCGCAACTTCATTAACGAAGGTTGCGGGATAATCATGTGACACAAATGCCCATGCGCTTGACGGCAGGAAAAGAAAAAAGGACACTGCTATTATGAGTTGTATAATGAACATTTCCTGCTCACATCATAGCATAGTATGACCGCTTTATTTCAACAGTTTCCCAGGATCGCTGCCTTTGCATAGCCAGTCTGCCTCGGGTGGGTCGGTTGCAGGCTCTATATGCACGATGACATCGATGATTCCGGGGACCCTGCCCCTGATATTCTCCTCGGCAACATGGGCGATTTGATGTGCCGATTCCACGGTCAGGAGAGGATTTACCATGATATGGAGGTCAAGGAAAATGGTGCTGTTCGTTCCCCTCGTCCTGATCTTGTGACATCCCGTCACGCCGTCAATAGAACATACGATCTCGTTTATCAGGGCTGTATCCAACTGCCTTTTATCAACCAGAATTGCAGCCGACTCCTTCAAAATATCAAAGCCCGCTTTTGCGACAAGCAGGCCTACCAGTGCGCCCACTATGGTATCGGCATGGGTGATCCCCTGCCGTACAAATACCAGGCTGATGATAACCCCTATTGTGGAGTAGATGTCGCTTTGCGTATGGCGCGCGTCTGCCATAAGGAATTCGCTGTTCAGCTTTTTGCCCTTCCGCTTTTCATACAGGGCGACAAATATATTGACCAGCAAGGTGCCTGCCATGAGCATGAAACTTTCAGCAGTTACAGTAATTGCCTGCTTATGAACGGCGGAATCATAAACTTTTCTGAAGATCTCGATGCAAGTCACAAACATTATTGCCCCGACAAAGACCGTCAGCATGCTTTCGATCTTCCTGTGTCCGTACGGGTGGTCTTCGTCCGGGGGATAAGACGAAAAACGTATGCCCACAAGTCCCGCCACATTGGAGATCCCGTCGAACATTGAATGAAAGCCTTCGGCTATTATTGCGACGGAATGAATAAAGTAGCCGTAAAAGATTTTTGCCGCTGATACGAGCATGTTGAGCACAAGAGTGATGAGCAGCACCCTTCTTATCTCGGATGATCTGTGTCTCACCGTCACCTTTGGTTGTTCTTCCGGTTAAAGGTGCTTTGCATTGTCAGCCATTAATTTTGCAACAGACTTCGCAAATGCAGCGGGATCTTTGAGCTTCGAGCCTTCGAGCAATACCGCCTGATCATACAGCAGCCGCGCATACTCGCCGGGCACGGGGCTTGAGTTGTCCTTGTTGAAGATGGCCTGCATTGCTTCGATGACAGGATGTGACGGATTTATCTCCAGGATTCGTTTCTGCGGCGGGACATCCTGTCCCATAGCTTTAAATATTTTTTGCATCTGAGGGTCTATATCGCCTTCATCGCCGACAAGACAGCAGGCGGAATCCTTCAGCCTGGAGGACATGCGCACATCCTTTACTTCTTCTTTCAGTTGATCTTTGATAAACTCCAGGATTTTGCCGTAGGTCTCCTCGGCTTTTTTCCTGTCTGAATCATCTGTTTTATCGAGCTTTATATCGCCCCTTGTAACCGACTTCAGGTGTTTGCCCTTGTACTCAAGACCTCCCATGATGATATCATCTACTTCATCAACCATGATGAGTACCTCGCAGTCTTTTGACCTGAACGCCTCCAGATAAGGCGAAGACAGCGCCTCATCCACGGAAACTCCGGTAATGTAATAGATCTCGTCCTGTCCTTCCTTCATGGAGTCCACATACTTCTGAAGTGTAGTGAGAGTTCCCTTTTCGGTCCTGGTTGACGGGAAGAGGAGCAGGTCGGCAATCTGTTCTTTTCTTGTGACATCGAAATGCACTCCTTCTTTCACTATCTTGCCGAACTCGCGATAAAAATTGAGGTAGGTATCGTATTCGTGCTCTTTCATGTCTTTGAGCGTATCGAGGATCTGTTTAGTGATGCTCTTTTTTATTATTTCCACCTGTCTGTTGGACTGGAGGATTTCTCTCGAAATATTCAGCGGCAGGTCGGATGAATCTACCACCCCTTTCACGAAGCGCAAATATAGAGGCAAAAGGTCCTCGCAATGGTCCATGATCTGCACCCTTTTCACGTAGAGTATGGGACCTGTCCTGAAATCCTTGTAAAAGATATTGAACGGCGCCTTTGAAGGGATATACAGCAGCGCGGTAAATTCAGAGGTCCCCTCCGCCTTGTAGTGAACGGTTTTCAACGGATCGGCGAAATCGTGGGAAATGTGCCTGTAAAACTCATTGTATTCGTCCTGTGATATTTCAGACTTGTTTTTTAGCCAGATAGCTTTCCGGGAATTCAGCGTCTCCTCTTCGGTGACTTTGACCTTTTTCCCTTTTTCAATTGCAGAGTCGACTTCGCGCTCGACATCCATGACGACAGGATGTTCTATGTAGTCCGAGTATTTCCGGACTATATTCTTTATCTCCCATGTTTCGAGATATTTTTTTTCCTCATCCTTCAGATGCAGAATGACATCGGTGCCCTTGGGCCCCTTTTCGATATCTTCCACGGTAAAAATCCCGTCAGCCGTCGATTCCCACTTTACCCCGGTGCTGCCGGCCATGCCGGCCTTACGGGATATAACGGTCACTTTGTCGGCGACCATAAAAGAGGAATAAAAGCCGACTCCGAACTGTCCTATGAGTTCCGGATTGTCCTTGACATCTTTTTGCTGCAGGGCTTTGAGGAATTCTTTTGTCCCCGAATGGGCAATGGTACCCAGGGCCTCGATCACCTCTTCCTTTGTCATGCCGATACCGTTATCGCTCAGCATTAAAGTGCCGGTATTTTTGTCCGGAGTTATCTTGATTTTCCAATCTCCCGAGCCCTCAAGGAGAGCGTTATCAGTCAGGGCTTCATACTGGGCCTTATCGATGGCGTCGGAAGCATTTGAAATAAGCTCCCTCAGGAATATTTCCTTGTGGGAATACAGAGAATGTATCATTAAATCGAGTAATTGCTTGACTTCTGTTTTGAATTCCATTTTCTGGGCAGACATGGCGGTTTAGTTTCTCCTTACAGTAGGTTTAGCGCTCCAGCACGAGAGCTTAAACTAATTATATAGTACAAAAATAAAATTTAAGTCAAGGCCTTAAGGATTCACCTAAGGATTGACAGCCGGGTCGGTTTTTAGAGATTTGGCCTTGTTTTCTTCGACTTTTTTCTTCCTTTTAGGGTGCTTCTTCACGGTTTTGATTTCAGCTTCTTTTGTGCCCGTAGCCTGTTGTTTTTCCCTCAGGTTGTTTATTTCTGTCGAGAGAGTTGTTAACTGCGACAGAATCAGCATTTCCGTACTATTTGGAAGCTTTTCCTCTATGGCTACAGGTTTAGGCGATACGTTGCGGTGCAGCCTGATTGTATTTGCGGAAAGATGAGTCATGCCGTCAGCCTTGTTCTGGTAGTTCATAACATATGAAAAATCAATGAGATCGCCCGGGTTGATGTCAGAAGCCGGAATGGCCATACCTTTTTGATCAGTTATTCTCGTGTCCCTGGTTACATAGACAACATATTCGCCATCGCCGACAACCAATTTATCGGGGCTTTCAACTATAGTTACCGGCGTATCAGTGACGACATTCTTTTTTTGTTCCGTGTCGGTCAGTGCCGGTTTTGTCTCTATGTCTTCTCCAATAGTCCTCTCCAGATCCGAAACGTCCGCACCGAGGCCCATCGCGCGCTCCATATCTTTTCTTGCAAGATCGACTATTTTCGTGTCTATATTGTCAGGACGCGCTGCTTTCAGATAATAAGTTTTTGCCCGTCCCTTATACATCTCTCCCTGCAAGGTCCTGTTTTGGGTAGCATCGATCACTCTTGTGTATGCATCTATTGCATCATCGAAGCGCTTCAGTGCGACCAAACAGTCGGAAACGGCAAGATAATATATCCAATCCTCTTTGAACTGTTTGAGTTCTCTGGCCATTTGATAACTCTTTACCGCCTCTTCGCAGTTACCTTCAGCACGGTATTTAAGGCCGTCGGCAAAATTATAAGAACTTTGAGCGCCTCCTCCCATAATATCCGAGGCCCCATAGACTTCAACGCCGGAAGCTGTAAAGAAAAATATTGCCAGAATAATAACACTTGCTTTCATCCTGCTCCTCCTGCTCTTCTGTCCCTGTGGTTTTCTATTTTATTCTTTCTTATATAATACATTATCGCTACATCTCGTAATTTCTATATGCCTGAACTCCATATTTATATAATACCTTACTTGTATTATCCTTTTGCAGTATGTGAGTATAGAGAGCGTGCAATCACATCTGGAAATAGGTAAATTCAACGAGCTGGAAATAGTGCGGGAGACAGCTATCGGCCTCTATCTCAATTCTGATGCAGGCGAAATACTCCTGCCGCGCAAGTATGTTCCGCAAGGGGCCTGCGCAGGCTCCAGCGTGCGGGTATTCGTTTACAGGGATTCCGAGGACAGGTTGATTGCAACAACACTGATGCCCGCCGCTGTAGTGGGGGAAGTCGCTTACCTTAAAGTGGTGGCCATAACCAGGGCCGGGGCATTCCTGGACTGGGGGATTCAAAAAGACCTGCTTGTACCTTACAGTGAGCAATCCGAAAAGATGGAAGTGGGGAAAAAATACATTGTCAGGATTTTTCTCGATGAACGGACGCAGAGGATAGCTGCAACGGCAAAAATAAGGAAGTTTATTGAAGAGGAGGGTACAGGACTTCGCAGAGGACAAACTGTTTCGCTTCTGGTATACCGGTTTGTGGAGACCGGAATAAAGGTCATCATAGATAACAGATGCTTCGGCATGCTGTATAAGAACGAAGTATTCGATAAACTGCATATCGGCGACAAAGCCGAAGGCTTTGTAAGCAGGATAAGGCCTGACAGGAAAATAGATGTTATGCTCGGCAAAGGTGGACTGGCAGAGACCGATGAGGCCAAAGCCGTTATCTTAAGGGCGCTGAAGGAGCACAGCGGCTTTCTGCCGCTTGGAGATAATTCCGACCCTGGACATATACGGGAGATGTTGCACATGAGCAAAAGGACTTTTAAAAAAGCGGCAGGCGGTCTTTACAAAGATGATATGATCGAGATCAAAGAAAACGGTATAAAATTAAAGAGAATGGCCAAGGCGAAAATGGTCCACCTCTTTAAATTTTAAACTCATGATTGCAATCTCGCTTCAGTCGGGAAGCAACGGCAACTGCATTTACGTCGAGGCAGGAGGAGTAAGGCTTTTGTTTGACGCCGGTATATGCGGGGTGGATGCGGAACGCAAGCTTGCCCACCATGGACGCAATATCAGGGACATTGATGCGGTAATCATATCGCACGACCATGCTGACCACGTCCGCTTCGCCGGAGTTTATCAGAGAAAATACAAACTGCCTGTCCACGTGACGCCGCGAACGCTGAATATATCCGAGCAGAGGCACCGGCTGGGACGGCTGGACGATGTGCATTTTTTCCTGGCGGGTGGGACCCTTGCATTCGGAGGGGTATCGGTCCATACGATCCCTACTCCTCACGACAGCGTGGACGGATGCGCCTTTGTGATCGATTGCGGGCGGAAGCGCCTTGGCATACTTACCGATCTGGGGCACGCCTTTGAAGGACTCGCTGAAGTTATAGCATCGCTCGATGCCGTATTCATCGAAAGCAATTATGATCCCGGCATGCTCGCCCGCGGCCCGTATCCTGAATTTTTGAAGCGGCGCATACATGGTCCGGGCGGACATATATCAAACCATGACGCCGCGCAGTTGCTCAAGTCAGGCAAGCGCCTGAAATGGGCATGCCTCGCCCACCTTTCGGAACATAACAATAACCCGCATCTGGCTTTGCAGACGAGCCGCGATCTTCTAAACAACGGTCTCCTGCTTCACGTTGCGGGCCGCCATAAACCAACGGACATATTAGAAATCTAACCCGGTCCAAGAGCAGGCAGGACAGAGTGTTTCAGCGGACTTTTGCAGACTAAGAGAAGCCATGGATGGCGGAACAGGCTGCAAGAGCCTCGGAGCGAGGCTGGATGCCTTGCGAGAATGAGCTGAAGCACTGTGGCCTGACTGCTCGACACTCTATGAATGATATGGGCTAAATCCTTATACATATTTTGCCGAAGTGCGCAGCGCTCTCCATGTAGCGGAGGGCTTCCCTGGTCTCATCAAAGGGGAAAACACGATCTATGACGGGATGAAGCTGATGGAGTCTGATAGCACGGTTCATGGCTTCGAACATCTCACGCGAGCCGACGAAGATTCCCTTCACGCGGATGCCCTTCATTATGATCGGGAGAGGATTTATCTGCCCGGCAGTTCCTGTCAATACACCTATTAAGCTTATCAGTCCTCCCCTGCGGACTGAATTGATTGACTGAGGCAGGGTGCCGGCCCCGCCTACCTCCACAACGAGGTCCACGCCCACGCCATCTGTTATCTCCAGAACACGCTTGTGCCAATCCGGTACGGTCCTGTAATTGATGCAATCCGCCGCTCCAAGCTTCTTTGCTCTGGCGAGTTTTTCATCGCTGCCGGAAGTGATGATTACCCGCGCTCCGGCTATTCTCGCGAACTGCAGGGCAAATAATGAGACGCCGCCCGTACCGAGTACGAGCACATTTGCTCCGGCCTTCAGCTCGCGTTCGATCACTGCATGCCAGGCAGTGACGGCCGCACAGGGTAATGCGGCAGCTTCTTCATAAGAAAGGTGTTCCGGAATGTGCACTACGCCATCTTCATGAAGTGCTGTGTACTCGGCCAGCATGCCGTCGATTTCTCCGCCCAGGGCCGATTTGGCCCTGGCATCGGTCGGATCGCCTGCCAACCAGTCCTGCATAAAGATACCGGCAACGCGATCGCCCATCTTAACGCGTTTGACACCCTCGCCTACAGCTACGACATCTCCTGCTCCGTCCGAGAAGGGAATGCGAGGCATGTGCAGCTTAGGGTTATAGAGACCTTTTACAACGAGCAGATCGCGGTAATTGAGAGACACCGCCCGGACCTTCACAACTACCTGTCCGTGCCCGGGCAATGGCTCAGGCCGCTCTGAAAGCGCCAGGTTATCAATGCCAAAGGCGTTTTTAATCTCAAAAACTCTCATAGTTCTGTGTAACCCCCCTTTTTGTTTAACTTTAGTCAGTATTATTAGTAAATGCTATCCAAGAGCAGGCAGGACATGGTGCTGAAGCGGACTTTTGCAGCCTGAGACGCCATGGATGGCTGAACAGGCTGCAACAGCCTCGGAGCAAGGCTGGATGCCTTGCGAGAATGAGCTGAAGCACTGTGGTCTGACTGCTCGACACCTTGCGTAATGATATAGGTTAGCACAGGAACCAGGAACAATCTATATCCCGGTGTGATTTTTACCGCGTAAAGACGTGACTATTACCTTTACATCCCATCTGGAATCCGGTAATTTAAAAGTAAAAGGAGATGGTTATGGCAACAATGACAATAAGAGGACTGGACGATGACATATTAGAGGCGATAAGAACGAGGGCAAAGATGGAAGGCATCAGCGCGAATATGACGCTGGTCAAACTTATTAAAAGCGGGCTAGGCTTTGCCGGATTCGAGAATGAGTGCGAAGGCATCTGCAAGAATAAACTCGGTTTTTTATGGACAAAGCCTTACTGAAGTGCTTTGATTTTTAAAACCAGACCTTTTTCAGGATAATGCTTAAGATTCCGGGTCGCTATCTTCAGGCTGCTCATAAGTGCAGTAGCAGCGATCAGACAATCAATGGATGTGATAGTTATACCGGTTTTTCTATAATGGCTGTACATCTCGCCGCCTTTTTTTGCTATGTCAAGAGTGAGGGGTACGATATTACAGGCATCAATGAAAGCCTCAGTGCTTTTCTTCTCATTTCCCCTCATCCCGGCATAAAGTTCGTATATGGAAAGAACACTGAGATAAGCGGCATTTTCCTCCCACAATTGCAGTACCAGATCATTGGCGTATGGAACGCCCCGAAGGAAGTCTATTGCCACATCGGTATCAACGAGAACGGTCTGCATATTTTCTCGCCTCTTCCTGCCGCAGATCGTTGACTATCTCAATGCTGCTCTTCTCTCTTTTCTCCCAGGATCCAAAGCTTCTTGCAGCCTTTTCCACCTTTTTCCTTCTGAGATGCTCTCTGAGTGCCTCAGTAACAAGTTCACTTAAATTCCCGGACTCCTCTTTTGCCTGTTTGTAGATGTCATCCGGAATGGTTACAGATGTTTTGATAAGACTCATAAATATCACCTCCTGCCCTATTATAATAAGCTATGTTAGGAGGATTGTCAAATACTACTATTTAGTATTACCAATCTTACATCCCTAGAAGCCCCGCATGCTATAATAATGCCGACCATGGAAACAAAATTTACTATTCCGCTTACAAACGACGACAGGATTTTTGTTGAATTTGGAACCGAGCGTGGAAGGGTGGAATCCTTTATCGTAAAGCTAATATGCGACATTCACAGCCACAGCTATGAAGTGATCCGCTACGATGGCGCGCATGGCAGCCCCCATAAGGATGTGCTAGATTTGGCCGGGCATGTTGCACGAAAAGTATGGTATCATTATCTTAGTAACGAGCAGGCGCTTACAATGGCAATTGATGATATAAACGACAATTACGAATCTTACAGAGAGAGGTTTAAACAATGGCTAAGGATAAATTAACAGTAAAGAAAATTGTTGCTCACATCAAAAGTCTTGGCGGCAGGGAAATCACAGAGGAAGACAAAAAAACTGAATGGTATAAAGTTGCATCTAAAAAGCCGTCCTGCTTCAAAACTAAAGCACCGCGAAAAAGCGGCATAAAAGCATAGACCTTGCCATCATTCTAACCTTGGTTGACCGAGTTAACAACGTCCCCCCACGTTACTCATTTAATTCTTCTGAAAATACCGCAGGAAAGAAAATGGACGGTAAGGGATTCGAACCCTCGGCCCCCACGTTGCGAACGTGATGCTCTCCCAGCTGAGCTAACCGCCCAAGTATTTGTATTATAATCTGTTTTTTCTACGACCGTCAACCTAATTTCTGGCACTGTAAGAAAATTGTAAGAATTAACCACTTCCTGATTGTTTTTGCTGCGCTTTTGGAGTGTAAAACATGTCCAATTTCCTGACCGCTTCAACATTGTGCGCCGGTGACAGGTGCGCATACCTTAAAGTCATAGTCAGGCTCTTGTGACCCAAGAGCTTTGACACGGTAGTTATGTCTACGCCGGTCATGACCAGTTGAGAGGCGAAAGTATGGCGAAGATCGTGGAACTTGAAATCATGGATCTTTGCTCTTAGCAGGGCAGATGCAAAGCTCTTTCGGATGTTTCCATACGGCTTACCGGTGGATGGAGCGTAGAAGACATAGGGCACGTCCAAGCGCCTTGTAATGTCTTGGAGTGTGGCTCTCAAGCCGCTATTGATAGGTATTTCACGGCGCTCTCCATTCTTCGTCTTATCCAGCAGAATAAAGCCGTGCTTCAGGTCTACATTATCCCACGTCAGGCCAAGTATCTCGCCCTTTCGCATCCCTGTGTTCAGCGCAGTAATAATGATCGGTGTGAGATGCGGATCACTGGTATTGATAAGAGTCTGACATTCTTCCCGGGAAAGATACCGCAAGCGCCTGTTGTGCATGGGTAGGTCTTTAACCCTCCGGGCGCGTTTCAGGATTGATTCGTCCGCCATATCCCAGTCAACAGCTTTAGTAAACATATTATTTAGAATATCAAACTTCCGATTGACCGTAGCAGCAGCTAAGCCTTTTGCTAACATATCAGTTTGAAGCTGTTCAAGGCGCTGTGTGGTGATAAGGCCTAATTCGATTTTACCTAATTTGGCTACCAGCATTTTAAGGGTACAGGCCTCGTTGTCAATAGAATGCTTTCCTTTGAGTCGTGATATCTTATACTCTTTGTATTGCTCTGCAAGCTCCCTGAATGTACACTCCGGCCTTTTTTCCTCTTGTTCCGGGTGCCAAAGGTTCAACGCGATTTTAGCTTTCAATTTTTCCAAAATCGTTCCCGCCGTCTCCAAATCGAATGTCCCGGTACTGCGCTGGTGGTGGTTTCCTTCTGTATCAGTGAAGTTCATCCACCACATTTTACCCCTTAAATATAGGCCCTCATTTTGTTTCCTCTTGCGTGGTCTCATGGTTTTTCTCCTTTGAGATCCCGCAAGACCTTGGGTATTCCTGTTTTCAAAGAACGAAAGTCTTGCGGAAATTATAACAGATTTAGGCGATAGGAAAGCTCTCTTTTAGGTCGTCCGGGCCTCGTCGTCTTCGGTGTAGGGTTATAACACGGTATTTTTTATCCCTGCCTCTTTCATCGCCATTTCAATGAGACGATCGACTTTACTGTCTTTCCCGTGATGTCTTATCTGATCTTTGTTACGTGAATCTCGTCCTGGGGGCTGCGATTGTTGCTGCGGCTTGGTTTGAGGCAGTGAGAGTAAACAGGCCTCAACCTCTGAAATCTTGAAACGCACTAATCTGCCTGTCTTGTAAAATGGTATTTTTCGGTAATGAGTCCAGGAGTAAATAGTTGATTGTTGAACTCCCAGATGATCTGCTAATGCTCCTATGTCTACTAATTTTTCTCTTTCCATGGTTGCCGTGAATACTGCTCCTCTTGGAGGGGATATTTGTATCGGTGTTTTGGTCATAACCCAGTTCATCTGTATTACTAATCAGGGTCAAAATAAGAGCAATAGCACTGAAAAATGCCGTTAGCAGGCCGGATTCCTCCTGAATCGTAATTGTCCTTAAATGTTGCAAAGAGCATCACAACTCTTAGTTGTATGGAAATTGTTCCTTAATCATTGATATAATTAAATTTTAATGTTTTTATCCGCCTTTATATGCTGCTTTCGGTGCACGCCTGATCAGCCGTTCCGGCGAGTCTGCCATTATTTGCGATTTTTAGCTGTTACCCGGAGAAGTAATATTATCCCTGATGTCGAAATCGTAGACGGTAATGTTAAAGAAAATAGAGGGATTTGTTCCTCTATTGATTAACTTTCCCGGTTTGCAGAGAAATCCGGTCTTGACCAGCTGTCGGAACTGCTCTGTTTTACATCAGACTGATAGCTTTAACTATTAAGAAGGAGATGGCGCTCCCAACCACCTTGCGGCTTGTGCATTTTCGCGTCCAAATTTTCAATGAATGTTTCAGAAGTCTATGAAAAAACAAACACTGAGATCGCCGAAGAAGCCTATAGGCTATATTCGGACATGAAGGACAACATCGAAAAAATGGTTAACAAAGTCAAAAACTTTAACAGGGCTTATGAACCCGCCGACTACCATCAGGAAGCTTACACCGCTTGTATCCAGGCCGAAACAGACTACTGCAAATATAAGCAAACGGGACGGATGGCGGCAGATACCGAAGTGCAGGAAGATCTCGCCGAATATTTGTCCCTGATTAACGGCAGCACGAGGATGAAGCTTTCAACTTACGCTTACTGGCTGGTTCAAAAAAAGGTTTACAATCTTGCAGACTGCAATGAAATCCAATGGAGTATTTATGACAGGGAAGGCAGTTTTCAAAGGGACTATGCTCGAAAAAGAGTTTCGTAAAAACAAGGAACGTCTTCGTCTTACCGGTCATACATTCACTCCGGAAATGACGCTTGTAACAATCAAGACATATGACGATGAAGATATGGATGCCGGGGAACTCGGCGATAGTCGAATGCTTGGTTTTGACAAGGAAGATTGTGTCGCCGCCATGAGAAAAGTAGCAGCGGGGTGCTTATTCGGTGCAATCTAAACTGGACTTACTGATAAAGCGAGGCAAGGTTTCTCACGATGATCTTGTCAGTTGTCAACTCGTGAACCCTGACGCTTACTCGTATCTGTTCTGTTTCGACGAGATCAAATTCGACGAACTCGTCCAGATATTTGAAAATCCCAAGGGTCACGGCTTACCGTAGATTCGTTCGCTCCCGACAGAACGTTATATCCAGAAAACTCAGTGAGGCATCGAGGCTGCAACAGAAATATTCGAGTTATCACATAGCCCCTAATTCCGTGTTCGGTACCGAGGCTGAGTATATAGAGTTTCTGCACTGGAGAGATAAAGAAAAAAGTGATTACGTATTTGAAATGCCCGATGCTGAAGCGGCGACAGAGTTGGTTATTTCAAAAAGACAGATCCAGAGGCTCAAGAAGCAGGGGCTTCTTGTGAGTGGCACTAAACGGGGCACAACACTAAGGGCCTCCGTCAAGATAAACACAGAATTGGCTGAATGTCGCAATAATGTTTCAACAATGAAACAAAATAACGACACGAATAAGAAATAAAGAACTGCCCAGGCAGTTTCAAACCACTAAGGGGATGAGAAGATGGAATTCCGAAAGATTGAAATTAAAAAAATTACGATATCGGACCAGCCGATGCCGGCATTACCAAAACCTATAAAAGAAGAACTCAGGCTGAGTATAAAAGAAAAAGGGGTGATATATCCGATACTGGTGGAACAGGTGGACGATGACTTGTTCAAGATTATCGACGGCCGTAACAGATGGGAACTGAGCAACGAACTCGGCAATAGAGAGATACCTTGCTTTGTCGTAGATGATGAAGACCCTACAGTATCTATTTTGAAATACGATCTTGAGATATGCCGCAGGAGTCTTACCGACGAAGAGCGTGAAAAGTTTATCACGCAAAGAGATATCTACCTAAACGAAATCCGTGAGCGCAAATTCAATACGCTTATCGAAAATGTCATCCCCGAATTAAGGGAGTCAGTCAAGGCACTGTTCCGCAGAGATAGCGACATAAAAGTATTGATGCGTTTTACGGAGCTTGACCCGAAACAACAGAGAATGTTCATAAAAGAGGTTTCGGGACGCATAAACGTAAATGATCTCAAGGCCAGGGTTGCTGAATATCAGACACAGATCGAGGAACTGAAAAGAGAATTAAAAGCAAAGGTGTTAATCGGCGTCGAAAATTGACCCACCATCGGCGTCCAATTTTGACCCACCCCAGCGGTTAGTTTTTCTTAGAGTTTCTGGTCTTGATTCTCCAGCTCTCGTTACCTGTTTCGATGATATCACAATGATGGGTGACTCTGTCCAGAAGCGCAGTAGTCATCTTGTTATCTGCAAAGACCAGGGGCCATTCTCCGAAGGTCAGATTGGTAGTTATGAGCAGAGAGGTTCGCTCATAGAGCTTTGATATCAGATGAAACAGGAGTTGTCCACCGTTTTTCGAAAACGGCAGATATCCCAATTCATCAAGCACAACGACATGAAGCCGTGTTAGGCTATCCGCCAGCTTGCCGCCACGTCCTGCCAGTTTTTCTTGTTCAAGCTGATTGACCAGATCGACCACATTGAAGAAGCGTCCTCGTTTTCCATTTTTGATTGCCTGACGGGCTATGGCTATCGCCAAGTGAGACTTGCCCGTACCAGTGCCTCCAACGAAGATAACGTTGCTATTTGCCGAGAGGAATTGACCTTGGTAAAGCGAGCGGATCTGGGCCTCATTGACCGGAGATGAACTGAACTCAAAGCGGTCTATGTCCTTGTCTACAGGGAACCTTGCCTGTCCAAGGCGGTAGCGTATGCTCCGGGCAGTCCGCTCCCCCAGTTCAGCCTCCAGAAGATCCAACAGTATCTTCTCCGGAGTGCGTCGCTGCTTTATGCTGGCTGCCAACACCTCGTCAAAGACACTCTTCATGCCATACAGCTTCAAGCTCTCCATCGCTTCCAGAAGTTTATCTCGTAGCATGATCACCTCCCGTCAGAAGATCGTCATAACGGCTGCAGTTAGCAATAGGCAGGGTCTTTAGCTCAGGCAGATGAAGTGGGATCTCGTAGTCGGATATTTCAGGGTCATCATGTGTGCGGGACAGGGTGTTAAGTATTACATCTCTGTTGGCCACGCCGGCAGAAAGTGCTTCGGAACATGCCGTAACCACAGCATCCAGCCCATAGCTTGATACTGCACTCAGTATCCCGACGAACTGTCGGTCGCCATCAGGGCTCTTGCTGAGTAGTTGTCTTATCTCTATGAGAGGTTCAGGCAGTATCCATTCCTTAAAGGGAGCACCGTTACGCAGGGCTCCAGGTTTGTGCTTTAGTACCTCAATATAGTGCCAGGCATCGTAGATTATCTTGTCCCGGCCAAACTGTCGGCGGTGTTCTCCGATTACGTTACCATCATGGACAATGACGAGACGATCAGCATATGCCCGTATCATGGCTGTCCTGCCTACAACTGAAGCATTGACACTGTAGCGATTGCGGTCAAATGAAACCAGTGCCGTAGTCGATACTCGAACCGGTGTCTCTTTGTACCCGTCAAACGGAGAACTCAGAACCAGCAGCTGTTGCTTCTCCCTGGCGAAGTATTCTGCCACGGTGCCGTCTTTGAACTCGGGGTGTTTATGGCCGGCAGCTATAATCCGGCAGCGATCACTCAACCATTGATTCAGCTCGTCGAGGTCGGAGAACTTCAAACGGGGAACGAAGAGACGCTTGCGGATGAACTTGACCTGACTTTCTACCTGTCCCTTCTCCCAGCCCGCTGCCGGGGTGCAGGCTACAGGCTCAAACAGATAGTGCGATGAGAGGTTCTGAAAACGCCGGCTGAAGATCCGGTCCTTTCCCATTAGCACCTTGCTCACAACCGTCTTAAGGTTGTCATATATACCCTTGCGGCAGCTGCCGCCAAAATACTCAAAGGCCCGAACATGGGCATCAAGCACCATCTCAAGACTCTCTCGGGTATAGGCAACGCAAAACGGCATCCGACTGTAGCAGAGTCGGAAGTGGGCTACCTTTACTGTTACGACAACACCCCAAAGTTCAACCTGTTCATAGCTCCAGTCGAACTGGAATGCTTCCCCAGGGTCGAAGCTCTGCGGTATGTATGCTGTTACCTTCCTGCCTCCCTCGCTCTTGCGCCACTTCTGAACATACCGCCGTACACTGTCATATCCACCTTCAAATCCCTGACGCTGCAACTCCTCAAATAACAAGATGGCAGTCCGTTGTTCCCGGTCCGGTTTCGTGGCATCTGTTGCAAGATATTCAGATAACAACTCGTGATATGGGGCAAGCTTCGGATGAGGTTGATCTTTCCGATCATACGTGAACTCGGTGGCATCGCTCCGGATTACCTTCTTGACTGTATTGCGGGACAGCTTAAACTCTCGGGCTATTTGCCGAATCGATTTCCTGTCCCGGTGGTACGCGCATCGAATCTTACGGATTGTTTCCACTATCAGCATCTCCTTTCGTTTGCTCCTCTTTCTAGTTATTTCCAGATAGAGTGCAGGTTATGCTGAGGTGGGTCAATTTTGGACGCCGATTACCCCCTAAAGTGGGTCAATTTTGCATGCCGATTAACAGGATTAGACTTGATTGCTGAACTGAGGGGGCGTTTAAAAGCGTGGTGGGAGAAGCGTGAAAAAGGAGATACTTTTCATAAGTGTCGCCTTGCGCTGGTATTTATATGTCCCAAAACGCGTGAAGGGGAAACAAAGATCGAGTCCTCAGATATTTGGGTCTTTCTTACTGAAAGTATTATTGAGGCAATTGGCATGAAATTAGGTATTTGGGATTTGAAAGGGGGGTATATTTGCCCTCTCATTCCAGGGGACAATACCAAAAAGGGTGAGAACGAACTTATTTTTCTCTTGAATCCATCATTTCACCTCACAAGGGAAATGGCATCGAACCTAAATGGTTTTTCAGAAATTATAGACCCGAAGATTGTTGCAATCGGGACAGGAGGCCTTAGGATCTCAGGTAGTACTTAATTGTGCGAGGAGCGGTTTTGGCACATGGAAGCTTGTTGATCACGATTTACTAATGCCTCATAATGTCACAAGACATGCACTGGATTATTCATGGATAGGTTGTAATAAGGCGGATGCAGTTGCCTCCGTAGCTGGACATCTAATACAGGACTGCAAGCTTTTTTCTTCTATCCCAGCTAATGTTATGGAGCCCGGCAAGCACTCGGATGAAATTTATAAAGCATTTGAAACTACGGATTATATACTTGACATGTCAGCTTCAGAAACTGTAGCCAGATACCTTGCCCTTGATATAAAATCCCCCGCGAAACGCATTTCTCTTTTCCTAAATCCAACAGGCGAGGATTTAGTTTTGCTATCGGAGGATGCAGCACGAACAAAAAAACTAGATGTTCTTGAGATGCAATACTATAGGGCTGTTGCATGCGCAGAATCTCTTAAAGATCATTTTAGGCCGATTGTGGGTAGAAGACGATATGGCCAATCTTGTCGTGACATTACCGTCACCCTCCCACAAGAACTTGTCTCGTTGCATGCCGCTGTCGGAAGTCGTGCTCTGAAAGAGGCATTTAAATCAAATGAAGCACAAATCGTGGTATGGCGATCAGATACTTTAGGGAACGTTCATCGTATCGATGTTGCTACATCAGTTGTGGTTCATCAGGACATAGGCGATTGGAAAATAATAATAGACGAGATATTTCTTAAGAAGCTTCAACGGTTGAGACTTGAAAAAATGCCAAACGAGACTGGGGGTGTTTTAATAGGAGCTTTTGATTTAGAAAGAAGATTTATATATATAGTTGACACAGTACCTTCACCACCAGATAGTAAAGAGTGGCCTGTACTTTATATACGTGGATGTCAGGGCCTGAGCAGTCAGGTAGAAGAGATTGCCGGTAAAACTTATAATATGCTTGAGTATATTGGCGAGTGGCATTCTCATCCTGGACGCGATACAACGCCTAGTACCGATGATATGCTAGTTTTTTCATGGCTTACTGATTTGATGAATCGCGATGGGCTACCTTCCGTAATGATGATTGCCGGAGATGGCAGGTCAAGCTGCTTTGTAGGTGAAATGAGACAAACAGAGTGCTTGTTGCCTTAACATCAGGACTTCAATAAAAGAAATATCGCACCTGTTCTTTGGCTCGTGATAGAGACAAATAAATACCGTAGGAGGATGAAGATTCGGCATGAAGTTTGACTCATATCAACTTAAGGCAAGAATATTACCGGCAATTCCCACAATTGCAGTTCCGATAATGATCTTTAATCATTTTTACATCAGCGAGGAGTTTTCGCAATTTGTTGGTAAGATATTAGGCGCAAAAGTTCTTAGTAATCTTACCATATCGACAATATGCCTTTACTTTCTATCTGAAGCGGGCAGATTAATTGGAAAAAATATTTTTGAACGGCTCTATTTCAAAGAAGAAAAAGCCATGCCTACAACAGAATTTATGTTATACAAGGATGATACATTTAGTGATGATTTCAAGATAAAAATCAGAGAGAAGGTTCTTACTGATTTTGGAATTCGCTGGCCAACTAAGGAAGAAGAAATGACTAATGAGCATCTCGCCCGGGTAAGGATTGCAGAAACCATGGCACTAATCCGTAAAAAGCTGAAAGGAAACCCTTTTTTGCTTCAACATAATATCGAATATGGAGTGATGAGGAACGCCATTGGCGGCTCTCTCATCGGAATTATTTTCTCAATTTGTAATATTATATTTTTTGCATATGCTTACCAAAATGTGCTTGCGGTTAAAATCAGTTATGCAACGCTGATTATTTATTCCATTTTTTTGCTGGCAAGCAGGATAATTTTATTCTTTTATGGGAAAAGCTATGCAAAGATACTTTTCAGAGAATATATATAAAACTTTGTTAAGATT
>CAWCLI010000011.1:0-10541 GCA_963796345.1 Nitrospirota bacterium | reverse complement strand
TTGAATGGGAATAAGAATGACAAGAAAGGCGTTTTCCACGCTCTTATTGTTCTTTTGTCTGCAAAGTTTGTGGGCATGCGCGACACTTCCAAATGCAGAGTCCCTTATGGAAGAGGCGCCGGTGTCAGGCGCTTCCCCGGAAATAGTCGGCGCCAAAGGGCAGTTGCCCCCTCGGAAAACCGAAGCCATCATTAAACGCCTGGAGCATAAGGCTGAACCCACGAACATCTTGCAGCGCCACCAGGAGGTAATGGAATTTTTAAGTGGAGAACCCCTGATAAACGGTAATAAAGTAACACTGATCAAAGATAATAAAGCCATCGATGCTATGGCCGATGCGCTTGATAATGCCAATGATAACATCAATATCGAAACTTTTATTTTCAATGATGACACAGTGGGAAAAAGAATTGCCGACCTGCTTTTAAAAAAACAGTCTCAAGGCGTCCAGGTGAACCTGATTTATGACGACTTGGGCAGCATAGGGACCCCTCCTGATTTTTTCAAGCATTTGCGTGATTCAGGCATCCAGACACTCGAGTTCAACCCGCTCAATAATTTGGCGGCAGTGTTCCACCGCGATCATCGCAAAATTATTATTGTAGACGGCAAACTCGTTATTACGGGAGGCGTCAATTTCACGGACGAATATTCGGGCAGGTTGTCAGGAATCGCAGGCGAAGACGAAGAGGCCAAACTGTCCTGGCGCGACACCGATGTCAGGATCGAAGGACCTGCTGTGGCCGAATACCAGAAACTTTTCATGGATACATGGACAAGAGAAAAGTGCCCGCAACTGAGGGAAAGAAATTATTTTCCGCAGCTCCAGCCGAGAGGAAACGACCTTATACAGGTAATTGCCAGTTCGCCGGGAAAGTTGAAACGGATGAATTTTCTTCTTTATATCTCTGCCCTGGATAGCGCTGAAACTTATGCTCATCTTACAAACGGTTATTTTGTGCCTGATGCCCAGACCCTGACTGCTCTGAAAAAAGCCGCTCAACGCGGAGTCGATGTTAAAATAATAGTTCCCGGAGAAAGCGATAATGATTTTACGGTCCATGCAGGCAGGTATGATTATTCAGAACTTTTGGAGGCGGGAGTAAAATTATTCGAATTCCAAGGTACTATATTGCACGCTAAAACCGGTGTCATCGACGGCGTATGGGCGACTGTCGGAACAGCCAATCTGGATTTGTGGAGCTCTTTGAGAGATGACGAGATAAATGCGGCTATCATCAGCACGCAGTTTGCAGATGAAATGGAAATGATCTTCGCGGACGATCTTGAGAAATCTGTTGAGATTACACCTGAGAAGTGGAAAGAAAGGCCTATATTGCCCAGAATTAAGGAATGGTTTGCTCATCTGTTTATCCGTTTCCTGTGAGCAGATTTCAACACTCTTATAAGGACTGCGGATGATGTGTCAGGAGAAAGAAGGGAACATTGATAATGATGGATCATAGGAAGCGGCTGGGGACCGTGGATTATCCTCCAGCCGCACAAGTCCTTGAAGATTCATAAGCTCACTATTTCACTGCCTGACTCAGTGCAGCCCTGAGTTCAGCAGATCCTTCGTTGCTGACCGTCTTTTTTACAACAATATCTACAGGGCGTACTTTACTGCCGTAATAAGCCTCATTTAAACTGTCTCTCACCTCGACGACAGAACCTTCCAGGTTAATCCCGGCATAGAGGCCCTTGCTTTTGGCAAAAGAGATAAAATCTGCGGTTATGTTGCCTTTAGCCCCTATTCCAATCGGGCCCAGCGCCACTGAAGTGTCTCCGCCAAGTTTGGCTGATGACGCTAATAGAGAATCGACAGCCTTCTGGCTCATTGCCATCACGATCACTTGTGCCGATTCGCCGCCGATCTGAAGGCCGAGAGTTACCGATCCTATGGTATAGAATGCCGGCTGGCTCCAGTCCGAGGTTCCCTGTCCCCTTACGACCAGGACGCCGGTCCCGCCCGAACCCCCAATGAAAAATCCGCCCTTGATTACCTGCGGATAAATCAGGAGAGCGCGTGCTTCCTTGAGGTGATCGTGGAACCATGTGTATTGCTCATCCCTCATGAACTCCCCGAATGTGACCCGTGCCCTGTCGACAAGTCCCTGTGCCTCGGATGACGTTTTGGAAGTCGGTTCGGCTGTGGCACACGATACCATAAAGATCAGCATTGTAATACCAAGCAAAATAACATTCATTTTTTTCAGCCCGTAGTTCATTGCTATACCTCCTTGCAGGTGACCACTGCAGTTAATACCAAATCAGGATTCGATTTTTTAAATAATTTGTTCATAATTTATTATAGCGCTTCCAAGAACATTAATTAAACAATTTTGGGGGGAGTCTACGACAGATTTGACAGTTTCCTTTTTTCATATTATTTGCTTTTTTCAAGATGTTGTGGATGATAATGCTCGCCTATCCCGGCTAACGTTTGATAAGACGCAAGAGAAATAGCAGGACTATTGCGCCGATGGTCGCTACTACCAGTCTGCCGAAGAGCCCCATAGGAGCAACGCCTACAGAGCCAAACAGAAAACCACCGAGGAGAGCGCCAATCACCCCGACAATTATGTCTCCGATAAAGCCGAATCCGCCGCCTCTCATAACTTGCCCGGCCAACCATCCGGCAGCCAACCCGATTAAAATAAACCATAGAAATTCCATGCCGGCCTCCTTACTTATTCACGTTTTTTTCTTCAACGGATTCCTCTACAAAAACCGTCAACTTCTGGTCACCTATTGGGAATAAGTCGTCTATCCTGCCTTTTACCCGTGCTGTTGACTTTATTTTAGGCAAAGTTCTGCTTTTGGTTACAACGGTAATTTCTCCTGACTGGTCTTTTACTTTATAAAATTTGACAATATTAAAAAATGCTGTGCGGTCCGTCACTTCTCCTTCGATAGTGACCGTTTTTCCGACAAATCCAGTCGGATTATTGAGGATTTTCTCGATCACAGTAGAGCTGGTCTGGGTGAAGTAATACCATCCCGCACCGCCTATTAATATAACGGCCAAAATCGCGATCGTTATTTTCCTTGCCAAAGACCCTCCTTTGAGGCTTTCATTACTAAATGCGTCCCTGAAGGTTAAACCGGAAGATATAGGTCAATTATATCACTCGATGAAAAGAAAACAAGCGCAGATGCTTGACATTTATTTTTCGGGTGATAATATCTGATTAAAATCACTGATGCATAAGTCAGAGCTAAGTAGACAATACGATTACGCTCAACGGGAGGATGTATGAGAAAAAGAAAAGAGTTGTCGATCTTATCGATCATGGTGTCCCTTGCAGCAATTATAGCCCTGTTGGTTTTCTCGTTGAGTAGCGGAAAAGCAACAGCCGAAAGTATCAGCGAGAAAGCAAAAGGTCCTGTCGTTATGAATGTACTGCGGGGCGAGACGTGGGAAAAAATGACTATGGATGAAAAAGTGGCGTTCATCTGGGGAGCCGGTCATATTATTAACCTTGAGATGGAGATCATGGATAAGCACCCTGAGTTGAAAAGGGACACTTTTGTAAGCAAGGCGAGTGAAGCAATGGCCGGCATACCGATAAACGATATTGTCAGTACTGTAGACAAATATTATGCAGCCCATCCTGATGATGTTGATATGCCGGTTATACACGTTATTTGGGATACCATGATAAAGCCGAAAATTAAAACAGGCATCGGGGGTCGGCCTTTGAATAATTAGTGACGCAACAATACGAAGGAAATGAAAGGAGATATATTATGAAACGCATTATATCGACATTGCTTATTGTATTACTTATTTTGACATTTGTCGGATGTGCAGACATGAGCGAAAGACAGCAGAGAACACTAAGTGGCGGGGCAATAGGTGCTGCAGGAGGGGCTGCCATTACGGCTATTGCCGGAGGAAGTGTTTGGGCCGGTGCCGCATTAGGCGGTGCTGCCGGCGCAGTTACGGGGTATATACTGGGCACACATCCCAAAAGGCATAAAAAGGTAAGGGAGCGAGAGTAGTTCATCAAGTAAGGAAACGTTAACTATAAATCCCTCCTTACTTCCCATTTTTAAAGGGAGGGATTTCCCCACCCCCCTCGAGCATTGCGACAGGGAAACGGGCCAATACATCACCGAGGTATAACACTCGTTCTCCAGAGCTTAATTCGGATGCAAGGGTGAGCAGTCCGACTTCTGATTCTCTTTTTTTCAATTGGTCGAGCATGAGGTAAGAGCGCGGTTTTGGCAGTTTCTAATGGTAATGAGCGTTTTTCGTGATCGTTAGTTCTTGCGGAGTACTTGGTGCTAATAATGTAAGGGCGAGACCTAACCGTACTTTATCTATCCGCTCAAGTAGTGTCAACTACATTGCAGCTCTTTGACTTACCGCTGCAGGTGAAAGGGCACGCTAGTGGAAACCGTTCCCTTTTTAAAGAGCAAGATGCCTTTTATAAAGAGCGCCGTCTGGTTATGCAGCAGGTGGTGCCACCACTTTGACGGCACGAACTCGGGAAGTACGACTGTTATTACGCCGTCTTTGTAACGGTCCTGCACTTCATCTATATAGTCGAGAAGCGATTCCTTTATCGAGCGATAGGGCGAATCAAGAATAATAAGCGGCACGCCCAAACACTGTTCGTCCCATTTTGCCCTTATGATTTTTGTCTCAGCCGGGTCGAGACACACATAGAGGGCGACCACGTCATTCGATAGGGCCTTTGCATATTTTACCGCGCCGATTACTGCCTGCTGCACTCCGGATATGGGAATGATGACGGAGTGGTGCTTGAAATCCGGCTGATCGATCTCACAGGAAGTTACAGAGAGCTGGTCGGCGACAGAGAGGTAGTGATGGTGGATTTTTTTCATCAAAATAACCAGGCTGGGAATTGCTACGAGAACTATCCATGCCCCATGCGAGAATTTTTCGACCGCAATAATGACCAGAACAACTGCAGTGGCAACTGTTCCGACGCCGTTTATAACTATACTTTTTATCCAGCCTGTGCCCTTATACTTGATCCAGTGCTTCACCATGCCTGCCTGCGACAGTGTAAAAGCGGTGAAAACGCCGACTGCGTAAAGCGGGATCAAGGCGTGCGTGTCGCCCCTGAAGATCACCAGCAGAAAAGCGGAGAAGAAAGCGAGGAGAACTATTCCGTTGGAGAAAACGAGCTTGTCCCCGCGGTTGCTGAGCTGCCGGGGTAGAAAACGGTCTGTTGCCATAATTGACGAAAGTCTCGGGAAATCGGCAAACGAAGTATTGGCGGCCAGGACGAGTATCAAGGCTGTCGCGAACTGAATCGTATAATAAATAATTCCCTTGGAGAATACCGCTCTGGAAAGCTGTGATAAAACTGTTTCGTTCTCACTGGGCAAAATCCTGTAAAAGTCGGAGAAATAAGCGATGCCGAGAGTAAGGAAACCGAGTAATACAGCCATCCACATGAGAGTGATTCCGGCATTCCGGGCTTCGGGGGCTTTGAACGCCTTGACCCCGTTCGACACGGCTTCGATCCCGGTAAGTGTAGCGCAGCCCGAAGCAAAGGCCCTGAGGATGATGAAAAGCGGGAGCGCGTTTGAAGCTGCTGCGTGATATACTGCCGGTGCGGGACGGACGGCAGAAAAGGATTTTGCAAAGCTCACGCCTATAAGAAGGAAAATGCTTCCAAGAAAGACGTACACCGGTATTGAAAAAATAGTTCCCGACTCCCGCACGCCCCTTAGATTAATTATCATAATAAACGCTATAGCGAGCACGCACATCAGGACTGTCAGATGGCGCAGTCCCGGGAAAGCGGATGTAATTGCCTCGATACCGGCGGAGATACTGACGGTCACGGTCAATACATAGTCGATAAGCAACGCAGCGCCCGCGATGACTCCCGGATATTCTCCGAGGTTGTCCTTTGCAACGATGTATGCGCCGCCGCCGGACGGATAAGCATGAATTGTTTGAAAATAGGAAGTGGCGACAATTGCAACAAGCACAACTATACTGAAAGTAATCGGCAGCGAATAATGGAGCAGGGCGGTACCGCCGACAATGAGTGCGAACATGATTTCTTCTGTCCCATAGGCCACGGACGAGAGCGCGTCTGAAGAGAACACAGCAAGCCCCATGAGTTTGTTGAGACG
The DNA here is from genome assembly GCA_963796345.1 of Nitrospirota bacterium. GTDB lineage: Bacteria > Nitrospirota > Thermodesulfovibrionia > Thermodesulfovibrionales > Dissulfurispiraceae > JADFXI01. The sequence goes on along the minus strand of CAWCLI010000011.1, from coordinate 4,418 downwards.
TTCGTGTTTTTCCCTGACTGATTCGATCGGGTTGCCGATGAGAAATCGCTTGAGCGACATTAACTCCTCCTTGGGCGCACACAGGAGAGCACAAAAAAACCGCCGGCAACGCAGGCGGTTTTGTCATCTGCCTATTGCCCTTCCAAATGCCTACGAGGTTAGCTGACGGGCTCGGGCCAGGAAGTGCCCTATTCTTGAATAAGAAATACGCCCCATACTACGGTTCCCCCGCATCCATAGTCAACCGAAAGGTTTTAAATGGATTTAGGCTGCATTTTCGAGTAATTACTTTAATACCGGCGGCACGATATTGTCAATAGACCGCGAATAATATAACATTATAGGGTAACTATTGCTTTTACTATATACCGAAGGAGAAATAATTTATGCCAGAAACAGAAAAGAGCCGGCAGTTTAAATACAGACGCGAGGATTTCGGTCCTATGCCCGTTACATTGCATCACCTGACTATATATATTAATTTTGCCGGCGATGATATCGTGGAAGCGCGCAATTGTCTTGCAATGACGGCCAGGCATGATATTGATGAAATCGTGTTTGATGCCAACAGCCTCGAAGTCAAAACAATCGAATTCTGCAAGGGGCCGGATGACGAGCAGGGAAGCGCGCTGCCGTATGAATACCTTCAGGAAAAGAACAGGCTGATAGTGAAACTGCCCCGAATGATGAAAACCGGGGAAAAGTTCTTTGTGAGGACATTTACCCGCTGCTTCCCTTCAGACCATATACTCGAAGGCATTTACAAAGACACAACGCCGTCCGGCGGACCGCAGCAATATATTTCCCAGTGCCAGCAATGGGGATTTCAGCGGATAATGCCTATTTTCGATGATTGCCGTGCAAAATGCACCATGACCACCACTATAGAGGCTGACAGCGCTTATACTCATCTGATCAGTAATGGCAATGTGAGCCGTCATCGGAACCCTGAAGGAAGGCCTGTGCCGAAGCAGGGATGTCCCGGCAGGCAGGTCATCACTTTTGAAAATTTGGTCCCGATGGCCCCATATTTATTTTTAGTTTGTGCCGGTACATGGGACACCCTTGCGGATGCAGTGACCTATACGTCCGGCCGGACAGTCAGGCTTGAGTACCTCGTCCCGCCCGGTGCTGTTGACGAAGTGCGCATTCCGATGGAAATACTTAAAGCGTCGGTCCTCTGGATACGGGAGAAACAGGATTATGAATATACCGGAGACACCTACCGTACGATCTGCATGAACAAATCGAATTTCGGAGGAATGGAGAATACAGGCAACACTACTATAGTGACCGATGCCGCGCTTATCAATGAACATACACTGGATGCCGGCCTGCTTTACGCTCATGCCGTAATTGTCCATGAGTTCGAGCACAATCAGTGCGGCAGCGAGACAACCATGGATACTCCTTTTGATGTCTGGCTCAATGAAGCATATACCGTAGATGTGGAACGCCAGTTTATGGCCGATATATTTAACCCGTCTTTCATTCGTCTCTTTCAGGTTGACAGCATTCGCAATCCCCTTCTGGGTCCGCTTGCTATCGAGGATGCCGGGCATGCGGGCCGCATTGTCCGCGAAGGGTTTAACGACCCTGACGAGCTGATTGACGGAGTAACATATGTCAAGGCCGCTGAAGTCATCAGGATGCTCCGGCTTGTTATCGGCGCAGACAACTTCCGCAAGGGGAAAACACTGTACTTCTCACGCTACCATTATGGCAACGCGACGACTGACCAGTTTTTTGAGTGCTTTGAGGAAGCGACAGGCCTGTCGCTGGAGCAGTTTAAGAAAGAGTGGCTCTATACAGTGGGCTACCCGAAGGTGACAGCTTCAACGCATTATGAGAAGTCGTCAGGGACCTTCAGGATCGCCTTCCATCAGGAATTGAAACCGGGGCAATCTCCTTTTCACCTGCCGGTCGCTTTGGCCCTCGTGGACAAAAACGGGCACGACATCAGGGGAACTCAGAGGGTGTTTCAGCTAAGAGAGCAGGATGCGGAACTGACCCTGGAAAATATTAAGGAAGCCCCTGCCTTTGCTTCCATAAACCGCGCCTATTCTCTTTATGGGACTTTCAGGCATGACAATGCGACACCGGAGTCAAGGTCTTTACAGGTCCGTTTGGATCCTGACCTTTATAACCGCGTGGATGCCATGCGGCAACTTGACTGATCACGAAAGGATCAAGCTGTTGTCGAATCCTGACAATACTGTAGCCACCGGGTGGCTGTCGCTCTACGGTGAAATCCTTTCAGACCGCAGTATTCCTTCCGCGCTCAAGGCATATTTTTTGCGGATAGACGAACAGCCGATGGACCGTGCGTATGCTGCGTGGTATCGGGAATTGGTTGCCGCGCGTGAAAAACTGATGCTGGCAGTGAACCGGCGATATAAAGGACTCACTGCTGAAATTGTTCGTTGGCCTGGATACCTACACAACCTCGAAGCGGCAATCCGCCAAAGAGGGACCGGAAAGTCGCAGACTTCTTAGGTGTGAAGGCGATAGAGGACCGCATGCTGAAGAACATCCTGCTCGATCTTATAGCGGTTGATGATTCTGCTGAAAGCCATGCGGTAATTCATGATCACTTCAAAGCCGCCACGACAGCTTCGGACAGGGTAGCCGCGCTGCTTGCCCTTAACCGCAGTTCATCGCCCCAGAGGCGCCCGGTCCTTGAAGCAGTATATTCGGACTGGCATGCCCATCTGAGCGGGTATGCCAATTACCTTCGCATTGTGGGGAGCGGAACCAGGGAGGATGTTTTTGAAATGATAAAGGCTGAAAAGAAACGTCCCGGTTTTGATATTACGCAACCTACGTGGAGCAGGGCGCTTTTCATGTCCATGGCGGCCAATAACAAAATGGTCTGGACCGATCAGGGGACCGGATGGGTTGCCGATACAGTTATAGAACTTGCTCCAATCAATGCAACAACGACAGGACGCCTGCTTAATACCTTTCAGCATGTGAGCTTGTTGAAACCGGATTTGCAGGGAAAAGGTACGGGATGAACTGAAGCGCATTGTCCGGACCGTTACCGAGAAAGTAAGTCCGCCTATTCACGGACAGGCGAGTGCTTACCTGAATGGATTGAACTAAAAACAGACGTTTCGTACAAAGTTCATCGGCTACTCATTCAAGTCCTGAGGAATTAAGCGTACTTTCGTACTCCGCAGTGACGAGAGGGCTCTTCTCTATGTAGCATTGTGGGTTTTTCGACCGTCACTCTTTGACCTTTTTCATAAAAGTCGACCCAAATGGGAAGCGCGGCCTCGGAACCGGATTCGACATAGCCAATGGTGGTATGATCGTCCCTGCCGATCCATACGCCCACTGCCAAATGGTCATCGAAGCCGACGAACCATGCATCGGAGTAATCATTGGTGGACCCGGTCTTGCCATAGACAGTACGGTTTATTGAAAGCGCCATTCTCGCCGTGCCTGTTTCAATCACCGCCCGTAAAAGCTCTCTCATGTTTTTCACAAGGGATGGGTCAAAAACAATCGTGTTGGACGGGACAGTGCTTTCAACAACCTTCGCGTCTTTGTCGTTGATTGCGGTATATGAGAGGGGCTCTATTCTTTTGCCCGTTGCAAGGGTGACATAGGAAGCGGTAAGGTCTAAGAGCGTCACCTCACACGAACCGAGGGCAATAGACGGGTGTGGCCGCAGCGGGGTCCGTATGCCGCAACGCGCAGCGGTCTCGCAGATCTTTTTTAGACCTACATTCTGTGCGAGGCGCGCGGTTGCGGCATTAAGGGAGAGGGAGATAGCTGTTTTGAGCGAAACATCGCCATAATACATCCCATGATCATTCCTGGGTGACGATGCGGCCCCTGTTTCCGGGTCCGGGATGCTGACCGGCATGTCAAGAATGCGGTCGTTGCAGGACATGCCCTGGTCGAGAGCTGTTGCGTAAACAAACGGTTTAAACGCAGAGCCCGGCTGTCTCAATGCCATTGTGGCACGATTGAATTGAGATAGCCCGAAGTCGGTGCCCCCAACCATTGCCCTGATATGTCCCGTTGCCATATCAATGACGACAGTGCTCCCTGTATTCCCGGTCTGGTCCGAAGTTCCACCTGGCGTACACCCTTCTTTAATACCTGTTCTGCAAGGCGCTGCATCGTTGCATCAATGGTGGAGTATATGTGGAATCCGCCGGTATAAAGCCTGTCGCCGTATTTTTTATAGAGCTGCGACTTGATAAATTCCATGAAATAAGGGGCATCATATGGTCGGCTGAACCAGGTCTTGTCGGGAAGCGGCGTGGCTATGGCTTTTTTATATTCTTTGGGCGTTATGAATTGGCTGGACAGCATCTCATCCAGCACAATTTTTCTGCGTGCAACGGCCTTATCAGGATTCTTGAGCGGCGAGTATGTGTTAGGCGCCTTTTGCAGTGCCGCAA
>CAWCLI010000010.1:0-91760 GCA_963796345.1 Nitrospirota bacterium | reverse complement strand
TAAGTAAAATGGCAGGCAGATTGCGGTCCGGAAGGATCCAAACATCCGAAAGCGGCCTGAAAAAAGACAAAATTGAGGGGTACAAAGGTGACAAACAGGGAGCTTTTTGCCCGAAACGGCCCGGAGGCCCCTGACTTTATCCAGGATATCATAAGGTTTTCGGGAAGGAGCAAGAAGCTTCAGGAAGCAGATTGACGCTATGGGAAAAGCTTTTCAGATTTCTGAGGGACAAAGATGCAGAGAAGAAGAATGAAATATAATAATGATGAATGAACAATTAAGGAAATTTATTCTTTTTCTTTTCCACAATTGTTCATTCATCATTATTCATTGATCATTTCCTCCGATGGACTCCATCACCAAAAGAGAGATGGAAACCGTTGTGGACTCTACCCACGACGGCATGATTGCGGTCAATGAAACCGGCGTCGTCACTCTTTTTAACAAGGCGGCTGAAAGGATTACCGGACTGAGCGCTAAGGCGATCGTCGGGCGTCCCGCCGTTGATGCCATCCCCAATAGCCGGCTGCACTTTGTGCTGGCCACGGGAGAACCTGAACTGAACCGCCAGCAAAACGTTGGGGACACAGTTATCCTGACCAACAGAGTCCCTATCCGTAACGAAGAAGGCCAGTAATAGGGGCCGTGGCCGTCTTCCGCGATATCACAGAGATCAAGACGCTGGCCGGGCAGGTTTCTGACCTGTGGAAGGCAAGAAGCCTTCTGGAGGCGATCATCGAGTCAACCCAAGATGCCATTTCCGTGGCTGATGAAATGGGGAATAACATTATCGTAAATTCCGCCTATACCCGCATCACGGGACTTTCCAGGAACGCCGTGATTGACAAACCCGTCACTGTTGATATCGCCGAAGGAGAGAGCATGCATATGAAGGTGCTCCAAACAGGAAAGGCCGTCCGTAATGTGCGCATGAAGGTAGGGCCGGCCAAGAAAGAGGTAATAGTGAATGTCGCCCCAATATTTTTCGACGGGAAGATTCGGGGCAGCGTCGGGGTCATCCATGATATCTCTGAGATCATCGCCCTGACCGAAGAACTTTCAAAGGCCAAGAGATTGCTTCGTCGTTTGGAAGCCCGCTATAGATGGGAAGACATTATCGGCGACAGTTCCTGCCGTCATAGGGCAAAGGAACAGGCGAGATGGCGGCTGAAACCCCTGCCACCGTTCTTTTAAGAGGGGAGAGCGGGACAGGGAAAGAACTCTTCGCCCATGCCATCCATAACGCAAGCCAGCGCAGGAGGGGGCAGTTTGTAAGGTCAATTGCGCGGCACTCACGGAGAGCCTCCTCGAAAGCGAACTCTTCGGTTATGAAGGGGCGCTTTCACCGGGGCGTTGAAGGGAGGAAAAGGGACTTTTTGAAGAGGCAAATGGAGGGACGATTTTCCTTGACGAAATAGGAGATATCAGCAGTACCCTCGGCACTCCTGAGGGTCCTCCAGGAAAAAGAGATAATAAGGGTAGGGGGTACGACAGCTGTTCCCATAGATGCACGGGTAATCGCGGCAACAAATGCAGACCTGGAACCAAAGGTTCAATCCCGTGCCTTCAGGGAAGACCTTTACTACCGCCTCAATGTCATGCCTATCCGCATTCCGTCTCTCAGGGAACGTAGGGAAGATATAGGGCCCTCTCTGAGCATATTATTTTCAAGCTCAATCAGGAGTTCGGACGTCAGGCGCGTGGTATTTCGGATGCGGCCCTTGCAGGCCTTATTGCATATTACTGGCCCGGAAATGTGAGAGAACTCAAAAATGTCCTGGGACGTGCCATGATCACTATGCGTCCGCAGGATACCGCCCTGGAACTGGAAACACATTCCTCCCTTGACCAGTCAAGAAAAAGTCAGCCGGCCTCTTTCGGTCCGGTTACAACCTCTCGAAAAGGCTGTCGACGAAACCGAACCGGCGCCCCCGCCAGAGGCCCTCCGTGAAACAAATGGCAATCGCTCAAAAGCTGCAGCACTGCTCGAAATCTCGGATACCGAACCCTGCTTTACAAGATAGAGAAATTCGGGCTGAAATAATCCCGAAAACCGGTTTTCTTCCGGCACCTGAGCCCCGACCGCCGCAAACAAGGGCAAGCTCATAAATCCCCGATTTTTCGAAAACTTGACATCAATTCAATTCGGCCCTAATATTTTTTGATTAGATCAGGCAATAGTCGCAAAAGTCGTAAAACGTCCGAGGGTTAAAAACAAACAGGTTGCCGGTATTATTGACCGGTGGCCTGGGCGACGAAGCAATCTTAATGTCGGACAAGAGCGGTGCAAGGACCGCAGAACGTTCCCGGTAGGCAGACAATACACGTTTACGCTCATCATTGTTTTTCTCCTGTCCGGTTGTATCAGGGTGAAACCGGATTTCCAGAGGCCGGCAGAGTGTGGTTTCGCCGGACTGGATGATGTCGGAGCGAGCGGGTACAAAATGGGCCTGCAGACTACCCCGAATGGTGGAAGACATTCAAAGACCCGGGGCTGCACCGGCTCGTTGACCGTGCATACCGGGAAAATCTCACGCTAAGGATTGCAGGGCAGCATGGTGCCGGAAGCCAGGGCCAGAGCTCGGCATCGCCATAGGGTGTATATTCCGTAAACCCAGGAGGCTTCGGGTTCCGTGCAACATATCCGAACAAGTCAATCTGCTGTTCAGGCCATCTCCGTTCGAATATTGTGTAGATGAAATAGGGGTCAACGCAAGTTGGGAACTCGATTTTTGGGGAGGGTTCAGGCGGTCGATCGAGTCGGCGGATGCTGCGTGGCTCGCCACAGTCGCTGATTACGATAATGCCCTGGTTAGCCGTAGGCGATGTCGCCAATTCATATATTTCGATCATAACACTCGAAAAACGGATTGCCATTGCCCGTGAAAACGTGGAACTCCAGAGAGAGAACCTGAAGATAACAGAAGCCCGGTTCCGGTTTGGCATAGTTATTTAGTTGGATGTGAGAGCAGGCCCAAACAGTGCTCGATAACACCCTTGCTTCCATTCCCTCCCTGGAAAGTCAACTTCGGCAGCAGGAGAATGCCCTGTGCGTATTGCCGGGAATTGCGCCCGGGGACCTTTCGGATTCAGCCCGGGACCTCGATGTCCCCGTCTCCCGCCCAGGGTACTTCGGGTATTCCGGCTGACCTTCTCCGGCGCAGACCGGACATTCGGAGGCCGAATACCAGGCAGCTGCCCAGCGGCCCAGATCGGGGTGGCCAAAGCCGACCTTTATCCGGCTTTCTCCCCGATCGGAACGTTCGGCTTTCTGTCAAGCAATGCCAACCGGTCCGCATCCGAACTCGCAGACACTCTTTGCTTGGAAAAACCGCATGTTCCAGATAGGCCCCTCATTCCAGCGGAATATTCTTAATTATGGCCAGATCACGAATAATGTTAGGGCGACAGGACTCAGGTTCCAGGAGTTGCTTATCACATATCAGAACACAGTCTTGAAGGCGCAACGGATGTGGAAGATAATCTGGGCTGCCTTTCTGAGGGCACAGGAACGGGCCAGGTATTGGCCCGGAGCACTGCAGCTGCCAGGAATGCCCTCGATCTCGCTGTCAAACAATACCGGCAAGGCGCCAGGGACTTTACCGCAGTGCTGATCGCCCAGCAGAGTCTTTTGAATGAGCAGGACAACCTGGCGATTGCCCTGGGGAGTATTTCGAGTGGATCGGTCGGAGTCGACAGGTCCCTGGTGGGGCTCTGGCTCTGCTTGAGGGCAAGGATTTGGTGTCCTGGCTGTTAAAGAGGAAATGGCTAAACGCACTGACTGGGGCGAACTGCTCCCACCGGATCACAGAACCTCCGCATGCCCAAGCCCTTAATCTTAGCTGACCTCGGAGGTGAACGAAAATAAACAGGATTGACTTTGTAAAATTATTGTCTGTGCGATATCTCCGAAAAAACAAAAAAAAACCGCGCAGACAATAATTTTTACAAAGTCAATCCTGCTTATTTTCATTTCACCTCCGAGGTCGTTACCAATCCGGGGGCCGGATCAAGGGCTTGGGCCCGGTCAATACAGGAGGATTATATGATGCCGGTGCAAGCAGTTCGCCCCAGTCAGTGCGTTTAGCCATTTCCTCTTTGACAGCCAGGGACACCAAATCCTTGCCCTCACGGATTTCCCAGCCCCCGCCCAGGGACCTGTAGACTCCGACCAATCCGCTCGAAATACTGCCCAGGGTAATGGCCAGGTTGTCCTGCTCATTCAAAAGACTCTGCTGGGCGATCAGCACTGCGGTAAAGTCCCTGGCGCCTTGCCGGTATTGTTTGACAGCGAGATCAAGGGCATTCCTGGCAGCTGCAGTGCTCCGGGCCAAATACCTGGCCCGTTCCTGGGCCCTCAGAAAGGCAGCCAGATTATCTTCCACATCCTGTTGCGCCTTCAAGACCGCGTTCTGATATGTGATAAGCAATTCCTGGAACCTGGCATCCTGCGCCCGAACATTATTCGTGGTCCGGCCATAATTAAGAATATTCCACTGGAATGAGGGGCCTATCTGGAACATGCGGTTTTTCCAATCAAAGATGTCGGCAAGTCCGGATGCAGACCGATTGGCATTGCTTGACAGAAAGCCGAACATTCCGCTCAATGAGAAAGCCGGATAAAGGTCAGCTTTGGCCACCCCGATCAGGGCTGACTGGGCAGCTGCCTGGTACTCGGCACTCCGAATGTCCGGTCTGCGCCGGAGAAGGTCAGCCGGAATGCCCGCAATTACCCGGGGCGGCGAGACAGGGATTTCCGAGGTCCCTTTGACTAAATCCGAAAGGTCCCGGGGCGCAATTCCCAGCAGTACGCACAGGGCATTCTCCTGCTGCCGCAGCTGGCTTTCCAGGGAGGGTATGGAAGCAAGGGTGTTATTGAGCACTGTTTGTGCCTGCTCCACATCCAACTGCGTGACTATGCCAAACCGGAACCGGGCTTCTGTTATCTTCAGGTTCTCTTTCTGGATTTCCACATTTTCACGGGCAATGGCAATCCGTTTTTCGAGCGTCCTGATCGAAATATATGAATTGGCAACATCCGCCGTAAGGCTGACCAGTGCATTATCGTAATCAGCTACTGTGGCGAGCCAGGTGGCATCGGCCGACTCGATCGACCGCCTGAACCTTCCCCAAAAATCGAGTTCCCAACTTGCGTTGACCCCTATTTCATCTACACCATATTCGAACGGAGGAATGGACTGAGCAGCAGATTGACTTGTCCGGATATGCTGTAAGGAACCCGAAGCCTGCTGGGTTTGCGGAAATATACCTCCTATGGCAATGCCGAGCTGGGCCCTGGCTTCCAGCACACGCGTCCCTGCAATCCTTAGCGTGAGGTTTTCCCTGTATGCACGGTCAACAAGCCGGTCCAGCACCGGGTCTTTGAATGCCTTCCACCATTCGCGGTAGTCCGCAGGCCCATTTCGCACCCGCTCGTCTCCGGCATCCATCCAGTCCGGCGAAACCACACTCTCCGGCCTCTGGAAATCCGGTCCCACCCTGATACAACCGGACAGGAGAAAAACAATGATGAGCGCAAACGTGTATTGTCTGCCTACCGGGAACATTATGCGGTCCTTGCACTTTCTTGTCCGACATTAAGATTGCTTCGTCGCCGGCCGCCGTCAATAATACCGGCAACCTGTTTGTTTTTAACCCTACGGACGTTTTACGACTTTTGCAACTATCCTGATCTAATAGAAAATATAGGGCCGAATTGAATTGATGTCAAGTTTTCGAAAAATCGGGGACCTGGGCGACTTGCCCTTGTTTGCGGCAGTCAAGGCTTCGGGTCCGGAAGAAAACCGGTTTCGGGATTATTTCAGCCCGAATTTCTCTATCTTGTAAAACAGAGTTCGTATCGAGATTTCGAGCAGTGCTGCAGCTTTTGAGCGATTGCCATTTGTTTCACGGAGGGCCTCTGTGATGGCAGCGCGTTCCGTTTCATCGACAGCCTTTTCGAGAGGTTGTAACCGGACCGAAAGAGGCCGGCTGACTTTTTCTTGACTGGTCAAGGGAGGAATGTGTTTCAGTTCCAGGACGGTATCCTGCGGACGCATGGTGATCATGGCCCTTCCGAGGACGTTTTTGAGTTCTCTCACATTGCCCGGCCAATCATACCCGGCAAGCGCCTCAAGGGCCTCATCCGATATTTCTTGCACCGTGCGCCCGAATTCCTGATTCACTTTAATGATGATATGATCAGCCAGGGCCCTTATGTCCTCTTTATGTTCCCTGAGAGCCGGTATTTGGATCGGGATAACATTCAGCCTGTAATAGAGGTCTTCCCTGAACGCACGGGATTGAACTTTTTGTTCCAGGTTTGCATTTGTTGCACAAATCACTCTCGCATCTATGGGAACAGCTATGGTACCCCCTACCCGGACTATTTCTTTTTCCTGCAGGACCCTCAGAAGCTTACTCTGCAGGCTGCTGCTGATATCTCCTATTTCATCGAGGAAGATAGTTCCGCCGATCGCCTCTTCAAAAAGTCCGCGTTTCCCACCCCTCAGTGCACCCGTGAAAGCGCCGCCTTCGTAGCCGAATAATTCGCTTTCAAGAAGATTTTCGGCAATGGCAGCACAATTGACCCTTACAAACTGTCCTTTCCTCCGCTGGCTTGCATTATGAATGGCATGGGCAAAGAGTTCCTTCCCTGTCCCGCTCTCCCCTCTTAAAAGAACGGTGGCAGGTGTTTCCGCCGCCATTTTGGCTTGTTCCTTTGCCCTTTGAATGATTAAGCTGTCACCGATAATGTCTTCCCATTTGTAACGCGCTTCCAGATGGCGAAGCAGTTTTTTAGCTCTTGAAAGCTCTTCGGTCAGGGCGATGATTTCACTGATATCCTGGATCACTCCCACGCTGCCGCGGATCTTCCCGTCTAAAAAGATCGGCGCGACATTCACGATTACCTCTTTTCTGGCCGGCCCCACTTTCATTCGAACATTAAAAACCGGCTTCCCGGTCTGAAGTACTTTTATATGCATGCTCTCGCCTTCAGCGATATCAACCGTGACCGGTTTGTCAATTACGGCATTCCTCGGAAGCCCCGTGATGCGCGTATAAGCCGAATTGACAATAATATTATTCCCCTTTTCATCTGCCACAGAAATGGCGTCACGGGTTGCTTCGATTATCGCCTCGAGAAGACTTCTCGCCTTCCAAAGATCCGAAACCTGTCCCGCCAGACTTTTGATTTCCGTAATATCGCGGAAAACCGCCACTGCCCCTACTATTTGCCCTTCCTCATTACGGACAGGCACCCTGCTGGTGATAATAAGAGTATCACCAACGTTTTGCTGCTGGTTCAGTTCGGGCTCTCCGCTGGAAAGGACAAGGGGCAGCCGTGTATTGGGGATACCGTCAACAGCAGGGCGTCCGATGACGGCATTTGCACGCAATCCGGTGATTCTCTCGGCAGCTTTGTTGAAGAGGGTGACGATGCCGGCTTCGTTAACGGCAATCATACCGTCATGAGTAGAGTCCAGAATGATTTCTATCTCTCTTTTGGTTATGGAGTACATCGGAGGAAATGATCAATGAATAATGATGAATGAACAATTGTGGAAAAGAAAAAGAATAAATTTCCTTAATTGTTCATTCATCATTGTTCATTGTTCATTCTTCTTCTCTGCCGTCTTTTTCCTGTTCCTCGATAAATCTGAAAAGCTTTTCCATAGCGTCAATCTGCTGAAGCTTCTTGTTCCTTCCCGAAAACCTTATGATATCCTCGATAAAGTCAGGGGCCTCCGGCATTTCGGCATTATAAACTCCCCTGTTTGTCACCTTGTACCCCTCGATTTCTGTTTTCAGGCCGCTTTCGGATGCCTCGATCTTCCGGACCGCAATATATCCGTTCTTGACGTTCAGGAGAGCGAGTGCAGATCGCATATAGTTTATGGCTTCATTCCAGTTCTCAAGAGAGAAATCTATTTCTGCATGAATCAGCACTTCGTTTTCTCTGGTGATATCAATTGTGCTGATTGAATTCTCTTTTGCAAGATTCCACAGCCTGTCGGTCATATTCTGATTGATCTTCTTGTAAACGTATGGCAGCCTGATATAAAAAGCCCGAATTTCCCGGAACAATTCCATAGCTAATTTTATATCAATAGAAAGGAAAAAGGCAAAGACCTTTGGCCCTCCTCCCTTGATAACCATTGACTTTTCACGTATGCACTCAATAGAATTTATTGAGCATGAAGAAAAACAAGACAATTTACGAACTGCAGGCCGAGATATGCAAGACGCTGGCCAGCCCTATAAGAATAGAAATCATCGCTGCATTGCGGGATGGAGAAAAATCCGTCACCGAGCTGATTGACATTATCGGTATTTCCAAGGCAAATGTTTCCCAGCATCTTGCCGTAATGAGGCTTAAAGGCATATTAAAGAGCAGAAGGGAAGGAGTAAATATTTACTATAGCATTGTGAACCCAAAAGTCCTCCAGGCTTGCAGCCTTATGAAGGAAGTCCTTTCCGACCTGCTGGCCGAAAGGGGCAAAATGGCCTCTATGATAGCAAGGTCCTGAGTACTTCAGTTGACCGACGTTCCCCTCCGTATAAATACCTGCTAAAATAAAATAGGGCTATGGTAAAGAGATTCGAACGGGTTCTGCTTGCCGGGTTGCTTTTAGTATTTATGCTCCAGGCTGCGCCTGCTTCCTGTGAAGAAGGTTGCGCTGTCTGCCATGCCGACCGGACACGAATGAGGGAAGCGGGGCATGAGCAACTCTATATCGGCCCCGATGAAGTAATCGCCCAGACCCGGATGCCTGCGGGTTGTACCGACTGCCACCTCGGAAATCCTGAAGCGAAGACAGCGGAAGATGCTCATAAGGGTCTGCTTACTCTCGCTGTCGTAGACACCGGATGGAACGCCTTTCAGAGGCCGGGGATGCCATACGAAGATCGCGCCGGATGGGGCTATCTTGAGCCGAGAGGCGACAATAGGGCAACCCAACTCACCCCGAAGATCATAAAGAACGGAAAGCCTGCCGCTAATCCAAAATACAGGCTGGTGCTGTGGCATGATAGAAACGCCTCGACTCTTGCATTCAACCCTGTGCTTGCCGAAAAGACTTGCGGGCGTTGTCATGCCGAAATTATCAGAAGTTTTCTGAAAAGCCCGATGGGCGGCGGAAAGGGCGCTCATACCCAAAGCCAGTATAAATACTGGACCGGACAATCCGGACCGCAAAGCTGCGGTCTGTGGATGGGCGTACTTGAGCAGCCCGCCCAGGATTCCTTTACCGGAGAGGATATTGTTCTGTATAACAGGCACTCCACAATGCCGATAGCGGAAAAAACAGCTTACAACAACCAGCGTGTCTGTAATCAGTGCCATGTCGGATGCCTGGACTGCCATCTTTCAGTTCAAAAAACCGGTCCGGGTTCCCCTGCAAAAGGCCCTCACACATTTATACGAAAACCGGGGCCGCTTAACTGTTACGGCGGGGGTACAAATTTTTCCTGTCATGCCGGGCCGCTCGAAAGACGGCGGGGAGATGGTTTTCTCAGGGCTGAATTCACGCAGTCGGCCCCTCAGGGCAGGGACCTGCTGAACAAGGACCCTGACGTACATCTGCAAAAAGGTATCGTATGCGTGGACTGCCACGAGCCGAATAAGAAGACAGGTCACCACGCCGATCTTACCCGGAATGCAGACTGCTCGCGTTGCCATGAAAACGTGGTGAAACAGGCGGCGCTGGGGCCTCATAAGAAAGTGGATTGCGCGGCCTGTCACCTGAAGCTTATCGGCGGATATGCTTTTAATTTTTGGAGCGCCACCGGACCGAAGGGAAAGGAAAATCCGCTCACCCGTATCCAGGACTACGCGGTGGCAGCCTCGAAACCTTTGATCATCCGGAATCCAAAAGGCATCTGGATACCTGTTCACGTTGTTCCTCATACATCGGGAAACGTTAAAGCCGGGGAGGTCAGGCTTTCGAAAAGACTTCTGTTCAGACAGAGGCCGGATGCGGCAGTGGATCGGCTCTATTTCTCGAACGACTCTTATGCAATTACCGGGCTTTCCAAAGGAGTTGATAATAAAGATCACGATACACTTGTGTGGCTGAACCTGGACCGGGTGGCACACTCTCTCGGTGCTGCCAGGACGTGCGATGACTGCCACGGCTCATCGGGACAGAATATTCCCGTAAAATTTTCAGGCGGTTCTTACAAGGATGTCGAAGATGGAGAGTACCGGATCGTGGCAGACAATAACGGTCTGCGTATTATCGATATAAAGGGGGCAAAGGGCGGACCCATGCCGGATGGATTGAAGCCTTTTGCCGGCAAATGGACCTTGAAAGGGGATTTTTCTCTCCCCCCGATTAAAAACCGCGCTCTTTATAAGAAAATAGAGGCACAATACCAAAACGGTGCTTTTACGCATTAAGAGCGTGAGCACACATCTTATGGGAGATGACTGATGAAGGCAAAAGGTGTTTTGATTATTTTAGTGATGCTGTTCTGTATTCTTTGCGGCGCTGTGCATGCGGATGAGATATCATTAAGGGGAACTGTCAAGAATATAGACCTGGGCAGCGGAACAATTATTGTGATGACCTATGAGGGCAAAGATGTGCCTATAGGCGTCGAAGACGAAGAGACCTTGCAGAAATTCAAAGACGGTCGCATAAGAGTTGATGACGACGTAAAAATCAAGTATATAACTAAAGGCGCTAAAAACCTCTCCACATATTTCAAAAGGACTGCCGGCTGCTTTTAAATATCCGGCGCTTCCCGTGGTGTTCATCAGCCCCACTATTAATAATTTTTATAGGCTATATTATTGCTTGACTCCTTAATTGCGCATATTCTAAACTATTGCAAAATTAAACGGGGAGGTCGAGCATGAAGAAGTTATTGGTAGCGTTTCTATCAGTGGCACTTTTGCTTCCGCTTCCGGCATTTGCTGTCGATCAAGGCGATCTCATGCAAAAGATCGATGAGCTCTCAAATGAACTCAATCGCTTGAAACAGCAGATGACCGAAATGCAGAGCAAAGACTCAACGAAAGAAGAAAGAATCGCAAATGTGGAAAAGAAGACTGAGGACGTAGAAAAGAAAACCGATGAGCAGGCAGCAGCGTCTTCCTGGTTCACAATCGGCGGCGATTACAGGGCGAGACTGGATTCGCTTAACGGCACAGTTCTTCCTGTGGGCAGTGTTTTGTTCGGCGTCAAGCCTACTTCAACTAAAGTCGCCAACGACAATGTCCTTACCAACAGGTTCGGCCTGAACATGACCGCAAGGGCGACCGAAGACGTACTTGTCCATGCAAGACTTCTTATGTACAAGGTCTGGGGGGAAGAAAACTCGTCATCGATCGGGGCCGCAAATCTCCAGGGCGGAGGAGCATTTGCCGCCGACAAGTTTTACTTGTTTGACGGCAATTCTGCGCACATACCTCAGGACGATACCCTCAGGGTTGACCAGGCATTCGCATCGTGGAGCAACATATTCGGCCAGCCTGTATGGTTTTCTATCGGAAGGAGACCGTCCACAGGAGGCGTTCCGACCAATCTCCGGCAAAATACAGAGAAAGTCGGCACTGCCGGTACGCCAGGCTTGCTGGTCGACTACGCATTCGACGGCGGAACTGTGGGAGTTGCCCCTGATATCGATGCCCTTCCCGGCGCTTATGCAAAGTTCTGTTTCGGCAAGGGCTTTGACAGCGGATTCAGGACCGGCAGCAGCACCAACGACATGAAAGACGTATGGCTGATCGGGGTGAATGCTGCCCTTGTAGACACGGACAATTACCATGTTGAATTGCAGTGGAACAGGGCACTCGATATGTTCGCTTTCCCCGAAAATGACAGCTTTAACATCTTTGGCACGAATGGCGCCAGGCAGGGTTCCGTTGGGAATGCAAATATCGGGGATATCGACCAATACGGCCTCGTAGCAATGGCTAAAGTAGACAACCTTGGCATAGGTGACCTGAACCTGTTCGTTTCTCCCGCAATCAGCGTGACCCATCCCAACGGCAGGTTTGCAGATTTCAGCTCTCTTTTCGGTCAGCCGGCCAACACTGTCAAATACGGGCTGATGTGGGACACGAACCCGGTAAGCCCTGGCGACAGCGTGCTGATGAAGTCGTATACGGGCGAGGCAGTATATCTCGGCGGAAGGTATGACATTAAAAGCACCGGGACAAAAATCGGGCTTGAATACAACTATGGTTCAAAAAACTGGATTACCTTTACTCCGGCAAGTGACGACATGTGGACAAGCAAGCTCGGGGCAAGAGGCAGCGTGTATGAGGCATATGTTATTCAGAGTCTCAATAAGAAACCCATTGCCAGGAGAGGAAACGCCTTTTTCAGGCTTGGGTATCAATATTATAGCTTTTCCGACACGGGAAGCAACAACTGGGTAGGGGGCAGTCAAAGCATAGCCAGCCTGAATGCCAATTCCACACAGTTGTTTGCGCCGCTTAAGCATGCAAGTGATATTTACGCATCCTTCGATGTAGTATTCTAAGCCGCAATACAGGGAAGGAGCTTTAAAGCTCCTTCCCTGTCCATGGGGAGGGAATATGAGACTGTTTCGCAATCCAACTGTCAGGCAGGTATGTTTACTATTCTTCGCCATATTTTTTGTTGTCTTACTTATCAATTCTGTTGCTGTTTCCATATTTGCCGGGGTATCGGCTCCGCCTGCTCCTGATTTCACGCTTCCCGATGTCCACGGTAAAAAAGTTTCTCTTTCCCAATTTAAGGGCGATGTAGTTATCCTTAATTTCTGGGCAACATATTGCGGTCCCTGTAAAGCGGAAATGCCCTCTCTCAATAAACTTTACATGGAACTGAAAAACAGGGGGCTGGCTGTTGTGGCAATCTCGGTCGACGCAACGGAGAAACCGGTGCTTTCATTCATCACCGATAAAAAACTGGAATTCCCGGTATTAATGGACAGGGACAAAGAAGTTTATTTCGATGATTATGCGGTGATGGGACTGCCGACGACTTTTATCATAGACCGGCACGGTGTAATTATCGAAAAAATTATGGGCGGGCAGGTGTGGGACTCGCCTGAGATGAAGAGACAGATCCTCAACTTATTGGCAGGCAAGCCATGAAAAAAGAAGCGGGTATTTTGTTTAGTATCATCATTCTGGTCATATCGTTGTTTGCCGGATGCACCAGTACGTTTCTTGTGACTAAAGATGGGAAGAGTTATTTTTTCGGAAGCGAGAAAGAAGGCTTGTATAAAATGTTGTGCGAGTCAGGAGACCTGACGCTCATACTGACCGATACGCAGTTGCCATCCAGGATAAAGGATGAGCTCTACAAATACAATTGCGTGCCTGCTGAACAGTCCCGGGAAAAGATCTCTGAAATCTATGCTTCAATGACCCCTGAGCAACGGAGGGAGTTGCGCTTTGCCTTTCAGAAGCATGGGTACGATATCAATTATCTTGTATGTTGAGGCCCTAAAATGCCTGTATCCGGTCGGATACAATAAACCAAAAATCTTATAGCAAAGAGCTAAGAGCCCAGAGCTAATAAAGCAAAACAATTTTTAATTTTCCCTTACGTTCCTGGCTCTAATCTCTTAGCCCTTAGCTTTTTCAATTACACTTTTTCGAGCGGCTTGTTATATAATAATTAGAATTTTTTCACCGGCAAAGGAAATATACAGATGAAAACGGTAATGCAATCCCCCGATATCCGCTCCCTGAGTGAACAGGCGCGAATTATCAGAATTGAAATTCTAAAGATGCTCACTGCCTCCGGTTCCGGCCATACGGGAGGCTCCCTCTCAGCGGCCGATATTGTGACAGCGCTTTATTTCTATAAGATGAGACACCGCCCGCAGGAGCCGTCATGGCCTGAAAGGGACCGGTTTATTCTGTCAAAAGGTCACGCCGCCCCGGTTCTTTATGCAGCTTTGGCGCTGTCGGGATATTTTGACAGATCCCTCCTCGGCAATCTCAGGAAAGTCGGCTGTCCGTTGCAGGGCCATCCGTCATCAAAACTTATTGAGGGAGTCGAGGTCTCGACAGGTTCTCTTGGTCAGGGTCTCTCTATTTCAAACGGCATCGCTTTAGGGCTGCGGCTCGATAAGAGTCCCTCGAGGGTTTATTGCCTTATGGGTGACGGAGAAACTCAGGAGGGACAGGTCTGGGAGGCGGCAATGTCGGCCGGCCATTATATGCTCGATAACCTTTGCGCTGTCATCGATGTCAACGAGCTGCAGATAGACGGCAAATGCAACGATGTCATGAAAGTGGAGCCGATTTCGGACAAATGGAAAGCCTTCAACTGGCATGTGTTTGAAATTAACGGCCACAATATGGAAGAGATTATAAACGCGTTCGACGAAGCGGAAAAAATTAAAGGTAAGCCTTCAGTGATACTTGCCAGGACAATAAAAAGCAAGGGAGTATCTTTTTTCGAGGGTAAGGCAGAATATCACGGCTTGACGCCGACAAAAGAGGAGCTTGAAAGGGCCCTACTGGAGCTGGGTGGAAATGGGAAGTAGAGAACAGGGAACTGAAACCAAATCGCAAAATACGGATTTCTGCGGCAAGGCAATCGCCACGCGTGATGCATACGGGGCAGCGCTTCTGGAATTAGGCAAGCGCAATGAAAAAGTGGTCGTGCTCGACGCAGACCTGTCCGGTTCTACAAAAACGGCAAAATTCGCCAGGGCCTTTCCTGAGAGATTTTTTAATATGGGCATTGCTGAACAGGATATGATCGGCACGGCCGGCGGTCTTTCGCTGACAGGCAAAATACCTTTCGCATCGACCTTTGCCGTGTTTCAGACAGGCCGCGCCTGGGAGCAGATACGGCAGACCCTCTGTTATTCGGGGCTTAATGTAAAATTGGTCGCCACTCATGCCGGCGTCACGGTCGGTGAGGACGGGGCATCCCACCAGGCGCTGGAAGACATCGCCCTGATGAGGGTAATCCCCAATATGACGGTCATAGTGCCTTGCGACGGCTTTGAAACCAAGCAGGTCATTGATGCGATCGCAGATTATAATCACCCTGTCTATGTCCGGCTCGGCAGGTCCAAGGTCCCTCCTGTCATGCCTGAAGACTACCGGTTCGAGATTGGCAAGGCTTTTATATTCGGTATAGGCAGGGATGTCACAATTATCGCAACCGGGCTGATGGTGGCAAATGCATTGCAGGCCGCAGAGCTGCTGCAAAAAAAGGGAGTTGATGCCGGTGTTATCAACATGTCCACCATAAAACCGCTCGACACGGATGCAATATTAAAAGCTGCGAAGGGGTCCAAATTAATTATTACCGCCGAGGAACATTCCATTATAGGCGGCCTTGGGGGGGCGGTTGCCGAGGTCCTGGCTGAAAACTGTCCGACCCATCTTTTAAGAATAGGCACGAGAGATACCTTCGGGTGCTCGGGGTCTCCGGATGAACTGATAAAACTCTTCGGACTTTCTTCAGAAGATATAGTCAAAACCGTAGAGAGCTTTTTCCAAGAACACCACTCTGATGATAGCGTTTGAAAACGTTTCAAAATTCTACGACCACAATACCGTATTAAAAAATATTACATTCACCGTCCAAAAAGGTGAAATGGCTTTTATTACCGGATCCAGTGGCGCAGGAAAATCCACGCTGCTCAAGCTCATGTATATGGAAGAGCTGCCTGACGAGGGTAAAATTTCTATAGAAGATATTCATCTTTCCTCTTTGAAAATGTCGGAAATACCTTTACTGAGACGGAATATAGGCGTTGTTTTTCAGGATTTTAAGCTCATTAATAATCTTACGGTTTTTGACAACGTGGCACTTGCAATGCATATCAGGGGGATGTCTGAAAGGGAAGTGCATTCCTTTTCTTCTGAAGCGCTGAAAAAGGTCGGGCTTCGCCATGTAGCCGACAGCTATCCCAAAAGTCTTTCAGGCGGAGAGCAACAGAGGGTCGCCATTGCGCGCGCCATAGTAGGCGGCCCTGTGGTCCTGCTCGCCGACGAGCCCACAGGCAATCTCGACCCAGATACGGCACTTGATATTATCACTCTCTTTCGCGAGCTGAATAACCAGGGCACAACAATACTTATTGCTACACATAACAGGGAACTGCTCAAGAACACCGGCAAGAGGTTACTGAGGCTGGAAGGCGGGGCCCTGACTGAGGAGACAGGGTAATGGCAATCTCATACTCCTTTATATCGGCATTCAAAAGCCTCGGAA
This sequence comes from Nitrospirota bacterium, assembly GCA_963796345.1. Taxonomy (GTDB): domain Bacteria; phylum Nitrospirota; class Thermodesulfovibrionia; order Thermodesulfovibrionales; family Dissulfurispiraceae; genus JADFXI01. The sequence goes on along the minus strand of CAWCLI010000010.1, from coordinate 75,573 downwards.
GAGAAAAATGGATCAATATTCTTTCGACGCTCACAGTGGCATCCAGCCTGCTGATCATGACCCTGGCGGTTTTCTTTCTTTACAATATTGAGCTTATTGCCAATCATCTTCCCGAACGGTTCTCCATGATGGCTTACCTTGATGACTCGCTTTCCCGGGGAGAAACGCAGGACATAATTAATTCGCTCAAAAAGAGGCCGGAAGTAGCGAGCATCAGATATATATCCAAAGATGACGCCCTGGTTGAATTAAAGCAGACCCTCAAAGATTCCAGGTCTCTCCTTGAAGGCCTTGATGAAAATCCTCTTACAGCTTCAATAGAAATAAAATTAAGGAAGGAATTTGTCACTCCTTCAAGTACTTCCCGGATAGCTGGGGAGATCAGGAAAATACCCGGTATCGATACTATCTATTACGGGGAAAGGATAGCCGAAGCGATACACCTGCTGAAACAGTCGGTCCGCAATATAAGCATCATCATTTTTCTGACTATATCTCTGGGCGTTGTTTTTGTGGTCTACAGCACGGTGAAAATCCTGTTCTACAGGAAAAATGAAGAGATAGAAATCATTAAACTCCTGGGTGCAACCAGCGACTTCATCAGGACACCCTTCCTCATCGAAGGGGGTATAATAGGACTGTTCGGCGGCATTCTGGGCATTGTCGGGGCCTTTGTTTTTTACTTTGCAGTGACCTATCGGTTGAGTACGGTCATCCCCATATTACAGACGCTGGTTTTCCCGTTCGAAGTCCTTCTTGCCCTCCCCTTTGTCGGTATTATACTGGGAGTAATCGGCTCTGCCATTGCCATAGGCCGGATAAGGCTCTGATTCATGCAGGGTGCGCGTTGCAGAATGCACATCGCATTTCCGGATAAATCCGGTTTTTTCATTATTCTCGTTTTTTTTGTATTGAATCTGGTCCTGCAATTCCCCGCCGGTATCCCCTGGCTTGGGCCCTCCTGCGCGCATGCAGAACGCGCCCAGGAAGAATACAAGCGTATTCAAAAGAATCTGAGGACACACAAACAAAAGCTTGAATCAGTTAAAAGACAGGAGCAATCCGTTGTCGAAGAACTGAGGAAAATGAATTCCGAACTGGGCGAAATTGAGCTGCAGTTGTCGGCAAAAAGGAACAAGATAAAACAGTTGAACAGTAATATTCTTGCGCTGCAGGGAGAGATTGCAAGCAACAGCGCCGTCCTGCAGGAGCACAAGGTCCGCCTGAAAAAAAGATTGAGAATGCTGGCGGTGCTTAACGTGAACAAGGACGCGCTCCTGATTTTGCTTGGCGGAGAAGATTTCACACAAACATTGAGGATCGAGAGAGACCTCAGGGATGTCTCGGACTATGATTACGGACTCATAAAAAAATATAAGACGGAACTCCAGATCCTGGCCAAAAAGAATGCCGAGCTGAAAACGCTTTATGCCGCTCTCAAGGTAGAGGAAAATAGTCTCGGGAAACTGGAAACAACCTTGAAAGAAAAGAAAAAAGAGCGCGAGACACTGCTTGCCCAGGTCAGAAAAGAAAAAGGCGTCTATGAAAATATGATTAAGGAGCTGAAAGAGACATCCAACAGATTGCTCTCGATAATCCAGGAGACTGAAAGGCGGGAGCGCGAGTCGAGAAGGAAGCGGATTGCCGGAACAAAACCCGGGAAAAAAGAAGAAGAGGTACCGGACAACAGCGTGTTTCGCACCCTGAAAGGGAAACTTCCATGGCCGGTTGCAGGCACTGTTGCATTGCAGTACGGGACACAGGTCGACCCCATATTCAATCTGCCTGTTTTCAGGAGCGGCATCCATGTGAAGGCAGAAATCGGCACCCCTGTAAAAGCGGTCTATGATGGCAAAGTCGTTTTTGCGGACCAATTCAAGGGATATGGACAACTGATCATCATAAGTCACGGAAGCGGATACCACACTCTTTACGGCAACCTTTCCAAGATTTTTTCAAAAAATGGCGCTATAATAAAGGAATACCAGACTATAGGTGAGGTGGGGGAATCAAGCACGCTCGGTACGAGCGGCCTGTATTTTGAGATACGGTTCAAAGGGAAACCTATCGACCCCCAGCAATGGTTGAAGAAATAGCGTTCACAACGCATTACGAGGAGTGAAAATGCATCTAAAAAGAAAATGGCTTGTCGCCACTGTTATTATCTGTTTTGCACTTACGACTGCACTTATCGGCAAGTGGACCATAGGGACAGTCAATGCCCAGAGCAGCTATGAGGAATTGAAGACCTTCACAGAAGTTCTGAGTTTAATAAAGAAAAACTATGTCGATGAGGTCAAGACAAAAGACCTGGTTGAATCAGCAATAAAGGGCATGGTCTCCTCACTCGATCCCCATTCAGGCTATATGACCCCTGACCAGTATAAAGAGCTCCAGGTCGAAACCAAGGGTGAGTTCGGCGGTCTCGGCATACAGATCGGCGTAAAAGACGGCGTTCTTACTGTCATTGCACCAATTGAGGATACCCCGGCATACAGGGCTGGAATTAAAGCCGGTGACAAGATCGTGAAGATAGCCGGGGCGTCCACGAAAAATATGGGAATAACCGATGCTGTTGCAAAAATGCGCGGGCCGAAAGGCTCTCCCATAGTATTGGGCATACTGAGAGAGGGATGGACCGAACCGAAAGACTTCAACATCATAAGGGACATAATAAAAATAAAGAGTGTCAAGGCCAAAATGATGGACACCTCTATTGGATACATAAAGCTTACGCAATTCCAGGAAGCCACTGGCGACGATCTTTCTGCGGCACTTGCCAACCTGAAAAAGAGCGGTATGTCATCCATTATTCTTGATCTTAGAAATGATCCCGGCGGTTTGCTCGATAGCGCCGTTGAAGTGGCTGAGCAGTTCCTGCCGCCCAAGCAGCTTGTAGTGTATATAAAAAGCAGAAGCGGAGAAAAAAAGGAATACGTTACTGACGGAGATAAGCCTTACTACACTGATTTGCCCATGGTCGTTCTTGTCAATCAGGGAAGCGCGAGCGCGTCAGAGATCGTTGCAGGGGCCCTGAAAGACTGGAAGCGGGCTGTAATCATAGGCGTCCAGACTTTCGGAAAAGGCTCTGTGCAGAGCCTCATACCGCTCAGTGACGGCTCGGGTCTCAGGCTTACTACGGCAAAATACTACACCCCCAGCGGAACAAGCATCCAGAGCATCGGAATCACGCCGGATATAATTGTCAAGCTGACGTCCAAAGATGTGAAGGAGAACCATACCGTTGTGAGGGAGAGAGACCTTGAGCGGCATCTTAAGAACGACAACCTGAAAGATGAGGGCACGGACACTGAAATGGCCCCTCTCGAAGTTGATGAAAAGGACGATCTGCAGCTGCAGCGGGCCGTAGACACGCTCAAGACGTGGAAGGTGTTCGAGAATATGCAACAAAAGAAGGCAGCATAAATAAAGGACGATAGGCGATGGGCAATAGGCTATAGGCAATAGGTAAAAAAAAGTCTTTTTCTGTTCCTTTTCACCTATTGCCCTCAGCCCATTGCCTATCGCCTTTTTTTAATATGAGCCGCATCATTTTTGATATAGAGACTTACGGGACTGAATTCGGGTCTCTTGATCCTGCTGTTCAGGAGTACTTCCTTAAAGGGGCCTCTGCCGAAGAAGAGGTCACCCGCGTAAAAGAGAGCCTTTCCTTATATCCGCTGACTGCCGAGGTCATAACCATAGGAATGCTGAATCCGGATACCGGCAAAGGGGCTGTTTATTTCCAGACGTCCGGGGACATGCTTTTGCCTTTTGAGGAAGAAGGGATACAGTATGAGTGCGGAACGGAAAAGGAGCTCCTGGAAAAATTCTGGAGCGCCATCAGAACATACGATCAATTCATCACCTTTAACGGCAGGGGTTTTGATTGCCCGTTCATTCTCATCCGCTCGGCGCGACACAAAATAAGACCATCACGGGAATTGATGCCGAACCGTTACAGCGGCCCGCATATAGACCTGTTCGATCAACTCTCCTTTTTCGGGACTTCAAGAAAACGGTTCAGCCTTGACATGTGGTGCCGCGCATTCGACATAAAAAGCCCCAAGGCCGGTGGCATTTCCGGCCGCGACGTAAAAGAACTGTTCGATTCAAAACGGTACGTCGACATTGCGCGCTACTGTGCCGGCGATCTCAAGGCTACAAAAGAACTCTTTCTGATATGGGAAAACTATATTAAATTTTCTCCAACTGAAAGAGACACGCGCTAAAAACATATCCCTTACATCTTGTCGGCAAACGGACCCTTTGGCGCAAGCCTTCGCAGAATGTGATATGATTTAAAAATATGAAGATAAATAAATCGACCGTACAGCTTCTATTGCTTCTGGCATTTGCAGCCACGATCACATTCATAGGAAAAGGTCAGGCCGAGGCTGAACAGAGCATTCAAAAAATTGAAACCAGACCTGGTGTGACTATCAAGTTTCTGCTTCATACGCCCGTGACAGCATCGAAAGGCACTCTTCTCCTTTTCCCCGGGGGCCACGGAGAAGGACAGTTTTCAGAACATAACGGACAGATAACTCTTGGCTCAAACTTTTTAGTCAGGACATCTCCGCTATTTGTTCAGAAGGGATTCGCTGTTGCGATTATAGATGTGCCTTCGGACCAGGAAGACGGAATGTCCGATAGTTTCCGAAGATCGCCCAATCACGCGCAGGACATCAAAAAGATTATCGAATTCTTAAAGGAAAAGAAGCTTGGGCCCTTTTATCTTGTGGGGACGAGCAGAGGGACCATTTCCGCTGGGTATCTTGCCGCTGTTCTGAAAGATGAAGCGCTAAAAGGGGTTGTCCTGACATCGACCATGGGAACTCAGTTTATCGGAGGGTTGCCTTTGGAGAATATATCGATACCAGTACTTTTGATGCATCATCGCGACGACGGGTGCTCAGCAACACCCATCGGGGAAGCCTTTGATCTGAAAGGGCGCTTGATAGGAAGTCCTAAAGTCGACTTCATCATGGCCTACGGCGGCTCATCTCCGGAAGACAGCCTCCACCTCTCCGGAAAGCACGCCGCCAAGATGATGGCAGATCCGTGCAAGGCTATGTCGCATCACGGTTATATTGGTATCGAGCAGAAGGCAGTAAACGCGATCACCGACTGGCTTTCGGGAAAGCCTGTCCCGCCAAAAGTGGGCGAATGATGCAAGTTGCTTTCATCTTTAACTCCGCTTGATGTCTCCTTTTTAGCGAGCAGCCTTTGTTAAGGTCCAGATTATCATCAAACATATGGGTCTAAAAAGCACTTTTTATTACTCCTCCATCGGCCCGTAGGGGTGCGCCTGTTGTAGCCGATGATAGCGGGCTGGCAATATAGGTCACCATGGAGGCGACTTCCTGTGGCGTTGCAAATCGCTTAATGAGCGAAGTAGGCCGAACTTTTTTGAAGAATTCCTGCTCGATCGCGTCGATAGGCTTTCCTTCGGTCTTAGCAAGGGCCTCTATAAAATCACTTACCCCGCGAGACTTTGTGGGGCCGGGGAGAACACTGTTAACTGTGATACCCGTACCCGCCAATGCCTCCGCCAATCCGCGGGCAACCCCAAGAAGTGCCGTTTTAGTCACTCCGTAATGGATCATTTCAGCAGGAATCTGGACACCACTTTCACTTGAAACAAAGATGATGCGGCCCCAGTTGCGGCGCTTCATTCCAGGCAGGAAGAGTCGGGTCAGGCGAACTCCGCTCAAAACGTTGACCTCAAAGAGACGTCGCCAGTCATCGTCCGAGATATCTTCGAAAGACCTCGGCTCGTAAATCCCCAGATTATTAATCAGTATTTCAACGTCGGGGTGCTCTCGGGCGACCTCGTAAGCCGCTTCGGCAGTGCCCAGATCGCCGGCGAAACCAAAGAGTTTATAGTTAAATCCTTCTCGCAGGCGCGCCAACGCAGCCTCAACAGAATCCTTTGAACGACCGTTGATTATAACATGAGCTCCTTCGCGGGCCAGCGATTCTGCAATCGCGTAACCAATCCCGGCGGTGCTACCGGAAACCAAAACAAGCTTACTTGTCAGCTTTAGATCCATATGTTCCCTCCTTTGGCATATGTTGGCATTTACAGTATTATCGGTTCTCTCGCGAGTTTATTGGCAATCAAAAAGAGCTCCACTTCTTTAGTAAGATTATATCTACACTACCGTTAACTATCAATCGACTATTTATACAGTACCAAATTTGTGTAAGGATTCCGAATGAAAACGCGCTTGTGTTCCGAGCGATTTGCTCAAAGGAACCTTGCGTGAACACGCTTCAGTAAAAAGTGACAGATTATTTTGATAATAAACGTCCCGTCGAGAAAAAATGAATTGATTCTAAAGGCCGCTGAGGGTTGTTATGAATCCTATAAACGCGCAAAGTCGGTCAAGTCAACTCTTTCCGGATTCATCACGTTCTTTAAAGACTTCTTTCGCTGCAAACAAGCCATTAAGGGCCGCGGGAAATCCGGCATACACAGCCATTTGCATGATGATTTCGACAACTTCCTGCCGGGTGCAGCCAACATTTAGTGCTCCATTAATGTGGACCTTCAGTTGAGGGGCCGCATTGCCGAGAGCTGTGAGTGCTGCGACGACAGCAATCTCGCGGGACTTGAGGTCGAGGGCGGGACGGGAATAAATGTCTCCAAAAGGGAACTCAATCAGGTAACGTGCAAAATCTGGTGCTATGTCTTTTAAACTTTCGATGACGCGCTCACCTGCTTCTCCGTCAACTTCTTTAAGCTTTTCCCATCCACGCTGGTAACGATCCTGGTCCTTCATTTCTTTCCTCCAATGACTTTAACTTTTTTCTTATATCATAACTCGTCCCGGGGCCGGAAGCAGGACATCTCACCGGAAGGAAATGGCCGGGTGAATTAATAGCAATTGCGAGTTCTCATTTAGTCAGATGTTCTTCAATATCTCGTCGGCTTGCTTAACAATTACTAACTTGTCGAGATTCTTTAAAGAGCGTTCGTGGGCTTCTTTGTCCATGGAGGAGACGCAGTCAGAAACTACTACGGGATAGAATCCCCTGTTCGCTGCATCGCGGGCAGATGATTCGATGCCGATCTCGGTAGCTATGCCTGTAAATATCAGAGTTGTTATTCCCCTGCTTCTCATCATATTTTCGAAATTTGTCCCTATGAATATACTGGCTGTTGGTTTGGGCAGAACAACGTCACCTTCCACAGGCTTCACTTCTTCAGGTATTTCTCTTTCTCTTGAGCCCGGGGCCATGAACGGCGGGATTTTATCTACGTCTTTAACATTAAAACGCCTCATCATCAAGTATAGAAACCAGGATGACTGAAAGTCTTTCGGCGGCGGAGTTATGAGAGTGTATACGACAGGCATCTTCCCCCTGAGAGCATGAATGAGGGTTTTTAAGTTGTCTGTGAACTTTTCTTTATCAAAAATTCTGTCCACCAGGCCGTTTTGAACGTCCCAGACAACGAGACAGGAATGTGCCGGATCCACTATCTCTGTAAGGGTTTGGTATACAGCTATTCCGTTCGACTTGCCACTGTTTCCTTCAGGTTTTGCGGTCATGGTTTGTCCCTATTCAGCGGCAACAGAGAAGGAAGTAATAGGAAATATAATTGCCATACTCAACAATGCGAATGCATTTTTCATGATGGGGCTCCTTTCTTACGGTGTAATATCTATACTATATCAAAAATAATAATAGTCAAGAGAGTTCTGATTGTTCGGAAAAAACATTGAAAGTGGGAAATTAAGGGGACGTTGTTTCTAATTATGCGTTCTCTTACCACGCAAATTATAACCCGGCAGAAATAGCATATGCCAGTCAAGTGCGCTTGGATGCCCGTAACCCTTAGAGCGCGACGCGGTCATTGATTGATCTAAGAGGCAGGGATGAGCTTGGGCTTTCATGTGCAAAAATAGGTTGTCAAGCGGGCGTAAATACGTCAGGTATTACGATGGCAATCGGGAGAACAGAGAGACGCTCAGTGTAGGAAAAGCATAATTAGAAACAACGTTATAATTTCACTCCAGATATCTGTAGAGTAGAGGACTGGCGCGGTAGCTTAAGGCCCCGTTTCCAGCCCCCCCTCATCAATTCCGTGCATGCGGTTTTCCCGCACACGGCTTTCCGATTATCTTCTTCCAGAGGCCTTCACACTCTGAGTCCGAGGAGCCTTGGTCGGCACTTCATATACGCCTAGTGATTCAAAGTAATAACTGTTAGGATATGTCGTATATCCGAAACTGCGATAATGATGTTTCCGGCGCAGGTATACTCGAATCCTATAGACCAGATAGTTTCTCAAAGCTGACATGGCTTTCGTACAGTTGCCATAATAAAAGTAACCTACCCATCCCCTGGCGACTGCATTTACTCTCCGGATTACCTCTTCCGTCGGTATCGTACTGTACCGCTCAGTGGTCAATTCCTTGATTTCTGAGCGTATGTGTTTCAGTGCCTTTTTCGACGGCACGGTAAGAGGGTATGGGCGTCCGGTTTTCAGTCCTGTCCTCATCTTTATGCTGAATCCTAAGAAGGTAAAGCTCTCCTGCCATGCATCCACGACACAAGTCTTTTCCTCGCTCAGAGTGAGGCCAAGGTCGCTGAGAACCGTTTCCAACCCCTTCAGAATCCGCTCGGTATTGCCTTTGCACAAAACCACACAGTCATCGGCATACCTCACGAGTCTTGCCCCTAACTTCTCCTGCACTTTCTTAACCTTCCATAAGGTATCAAGTACATTCAAGTAGATGTTGGCAAGTAGCGGTGAGATCACGCCTCCCTGCGGTGTTCCCTTGTCATTCCCTTTGTACTCTTTCTTACCATCCTCACGCTCCTCAACAATCGGGGCCTTAAGCCACATCTTGATAAGCTTGAGAATATGCTTATCCATAATGCGCTTGGCCACCAATTGCATCAGCTTATCGTGGGGTATGGTGTCGAAGTACTTGGAGATGTCGGCATCAATTACGTCAATCTTGCCTTCACGAAGGTGCTTCCTCACATCGTCCACCGCCTGATGGGCGTTCCGCTTCGGTCTGAATCCGTAAGAGTTTTCCTGAAAGTCGGCTTCGAATATGGGCTCAATCACTATCTTTACTGCCATCTGTACTACCCTGTCTTTGATCACCGGTATCCCCAGCGGTCGTTTGCCTCCGCTTGCCTTCGGGATGTAAACCCTCCGCACAGGTTGAGGCTTATACTCCTTCCGCTTTAGTTCCCCGGCAATTGCTTCAAGGTACCCCTCGACTCCTCCTTCCCTCTCCTCTATGCTCCCAAATGTCTCACCGTCTATTCCCGGTGCGCCCTTGTTCGCTTTGACAAGGTTATAGGCATGGCTCAGGATGTCCATCCTATAGATCTTGTCATAGAGAAGATAGAACCGGTACTCCTTTTCCTGCTTGGCCTTCCGGTATAGTTTCCTCTGAAGTTCCCGAATCTTTTCTGGAGTTTCCAGCACGTTGTGCAATCTCCTTTCCTTTACTTCTTCGCAAACATGATAAAAGTATTGCCCCTTCCCTCTCCCAAGGTTATGTTGCCTTGCGATACAAACGGTAATATGGGCAAATCCGACTCCCTTGCTGACCCGATAAAATTTCGTTTCCTTATTTCTATCGGTTGCTTCCTGAAAAGCATCTGCAAGGGTCTCCCGTGTTCATTGTCGTATGGCTTCCCCTGCGTGTCACCCCTGACACCCCGGAAGTCCATCTATCGGTTACGGTAGTTTTCGTTAGGATAGATGCAACGGCCTTCCCCTGTCTGTGAAAGGGTCGGCAACTACGTCTTGCGTTTCGGGGCTACATCTGGATTCGCTTAAGCTGCAACCCACAGGTTCGCTCAACTCCCATAAGGAGCCTTTGTCAGGAAACTTAGTGCTTCAGGTCACCCTTTACACCTCCCTCTAGCTACATGGGTGAACTACCGAATTCCCACGGTCGGACTTTAACCGACGAGTCATACGTTTTACACGGCATACCACAGTACCTAACACTGGCAAGCGTCTCGATATTATGAGTGTTACAATCGAAATTCATTTTAATAACATAGGCGCTTATCATCGGCAATTCTGTAACAGCAAAATTCGTTATCCATCTCAGTTCTTCAACTTAGGGAATAGCATTGTCAATTCGCACCAGAGTCTAATGCCATTACTACTTAGTAACAATCATAAATTTCAGCACCCTTGGGAAAAACATGAGGAATCAATCGAATCTGCTCTCGATTTTGCACTTTATACCATTAGCTACCAATACATCAGCAAAAGCCTTTGCATACGCTTTTTCGGTTTCAACTGACTGAAGACCACCATGCACTAATTCATCTGACTTGAGATCTGGATAGACGTACTGTCCAGTCCGATAACCCTGGTACCCAATATCGTTTTTTCTCAGCCATCGAGCCATGCCTTTACGCGCATCTGGGACAACAATCCACGCAGAACCGCAATCCCCCTCAAAAATGGGTGAATAGCCAGACACAATTAGTGGTGTTGGCACAACATTCTTTGCTGCTTCTAGACCTGCCTTATGTGCACGACTAAATATTGAAGACCAACGGTCGTCTCCTTTTAGTGTTGGTGAAACAACATTGTCAGGGTTTGGGGAAAACTTCTCGTTCACATAATCTTTCTCAGGGTAGGCTGTTATAAGACGTGCACTCTCGCCTTTTTTTATTTGCCATCCTGTCTGGATAACGGCAGAACGCCCATTACGACCTGTAATCATGAGGAATGCTCCATGGCTCATACCATGTTGCGTATTTTTTACTCGAAACAACACAGCATCTTTCATGCCTTGAATGATTTGATCTGAAAGATATCTCCAGTCCTCTTGCTGAATACCCAGTACATCCTCAAAAAAATTTGCCTTTGCTCCCCCCTCAACATGATTTCGATTTAAAAGATAATTTTTAATTTTCTCTTCCTCGCAAAGAAACTCGATCGATTCTTTCTCCAAATTCGCACAAAATTCGACGTCCGATACACCTGGATTTGAATTAATATAATCTAGCAGAGATTCAGCAACACGCTGCTGATGCGTTAACTTTGACTTGCCCTCAAGCCGAGTAACAGATAACCTCCCTCGATCAGATAAAGTAGGAGGAGAAAGAGATGGAGGAACTGCCGCCATAAACGATTCATAGTCCAATAGTATTGGTTCGACACTAGACCCGTATGATTTAGCGTAATGAACATCCTCTTCTTCATCTAATTCAAATTTACGTCTGTAGAACAATCTGCCATCTTTAAAAAAAACTCCATCAATAAGTCTGAATAATTCCATATGAACTGGATTACCAGTATCTATTTGAGCCAAGCCCAAATATGCCTCAAAAGTTTTAAGATTATTATCGATTTTAATAGCCTGGTTTTTGGTTATCCTAGTAAGGACGATTGTCCAAATTTTATACCGAGACATGTTGGCAATAAAACTATTTGTTTCAATGGTGCTTATAGGGCCTGATAGAGAGTCTGCCAAATCACAAATGACGAGTTGATATCGCTCCATATTCGGTTTGTAACTCGTCGAAATCGATCTAGAACCAGTCATAGTGTTTTTTGCCGAAACCGAACTAATGTCGTAAGCGAGAATATTTCCAATTAGCACTTGCGTAGAGATAGGCTCATGTATGGTCTCTAATGTTCGGACGACAAGCATAGTGCAAGGCATATCATAAGAGTTTCTCAAGTTTTTTAAACTTTCGTGATCGGCAATGAAAAAACATGCTATGGGGAATGCATCATTCATCTGCAATGGGGTGGCTTTCGCCCAACCTCCTCGGACCGTTTACGAATGCAACTGCCAAGGGTAAAAAAACGATCCATATTTATTCCGCGTCCGCTTGAAGGAAAAATAGGGACAACTTCCTTTCGCGCGACGTAAAAAGGAAGTTGTCCCTATTTATTTCTTAATCAAAACTGGCTGTTGTCCATTTTTAAAATAGGTGCTTTTATTTGCATTTATTAAATGCTAATTAACCATTGGCAAAGTGATGCTACTTGATCTTCTATCGTAAGATTAGCAGCATTATGAAGCTTCCCATTCTCTAAATCACTCCAAATCTCTTCTGCCATGCTTTTCGCTATTGCGGCGCCAAGAAAAAATGTCTTTGGTTGTAACTCGTTGGGAAAACTATCGCGAATGCGATTCAATGCAGTACTGGCAGTTTTCCAGTGTTCATCAGCGCCAGCAGGATCAATGCCACCCTTAAGTTCACCTAAAACTAAATAATGGCCTGCAATTTTATTTTTCTGGACTTTTGGTACTTCTCTGGGTAAAACATTAAAAAGGCAAATATCAATATTCTTATCTACTATCGGAACTTTTTTATTAAAGCAAAGAGTTCGGGGCTCATCGCCTGATTTCCATGTTAGCGCTTTAGCATTTTCAATATAATCCTGATACTTCTCACTGTTACCCTTAACCCATATATTCTTTTTTATTGGCAAAAGGCACTCGAAGCTTTTATCAGCGTTGCGCAATGAGGCTATGATATTGCGGGTCAATTTTTTTTGAGCAAGGGCTCCGATTATGTTGCGCATAGCACCACCCAGCGCATCACCGCGTGTCAGTAGAAATCTAAATACAAATTCCTCAATAAAATCTGTACCAGATGGGACAAGAATTTCTTTGACAAACTGCTCAATAATCGAGCGCCTTATGTCTGCATACGGTACTATCACTTCTCTTATTAAGTCTCCAGCTTCGGTTGCTTCACCATTCTCATTATTTTCGGAGTCGGATGTAATATGTTTTGATGCTTTGTCTGATACTCCTGCCGCTGTAAGTAAGGCTCCTTGTATATTTTCAAGGTCAAGCAGTTCCTCCGCATGCTGGACTTTTTGAGCTGCTACTTTTACGCCCTTTGCTTCAATAACCATCGGTGTTGCTTTCCTACTTCGTTCTAATGCAAACTCGATAAATCCTGCTCGTATTTGCTCATAAGGTGTGCATAAGGAATTAAAATCTTTAAGATGTGCTTTATATACCATCTACTTTTTCCTCCATACATATATGCACTTTCGCAAAGACTCCCTTCCATGTTCACCCATTTGTTGGCTACTATTGCCCTTGCCATTCGGTAATACGAAAATGTTTTGGATATCAAAACCCAGTTTTTCTGCAATATTTGAGAGAATCAAATCAACCGATATACTAACGCCGGCATAGCGAACATTATCATTTACCATAAACATCTCAGCGCCCGGTTTGAGAACTCTATTGCATTCAGAAATAATACAGGCCATTTCATAGAAGTAACCACGAACCATTCGAGGGATGCCCTTATTATTCAACTTGTTTTGCTCTCCCTCGAAATCGAGGAATTTTAGTATCTCCTGCAGAAGCTCTTGAGTATCTGTCGCTACTATAGCATTTTCCCAGTTTGGATTAAGTTTTAATAAATCTTTAGCACGATTCTCAACAGTACAACTTAGCATCCTCTGACGCAGATCCACAAGATTTGCCTCATCACTTCCGAGCAAGGCTAACTCTAATGCATAAGTTCTGGTATAGTCATATCGATTGCAATATGGAGGAGAAGTAAAAATCGCCATATATTCCTGCTCTGGTAATTGAGGCATCAAATCAAGACACGACCCTTTTAACAAATTACAATGTTTTTTTTGTTTTTTATCGCCAGGGAAGAGAACTATCGGCTCATAGTATTTTACATCTTGAATAATTTCTGTTATTTTCTGCGTAATAGCCTCATCAAAAGCTAAAATATCTCCTTTGTTAAAGATACTTTTACCTTGTTTACGTCCAGAACGATAATCCCATCTAAGATACTGACCATCTTTTCTTGTGTAGCTTATTTGTTCCAAAACACACAGAAGTACAAATTTAAGAATCCCCTTAATTTCTGGGATCTCAAATTCTGCGGCAGTCAAATATTGACGTATTTTATAGGCAGTCTCTTCAGGATAAGCACCCCTTGTTATTCGAATCTCTTGAAGTGGTAGTGAGGGAGTTGAGTTAAGCCACGGTTTATTTTCATACCAATCACGAAGTATATTTAGAATGGTATTTTTAAATGGCGATTCAAACAACAAGCGGGATTCAATTATTTCATGACCGATAGGGAGTAATTCAATAACGTCGGCTCCTAATCCTAAATTCATCGCCGTAAACAAGGTTGTGCCACTTCCAGCAAATGGATCGAGAATCTTTCCCTGTGTGATTTTATATTTGTGAAAGAAATGCTCAACCAAATCAGCCGAAAAGCCTTCCTTATATTTATACCAACGGTAGCTCGCTTTATTTTTATTTGCCTGAAAGCTAACGAGTTTCCTATTAAGATTGTTTTTCACGTGTAACTTCTCGGCGTAGTAAGAAAGCAGCCTCTTATCAAGTTCTGCAATTTTTATCATCTTTCTTTGTGCTGATAATTGCTCACTATGAACCTCTTCAGCACACCCGCAAATGATACCTTGTAAAGTCTCTAAAACTGTTGTTGGAGGCTCTTCATGCTTTTGTTCCCAACGGTTTACTATTCTAGGATTAACATTAAGCATAATGGCTACTTGTTTGAGAGAATAGTGCTCTCTAACCTGTTTTAACAGGTCAAAAGCTGATATTGCTGGAAGCTCTAAATTAATTTTAAAAAGCGGATGGTCCTGTACTCCAACATGTGTCTTTTCTAGAGAATTCAATTTTAACGTCCTTTGATGAAGTTTTCTAATTTTATCATACTTCCATAGAAATCAACTATCGTTCACGATGCCGTGTAGCGAGCAGATAAACTGTCTGTATCTGTAGCACATAAACATAAACACTCTCAGAGCAAACTGTTAAGGAATCTAGGGTCAGACTTATTGACATTTGGATGTAGTCCGAAATCTGCCTAGGCTTGCATATCGTGCCTTTTGAATGTTACTGCACACGCTTAAGGGACTACAGTTACGATGCGAATTCAACATCCCTGTCGAGATACCAGCGGTGCGGGTTTTCAGGTGGACTCGACTATGCATGACAAGCTGAGATCAATCAGGTGGGAGAGATAAGGAGACGTGTAGCCACAAACGCCCCGATTTTCCGCGCAGAGCAGGCAATAAGAATATCATCCTGTATATGTGAAAGGTATCTCGCTTCAAAGCCATACTTCTTTCTCAGTCCCAAAATGATACTGCCTGCCAGCCGCCATTGACAGCACTCTGTAGTGATGATATCTTTCGTGTATAATAAGGAGACAAACATGTTCAGGATTTTGACATTCATTTTAGTGTTTATATCTGCAACCACTCTTTATGCCGCTGATAATCACGAAGAGGCTATGGAGAACTACACAGCTGTTTTTGATCTTGTAACAAATGACCCTGTAGACAAGAATTTATCTTTTCCTCTCTCAGAGAGTGTACGGCGCGAGCTCGTTATGTCCGGCAAATACAAAGTCGTAGACCGGGGCAAAATGCTCGATATGTTGGGCGATCGTTGCATGACAGGTCAATGTCTGGCGGAAGCCGGACGGTTGCTCGGTGTGGCGAAAATAGTAACAGGTTCTGTCAGCAAACTGGGAAATACATATTATTTATCGCTGTCGCTCGTCAATGTGCAGACTGGGAAGGTTGAGGCGGTTTCCGAAGACCAATGCAAATGTGAAGTGGATGGCCTTATAGACGCAAGTAAAAGACTTGCTGACAGGCTATTAGGAAAGAAAGTGCTGGAAATGCAGCCGCCTTCTGCGCAGAAGATAAAGGTTTCTCCCTGATCCTTACCACACCCCGGTTTCTTTTAATTGTTTGATAACTCGACCGGATAGCCAAGTATTCTGTCTATCGGCACCCCAACCTTCCTGGCTTCTATGCCCTCTCCGTTTAGATAGGCCACAAATTCCAAACAAGTATTGTACCTGCATATATTATATGTTCTCCATAAATCCCTCACAGTTTCGGGCTTCCCGTTGAACACCAAATTGCCTTGCCCTGTATGAATATAAAAAGGCATTTCTCTTCCGCCTCTTAATCTCCACACCTTAAGTTCCCTGAACTTAACATTACGATCGACTATAGAATTATCGTTTTTCATTTTATCACCCATCTGTTTTAGTTATCGGCTAAAATTGCAAACAAAATAGTCCCAACAGTTCAGGGGAGAAAAATATTAGAATGCCTTTGATAACGGACAGGGAATTTGTGCGAGGCAATAACTGCTCAACAGAAAAAAGCACAACGGGGTGAGAAAAAATATATTTCGTCTGGACATGGGACTCCGTTGATTTACTTCACCGCTATTCACTATGGCTTGCTGCCTACAGCCATGCTTGTCTGTTCTGCCGGCGCCGGCTTGCTTACTGCCAAAGTGTCCCAACCGCCGCCCAGGGCCTTGTAGAGGGCAATGATATCACTTGCGATATTAGTCTCGCTTTGCACTAAAGCGTTTTCTGAGGTGTAAAGCGAAAGCTGGGCTTCCAGAACGTTCAGGAAAGCGATCTGGCCCTCGGTATAAAGCTGCAAGGACAAGTCCACTGCCTTTCGGTTGGCGTTCACAGCATCAGTGAGCGACTTGCGGTGCTCCTGCTCCTTATTAAATGCAATTAAGGCATTCTCGACATCCTGGAACGCTGCCAGGACTGTTTTCTGGTACGTGATGAATGCCTGGTCACGCAGCGCCTCCTGCAAACGCACGTTGGCTATAATGGCCCCGCCCTGGAAAACCGGCCAATTCACTGACGGCCCGAAAGAGAACGAGCGTCCGGCATCCGTCCACCAGGTGCGAAGCAGGTTGCTATGCCAGTTCACTGTGCCGGTCAGAGAAAAAGACGGGAAAAGTTGCGCGACAGCAACTCCGATTTGGGCAGTGGCGGCATGCAGCTGCGCTTCGGACTCGCGGATGTCAGGCCGGCGGCGCAGCAATTCCGACGGCAGCCCGGCAGGGATTTTAGCAGGCACTCTGGGGAGGCTGCCTGCCGGTGACAACTTCCCGAGCAACGCCTCAGGCGGCTGTGCCAGCAGCACACTTAAAGCATAAATGGATTGCTGTGCAAACGTTTCAAACACAGGGATTTGAGATTCCGTCATAGCGACATTGGATTCGGCTTGAGCAACATCGAGTGCGCTGTCAAAACCGACTTCCAGCAGTCTGCGGGTAATATCAGCTGTATGCTGTTGGGCCTTAAGATTGTTTTGCGCGATCACAATCTCCTGCTGGAAACCGCGGAGCTGGATGTAATTAAGCGCAACCTCGGCAACGAGGCTGACATAGACGTCGCGTATATTCTCGATAGCAGCCTGAACATTGGCCCCGGCAGATTCGACGCTGCGGCGTATGCCGCCGAACAGGTCGAGTTCCCACACAGCATCCAGACCGGCCTGATAAAGGTCCTGCTGCAGATTGTCGGGACCAATGCCTGCCGTGTGCAATCGCTGGTAAGTGCCGAGGCGGCAACAGACGGCAACAGGCCCCCAATAGTTATGCTGCGCAAGGCGCGGGCCTGGCGCAAACGCGCCCCGGCAATTTGCAGATCCAGGCTGGCC
The DNA here is from genome assembly GCA_963796345.1 of Nitrospirota bacterium. Lineage (GTDB taxonomy): Bacteria > Nitrospirota > Thermodesulfovibrionia > Thermodesulfovibrionales > Dissulfurispiraceae > JADFXI01. The sequence goes on along the minus strand of CAWCLI010000010.1, from coordinate 58,103 downwards.
TTGACCGCTTCATCAACGAGTTCATTCAATACGGGGTCATTGAACTGCCTCCACCACTGAGTGAGCTCAGCAGGCTGCGCAGTGGCTACGGATGGGTGATCTGCCGGAATCTTTGACACGCCGGCCCATGCTGGGGGTACCACAGTCGGCTGCGGCGGGTGATATTCCGGCCCCACCATGCATCCGCTGATTACAAACAGGGCCAAACACGCGGCAATCAGGACAGCAGCAGAATACCAATGTTTGTTCATATTCATCCTTGCGCCCTTACTCATACCTGAGAGCATCGATTGGATCGAGCCGGGAAGCTTTCCATGCCGGATAGAAACCAAAAAGGACCCCAACAGTGGCCGACACGACCACTGAAACCACGATCGCACCCACTGAGGCCGCTGTCGGCCAATGCAGCACCGAGGTGACGATATACGAAGCGCTGCGTCCAAGTATTATACCCATCGTGCCTCCTATGAGACACAGGACCACAGCCTCTACCAAAAACTGCCGCAGGATGTCTGCCGGCGCGGCGCCAACCGCCATGCGCAGGCCGATCTCCCGCGTTCGTTCGGTGACCGAAACAAGCATGATGTTCATGATGCCGATACCGCCGACAATGAGCGAGATCATTGCGACGCATAACAGGAGTTTGGTTATCAACTCTGTCGTCGAAGTCATCGCCTTGGTAATCTCGGTCATGTCGCGTATGTTGAAATCATCCGGATCCGATGAGAAAAGGTGGTGACGCTCGCGCAGCAGCACGGTCATCTCCTGTATGGCGGAAGGAACCTGGATGGCAGCCCGGGCAGCAGTCAGTATCTGGTCCACGTTGGTAAACCGGATAGGCTGCGGCGTGTCGGTCTGCTCTGTGGCAGAGGCAACGGGGTAGAGGTTCTGCTGGAGATTGGGATATGTTTGACTGAGCGAATTGACTTCAGTGGTGTTTGACGTGTTCGTATTGCTCTGGTTGGCAGCGGAAAGCGAAGTAGCCACCACCCGGTATTTTATGGTTGTCCACGGCGCCAGGAGGACATCGTCCTGGTCCATACCCATCATGTTCGCCCCCTTTGTGCGCAATACGCCGACGACCCTGAAGGCCACATTCCGGATCCGGATTTCCTTGCCTATGGGCGATTCTCCGCCGAACAACTGTCTTACGATTGTCTGACCGATCACACAAACTTTATTTGCGTTGCGGACATCATGATCGGTGAATGCTTCACCGCTGTCCAGATCAGTCCAGTCCCGAATATCAAGAAATGAAGGGGTAGTGCCGTACAGATAAGTCGGGACATAGTTGCGGTTGCCGAATACCAACTGCGTCCGGGCGCGTACTATCGGCGCCACACTGCGGACAGCAGGGCACTCTTTGATGATCGCATCCGCATCCTGAGGAGTCAAAGTCATCATGCTGCCGAATCCGAAATTGATGCCGCCGGTGCTGGCAGCCCCTGGTATGACCACAAGGGTGTTTGCGCCCATGCTCGCCATGGTACGCTGAATAGCGATGGACGCGCCATTGCCTATCTCTGTCATCGTGATGACTGCTGCGACCCCTATGACAATGCCAAGGGTAGTAAGCATTGTCCGCATGACATTGCGCCGAAGGGCATTCAGGGCCGTTTTCAGGATGCCATACCAATTCATACGCCATCCATGGATTTACATATATCCGAACTTTTTTCTATCAGTCCGTCCTTGATGTAAATAGTCCGCCCTGCATGTTGGGCCACGCCCGGATCGTGGGTGACAAGAATGATAGTAATGCCGTCTGAGCTGTTAAGCTGCTGGAACATCTGCAACAGTTCCTCGTTCGTGCGCGAGTCGAGGTTGCCGGTAGGCTCATCGGCAAGGAGCACCTGCGGACAGTTGATCAGCGACCGCGCGATAGCCACCCGCTGCTGCTGGCCGCCTGAAAGCTGGGAGGGCAGGTGGTCAAGGCGGTCGGACAAGCCGACTTTTTCGAGCAATGCGGCAGCGCGCTGCTTCTTTTCATGCTCAGAGAGGTCCTCCCTCGCATAGATCAGGGGCATCATGACGTTCTCCAGCGCACTCGTCCGGGGCAGCAGATTGAAGGTTTGGAAAACAAAGCCTATCATGCGGTTTCGCAGCCTGGCCCGTTCACTTGCATTAAGACTCGAAATCTCCATGCCGTCAAGCCTATACTCGCCCGCAGTCGGGCGGTCCAGGCAGCCGACAATATTCATCAGCGTGCTTTTACCGGAACCGCTGGAGCCCATCAGGGCCACGAATTCGCCGCGTGATACGTTCAGCGACACTCCCATAAGCACCGGCACATCAACTTCGCCGAGACGGTAAGTCTTGCGAATATCGCGTAATTCGATCAAATCCATAACGCCCTTAGCGCTTTCCCCGGCCAATTTGGGGCGCAAAGGGATTCTTCTCCGCCCCGGGACCGGCCTTGCTTTCAGCCGTCGCTTCTCCGATAACGGCTTGCAGGCCTTCGGTCAAATCCCTGCCTTCGATTTCAGTCACTACTCCGTCAGTCATCCCGACGTTAACATGGACAGGCCGGACAAATTTGCCTTGTTCAACCCAAATGGTCCCTCGCATCTGCGCAGCGCCGCCATCGCCATGCACTCCTTCCCTGTCCGGGCCCGCCGGACCTGATGACCCGGCATGACCGCGTGACTTGCGCCTGGCTTCCGGCACGACCTGGTTCGGCAGGGGGGACCAGCGCAACGCTGCGTTCGGAACTACCAGCACGCCGTTCCTGCGGCCGATATCGAACTTTGCATTGGCAGTCAGGTAAGGCAAAAGTTTGCCGTCGTCGTTGTTAGTGTTGACCTCAACAGTATACGTGACAACATTCTGCGTCATTGTGGCGTTTAGTCTGATTTTGCCCACCTGCCCATAAAATACCCGGTTAGGAAGCGCATCCACAGTAAACGTCACGGGCTGACCTATCGAAATGCTGCCGATATCAGCTTCATTGACCGAGAGCCAAACCTGAATGTGCTTCAAGTCTTTCGCAATGAGGAACAGGCTTGTTGCAGTCATACTCGACACAACAGTCTGGCCGATATTTACCCGCCGGTCGATAATCACACCCCTGACCGGCGACTTGATGGTACAGTATGCGAGATTCACCTGCGCGCTGTTGAGGTTGGCCTTTGCCTGCGCCACAGCTGCCTCGGCAGCTGCCAGGTTGGCTTTGGCAACCTCGTAATTCGCTTGGTACTGATCATAAGCGCTTTTTGCAAGCGCGTCGGATGGGCCGAGCTTCTGCGCCCTGTTCCAGTCCAGCTGTGCCTGCAGCAATTTCGCCTTCATCTGAAGGACATTGGCATCGGCGCTGAGCTTATTGGCCCTGGCAGCTTCTGCAGCAGCGGAATAAAGCGAATCATCAATCCTGGCCAGCACCGTGCCGGTTTCAACCGGCGAACGGTAATCGATCATCTTCCCATATTTGTCTTTACCGAAGGCACTGATGATGCCGGAAACCTGGGCGCCCACATCAACCACTACCTCCGGCTCTACCGTGCCTGTTGCGCTGATAGTGGCCTCAAGGTCGCCCCGTTTTACCGCTGCAGTGCGAAAAATAGTCCCGTTGTTCCCGTTGGCGCGAAACCACCAGGCACCCGCACTGATAACGGACAGTACAGTAGCTATAAGAATTGCGGTCCGAATTGTTAGTCGCATGCGCATTCGTATCAATTATTAGTCGCCGGAGAAAAGATAAAAGTTACATCTGCTATTTAATGTATTCATTTACTTGGGAGACTTCGAACTTGTCGACTGACAAAACATTCCGTACGAATTTAAATATTTTGGTACGGATCTCCTGTGTTACATCGGGGTAGAAAAGCGGATTTGCGACAACCACGCCCCTGAATGCAAAAAATGGGGCTAAAACCTCATACAGTTCGCCATCTCCGGATAGAGCCACATATTGTTCAAAAAACAGGTGCAGGGCCTCCAGGTAAGGCCCTTTAATGGTCCCGTGGGTGCGCAGGGAGAAAAACAGGTAATTTATCGTCAGGGCAGTCACGTCATCTGCAGCGTCTCCCCAGGGACCGCGGCTTCTGTCCAGCAGTACGAAATCGTAGTCATCCGGCTCTTTTCCCGTTTTAAACCATATATTCCCGGGATGAAAATCGCCATGAATCTGACAGAGCCGGCCTGCCCTGGTCTTAAGCCGCGCCCTCCAGTCCACACACAGCTTTTCTATTTCAGCCATCTCTTCGTAGCGCATAACTCCATCCGGGTAAGTATCGAATACTCCCATAAGGCACTCCCCATGTCCGATAGTGTCCCTTATTTTTCTCCAGTAAAGCTGCCGGGAGTCCTTTTTTACTGCGTGTATGGCGGCAAGGTAGGCAGCCATAGACTTGATTTTCCCGATGTCCGGTGTGCTCAGCCGGTCCTTGAGAGCGAATCCTCCGAGATCCACAAAATAGTCCTGCCCTTCGACTTTCTCCATGAGCAAATAGTATTCCCTTCCCCCGCCTATAGGCTGTATCGAGCCGTCCTCATGCTCCGCAAGCACATCTATTGCCGCAACATGTTTCGGAAGGTTCCCGTATTCGTCCAGGTCGAGAAGAAATACTCCGGCCCTGTCCGAAGGATAATCATGCCCCAACCCTTCGGACAGAAGCTTCTTTACCACATACGACTGCACACCTGAGGGCAATTTAACTTCCACCAGGAAACCGGAACCCTGAACACCCGAGCCGAGTTTTTTGATATTGACCTCGGTGGCGCCGCTGAATTCTTTAAAAAGATAGCCCCTCAGCGCATCCTCATTTATCACGATGGCCCCCCTAAAGTGCAATGGCGGATATCTCTCTGAGCGGAAGAGACATATCCGCCATTACACTGTTTACAGTGTCCCGAAATTATCCGCATACCGCCCGATAAAATCATTGTATGTATAGTAATGCTCCTGTGTGCCGTAGTTTTCGACGGCATAAGCTGCTGTTACCGCGCCTATCTTCATCGCAGTTACAATATCTCTGCCCGTCACAAGCCCTTTCACAAGGCCCGCCCTGAAGGCGTCTCCTGCTCCGGTAGGGTCAACAAGCGAGGCAACCCTGGCAACCGGCACGCTTATATCGCTTTCGGGCGTGCTTACCATGGAGCCTTTTTCTCCAAGAGTGGTAATGATGGCCCCCGTTAATTTCAGTAGCGCCTTTTTGTCCATGTGCGTCATATTCATGATCATTTCGAGCTCATAATCATTGGAGATCAAAATCGTTGATCCCCTTATCCATTCAACCAATGCGCCGCTCTCCCATACGTTGAGCTGCTGGCCCGGATCACAAATGTAACGTATTTTTCTGTTTCTGTATGTCTTCGCATACTCGATCATGTCGGTGATATTCCCTGGCGCCATCAGTCCGATGGAGCCGCCGGGGTCAACGCTGTCAAATTTATATCCGGAGGGATATTTCATTGCCCCGGGGTTGAATCCCGTAATCTGATTGTCCGACAGGTCAGTCGTTATATACGCACCTGCAGTAAATTCTTCATTGATAATCTTTATCCCCTCAACAGATATATCGTTTTTCTTTAACCAGTCGAAATAGGTGGAGTAATCCTTGCCTATCGTTGCAAGGATCAGGGGCCGTTCATCAAGCAGCCTCAGCGAGTAAGCGATATTTCCGGCAGTACCGCCGAACTTTTCTATCATGCCGTTGACAGTAAAACATACATTCAGAATATGAATTTTGTCCGGCAGGATGTGGTCGGAAAACTTTCCCGGAAAATCCATTATCCGGTCATAAGCCAATGAGCCGGAAATATAAATATGCATAAAAAAATCCCCCTACTTTGAATTACAGTCGCCTATCTCCTGAAGGAGCCGCTCGGCTATTTTCCTGTTGAAGCCCTTGATAGTCAATATGTCGTCTATTGTCGCGCCTCTGATTCCCTCGAGACTGCCGAAATGTCTCAACAGTTCGAGCCTGCGCTTTCTGCCAATCCCCTGAATCCGCGTCAGGGGCGAATCCATGAGCCTTTTGTCCCTTAATTTCCTGTGGAAAGTGATCGCAAACCGGTGGACTTCATCTCTTATTCTCTTTAACAAAAGCGAAGCCATGTTCCTGTCTTCAAGGTTGATTATCTCTTCGTTCAGGAGGAAGGCCCTGTCGGGCTTTTTCGCGATGCCGATGAGGTCCTTTATGATGCCGAGTTCCTGCAAGGCCTTATATGCGACATCCAAATGCCCTTTTCCGCCATCAATGACTATAAGGTCAGGGACCTTGTCGCCGAGATTTCTCAGTGTCCGGAGAACAATCTCCCTCATCATGGCATAGTCGTCGACGCCCTGGGTTTCTTTTATCCTGAGATGTCTGTAAAGCGCCTTTTTGAATGAGCCCCGCTCCCAGAAAACGAAAGCCCCGACCGACTCGCTGCCCTGGATAGTGGAAACATCAAAAGCCCCGATTGATACGGGCGTCTGCGCGAGGGACAATTTCTCCCTCAGTTTTTGCATAACGTCGTCACCTGCCGATTTTTTCTTTGCCTCGAGGTGGAGTCTTGCGTTTTTCTTTCGACATCTTCAGCAGGTCATGTTTCTTGCCGCGCCGGGGCACTTCTATATTGACACTCCCTCCCCGCTTATCTCTGAGCCAACTTTTCAGCGTCTCCCTGTCAACCGGCAGGACGCCGACCAGAATACTTGGGGGTGGAATTATGTCCTTCGCATAGAACAGCTCTATGACACTTTTCATTATCTCCTGCTCTTCGGACTCCTGTACCTTTTCAAGAAAAAAATCCTTTGACCCGATTAAAACTCCCTTTCTCAGAAACAGGATATTTATGGCAGCCATATCGCCTTCGCGGAAGAAGCCGATAAGGTCGTGGTCTCCGAGTTCCGGCGCTATGACTTTCTGGGATTCAAAGGCCCGCTGGAGCCTGCCGATGCTGTCCCTCACATGTGCGGCTTCCTCATAGCGCATCTGTTCGGAATAAACGTGCATTTTAAGCTCCAGGTTTTTCATCAGCTCTTTTTTCTCGCCGGAGAGGAAAAGCTTCACGTCCTCTACAACACCCATGTACTCTTCTTTGCCCGTCTTTCCCGCACAGGGGGCCGGACATTTTTTCATCTGGTACTGAATACAGGGCCGCATCGGCCTGTCAAGCGAGTAATTGCATGGCCTGATAAGAAAATTTTTTCTTATGAAGGCCACTGCTTCCCACATCGCCTGTGCAGGTATATATGGGCCGAAATAAATGTCACCGTCCCGCTTTATCCCCCGCACCACTTCGATCCTCGGCCATTCTTCAGTCACAGTGAGCTTGATATAAGGATAGTTCTTGTCATCCCTCAGGATAATATTGAACCTGGGCTTGTGCCGTTTGATAAGGCCGGCTTCGAGAATCAGCGCTTCAAGTTCGTTGTCTGTGACTATAAAGGAGAAATCTTTAATCATCTTCACCATTGCAGCTTTTCGGGGTTCAAGGCCGGAAGGTTCCCGGAAATAACTTCTCAAACGGTTTCTGAGGTTCTTCGCCTTGCCCACATAAAGGACCTTTTCCTTTTGCGCTTTAAATATATATACGCCAGGCCTGCGCGGTATATTTGACAGTTCCACAACCATACGCATACTATATCATATTCAGCATGTCGCTCTTTAAGTGGCAAAAGTTCATAGTAATAGCTATTCTGGCAATGTCCCTGGGTGCATTCGGCGGCTTTGTCTATTGGAGCCTTTCAGATCTGCCTGAGGTCAGGTCCCTCGAGAGCTATACTCCCATGGAGTCTTCTTTCGTCTATTCCGCAGACGGCAAAGTGCTGGCAGAATTCTATCTTGAAAGAAGAAATTTCATACCTCATTACAAGATACCCGACATGGTCAAAAAAGCGTTCATAGCTATCGAGGACCAGCGGTTTTACTCTCATCCCGGCGTTGATTTCATAGGCATACTCCGCGCGCTTTACCGCGACGTCATGGCAAAGAGCATCGTTGAAGGCGGAAGCACCATCACCCAGCAATTGACCAAGATGCTGTTCCTGAAGCCGGAAAAAAGCTTTGCGAGAAAAATAAAAGAGGCCGCTATTTCCGTGCAGATCGAAAAGTGTTACACCAAAGACGAGATATTGGGCATGTATCTTAATAAGACGTATTTCGGTGCGCGTGCATACGGCATAGAGGCGGCAGCCCAAACATATTTCGGCAAGTCTGTAACCGATCTGACAATTGCCGAAGACGCAATGCTTGCTGGATTGCAGCGTGCCCCTGCAACGTACTCTCCCTTCAAGAATTCAGAAAAAACATCCCTTCGGAGACAGCTCGTTTTAAGAAAAATGCTTGAAAGCGGCTTCATAACCCTGAATGAATATCAACAAGCGAACGAAGAGCCCCTGCCGACCGCACCCCACCACAGAAAATACGAGGCCCCCTACTTTGTCGAGATCGTGAGACAGCAGCTCGAAGCACGCTATGGCGAAAAATTATACACCTCTGGCCTGAAGATATACTCCACTATCGACTACTCCTTGCAGCAGATCGCTGAAGAGGCTGTGAGGGACGGCATTGCACTTATCGAAAGGCGTGTAAAACCGGGTGTTCAGGCCGCCTTAATAGCGATAGATCCGCAGGACGGCTCCATAAAGGCCCTGGTGGGGGGCACCGATTTTTGGGAAACCCAGTTCAACCGGGCCACGCACGCCCTGCGGCAGCCCGGTTCGGCATTCAAACCCTTCGTTTATGCGACTGCCCTGGAATCCGGTATGTCGACAGACGATCAAATCCTTGACGAGCCGGTATCCTTTCCCGGCTCAAGACCTAATTCCACATGGTCTCCCAGGAATTACGATAATGAGTACCACGGGTACGTCCCCCTGAGAACAGCGATTGCCCTTTCTTTGAACTCTGCCACGGTGCGCCTGGCCCATGATGTAGGCATCGAGAAAGTGATAGCCCTTGCCAAGCGCTGCGGCATTAAAAGCACTCTCCAGCCCTATTTGCCGATAGCCCTCGGCGCTTCTGATGTCACTCTGCTGGATCTAACCTCCGCATACGGAGTATTTGCTACCGGCAGAAGGACCGACCCCATGACATATACAAAGATACTTAACAGGGACGGCGTCCCCATTGAGGAGGTCCACCCGTCCTCAGAGGAGGTGCTTCCCCAGGATATACTCGACAAAATGAAAGAGCTCCTGCGGGCGGTCATCGAATCCGGTACCGCCATAAAAGCTAAAGAGCTTAACCGGATGGTTTACGGCAAGACAGGCACAACAAACGAGTTTTCGGATGCCTGGTTCGTAGGATTCGACAATAAGCTGGTTGTCGGCGTTTGGGTGGGACGGGACGACCACAAACCTATAGGACCCAAAGAGACAGGTGCGCATGCCGCGCTGCCCATATGGATGGATTTCATGAAGCATTCGCAATAAACTAAAGGCAAAAGGCAAAAGACTAATGGCAAAAGGTCAGAACACAAAAAAGGTATTTGTGTTATCTTTTTCCCCTTTAGCCTATAGCCCTGCGCCTTTTGCCTTACTCTTTTATGATACAATAATTGATACATGGGAAAAACAATTGTAATCGCCAATCAAAAAGGCGGGGTTGGGAAAACAACCACGACAGTCAACCTGTCAGCCTCTCTTGCCCTTGCAGAAAAGGATATTCTCGTCATCGATACAGACCCTCAGGGCAATCTGACCAGCGGGCTCGGTATTAACCGGGACAATCTGCAAAAGAGTCTTTACGACATGTACGCCGGCAGGGCAACGCTGGAAGAAACTATCATCGGCACTGCGGTGCCTCATCTGTTTATTGTCCCTTCCACCATAGATCTTCTCGGCGCTGAAATAGAATTAGTGCAAAAGGAAGGACGTGAGAGGATCCTGGTCAATCAGATCGAACCTATAAAGCATAAGTACAAGTACATCTTCATCGACTGCCCTCCGTCGCTCGGCCTTCTCACGGTCAATGGTCTTGTAGCAGCTGATTCCGTGATAGTTCCCGTGCAGTGCGAGTATTATTCCCTCGAAGGTCTCGGCCTTCTCTCAAGGACGCTCAAACTGATACGGGGCTCGTTCAATCCGTCGCTGGATATAGAGGGGATACTGCTCACCATGTTCGACGCCAGAAATACACTCTCGCATCAAGTAGTCAGCGAGGTCAGAAAGTTCTTTAATGAGAAGGTATATAACACCCTGATACCACGGAACGTCACGCTCAGCGAGGCCCCGAGCCACGGCCTGCCGGCTATACTCTATGATGTGCGGTCAAAAGGCGCCCAGAGCTATCTATCACTTGCAAAGGAGATGTTGAATGAAAACGGCATTAGGCAGGGGGCTTGAGTCACTGCTCCCGGAAAAGGGCGACGAAGTAATCAAAATCGACATCGAGAAGATTCTGCCCAATGAGTACCAGCCGAGAAAAGTATTCAGGGACGACGCACTCCAGGAACTTTCCGCTTCCATTAAGGAAAAAGGGGTGCTCCAGCCGGTGCTGGTATCCAGGGTCGGAGACGGGACCTTCAAACTGATTGCCGGTGAGAGGCGGTGGCGGGCGGCGCATCTGGCGGGACTGAGAAAGATACCGGCCCTCGTTAAAGAGGCCTCTTCGCAGGACTCAATAGAAATGGCCCTCATAGAGAATATTCAGCGTGAAGAGCTCAATCCCATAGAAACCGCGGAGGCATTGAACCGCCTTTCCAGGGACTATAATCTTACGCAGGAAACACTGTCACAGCGTGTCGGCAAAGACCGCGCGACTGTTGCCAATTACCTGCGTATACTCAAGCTGCCTGACGAGATAAAAACCCTCGTTAACGACAGCAGCCTGTCAATGGGACATGCCAAGGCCCTCCTTTCCATCGAAGGGAGACAGAAGCAAATCGAAGCGGCAAGAAATATTATAAGCCGGGGATTGAGTGTGCGGGAGACCGAGGCCCTGTGCAGGAAGTTGTCCGGATTATCCGGGCCGGCCCAATCCAAAGTAAAAAAGAAGCTGGTCAAACTCCCGGAAGTGGCGGACCTGGAAGACAGGCTCACACAGGCGTTCGGCACTAAAGTAAAAATACATCATAAAGACAAGAAGGGGAAAATAGAGATCGAATACTATTCCCTCGAAGAACTGGACAGATTGCTGGAACTGCTGCTCCACGAGTAACCATCGACTAAAACAATTAAGCCGGCACGGGGCCATTTTCAAGACCGCTTATTCGATCGACGGCAACAACGGCACAGTAATGACGTCCACGGGAATTACCCCTGTCAATGATTTCAAAAATTCCGCTATGTCTCCCGCCTGCTGACTTGAAATATCCCTTCCGAGCTGGACCTTCCCCATTATTGTCACGGCTGTTTCCAAATCATCGACCGAGCCGTCGTGGAAGTAAGGCGACGTTTTTTCGACGTTTCTCAGCACCGGTACTTTGAATACATACTTATCCGCCTCATTTTTCGTGACAGCGTATCTCCCCTCATCTATTTTCTCACTCTTCGTATAATTCCAGTAAGGATTGGCAATGCCGAATTTCTGGTACATCTGCCCTCCGACATAAGTTCCCGAATGACAGCCGGCGCAGCCGGTATTCATAAAAGCCTCCAGTCCCCTCTTCTGACCCGCTGTCAGGGCCTTATCTTCACCTTTCAAAAAAGAATCAAACGGTGAAGGCGTAACAAGAGTGCGCTCGAAGGCGCCGATCGCCTTTGCGAAATTATCGACTGTCACGGGGTCCGTGTCTCCCGGGAATGCCTCCCGGAAGAGGGCGACGTATTCTCTGTATTCCTTCAATCTCTTTTCAACATCCTCATATTTTGCCATTCCAAAGGCAGGGTGTCCTATCAGCGATTGTTTGGCCTGGTCTTCCACGCTCGTCCTGTTACCGATCCAGTGTTCGGAAATCTGCGCCGCGGCGTTAAAGACTGTGGGCGCGTTCCTGGGGTTGACCTCGCAATGGTTTCCAATGGCCTTTCTCAACCCGTCGGCGCCATAAAGGCTTATCGGGTGGCATTTGGCGCAGCTCACCGTGCCGTCGATCGAAATCCTCATCTCATAAAAAAGCATCTTTCCGAGACCGACCTTCTCAGGAGTGACAGTGTTTTGTCCCGATTCCATCACTTTCGGCAAAGGACTGAAAAGCTGTTGAGCCTGTTTCAATGTCGCCTGATCGACGTCAGCGCCGAATAACGGCCCCGTAAACAAAAATATCAAAAAAGACAGGGTCAGCGTCGGACCCGCAATGCGCATGGCTCCTGAAAACATTGTGCTGCCTCCTCCGGACCTTCGGGATTCATGGTCATAAAATTTATTACTGAATCGAAAACACCAGTGCCTTTTTAAAACGCTGCCTTTTATCTAGATATTATCAACTGAAGCGCAAATGTCAAGTTTCTCCGATTTTTGGCAGGTGAGGCTCTCGTAAAAAGTCGTCAACTACGGCTGACCACGCCTCGTATCCTTTGTCGCTCACGTGGACGCCGTCATCAAGCAGGTACTCTTTTTTCGGTCCGGACCGGGGCCCATGAAGATAGGGTACAGGTCGAGGTATTCTGCCTTGAAGTCTTTCGCCATCTGTTTCAGCGATTCATTGAGTTGCCTTATTATCGTGTTGTCGATCCACGGGATTCTTACAGGGAGAAGACTCTGTATAACTAATTTTGACTTGCTGAAGGAGCCTGCAATTGCGGTGACAACCGCCTTATAACCGGCCATTATTTCGTAGTCTTCCATCGCTATATTGTTAATGCCTGTCATGACAAAAATAAAGTCAGGATTCCGGCCGCCTTTTTGTATGGCAGGAATGATTCTGTCCACGCGCACTAAAAGCCCTTCAACCGTCTCACCTGAGACCCCTAGGGTCAGGACCTCACTGGCCGGAAAACGATTCTGCCAGTCGAAATATTCTGTTAACGAATCGCCAATGAATACAAGAAGTTTTTTGCGGTCCATTTTTTGCGTCTCCAGGCAGTGCTTTTCTATTCTGCGAGTGTTCCAGGCTGGCATCCAGTGGTCTTTGATTCCTCTATTATCCGACCCACGGCATTTCTGTCCAGGGTTTCTTCCTTTATTAGGGCTTCGGCAAGGCAATCCAGCGTGTGCCGGTTATTCTTCAATATCTCTTCTGTCCTGGCCTCAGCATCGACCATCAACTGCCGTATTTCCTGGTCCATGACCCATGCCATCTGTTCGCTGTACCGTTTCGGCATCGCAAGCTCCTTTCCCAAAAAGGGGTGCTCTTCTCCCCTGCCGAGCGATACAGGACCGACCTTGTCGCTCATTCCCCACTGCGCAACCATTTTTTCCGCAAGCGCAGTGGCTTCCTTAAGATCGTTCTGCGCACCGCTGCTGGTATCGTTGAAGACGAGCCTTTCCGCACCCATTCCGGCGAGCGCCACGCTCAGCCTGTTCATGAGATATGTCTTGGGATAATAATGCCTGTCCTCCTCCGGCAGCAGTTGTGTTACTCCCAACGCCATTCCCCTCGGAATAATGCTCACCTTATGAATAGGATCGGTATTGGGGAGTTCCCATGCAACGAGCGTATGTCCGGCTTCATGGTAAGCTGTAATTCGTTTTTCCGTATCACTTATGGGTTCGCCTCTTATGACGCCCATCAGGACAATGTCCCTTGCCTCTTCGAAGTCAGCCATGGTCACCTTCTCGCGGTCTCTTCTTATCGCAATCAGCGCGGCCTCGTTCGCCAGGTTTTCCAAATCTGCACCTGTCATGCCGGGCGTGCCTCTTGCGACGCTGTCAAGATCAACATCATCGGCCAGCAATTTTCCCCTCACATGCACTTCGAGGATACCCTTGCGCTCTTTCACCCCAGGCCGGTCGATCATAATATGCCGGTCAAACCTTCCGGGCCTGAGCAGCGCGGGATCGAGGACATCGGGCCGGTTGGTCGCAGCAATAACGATTACTTCCTCATGAGGGTCAAACCCGTCCATCTCGCTGAGGAGTTGATTCAGTGTCTGCTCCCTTTCATCGTGCCCTCCTCCAAAGCCGGCCCCACGGGTGCGTCCGACCGCATCGATCTCATCGATGAAAATGATGCTGGGCTGATTTTCTTTTGCCTTCTTGAACATGTCCCTTACCCGGGATGCACCAACTCCGACAAACATCTCAATAAACTCTGAAGCGCTTATATTAAAGAATGGGACACCGGCTTCACCTGCCACTGCGCGCGCCAGCAGGGTCTTTCCAGTGCCGGGATATCCTGCCAGCAGAACGCCCTTCGGGATTTTGGCGCCAAGTCTTTTGTATTTCTCCGGGTTTTTCAGAAACTCGATGGTTTCCTGGAGTTCCTGCTTCACATTTTCCATGCCGGCGATATCTTTAAACGTAGTGCTCGATTTCTTTACATCAAACAGTTTGGCCTTGCTCGCTCCGAAACTGAAAAGACCGCCGGCCCCCCCCTGCATCTGCTGGCTGCGCCTCATAAGCATTATCCAGAAACCCACTATGAGCAGCAGCGGAAGCATACTGATCAAAAATTGTCCCCAAAACGAGGTCTTTTCCAGGGATATGACGTTTATGATGACCTTTTTGTCCCGGAGTTTGGCAATGAAGCCTTCTCCCTGAAAAGACGGCAGGGACGTTTGGAAATTTCTGACCTGGGCGGTTTTCTTGTCCTCGGGGAGCTGGATGGAAACGGCGTTAATGAATTCTCCAGTTACATCCAGGCCTTTTATATTGACTGAACGCACATTGCCGGCATCGAGCTGCTCCATAAACTGGGTGTAATTGACGGGATATTGTTCCTCCCCTTTCGGACCGACAATCCCTAAAATTTTTCCCCAGAAGATCATGAGAGCCATAATCAGCAGAAAAGCTGCCGCCATCCTCCATTGGGGATTTTTGAATTTTTCGGTCAAGTTTTTCTTGTCAGGTGATCCGTCGGCCATAGATAAACATTTCCTTTTTTACAATAGTGCTATCGGCAATATACTAGCATGATTTATCGGTAAGGGCAAATGGCGCATAGCTAATATAAGATGGTACAATTAATGTGATGAAAGTCCTCGTTATAAACACAAATTCTCATACCGTGCCCGTGCCTGTGATACCTTCAGGCGCCTGTCTCGTGGCAGACGCCGCAGCGTCGGCAGGGCATACGGTCCGGTTTCTGGATTTAATGTTCGAAAAAAAAACCGGGCAGGCACTCGCACAGGAGTTGGCTGGATTCCCTCCGGATGCCATCGGTCTTTCAGTGCGTAATATTGACGGTAATGACATGCAAAGTCCCCTTTCCTTCATTGCCGATCTGCCGCCGCTGCTTGATACTATCCGTCTCTTGTCCAGGGCCCCGGTTATTCTCGGCGGCGCCGCAGTAGCGGTAATGCCGGAAGAGATCATTGCTTATACAGGGGCGCCTTACGCAGTGCTGGGCGATGGCGTGCGTGTTTTTCCCCTCGTACTGGAGGCCATAGCCAACAACCGTCCGCCTGGGGAAATCGCGGGTGCAGCGTGGCTCGAAAACGGAAAAGTAAGGATGAACCCCTGCGCGGCCTCTCAGGATATGAGAACGCACTGTCCTGTTCCAGCCTACCGGCGCTGGATCGATGTAAATGCATATCGTTCACTGCAGACTACCGCGCCCCTGCAGACCAAGCTCGGCTGCCGGTTTAACTGTGTCTACTGCACTTACCGCCGGATTGAGGGAGGAAACTACAGCCTCTGTACCCCGGAAAGTGTGCGTGATGCTGTTCAGAATCTTGTTTCCCAGGGCTTCAGCGACATTGAAATCGTCGACAATGTATTTAACGCCCCGTATGACCATGCAATGGAAGTATGTGAAGAACTCGCCAGGTCGCCATCTCCTGCGCGGTTGGAGACCATGGAGCTGAACCCGCTTTTTGTTGATGATGCCCTCTTGCAGGCCATGAAAAAGGCCGGCTTCAACAGCATCGGGATAACAGTCGAGAGCTCTTCCGACAAGGCCCTCAACGGTCTTGGGAAGAATTATTCCAGCCGTGAAGTCTATAATGCTGCGGAAGTTGTGGCCCGACATGACCTTCCATGTCTCTGGATATTTATGCTCGGAGGACCGGGTGAAACAGAGGAAACAGTCAAAGAGACGCTTCGTTTTGCCGAAACCCGAATACGAAAGAATGATGTTGCTTACTTCAATCTCGGCATACGCATTTATCCGGGTACGGAGCTCGAAATGATTGCGAGAAAACAGGGTCTGCTTTCGCTCTCCCGCCGCGAGATGCTTGAACCGGTTTTTTATGTTTCTCCTGGATTATCGTACTCGTGGCTTATTCTGCATATGAGAAAAACCATCGCCGCCCATATGAATTTTGTATGCTCGGACACTTTGGGAATGCCTTCGCTCCCCGTTATCCAGCGTTTAGGCTATACACTGGGTATCAGGCCCCCGCTGTGGCGGTACACCCGCCTTATCCGGAGCGGGCTCCGGCTGCTGGGACTCGCTGCATGAACAGCGCCAGCATCGTCTCTGTTGCGACTGCAACGCCGCCTTACAGGGTTGACCAGGCCTTTGCAAAGGAATTGATGATGCGGCACTATGCCGAAAAGCTCAGCCCGAGAAATCTGGAAGCGCTGGAAAAGGTTTTCTCTCACCCGAGTGTAAAACAGAGGCATTTCGCTTTTGACGATGCTGAAACCATCTTTACCGAGGACCCTGACAGCAGGATAGCCAGATTTACCCGCTGGTCAATAGAGCTGTCATCCGCCGCTATTTCAGAGGCGCTCAGTCTGGCGGGTGTTGCCCCTGACAAGGTGACAGGCCTGGTGGTGAACACTTGCACCGGCTACTTGTGTCCCGGCATCTCAACTTACCTTATCGAACGTTTGGGGCTTAACCGCGCCGTACGCGCCTATGATCTGGTCGGCAGCGGCTGCGGAGGAGCTGTCCCCAATCTGCAGATATCAGCGTCGCTGGCCAATGAATCCGAAGAAGCGGTCGTTGTCAGTGTTTCATCAGAAATATGCAGTGCAACTTTTCAGATGGCTGATGACCTGGGGCTGATAGTTTCAAATGCGCTGTTCAGCGACGGCGCTGCAGCGGCAGTGCTCCGGAGGAGTCCGGACGGGCTGGAACCGGTGTCTTCCTCGAACTTTTTGGCCCCGGAACACCGTGATAAGATACGCTACGTTTACAGGTGCGGCGAGCTTCACAACCAGCTTTCACCCTATCTTTCGCTTCCGGTCAGAAAAGCTGTTGCGCAGGTCGTAGCCGGCCTGCTTATGCCGCTTAATCTGAAAGTCGGGGATATCAGGCACTGGGCACTCCATACAGGAGGCGAAAAGATTATAGCAGCCATCAAATCCGAGCTCGGGCTTACAGAGGCACAGCTTGGTCCGACGCGGTCCGTCCTCGAAAACTACGGCAATATGTCTTCACCAACCGTGTGGTTTGTATTGAGGGAACTGCTTGATAAGGGCATTGACAAGGGTGACTGGTGCCTCATGATAGCCTTTGGCGCAGGTCTTTCCGCCCACGGATACCTGCTGAGAAAACGCTAAGGGAAGAGCGCGCGCTTCTCTTTGAGCGCGGCCCCGATAAACCCTTTAAACAATGGGTGCGGATCAATGGGCTTTGACTGGAACTCGGGATGGAACTGGCAGCCCACAAACCAGGGATGATCTTTCAACTCTACGATTTCCACCAGTTCACCGTCAGGAGAGGTGCCGCTTATCACAAGTCCTTTATCGCACAGAAATTGACGATAGTCATTGTTGAATTCATAGCGGTGGCGGTGGCGTTCCGATATCTCTTTTTTCCCATAGGCACTGAAAGCATGTGTCCCTTCTTTGAGCCGGCATGGGTAAGCGCCGAGTCTCATGGTCCCGCCCATTTGAGAGTCTTTGGACCGCTCCTCCACTTTGCCGGTCCTGTGGTTGAACCACCGGCCCATGAGATATATGACAGGATCTTTTACGCCGGCATCGAATTCGGTGCTGTTTGCCTGAAGCCCGCAAACGTTACGGCCGACTTCGATAACGGCTGTTTGCATACCGAGGCAGATACCGAAGTACGGGACTTTCTTTTCCCTCGCATACTTTATTGCCGCTATTTTACCCTCGATTCCCCTTGAACCGAATCCTCCGGGGACGAGAATCCCGTCAACTTCGGAAAGAAAATTTTCCGCGCCTTTTGCCTCTATTTCTTCGGCATCGACCCACACCCGGTTTACCCGCGAATTATTTGCTATGCCGCCGTGCAGCAATGCTTCGTCGAGACTTTTGTACGCATCCTTCAGTCCAACATATTTTCCTACGATGGCGATAGTCGTTTCGAACTTGGGCTGCTTGATTCTCTCCACTACTTCTATCCATACCGACAGGTCGGACTCCGGTGGATTAACAAGCGACAGTTTCTTGTCCAGCAGCTTGCCCAGCCCTTCAGCCTGAAAACAAATCGGGACTTCATATACCGTCTCCACATCTACTGCTGCAATAACGGCATCAGGATCGACATTGCAATGCAGAGCAATTTTCCTTTTCACTTCAGCTGAGAGGGGCCTGTCCGCCCTGCAAAAAAGTATATCAGGCTGGATACCTATTGCCCTCAGTTCTCTGACGCTGTGCTGCGTCGGCTTGCTCTTTAATTCGCCGGCAGCAGATATATACGGCACAAGGGTCAAATGGGCATAGAAAACATTCTCCCTGCCCACATCATACCGGAACTGTCTTATCGCTTCCAGAAAAGGAAGGCTTTCGATGTCTCCAACCGTGCCGCCGATCTCGACAAGGATGACATCGTACTCGGAAGTGGCCACAGACTTTATCGCATTTTTTATTTCGTCGGTTATATGGGGCACCACCTGCACCGTATCGCCCAGGTAGTCCCCTCTTCTCTCTTTTGTTATAACGTTGTTATAGATTTTTCCGGAGGTAAAATTGTTGGCAATAGAGGTTTTGGCATGAGTGAACCTCTCATAATGCCCCAGGTCAAGGTCGGTCTCGCACCCATCATCAGTTACATAGACTTCTCCATGCTCAAAAGGGCTGAGTGTCCCCGGATCGACGTTGATGTAAGGGTCCAATTTTTGCAGTGTGACCCTGAGCCCTTTTGCTTCAAGGAGTGCGCCCATTGATGCGGCTGCTATCCCCTTGCCCAACGCTGAAACAACTCCTCCTGTCACGAAGATGAATTTAGGCATTTTTCGACCCTCTCTAAATCGATAGCAGTATCCACGCCGATTGTTTCATACGGGGTTTCATGCACTTTAATCGTCAAACCCCGCTCCAAAGCCCTCAATTGTTCAAGTTTCTCCGTTTCTTCCAGTACTGTAGGCGCAAGCCGCGAAAAACGCAAGAGCACGTCTTTTCTGTAGGCATAAATGCCGATATGCTTAAAATAGTGATGCGTGGTTGGCGATGACCCATCACAGTCTCTATGGTACGGTATCGGGGAGCGTGAAAAATAAAGGGCAAAGCCATCCGCATTAAAGACAACCTTTACTATATTCGGATCATTTATTTCTTCCAGCCGGTCGATCCTTCTTGAAAGAGTCCCAATCGCCGCCTGTTTGTCTTCCATGAGCCGTATTACCGAATCGATCATCTCAGGCATAATCATTGGTTCATCGCCCTGAACATTGACGATAATTTGTTCATCCTGTTCGCCATGTCCCGTCATTTTTCCCTCTGCCGCCAGCTTTGTTACAGCCTCGGCAATTCTGTCAGTACCTGACCTGTGGTCAGTCGACGTCATGACCGCCTTGCCTCCAAACCCCTCGACAGCCGAAAAAATTTCCGGACTGTCCGTAGCGACAAAAACGTCATTTGCCTGACGCGCTCTTCCGGCCCTTTCGTATACGTGCTGGATCATGGGTTTTCCCAAGAGGTGACAAAGAGGTTTCCCGGGGAAGCGGGTCGAGCCATAACGGGCCGGTATAATTACAATGGCAGGCATATCTTTCGTTATGATAACATAGTTTTGTTCGACGTGATTAGTTTATAAAATTACCGCATAAAATTGACAGGAAGAAATACATGCAGGAAGCAGCATATTCGCTATGAACAGTTTGAAAGCGTTTTACGAACGCCTGTACGGGCCTGCCCTTATTTCAGGGCTTCTGCTCGTTCTTTCTTTCCCGACATTCGATTTCTTTCCTCTCGCCTGGATAGCCCTCGTTCCTCTGTTGATATTTCTCCGCGATAAAGACCCGTGGACAGCCTTTACAGGGGGCTTTTATTTCGGGCTAGTCTATTTTTTAGGCACCCTTTACTGGATATATCATTCTCTTTATTATTATGGCGCCATCCCTTTAGTGCCGAGTATCCTGCTGATTGTTGTCTTATGCATGTACTTCAGCCTTTATCCGGCCGTTTTCGCAATGATCTATGCTGCGAATATAAAGAATACCGATATGCCTTCCCTCCTTGTGGCGCCGATGATATGGACAACCCTTGAATTCCTGCGTTCATATGCCCTCAGCGGTTTCCCATGGTCGAGTCTGGGGTACAGCCAGTATTCGTTCCTCCCCATTATACAGATCGCTGATATTACGGGAGTGTATGGGGTGTCCTTTCTTATCGTATCCGTAAACGGGGCACTGGTCGATGTTCTCTTGCTGAAACAGAAGTATAAGGAACGTCCGCTGGCTTCATACCTGCCCACGACAAGCGGCTTTGCGGCCCTGATTTTTTTTCTGATCTTTACTCTGGGTTATGGATTCTACCGCCTGCATCAGGACCGTCCGGGCTCTGTAATAAAAGTTGCCGTTGTTCAGGGTGATATAGAGCAGGACAAAAAATGGGACCCCGCGTATCAGAAGTCGGTCATCTCCGTATATAAAGATCTTTCCTTTGCCGCGGCGCGCGAAACTCCCGCTTTGATAGTTTGGCCTGAAACTTCCGTACCGTTTTTTTTCGGGGCAGATAAAGAACGTACAGCGGATATGATCTCTTTCGAGCGCCAATTCAATTCTTATCTTCTGTTTGGGAGCGTCACTGTAAAAAACAGGACCGACACAGCCGCACTATCCCGGCCCCGCTATGCCAACAGCTCCATACTCCTTGATAAAAATGGAAATATTACCTATTTTTATGATAAAATGCATTTAGTTCCATTTGGGGAATTTATTCCGCTCAGACCGCTTTTGTCCTTTGTTGATTTGACGGGCGCAATAGGGGATTTTGTTCCGGGCGATGGTCATACAAAAGCTATGACGCCCTTTGGGAGTTTCGGGACGCTTATCTGTTACGAGATCACGTTCCCCGGCCTCGTGAGAAAGTTTTTTACTAAAGGGGGAGATTTCATAGTAACAATAACTAACGATGCCTGGTTCGGAAGGACGCCCGGACCTTATCAGCATTTTAGTATGGCTGTATTCAGGGCGATAGAGAACAGAAAGCCGGTGGTAAGAGCGGCAAATACCGGAATCTCGGGGTTCATTGACAGCAGTGGAAGGATTCTCGGAAAGACAGGTCTTTTCACAAGGACATATCTTGTGTCTTCTGTAAAAACCGACCGGACTTTGTCGCCGTACACAAAATATGGAGATATTTTTTCTTATTTGAGCATTGTCGGCACACTGCTCATGCTGATAAGAAAAAGAAGCAGATATTAAAAAACAATGATCAATGACGAATGCTGAATGTTCAATTAATGATTGAGCATTCATTATTTACTGAGAGGAGGAAGTTATGTTATTGCAGAGTGAATTAATGGAGGATCTGGCCCGTTTGAAGGGAAAAGTTCTTTCGTTAAGAGGTTATCTTTGATGTCGATAAACTGAAAAATGATTTAGTGCAAATAGAGAACGAGCTTTTATCAGAAAAAGTATGGGCCAGTCCCGATAAAATCAATGAACTGCAAAAAACAAAAGCGGCCATAATCGAAACTATCCGGCCGGTCCAGTCTTCTCTTGATAAGGTCAATTACCTTGAAGAATCGTCAATTCTTTTAAACGAAGAGGGCGGTGAAATATTCCTCGAAGAATTCAAAAAAGAATTGGACACTCTAAAGCAGGAACTTGACGATATGGAGCTGAGGATTCTTCTTTCAGGAAAACTCGATAAAAATAATGCGATATTCACTATCCATCCGGGGGCAGGAGGCACAGAAAGCCAGGATTGGGCTCAAATGCTTATGCGAATGTATATGCGGTGGGCTGAGCGTCATGGATTCAAAGTTGAAATAGCGGATCTGCAGCCCGGAGATGAGGCAGGGATTAAAGGTACAACCTTTACTGTTACCGGCGCTTATACATACGGCTATCTTAAGGGAGAAGCCGGGATCCACCGCCTTGTGAGGATTTCCCCTTTTGATGCAAATAAAAGAAGACACACCTCTTTTTCAGCCGTGCTGGTTTATCCTGAAATAGCGGATGATATTCCGGTTGAAATTAAAGAAGAGGATTTAAAAATGGATACTTTCAGGGCATCGGGTGCAGGAGGACAGCATGTCAATAAAGTATCGTCGGCTGTCAGGATAACCCATATTCCTTCGGGAATAATTGTTGCGTGCCAGACAGAGCGTTCCCAGTACAGGAACAGAGAGATGGCGATGAGGATTCTTAAATCAAGGCTCTATGATGTGTCCGTTAAAGAGAAGGAAAAAAGAATGGATACTATTATAGGCGATAAAAAGGGAATTTCATGGGGCAATCAGATAAGATCGTATGTGTTGCAGCCTTACCGGCTTGTAAAAGATCATAGAACAAACAGTGAAACAGGCAATGTTGATGCTGTTCTGGATGGGGACATAGATATTTTTATCAGAGGGTATTTGAATTCCAATTTAGCTGCGGTATAACGGCTGCCTTCCCTGCTGTTATATTTTAAGTATTTAAAGAGTAGTAGTAGTAAGCGCTGTTGAATTGTTAGCAATGAATAAAAGAGATGAAATGGCAGTTAGTTTGAGCGGCAATAACTTGAGCTCCCTTTTTTGTTTTTTAAACAATTTGGGAAGGTTGTATTTTTGAACAGCTGGACCGACAATTTATTGCCCTTGTTTTAACGGATAGGATATAATTACAGGGCTAAGATCATAAAATTATTAACAATTGTCAATATCATGTTAATAACAGAGCATTTATTTTTATTGTTTTGAACGTTTGTTTTCTGTAAAGTACGGAGTATTGGGGATGGGGTGGTGTGAATACAGAAGAAATATGGAATAAGAACCTGTTAGAGATAGCAAAGAAAGTCGGAGATAATCTTTTTGAACTTTGGTTCAAGCCGATGAGGCTGATCGGTTTTAAAGACAAGGTAATGACTATCGGCATTCCCAACAGGTTTTTCAGGGAATGGATCGAGGATTATTATCCGACAATTGTGAATGAAACTGCAGAAGTCATCATTGGATATCCTGTTTCGGTCAAATATAGAATTATAGAGAAAGAAGATGCGGCACTAAAAAAACACGACACTAAACTGGAGAGCAGAAAAATCAAGCTCGCAAGCAGGGGAATATATCTGAGTCCGAAGTACACTTTCGATACCTTTGTCGTAGGCCCGTCGAACCAGTTCGCCCATGCGGCCTCCAGGAGAATATCTGAAAATCCGGGAATTGCATATAATCCATTGTTTATTTACGGGGGAGTCGGCCTCGGCAAAACGCACCTGATGAATGCGATAGGCAACATGATTGTCGATAAGTACCCTGATAAGGTAGTGTGCTATGTTTCTGCCGAGCAGTTCACGAATGAAGTCATTTCAGCGCTGCGTCACGAAAAGATGGCGGAGTTCAAGGACAAATTCAGAAACGTGGATGTCATGCTCATCGATGATATTCAGTTTATCGCCAATAAAACCACTACACAGGAAGAATTCTTCCATACGTTTAACGCCCTTTATGAAAAGCAGCGCCAGATCGTTGTGTCGAGCGACAGGGCGCCGCTCGAGATATCCGATATTACTGACAGGCTCAGGTCCAGGTTCAGCATGGGTCTCATAGCTGACATTCAGCCGCCTGAAGTCGAAACAAAGGTCGCGATTATTTTAAAAAAGGCTGCAGCGGAAAAGATGCCCATCCCGAATGATGTGGCCTATTTTATTGCGACAAAAATAAAGTCCAATATAAGAGAATTGGAGGGGTGTCTGATAAAGCTGGGAGCGCATTCGTCGCTGACAGGCCTTCCGATTGATACTGAAATGGCCAAGGTGGTGCTTAAAGATCTCATACTGGACGATGAAAAGCCCATTACAGTCGAACTTATACAGAAGGTTGTATGCGATTATTTCGGTCTGAAAATTCAGGATATAAGAGCAAAGAAGAGGACAAAGGAAATAGCGAACGCACGGCAGATAGCCATGTATATAGCGAAGCGCAATACCAACCTCTCGCTGAGTGAAATAGGAAGGTATTTTGGCGGAAAAGATCATGCAACTGTAATCTATGCCTGCAAACAGATAGAAGAAAAACGCGGCAAGGATGAAAACCTGAATAAAAGTGTCGAAAATATAGTTCGCAGAGTTACCGGTGTATAAAGGTTTCGAGGCAGCGTTAAAAACGGAATGACGGAGGGATTGATGAAGGTAACGGTAGAAAAGAATGAATTGCAGAAAAAGCTTTCAGACATTCAGAACATAGTTGAGAAAAAGAATACCATGCCCATCCTGAGCCATTTTCTTCTGGCGGTCGAAAAGGGCGAAGCATACATAACGGCCACGGACCTCGAAACCGCCTTCAGGGAACCGCTTAAGCTGACTGTTGCCACTGAAGGGAAGCTGTGCATTCCTGCAAAAAAGCTGTTTGAAATTGTGCGGGAAGTGGAAGGCGATATAGTGCTCGAATCAGGCGATCAAAAATGGCTTAAAGTGAAAAGCGGGAAAAGCAACTTCCGTCTCGCCTGCCTCTCCGCCGATGAATTTCCGGTCTGGCCGGCGCTATCGGAAGATACTGAAAAGATGGAGATAGATTCCCTCCTGCTTCTCGAGATGATCGATAAAACCCTTTATTCCGCCGGAGAGTCGGACACCCGGTATGTTTTGAACGGCCTGCTTTTTAACATAAAAGCGGATGGCAGCCTTACGGTTGTCGGCACCGACGGCCACAGGCTTGCGCTTTCCAGTAAGGCGACAGGTTCAAAGCTCAAAGAAGAGAGAAAGATTATCTTTTCGAGAAAATCCCTGTCTGAACTTCGCAGATTCCTTGATGATGAAGCAAAGCCGGTCAAGATGGTGATGGGGAAAAATCACATCCTGTTCGAGATCGATACGATACAATTCCTGACCCGGCTTATAGAAGGGACTTATCCCAATTACGAACAGGTCATACCGGCTGCCGGGGACAAGACGATTATTATAGACAGGATCGCGCTGATGAAATCGCTGCGAAGGGTCTCCATAATGAGCAAAGAGAGGAGCAGCGCAGTAAAGGTCGATATCGAGCCCAATACCATCAAGATATCCGCTTCCAATCCTGATCTGGGGGAAGCCAAGGATGAGATAGCGATGGAATATGCGGGCGACCCGATCACTGTAGCATTCAACGCGCGGTATATTCTTGATGCCTTGAGCGTGATGAGCACCGACACCATTCTTATTAAACTGAATGAGCCGTTGAGTCCGACGCTTATCATGGAAAACGAAAGTGGTGATTACAAATACGTTGTTATGCCTATGAGGCTGTGAAGATAAGCAGCAAGTAGCAAATAGTAAGCAGCCGGGGGAAAATCAAAACCTGCCACTTTGACAGGCCCATGGTGACAATTGTCATGGTGAGACTTGTCGGACCATGACTCTTTGCTTTTCCCTTTGCTGCTTGCTGCTGACTACAGGATGCTGTTTTTAGAAAGGGAGACGTAATGAAAGAAACTGATACGGAAGAAGCAAACGGCTCTTACGGAGCTGAAGATATAAGAATACTGAAAGGCCTTGATGCTGTCAGAATGCGGCCCGCAATGTATATCGGTTCCACGAGCGTGGATGGCCTGCACCACCTTGTTTACGAAGTGGTCGATAACAGTGTCGATGAGACGCTTGCAGGTTACTGCACGAATATTGAAGTTGTCCTGCATAACGACGGCAGTTGCACAGTCATTGACAACGGCAGGGGCATTCCCACGGGCCCGCATCCCGGAGACCCTGAAGGAAGGACCGCTGCTGAAATTGTTCTTACCGAACTCCATGCAGGAGGGAAATTCGAATCCCACGCTTACAAGATATCAGGAGGGCTCCACGGGGTTGGCGTCTCAGTAGTCAACGCACTGTCCGAGTGGCTCGAAATGGAAGTCAAGCAGGAAGGACTTGTCTACACCCAGCGTTTTGAACGCGGCAAACCGGTGGCGCCGCTTGCATTGACTGGAAAGACCAGAGGCCGGGGGACCAGGATAACCTTTAAGCCCGACACCCAGATCTTTGAAGTCACGGAGTTCCATTATGATGTCCTGGCCCAGCGTCTCAGGGAGCTTGCGTTCCTGAACAGGGGGCTCGAGATCAGCATTACCGATGAACGGAACGGTCAGAACCAGGTTTTTCTGTATAAAGGCGGCATTGTTTCTTTTGTCGAACACCTGAACAAGAACAAGACCGTCCTCCACCCCAAGCCCATATATATAGAAAAGGAAAAGGACGGCATAATAGCCGAGATTGCTATACAGTACAACGACAGCTATGCGGAGAACATATACACGTTTGCCAATAACATCAACACCCGGGAAGGCGGCACCCATCTCGTGGGCTTCAAGTCAGCTTTGACAAGGACCTCGAACAGTTATGCAACATCCTCGGGGATCATAAAAGACGGCAAGGAGAGCGTCTCGGGCGACGATATCAGGGAAGGTCTCACTGCAGTAATCAGCGTGAAGCTCCCGAACCCCCAGTTCGAGGGCCAGACGAAAATGAAACTCGGCAACAGCGAAGTCAAAGGGATCGTGGAATCGATCACCAATGACGCGCTTTCCACTTACTTTGAAGAGAACCCTTCTGTAGCAAGGAAGATCATAGAGAAGGCGATCCAGGCGTCCAGGGCGCGGGAAGCGGCACGGAAGGCCCGTGAACTGACAAGGAGAAAGGGAGTGCTGGAGGACACCGGACTGCCGGGCAAACTGGCGGACTGCTCTGAAAAAGACCCTGCCATGTCCGAGCTCTATATTGTTGAGGGAGACTCAGCAGGCGGCTCTGCAAAGCAGGGCAGGGACAGGCGCTACCAGGCAATACTGCCCCTGCGCGGGAAAATCCTTAATGTGGAGAAAGCGCGTTTCGATAAAATGCTCACCTCCGAAGAGATAAGGACCTTGATAACAGCACTTGGAACAGGCATCGGGTCTGAAGAGTTCGACGCTCTTAAAGCACGATATCATAAAATCGTGCTTATGACTGATGCCGATGTCGATGGCGCTCACATAAGGACGCTCCTCCTCACATTCTTTTACAGGCAGATGCCGGCATTGATAGAAAATGGATATCTCTATATCGCGCAGCCGCCCCTTTTCAGGATCAAGAAAGGGAGGTCCGAGAAATACGTCCAGAATGAGACGGACCTCATGGAAATGCTTTATGAACTTGCCACCGAGGACATTAAGGTGGCGACGCCGGCAGGGCAGCTCGGAGGCAAGAAGCTGATACCCCACCTCAAAAAGATTTCTAAATATGAAAAGATCCTGGCCTGGTTTGAAAAGAAACGGAGAGACCCCAAGGTCATAGGACAACTGCTGGAGCTCGGAATCGACAAGGACAATTTCAAGAGTAAAGAGTCAGTCGATGAACTTCTGAAGAAGATAAAGGAAAAGACGCCCACCACAGAGCACGAAGCCATAATTTTTGACGAAGAGCATGAGGCTTATGAGGTCGCAATCAGGCGCCAGAATTACAGGTGCACACTCTCGGCCTCAATGGTTTCTTCCCCAGAGTTCAAGGACCTGGCGTTGAATTACAGGGAATTAATCCAGACCTTTGGCCAGCCCCCGTACAAACTGGAAATGAAAGCGGAAACCAAAGAGATTGCATCTCTGCAGGAACTGCTTGCGACAGCAACCGAGAGCTCAAAAAAGGGACTGACTATTCAGCGGTACAAAGGATTGGGAGAGATGAACCCGCACCAGCTGTGGGAAACCACCATGGACCCTGACAAGAGGACGTTCCTACAAGTCACGGTCGAAGACTCGGTAAAGGCGGATGAAATGTTCACTGTGCTCATGGGCGACCAGGTTGAGCCGAGAAAGGATTTCATCACCAAGCATGCGCTTGAGGCGAGGAATATAGATATTTAGGTATAGGTTGCAGTAAAGTTCTATTGAAGGGTTGCCTTTGAAATTGGGCAACCCTTTTTCTGTTTGAATCAAGTATCAGAGGCATTTATATCTCATGGGGAACCGGTTCCGTTGCGGTGTCCACCTCATACTCAATCCCGCCCATAATTCTCCAAAACACTTGGGTTCCGATCGCATTCCGCACCTATATGTTGTATTTTTAGACATTTTAGTATAAAATTATATAAATTTATTGACAAATATGTCAAAAAAATGGTAAATGCATCAGTATGAATTTATTTTTTTCAACATCACACATTGAATCGCTCTTCGATATTAATCGAAAGGTTCTTTTCTATTGGAGAAAAATTGGACTTTTTATTCCCTCAATAAAATCTGAAGGCGGTCATCACCGCTATTCATTTTCAGATTTAGTTGCGCTTAAAACCATAAAATCATTAAAAGATGCAGGAATAAGTACATTCCAGATGAAGCAGGTTGTGCGGAAGCTTAAAATAGACTATCCTGAAAGCATGACCCCATTAGCAGAAAAGTCGCTATATGTGGTGGGAAAAGAAGTAATTGTTGTTGATAGTATAATGCCATATAATGCGTTGTCAGGACAGGGAACGCTTCTCGAAAATAAAACCATTAAAGCATCAGTTAGAGAGCTGACTCTTCACAAATTTAGTATTCCTTCAGATGGAGAAGGATTGGCCTGTGTACGGGCTAACGTATCGTAAATGAATAATCTTCATCAAATACCGGACTTGGAAGAGCTCTGCATTGAGATTACGGGCAGTTGCCTGATGAACTGCGTTCACTGTTCGTCTTCATGTGATTCGAGTACAACGTACTGTCTTCCTCTGGTAAAAGTTGAACAAATCCTCTCTGACGCGAGATCACTTGGCACCAAGGTCCTTGCAATCTCTGGGGGAGAACCTTTGTTGCATCCCAACCTACGCGAAATCATAACTGAAGCAAAGAAATACTTTGAAGTCAGACTTTATTCATCGGGCTATGTGGGTGCCGCTATAGACGGAATAACTAAAGATCAAGCTGAGACTTTTGCCGCACTTGGCTTAGATAAAATTATTTTTAGCCTGCAGGGCGCTAGCCCAATCATCCATGAGAGCGTGACGGGCACCCCTGGAAGCTTTAGAAGTGTCCATAACTCTATTGCTAATGCTAAGGCGGCTGGATTATGGGTAGGCATTCATTTCGTTCCCATGAAGCCCAACTATCGCGAGCTGCCGGCTCTTATTGAGCTCTGTTCGGAGTTGCGGGTAGACGAATTTGCAGTCCTGCGATTTGTTAGTCAAGGGAGAGGAAAGACTAATCAAAGTGCGCTGGAGCTTGCGAAGTCGGACTTTCTAGATTTGATAACGAAGATCGTATTCATGCGCCGTGATTATAAGGATCGTTTAAACATCCGGACAGGATGCCCTCTGAACTTCTGTTCTTTGATTGACCCAGACTTGGCGCCAGTGAGATGCAAGGCTGGGCTATCAACACTTCTAGTAAGCTTTGATGGAAGAGTCGTTCCCTGTCCTGCGTTCAAGAGGACAAAGGAGTTCAATTTGGACAACGTGTTCGTCTCTTCTCTTCAAGACGTATGGCTGAGAAGCCCTGCACTTGAGAGGCTTCGCTGCTTAGACTGCACTAAAATCGAAGGGTGCAACAGTTGTTCGATGCTAATGGTATGTCAAGGCCGTTGTATCGCGCAGCGCTACAACAAGCACAAAAGCATATACAAGGGCCCTGATCCCTTATGTCCCTTTGCCAAAAAGAAGGCCAACATCAGCTATTCAGAAAACGAAGACTTGTTCATCCCCTCGACAGCTCAGTGATTGATCTCAGGGACCGCATAAAACGCTGTTCTCTTTGCCCTGAGTTAGTCGCCTCGCGCCGCCAAGCCGTGCCAGGCGATGGATCTATTCCAGCTGACGTAATGTTCGTCGGACTGGCTCCCGGACGAAATGGCGCCGATATTACTGGTATTCCTTTTACCCGCGATCCCTCTGGTCTACTATTACGTGAAATGATAGAAAAATCTGATATCAAGAATTATTACATTACAAATATTGTCAAATGTAACCCAAAGAGTGAAACAGGCCTAAATCGAACTCCTACGTCTAAGGAAATAAACACCTGCAGTCAACATTTGCTTGCTGAAACTCGCGCCATTAATCCAAAAGTGATCGTGTCGTTAGGGAGTCATGCATCAATATTTTTTTTGACTGACGTGCCTTCGATGAAACAAGTGGTTCTCCGAGTATATGTGAAAGATAATTGCCATATTATTCCGGTATATCATCCAAGCTATGTCATACGTGGGGCCAGAACTAGAAGCCAATACCTAAATGACTTCCATAATCTTATGTCTATTATCAATAAGTTATGAAAATCGTTAATCAGGATCTCAGTGATAAAGAACTAATAAAATTTCTTAAAAGGTCATACCATTCCCTAAAATATTTGTCTGAACCAACAATTAATGACTATATTAGGAAAATCCCGAGTAATGTTGATAATCTGAGCGAAATCTTCAATCCAGCACGGAAAAAATATCTAAATGTGCTTAATTTTTGGGAACGATTATTAACAGATGCAATTAAATTTCTAAAATGGCATGATCTTGAAGAAATACCTCCCAAAAAAAACAGACCTAAATCGCCAGATGATGTCATAAGTGAAGGATCATTGGGTGTATACGCATTAAAGGATTTTTTCAAAGCATTCATGGAATTTGAGGGGTTGCTTTATGGTGCTGAACAATTCTATAGAGATCATGTCCTTCATCTTATTCGAGTGTGGCTGACAGGTGAATTCTTGATAGGAAAATGCTTCGATGCAAATTTCCCTATCTATATATTTGATGAGGAAAAGATTGATGGAGGAGCGGATCCCAAATATATTTCCGACGTTACAATAAAAAACGCTACTCTTTCACAGTCAGCAAAGAATAAACATGCTTTATTTAAAGGAGAAGAAAGTGCTATCTGGTGTATTATTGCATTAACTCACGACCTTGGATACCCTCTAGGCAAGATTGAGAAAATTAATGAAAGTCTGAAGAAAATGATGCGCTTTTTTGCGAAGACAAAATTAGATGAATTTTTCTTTTCTTTCCCTCTCCAAAATCAGTTTATTAACGATGCTATTCTAAAATATGTTAGCTCAAAAATAGTAATAAATGAAAAAGATAGTAAAGATAAGAAGATAGGTAAAAAAGAATTCAATACGCACATGCAAGCCAAGTTTTACCTTAAATTTTCTCGATCTTTTGAGCGATTTGATCATGGGATAATCAGTTGTATTGTACTTGCAAAGAATCTTGTTTACTTCTTAGAAACGAACTATGATTTTGATAGTATTGAAAATCTTAAGGGCGAAGAAGAAGCTCGGCAATTTATCATTCGTCGTGAAATCCTTCGAGCCATCGCTTCGCATACTTGTCATGAAATATATCATTTTAAACATAATACATTCTCTTTTTTATTACTTCTTGTCGATGAACTACAATTCTGGGGACGTCCAACTTTTGATCTAATGCGTTCGGGAAACAAAGAAGAGGTATCCGTAAAGATAAAGGAATTCTCTGATAACAAAGTTGCATTCGTGATCAATGCTAAACCTTCTCCAGGGTATCAGAAGAAATCACTGTGTAAATTTTTTAAAGACAAAGTCGATATGTTTAACAAAATTCTGAGGATAGGGGTGGACTCTTACGAACGCAAATTTACGCTCTCGTTTAAAGTCAACGATGCTGTCGGTGGGATATATGAATTTATCGCGTCACCTCGCAAGCACCCTTTAATAAAATACAAACGTGTCAAAATAGAGTATGATATTCTGCAGAGAATGGCAGACCTTTTGTCAAAGGGCGAGGATGCATATAAGAAAGACGCCACGATTGTCGAAGAGCGGAAACTGTTTCCTGTATAGGTTTATACTTTCGGAAACAGGTCTTCGTGATTTACCAAACTATGATGCATATGTCTAGGGGAATTCTGAACTTTTCTGCACAAGCAGATTAAATATTGTTGCATAAAAAGGAGAAAAAGCAATAAAATCAACAAGCGTAGCTATGAGTTTTAAGCCATTCACGAAGGGCGTCATTGAGGCGTGTTTGCCAACCGCGCCCGCTTTCTTTGAAGGCGGTTAAGATATCGGTGTCAAGTCTCACGGTAGTTGATACTTTTTGACCGCTCTTGTCCCCCATAATCTTTTGGCTATAGCCTTGTTTCGACATCTGCGCGGGCCTTGCTTATCTTGACAAGCTGTAACCTATTAGGTTACGCTTAAATCGTGATCACTTCGTTTATGCACAAGGGGCTTGAGAAGTTTTATCGCACCGGCAACACCTCAGGAATCCAGGTTATTCATGCAAAAAAATTGAGGTTAATTCTCACGCTCCTTGATGCAGCAACAGAAGTAAAGGGTATGAACGCTCCTGGTCTGGAACTGCACAGATTGAAGGGTGATAAGAAAGATATTTGGGCGATAACAGTCCAGGCAAACTGGCGGGTAACTTTCAGGTTTGTTGCCGGGAACGCTGAGATCGTAAATTATGAAGATTACCATTAAGGAGAATTGATTATGGCTATGCACAATCCTGCCCATCCGGGAGAGGTTTTGAAAGAGCTGTGGTTTGAGCCGATGGGAATGACTATTACAGAGGCCGCCAAGCACCTTGGTGTTGCCCGAAAAACGGTCTCCAAGATTATCAATGGTCATGGAGCTATCACGCCGGAAATGGCGCTGAGGGTCGAAATTGTCTTCGGATCGACTGCTGAGACATGGATGAATATGCAGATCGCTTATGACCTATGGCAGATGAAAGATCTTCGCAAATCTCTTAAGGGGACGCTTCGCCATGCAAGGCTACAAACAGTAGGATGAGCAGCTTGATCAAGGGGTTTTTGGCCTGCCTGTTTCTCTTATCATTTCTGTCTGTTGTCGATGCCGTTGAGGATGCGAGATTCACTTTAAAGGATGGCGTTATTTATGATTCAAAACTCGGGCTTCAATGGGCGCCTGCTAACGGGCAGGCCATGGACCAACATGATGCAGAGAAGTATGCCAGTAATTTAACCCTTGCAGGGGGTGGGTGGCGTCTGCCGTCAAGGGATGAACTGAAGAGCTTATACGATACAACCAGGTCTGGTCGCGCTGACCCTGTTTTCAATATTAATCAAAATTGGGTATGGACGGCGGAGTTAAACGGTCAGTCAGATGCGTGGTACTTCGATTTCGAAAGTGGTGGCGTGAGCATGAGCTCTCGCGACTCCCGACTACGCGTTTTGGCGGTGCGCTCCCAACGGGAAATTCCTGAACCAAAGGCTCCCTCTACTCCAGCAAAAGCAGAGGAAATAACAACCTCTTCTCAAGAAAAAAGCTCACTCCGACAGGAAGCCCCTGAACCAAAGGCTCCCTCTACTCCAGCAAAAGCAGAGGAAATAACAACCTCCTCCCAAGAAAAGAGCTCACTTCAACAGGAAACTCCTGAGCCAAAGACTCCTTCCACTCCTGCAAGAGCGGAGGAAATAACAACTCCTTCTCAAGAGAAGAGCTCACTTCAACAGGAGACTCCTGAGCCAAAGGCTTCTTCCACTCCTGCAAAAGCAGAGGAAATAACAACTCCTTCCCAAGAAAAAAGCTCACCCCGACAGGAAACCCCTGAGCCAAAGACTCCTTCCACTCCCGCAAGAGCAGCGGAAATAACAACTCCTTCCACTCAAAAGCCGTTAACATACACTGCCCCGACCACCGATATGGAGTTTGTTTTTGTAAAAGGCGGGTGTTACCAGATGGGTGATACTTTTGGTGATGGATACACGGACGAAAAACCTGCGCATGAGGTCTGCGTGGATGATTTTTATATGGGCAAATATGATGTGACACAGGGGCAGTGGCAGGTGGTAATGGGCAACAACCCGTCGCTTTTTAAAGACTGCGGGGACAACTGTCCTGTTGAGATGGTCAGTTGGATCGATGCTCAGGAGTTTATAAGCAAGCTGAACAAGCGTTCGGGAGAAAAAAAATATCGTTTGCCAACAGAGGCAGAATGGGAGTATGCGGCAAGGAGTGGAGGCAAGAGAGAGAAATATGCGGGCAGTGATGACGTTGACAGTGTTGCATGGTGCGGCTCAAACTCGGACAGGACAACGCACCCTGTCGGCACAAAGTCGCCGAACGGCTTGGGTATATATGACATGAACGGCAATGTATGGCAGTGGGTGCAGGATTGGTATGCTGCAAACTATTACGGCAAGAGTGCGAGGAAGAATCCCAGAGGCCCGGGTTCCGGCAGTGACCGTGTGATGCGGGGCGGCAGTTGGAACAGTGGGCTCGATAGTGTGTGGGCGTCCCTCCGCGGCTACGTCACGCCTGATGTCCGCGGCAATTTCGTGGGCTTTCGCCTTCTGAGGACTCCATAGTCTGACCTTTTGTATCTCCAGGGGGCCCAATCTCAAAGTCTGCTCAGGTACCGGCGCCTTCGCCATGCTGGTCCTGATGAGCTCTGGCTATCCTGGCAGAGAGCACTCTGTCTAAAGCCAACTGCAGCCTTCTGCTCAGGGTATCCACGGAAATCGGCTTCATTATAAAGTCGTTAACACCCATCCCGACGGCATTCATGACAAGCTCCTTCTCGTTGGAGGCCGTTAACATCAGGAACTGGATGTCTTGGAGATTGTCCTGCTCTTTTATCCAGGCAAACAGTTCGGTTCCCTTCATTCCCGGCATGTTCCAGTCGCATATCACGATATCACAAGGGTTTATCGCCAGTTTGTCCCTGGCCACCTCCCCAGTACCTGCCTCGTCTATGACGAGGCCACTAGGAAAAGATGCTTTGATGCTGGCCTTTACAAAGGCCCTCATTGGCGATTGGTCATCGACTATCAGAACTTTTATACTTTCCATTGACCCTCCACTATCCCAACGTTTCTAAATTTGAATATGTCATAAACACAGTTCCATCATTAAAACGGCCTTTGTATACCAGTTAGGTATATATTATAGTCTGCCGCTATCTTTTTTCCACTGTTAACAACTCTACATCGCACAATCTCTCCGCTGCTCGGGAAGAGCATTCTGAGTTCAGGGCCTTTACCCAATTCACTAGCGTATCTATCATGGATTTTTTTGTTATGCGGAAGCTAAAATAAAAGCGTATGGAAATTGTGCCTATTAAGATCGATGTGGGTGAGGGAAAGGCCTGGGACGAGGTCTGCGGGCTTTCCCGCGAGGATGTGAGCGGGAGGACAGCCTCGGTCTACGATGAAAAGGCAGGCGCCTATATCCTGCGCTGTTTCGGCATAAATTTCCAGGTCAATCCCTGCGAGATGAGAATCGCTTGCCCGTCAGCCAAGGGGACGATTTTTCTGGACAAGCTGAAAACATTTTTCCGGCTTACGGTGCTGTGCTATATGGCGAGTGCTAAAGATATCCCTGCTACGGGGAGACTTATCAGGCCGGTTGATGTCAAGGGAGGCCACCGGTTTTCAGCCGGTACCCATGTGCTCCCTCTTGATGCCATCGCAGCGAGATATGGCAAAGATAAAGAGGGATTCATAGCGCGGGGCAAGGCCCTGGGCGCTGAGGTTGTCACCGGCTATGGGGATGCCTGCCCTCAGGCTCTACCCGCTGCCGCGGGTCCCGATAACGTTGGTATTATGGCTCGAAGATGAGGAGTTTCCTGCAAAGGTGGACCTGTTTTTTGACTCGACCTGCGAATATCAGCTTTCACGTTCAGATACCATCTGGGCTTCGGCCCTGATGTGCACCGTTGTAATGGCCGAAGGATGACTATGGATGAAAGCGAAAAAAGAGACTTGCTCAGGGCAGTGTTTGATGCGTTGCCCTCACTGGTCCTTGTGGTCGACCAGGACTTGAGTATTCAGGATTACAATGCGGCAGCTTCCGATTTCCTGATGGCCGAGGGCAAGTCTGTTCTTAAGCAGCGGGCCGGCGAAATACTGCACTGTATACATTCGCGTGAAGTCAAGGCGGGATGCGGCAGGTCCCCGTTCTGCGGGGACTGCATTATCAGGAATTCCGTAACAGAAGCCTTTCAGGGGAACCGTGTTGTTCGCCGGCGCACAAGAATAGAGGTCATCCGGGATGAGAAGAAGTTAGATATTTATTCACTTATAACAACTTCTTCCTTTTCCTTCCACGACAGGTCGCTTGTATTGCTTGTGATTGAGGACATCAGTGAGATCGCCGAGCTTTATCGTCTGATACCTATTTGTTATATCTGCGGAAAAGTGCGGGACGATAAGGAATCCTGGATGCGGGTCGAAGCCTATTTCAAGAACAACTGGGACGTAGACTTCTCTCATGGCCTTTGCCCGGACTGCTATAATATCCAGAAGGAAAAAGCGAAGGCATTCATCAAAGCCCAACCAGGCAATCCAGAGGGCGAGGACAAGCCTGGCCGCTGAGTTTTTCGTTAATAGTTTCCGAGGCCATTTTTTCAGGCAGCACATTTCTTCCGATCATACTTTCAAAAATTGTCTTTATGGGACATCTCTTCACCGACTGGCTGAGAGGCTGCTATTCGCCATTCGTTGGCAAAGAGATTGACCGTGGTCCAGGTGACCTCTTTTCTCACGGGCTTCACAAGTCCTTTGACCGGCAAGTAATACGAACCTGTCCCGCTTTTCTCTTTTGCCATCCTGTTCGCAAGCAAGAGGAGATCCGGGTATCTCCTGTAAATCGGATCGGTGAAGATCATCCGGCCTGTTCCTTCCCTGTCTGTATCGTAGAGGATGCGGCTGTCTTTCTGCATGACCAGGAATTTAAGGGCCGTACCCTCGGCCAGGGGTCCGATCACCCCTGCAAGCATGGTTTCGGGCCTGAAGAGGACGCTTACGGAGCCGATCATTTTCTTTCCGGAAAAAACCGGATGCTCCAGATCTACAGCATAAAAACCCTCGACTGCGCGGAATGCATCACTGAAGACGGGCTTTTTAGTTTTGTGAAGTTTTATAATATGCTCCTGTGTGCTGATATCGGCGCCTTCATGTTCTTTATAGTCCGCGGGTTCCACAGCAATCATCCTGCCCTTCAGGTCCACAGTGGCGCAGTCTGCGATAAATGGTGCTGTGGTGCAAAGGTCTTGCAAAATGTGGTTTGCGCCGGGCCGGTGAGGCCGGTCTTTGAGATGTCCGAGGCCGCACTGGATACATACTCATTTAATCTGGAAAAAGCTGACGCTATATCTTCTTTCGTCTTGATAAGTACGAGAGGCGTTCCGTCGGATGGTTCAGCCCCGGCATAATTATAAGAAAATAGAACCGCAAAGATAACCAGGCCTGCTGCTGCATATCGTGTTAGTTTTGTCATCCTTTTCTCCCGTGTGATATTATGTAATAAATAGTATTCCAGGAGGTCCTGAAATGTCCATCAGAGAGCGCAGTTTCTGTTAGGGACCGTTATTTTCACTGTCGGCCATTCCACAAGGACGGCCGCAGATTTCATAGAACTCCTGATGGGCTATGAAATAAAAGAAATCGTCGATATCCGGACTATCCCTAAATCCCGGCATAATCCCCAATTCAGTGGAGACGATCTCAGGAAAAGTTTGAGCGAAGCCCAAATAGGGTATCTCCATCTGAAGGGACTTGGCGGACTTCGTCATCCTCTCAAAGATTCCCTGAACACGGCATGGAAGAATGCAGCATTCCGGGGCTTTGCCGATTATATGCAGACAGAAGAGTTTAAAGAGAATATAGAAAAATTAATCAAAATATCCGAGGGGCAGACGACCGCAATCATGTGTGCAGAGGCTGTACCCTGGCGATGTCACCGCTCACTGATCGGAGATGCGCTGCTGGTCAGGGGGATTCATGTCAGGCACATTATAAGCGCGCACTCGGTCAAAGAACATACACTTACGCCTTGGGCCAAGACGGAAGGCAAAAAAATAATATACCCGTCTAACTGAATGTTGTCCAAGAGCAGACAGGACATAATGCCTCAGCGGGCGTTGGCGGACCGAGATGCCAGGGATGGCTGAACGGGCTGCCGTCGCCTTCGAGCAAGGCTTGGATGCCTTGCGAGATTTAGCCGAGGCATTGTGGCCTGGCTGCTCGACACCAGAGTCAGCTGTTCTGGTTTTGTTCTTTCAGTTTTTTCATTAGCCTTTCGTACTTTGCGTGGCCGATGCATTCCCTGGCAGCAGGGCACCACTCAATGCACGATGGGGCCATGTCACGGGTTATGGTCTTGCCGCATGCCCTGCAAACCATGTCCGGTTCATCTGTCCATATCTCGTTTTTGTGCGTGCAGAACGCGCATACCAGTTCTTCCGGATACGGCTGTGTTATTTCTTTGCTTCCTGGGCAGCTCTCTTTCATGATTTAAGTTTAGCAAAAAACTATTTTAGCTGTCTTTGACATAGGTCAAAATATTATTACAAAATGCTTCGCAGTAGAAGCATTAGCTTCCCCAGCGTTTGAACAGGTCATGTTCTATGCCGAAAGTGTCCAGGATCTTGCCGGTGATGAATTCGATCATGTCATCGAGGTTTTCAGGGTGGTGATAAAACGCGGGAACAGGCGGGGCGATCGTAACGCCGAGACGTGCAAGCTTAAGCATGTTTTCGAGATGGATTGCGCTGAAGGGCATTTCACGCGGGGCAAGGAGAAGACGACGGCCTTCCTTTATCGTGACATCTGCCGCTCTTTCTATCAGGTTGTTAGCATATCCGTTGGCAATGCCTGCCAGGGTCTTCATGGAACAAGGCACAACCAGCATTCCGTCTGTCTTAAAAGAACCGCTGGCCACAGGTGACTCCATCTGCCTGTCTTCATGGAAAAACAGCCTGTCGGTACCGAACTGTTTTCTGATCTTGTCCTGGGTCTCGCCGGTCCAGTCCAGGCCGGTTTCGTCGGAGATAATGGGAAAAGTATTTGAAGAGATGATGAGGTGGACTGCAGCGGATTTCAGGAGTTCTTCCAATATTCTCACACCAAAGGGAGCACCGCTCGCGCCGGTCATTGCAAGGATGATGTTCTTCATGAGTTTATTATAACGTATAATAAATTATGTCTGTTACTGATAATGACGCCGGGAAGAATACCCGGCTTCTAAGCATCGATGTCGCAGGGCTGGACTGCGCCTTATGCGCGGAAAAGATCGAACGGGCGTTGATGCGGTATGAAGGAGTGCGGGGTGTCACAGTTTATCTCAGCACAAAGAAGGTGGAAGTCCGGTTCGATCCCGCTGCTGTCAGAGAAAAAAAGATCATTGAGGGCATTACCGGTCTTGGCTTCAATGTGCCCGGGAGACGTGCCGGAACAGTAAAGAAGTGGTTTGAGGGCCATGTCACAGGCCGTGAGTGGATATTTGAGTTGTCAAGGATCGGACTGGTATTTCTGCTTATCGTTTTCAGTTTAATAATAAAGCAGAAAACTGTTGAAAACCTGTTCTCGATATTTGCTGTTGCCATCGGTGCTTTTCCGCTTGTCAGGCATGCCCTTGCCGATCTCAGGGCGAAATTAATCAGTGCTGACGTTTTCATGACACTGGGAGTGGTGGCGGCAACTGCGATCGGCGAGTTCCGTTCTGCTTCAGTGATAGCTTTTTTTATGCTGATCGCGGAGCTTCTTGATTCCTTTACAATGGAGAGATCGAGGGGAGCTATAAGAGATCTTGTTGGGATGGCCCCGAAAACCGCGCGTGTAAAACGGGGCGATACTGAAGTGGAAATACCTGTTGATCAGGTGAAAGTCAACGATATTGCTGTAATAAGGCCTGGAGAGAAAATACCCGTGGAAGGCATTATACTTTCGGGTAAAAGCGCAGTAAACCAGTCGCCGATTACCGGAGAGTCATTGCCGGTCGAGAAAAAAGAGGGAGACCCGGTATATGCGGCCACAATAAACCATCTCGGCGTTCTTTTTGTGAAGGTCACCCATGCGGGGGCCGATACAACCTATTCACGCATTATCAGGCTGGTGGAGGAAGCGGAGTCCTCGAAAGCACGCGTGCAGAAGATCGCTGACAGGTTTGCTTTTTATTTCACCCCAACTATTCTTGCTGTTGCAATCCTCGTATTTTTCCTGACATGGAGAATAACGAATGCGATTGCGGTACTTGTAGTCGCTTGTCCATGTACAATAGCCATCGCGACGCCACTCGCAATGGTCGCAAGCATGGGGAAGGCGGCAAAAAAAGGGATCATCATTAAAGGCGGCATTCACCTGGAGACCCTTGCAAAAGTGAACACACTGGTAATGGACAAGACCGGAACTCTCACTCTTGGAGATCCTGTTGTGACGGACATAAAAGGGTTCGGCGGGTACAGCGATTCCCGGGTAATGGAATATACTGCGGCTGCTGAACGGTATTCCGAACATCCTCTTGCCAGGGCTATAATTAAAAAGGCATCGGAAATGTACCTTTCTGTTCCGGAGCCGGACCACTGCAAGATTATACCCGGCATGGGAATAGAGTGCCGCGTGGATGGCGCCGCAATACTCCTGGGCAGCAGGGAAATCCTGCATAACAGGGAAATTGCCCTTTCAGACGATATAGAAAGCTATATCAGGGAGAGGGAAGACGAGGGAAAGACGGTCCTCGTCCTTTCGCATGATAACACTGTTTGCGGTGTCATCGGCATTGCGGACATTATCCGGGAAGGGACAGTCGAAGCTATGGATGATCTCAGGGGGCTCGGCTTCCATGATCCTGTTATGCTGACCGGCGACAACGAGCGCACTGCCCGGGTCATTGCCTCGTCACTGGGAATAAAGAATGTTATGGCAGGGCTTTTGCCGGAAGAAAAAGTCAATAAAATCAAAGAACTCTCCTCACAGGGCAAATATGTTCTTATGGTAGGCGACGGTATCAATGATGCCCCGGCCCTTGCTCAGGCGCATGTCGGAGTCGCTATGGGTACTATGGGCTCAGGTGCTGCAATCGAGGCAGCCGATGTCGCGCTGATGCGCGACGAGTGGAAGCAGGTGCCGGAAGCAGTCAGAATAGGAAGGAATACCTTGAAAGTGATAAAGCAGAACCTGGCAGCAGGGATTTTGTTCAACATAATAGGGATAAGCCTTGCATCAGCCGGGATACTGTCTCCTGCGATGGCAGCGGTTGCCCATGTTATGCCCGATGTGCTGGTTTTTTTGAATTCGTCGAGGCTGCTCAGATAGCGCTGCCTTCTCTTTACGTTTTATTATCCGATGTGACATAATAAATTTCTTTTTCGCGTCCTTTTTCTAAATTAAATACAGGAGTGAAGCATCTTGGGACCTGAACACATCATAACGCAGATCATTATATCTGCAGTGCCGATCCTTGTAGCAATTATATTGCATGAAGTATCGCATGGGTTCGTTGCCTATAAATTGGGGGACCCCACGGCAAAGATGATGGGACGGCTGACGCTTAATCCCATTGCACACATTGATTTATTCGGCACTATTATCATGCCGTTGCTCCTGCTTGTTTCCACCGGGGGTCAGTTCGTGTTCGGGTACGCAAAGCCTGTTCCGATCAATCCGAATAATTTCAGGAACCCCAAGCGTGATATGGCTATTTCTGCTGCCGGCGGCCCCTTGATGAATCTTTTGGTTGCGTCGCTCAGCATAGTTCTTCTGAAACATGTTGTGATACCGTTTGCAGACCATGCGTCCGCGGAAATGATCGGGAAGGTCCTGAAACCGACTGCCATGATGCTGAGCGCAAGCGTACAGATAAATATAGTTCTTGCCGTATTTAATTTAATGCCGATTCCGCCGCTGGACGGCGGCAGGGTGCTGATGGGATTTCTGCCGGACAGGCAGGCATATTTATTGGGCAGGATCGAACCTTTCGGCATTCTCATAGTCCTTGTGCTCGTAGCGACCGGAGCTGCGAGTTATATTATATTGCCTTTGATACGGCTGCTGATGGGCATTGCCGGGCTGGGATAATGGAGGTGTATATGAGTAAGGAGCGGGTTTTGAGCGGCATGCAGGCGAGCGGAAAACTGCATCTCGGCAACCTTGTCGGCGCCCTGAAAAACTGGGTCAGCCTGCAGGACAAGTACGACTGCTTTTACTTTGTTGCTGATTGGCACGCTCTCACCACTGGCTATGCCGACCCTTCAACGATAAAAGACAGCACTACAGACCTGCTGGTAAATTTTATTGCTGCCGGACTTGATCCGGACAAAGCAACTATTTTTATCCAGTCCATGGTTCCCCAGCATGCGGAATTGCACCTGCTTTTATCCATGATCACCCCGCTTGGCTGGCTCGAAAGAGTGCCCACATATAAAGAGAAGCAGGAGCAACTGAAAGAAAAGGACCTTTCTACCTACGGTTTTTTGGGTTATCCGGTGCTCCAGACAGCAGACATAATAATATACAGGGCGAAACACGTGCCTGTCGGCGTTGACCAAATGCCGCACCTCGAAATTTCGAGGGAAATTTCGAGGAGATTCAATTATCTCTATTCGACGGATGTATTCCCGGAGCCTGAAGGGCTGCTGACGGAATTCCCCAAAGTGGCTGGGCTTGACGGCAGAAAGATGTCGAAAAGCTATGACAACGCGATTTATTTAAGTGATCCGCCGGACGTGGTTGACAAGAAGATCAGAACGATGATGACTGATCCTGCGAGAAAAAGGAGAGATGACAAGGGCGACCCTGAGCTGTCTCCTGTATTCCAGTTGCATAAGATTTTCTCGACGAAAGAGGAAATCGAATTTGTTGCACATGGATGCAGGACCGCGGAGATCGGCTGCATAGACTGTAAGAAAATACTCATAAAAAATGTTTTCGAGTACCTCGACCCTATTTGGAAAAAACGCGATGAACTGGTCAACCGCCCTGAAATATTGTTTGAAATAGCGGAAAAGGGCGCTGAAAAGGCGCGGCATGAGGCGGAAGAGACCATGAAGATTGTCAGAAAAATTATGGGATTGATTTAGCGATAATAGA
The DNA here is from genome assembly GCA_963796345.1 of Nitrospirota bacterium. Taxonomy (GTDB): domain Bacteria; phylum Nitrospirota; class Thermodesulfovibrionia; order Thermodesulfovibrionales; family Dissulfurispiraceae; genus JADFXI01. Next base: position 15,122 of record CAWCLI010000010.1, on the reverse strand, counting down.
GGGAGGAAGTAGATGAACGATGCGATCAGGAATGAAAAACTCAGCAGGTGGATCAGGGAAGTAACAGAGCTTTGCCAGCCTGATGGTTTGTATGTGTGCAACGGGTCTAAAGCGGAATATGATCAGATGATCGATATGCTGCTCAAGGGCGGAATTGCCATTCCGCTTAAGAAGCGCGGCAACAGTTATCTTTTCAGGACCGACCCCAGCGATGTGGCCCGCGTTGAAGATCGCACCTATATAAGCACTTCTTCAAGGGAAGAAGCAGGCCCGACAAATAATTGGGTCGCTCCTGATGAACTTAAAAAGACGATGCTGGATCTATATAAAGGGTGCATGCGGGGGCGGACCCTCTATGTTATCCCGTTTTCGATGGGACCTGTGGGCTCCCCTATTTCGAAGATCGGCATTGAGCTGACGGACAGCCCGTATGTTGTTGTCAACATGCACATTATGACCCGCGTCAGCTCTAAAATTCTGGATCTGATCGGTGCTGAAGGAGAATTCATCCCCTGCCTGCATTCTGTCGGCGCTCCGCTGGCCAAAGGACAGAAAGACAGCACGTGGCCGTGCGCTCCGATAGAAAAGAAATACATCAGCCATTTCCCTGAAGAAAACCTGATCTGGTCATATGGTTCCGGCTACGGCGGCAACGCCCTGCTTGGCAAGAAGTGCCTGGCGCTCCGCATCGCCTCTGCCATGGCCAGGCGTGAGGGCTGGATGGCGGAGCATATGCTGATCCTGCGGCTGACAAGCCCGGAGGGTAAGAAGTACCATGTTGCAGCCGCATTTCCCTCTGCCTGCGGGAAGACCAACCTGGCTATGATGCAGCCTTCCATTGCGGGCTGGAAATGCGAATGTTTCGGAGACGACATTGCCTGGATGAAGATCGGGCCTGATGGACGCCTCTATGCCATTAACCCTGAAAACGGTTTCTTTGGTGTCGCCCCGGGCACGTCATACGGCACTAATCCCATGGCGATGGATACTCTGAAAGACAACGTTATTTTCACTAACTGTGCGCTGACTGACGATGGCGATGTATGGTGGGAGGGCATGGACGGAGAAGAGCCTTTGCACGCGATAGACTGGAAAGGAAAAGAATGGACCCCCAAAAGCACTCATGACGCAGCGCATCCGAATTCGCGTTTTACCGCGCCTGCCTCCCAGTGCCCTGCAATGGCCAAAGACTGGGAAAAGCCTGAGGGCGTGCCCATCGATATTATTATATTCGGAGGCCGGCGCGCCAGTGTTGTGCCTCTTGTTTATGAGTCATATAACTGGGACCATGGGGTTTTCCTCGGCGCTACCGCTGCCTCGGAGACGACTGCTGCCAATATCGGCGCTGTGGGCAATATCAGACGCGATCCTTTTGCCATGAAACCCTTTTGCGGCTACAACATGGGTGATTATTTCCGGCACTGGCTTGCTATGGGTGACCGGCTCGGCGCTAAAGCCCCGAAAGTTTTTTATGTTAATTGGTTCAGAAAAAGCGAAGACGGCAAATTTTTGTGGCCGGGCTTCAGTGATAACAGCCGGGTGCTCAAATGGATGTGCGAGCGCGTTGAAGGCAAGACAGGGGCCCGAAAAACTCCGATAGGCCTGATGCCGAATGAAGGCGCCCTCGATCTGACGGGTCTTACCATACCTGATGAAGACATGAAAGAGCTGATGAGCATAGACACTGCTGCATGGAAGGCTGAAATTCCGGATATCGACAATCATTTTTCGATGTTTGGTAACCGGTTGCCTGAAAGATTGAAAAAACAGTTTCAGGAATTCATACAGCGGCTTGAGTGATCTCTCCCTGCCGATAAGATGCAGACGAAGACTGTCAAGAAAACACTCGTCAATGTATTAGGGGTCGTATATGCGCACGTGAAAACCACTGATGGCGGGGACCTCTATTTGACGAGGTATGCCGAACGCTACCAGGAGCATCTTGATTCGAATAACTGGTATGAGAAAAGCTGGTTCAACAGACACAAGGTAAGGCTTGAAGGCACAGGTTCTGTTTACCGCTTGCCGACAAAAGAGGTGGAAGGCAAAAGCCTCGATCTTGTCGTCAAGAATTGCCGGGTCGGAGAGGATGTGCCTCTCAATACCCATACGTTACAGGAATTTTGCGACGCTGAGTTTAACAGTCCCTGGGAAGAGTTCTCCCTGGTCACTGAAATGCGTGAAAGCCTGTACGGTCCCAGAGACCTGAAAATACAAACTCAACGTCCTCTGGCGATCTATGTCCCTCCTGAAAAAATGCAGATGTGGCAGAGCGGCAGGTCAAAAGCCAGGATCAACCGCATCCGCGCCAAACATCCCGGCATAGACGTGGATATTCTCAAGCAGTACAAGCTCATTTACGAATGGATAGAAGGATTCAACATCAAGGAAGTTTTCGGACATATAGATATCAACGAGGAGGAAAGGTCCCATCACCTGACAAAAATCAATTGCCACGCTATGACAGACCTTAAGAAAAAGGGGTACCTGGTGGCGGACATGAAACCGGAGCATATTATCATTAGCGCAGGAGAGACAAAGCTTTTTGAAGAAATCGGAAAGACAAAGACAATCGATCCCTCGAAAGACCAGATAGCCTATCTCTATCAGCTTGTATTCTCGGCAAACTATTCAGTGGTTGATTATGAATTGCTGATGCGCACTCCGGAATACGAAGAACAGGTGAAACAGTTCAAAAGGCATTCCTACCTGGATGACCAACGCGACCGTTTTATCCCAACTTCCCTGCCTGCCCATTTATCAAACATGGAGATATTTGGCGTACCCTACATTTATGGCCACGCCGAAAGCACTGGCGGACATCTTTGGGTGGTCGGAAAGAACGCCCGCTTATTCGACTATTTCCTCCCTGAACGATGGAGGAAAACCCCTTCAATCAGATTGTCCGATCCCAAGGAGGTATTCTATACCATAACCAAGGACAACATTCACCTTGTCTGGGAAACATCGCGTGTGGGTGAGACGCTGAGCGAAAATGACGAGGAGTATCATTCCAAAATACTCGAATTCGGCATCAATAGTCCTTTTGAAGAATTCGCTATCGCGCATTCATTGTCTCATCTCGGCATTCCGTGCGTATACGCCAGGGCCATTTATATGACCGGCACCTCCAAATTAGAGGCGTCAGCCGATCTCAGGAGATATGAATCACACAAAAATATCCTGGATCCTGAAGGCGATCCTATCTTGCAGGAAAATCATAATTATATAACTATTCGCGGCTACTACAACGGGCCTGATAATTGGGTTGCCAAACAGGCGGGGCCGCTCCAGGTGCCGATCGATCTTCCCAAGGCTGTTTATAGAGGCCTTATCAATGAGTCTCAAAGCCGGATGCTCCTCGAAAAGACAAAAGAGAATCTAAGGAATTACGGCTTTGACGGATCGCTGCTGAAGGCCAATGACCTTCTCCTGGCTATTGACGGAAATGGCGAAATAGTGAAAGACGCTGCCGGCGGCCCGCTGGCGATTATCTGCAATTTCGAGTTTATATGGAAGACATCTTCAGACCTATTACCCCTACAGTGATAAAGCCTATAAAAGTGATCCTCGGCAGGCTCAGGGGTTCTCCCAAAAAAAACACGCCGAGGATGTTGCTGCCGATTATGGCTATGCCTACCCATATGGCATAGCTGGTGCCCATGGGCAGGGACTTCATTGCCAGCGAAAGGAAATAGGCCGCTCCCAACCCGCAGATGGCATAAGAGATCATGGGAAGAAACCGGGTGAATCCCTGGGTTGACTTGAGGCTCAGGACCCACCCGATCTCAAATATTCCCGCTATTAAGATGTATATCCAGTGCAAATACGGCCTCATGCGGCCACAACTGCGTCATCTGTGCCACGGACCCGGCGAAGTTTTTTACGCGCTTCTTTTTCACTTTCATAGACCCGTTTTACGCCGTCGCCCAGAGAATTCTCGATATCGCGGATGTTACGGACAAGGTTGTGCATGCCGATTATTTCAACTGATGCCGCCTGGTCAGTGCCCCACATTGCCCTGTCAACAGTGACATGGCGTTCAATGAAACAGGCTCCCAAGGCAACAGCAGCCCACGTAGGCGCCAGACCTGTTTCATGGCCGGAATACCCGATGGGCACCGAAGGATATTTTTCTATAAGCACAGGAATCATCTTCAGATTCAGTTCCGGCACTTTGCATGGATATGCAGATGTTGAATGGGCTATCATGAGATTGTCGCTGCCGACTACACTCACTGCATCCTCAATTTCCTGTATTGTGGACATCCCTGTGGAAATCATGAGAGCTTTGCCTGTTGCTTTCATCTTTCGGAGAAGATCGTGGTCTGTCAGAGAGGCCGAAGGGACTTTATAAACGGATGGATCGAACTGTTCCATAAAGTCAACGGACTCCTCGTCCCAGCAAGAGGCAAACCAGGAGATCCCCCGCTCCTTGCAGTAGCGGTCTATCTCACTGTAATCCTCGACATCGAATTCCACCTTTCTCCGGTAGTCGATATAAGTCATTCTGCCCCAGGGTGTCTCGCGCTCTATGTACCACTGATCTTTAGGTACGCAGAGTTCCGGAGTACGTTTTTGAAATTTAACGGCGTCGCATCCGGCAAAAACGGCCCCATCAATGATTTTTTTTGCCACGGCCAGTGAGCCGTTATGGTTGATCCCGACTTCGGCAATGATGTAAACCGGCTCGCCTTCTCCTATACTGCGCTCTTTGAGATGAACTTTCCTGACATGTTTCATTGAGAGTCCCTCCTTGATTTTGTGTCTTCTGGGTTCATATGGCAGTCCACCCGCCGTCCACGATAAGGTTTGCTCCTGTCATGTAACTGGAAGCGTCGCTCGCCAGGAATACTACGGCCCCCTTGTAGTCAGAGGACCGCGCCATTCGGCCAAGCAGGGTCCTGGCGGAATAGTTTTTTACGAAAAATTCGTCCTGCTCATTTTCGACGCCGCCGGGCGAGAGAGTGTTGACCCTCACACCCCGGCGGCCCCAATAGGCTGCGAGGAATTTGGTGAATGCTATCACAGCGCCTTTACTCACCGGGTAAGCCGGGGATTTGAAAAAGGTCTGCTGTCCATCGGGTTTTTTGTATATTGACTGGTCCGGGGCCACGACTCCGTAAGTGGAAGCAATGTTGATGATGCTGCCGCTGCCCTGCTCTGCCATGGCAGAGCCGATAATCTGTGAGCAAAGAAAGACGCCGGTAACATTAACGTCTATCATTTTTTTCCATACGTTGAGGGGAAAGTATTCAAATTGCGACATTTTTATGGCAAGGAGCGGGTCCTCGAATTTCTCATTCACTGCGGCGTTGTTAACCAGAATGTCGATGCGGCCGAAATGTTCTTTTACCCGCTGAAGCAGTGCGCTTACTGACGGGGCATCGGATACGTCGGTCCGTGCACCCAATGCCTCCGGTGTAAGGGTGCCGGCAAATGCGCGGCATCCGTCTTCGTCCAGGTCGCTGACCACGACATGAGCCCCTGCCCCTGCCAGAGCGCGACAGTGTTCTTTGCCGAGCAGCCCCGAGTGCGCCGGTGACAACGGCTATTCTACCTTTCAGAGAGAACATGTCCATCCTTTTCCCTTATCCTCTGTCCGGGTTTTTTGGTTTTGTGTTGAAATTGCCGGTCCTTCTGAACACAGGCTGCACAGGCTCTCCACGCAGAAGTTCCCTTACATTCCCTTCTGCCACTGCTTTCCGCAGGAGAGGAAACACCTCCTGATACGCGTCTGAAAGGCGTTGAATGTCGCTGTCGCTGTGAGAAAAGCTGAGAGTGTGGAACCCTGACCAGAGGATGCCGAGCCTGAATAATTCCTGCTGGACAAAGGATTTCAGGACAAGCGGATCTCCTGCTTTGGGATCAAAGGTGACGAGGGTCCGGCACGGCAGGCCGATGCATTTTGTGTAATCGATGCCGCGACGTGCGGCTTCGGCATTGTATTCCTTCTTTATTTTGTCCCCCTGTCTGGCTAGATAGCCGGGGACATCACGCTCCTTTATCTCGGCAATCGTGGCGCACGCCGCTGCCAGAGACAGTGCCTCACCGCCGAAGGTTGTGAAGAAAAACACATCTTTCTCGAGCAATTCCATAAGCGCCTTTTTTCCTGCAAGCACAGATAAAGGCATCCCATTGGCTATAGCCTTGGAATAGCAGACCAGGTCTGCATTGGTCCCGAAGTATTCCTGAGCGCCTCCGAGGGCGAGCCTGAACCCTGTCCACATCTCATCGAAGATCAAAACGATGCCATGCCGGTCACAAAGGTCACGCAGTTTCCTTAAAAAATTGTCCCGCGGTTCCTCGAAAACAGCCGGTTCGAGGATGATACAAGCCGTATCTTCATCGATTGAGGACTCCACTGAGGCGATGTCATTATAATTGAAGGTAAAGGTCAGGTCCTTTGTGGCCTGGGGTATACCGTTGTCCCTGTCAGTCACTCCAATATACCAGTCATGCCAGCCGTGGTATCCGCAGCAGAGGACTTTATCCCGTTTTGTGTATGCCCTCGCAAGGCGGACCGCTGCCGACGTAACGTCAGCACCGGTCTTGCTGAAACGTACTGCTTCGGCTGAAGGTATGACTGAGCGTATCAGTTCGGCTGTTTCGACCTCCAGGGGATGCATCATTGAGAATGTTATGCCGTCCTCCAACTGGTTCCGTATCGCGTCATCCACGCGAGGATAGCAATAGCCCAATGACAGGGGGCCGACTGCCATGGTGAAATCGATGTATTCATTGCCGTCAACATCCCATACATGGGAACCTTTGCCTTTTTTGAGATATTTGGGTGCCGCTCCCTTGATGTATTGAGCAGGGCCTTTTGCGAGCGTCTGCGTTACGTTGGGGATGAGCCCGAGGGCACGGGCATAGAGTTTGTCCGATTCGGCAATTGACGGATACCGGCATGTCGATTCAACAAGTTGTGGCATTTCAATGCCCTCCATGATATTTTTCTGATATTTTTTTCGCGATCTTTTCTCCTGTAAACCCCTCGTGATCGAGAACGCCGGGAAGGAGGGAGGGCCTGAACCACCTGTTGTTGAGAGCGATGGGGAGCACCCTGCAACTGGCGTTTCTTCTTACAAGGATTTCGCATACAATCGAATATAACCCGCCTGTGACAAAGTGGTCTTCGATGGTCACCAGAAGTGACTTGCGGCGTACGGATGCCATAATGGCTTCTTCGTCGACAGGTTTAACAGTGCGCATATTGAGCAGCCGTACAGACCTTCCTTCTGCCTCCAGTATCTCTCTGGCTCTGACTGCCTCGGCGAGAAGCATCCCGTAAACGAGAATTGTGATATCGTAACCGTCAAAGACGACTTCAGCCTTGCCGATTTCAAAATCAGATGAATGCCGGATAACGGGTTTTGCATGGTTCAGGCGGATGTAAAACGGTCCGGGATGCTCCAGGACATGTCTGAGTCCAAGAGTGAGGTCCTGCTCATCGGAGGGGCAGAATATGTTCATGGGAGGTATGATCCTCATCAGCGCTATATCCTCGAGTGCCTGGTGCGTAGGCCCGTTGGCTTCGGAAAGGAATCCCGGGACCCCTCCGCAGAGTTTCACCGGCAAGTTGCCGATACCGATATCTGTTCTGATGAACTCAAATGCCCTCATGGTCAGGAACGTGCTGAGTGCATGTACAACCGGAATTCGACCGCGAAGGGCGAGTCCTGCGGACATACCTATAAGCGACTGTTCGGCAATGCCGGTATCGATGAACCGCTTGCCGAGGTCGCCGGGAATGTCCCGTATCGAGGCGAGATTTTCAGCAGTCATTACGACAACGCGCTCATCGGCGAGCGCAATATTCTTTAATAATTCCTGATAGGTAGTCATAGTGAAACACCCGCTTTTTGTTTTGATCCAGTGTCGTACAGCTCTTTCACGAGCTGCTTTACTTCACTATCCGAAAAATTGCAAAACCAGCGATCGGAACGGGATTCAATGCTCGGCAGCCCTTTGCCCCTGACGGTTTCGGCAATGACCGCACTGGGGCGGTTGCGTTCAAAGGGAATGCGCAAAAAAAGTTCGTCCAGTTTCCCGAAATCATGCCCGTCCACGGTTTCCGTGGCGAGGCCAAAGGCCCTGAATTTGGCTTCAAGAGGTTCGAGAGGGACCAGCTCCTCGGTCTTCCTGTTTGCCTGGAGTCCGTTCCGGTCGATAATAACGATAAGATTATCAAGCTTAAGCGCGCTCGCAACCAGGCATGCCTCCCAGTTGGACCCTTCATTGAGTTCGCCGTCTCCAACGATGACAACCACCTTGTTGTCCTGCCCTCTCAATTTGAAGTCAAGGGCGACGCCGGCAGCGACTGAAAGCAAGTGTCCCAGCGAGCCCGAATGGAACTCCACGCCGGGTACTTTCTTATTTGGGTGCCAGTAAATGTCGTCTTTGACTGACAGATGGGCCGCAAGCCTTTCTTTAGGGAAGACGCCCATCTCTATAAGTGTGCCGTAAAGCGCCGGCACTGCATGCCCTTTTGACAGGAAACAATAGTCGCGGCCAGGGTTGCCGGTATTGAAAGATAGATACCGGCTGTACAGATAGACCAGCAGATCGGCGCACGACAGGGCCGAACCTGTAAAAGCCCCTCCGTTACTGGACATTTTAATACAGTGTTCCCGCACTTTCAGGGCCGTATTCTTTAATTGTGAAATGTCATCTTCTTTCATATCGCTCCCTGTAGTTTTGTCTGCTCCGGCTTGATGGTACGCAATTCACTGAGGTGGTTGCGGTACCAGTTTACGCCGGTATATTTTTCATTGATTTTCCTTATTGCCGGGTTTTTCTCTAAAAAAGCGAGAATCTCCGCAATGCCGAAACACGGGGTATTATCCGACAGGGCGTCATACACTGCCCGTATAACCTGATAGTCTTCCATGTAGTCCAGAACCCAGCGATGCGACATCGAATAATCGACTCCGGTCTCCAAATGCACGTTGCCGAGTTTGAAACGCTCAGGATTTTCCCATATAAACGGAGTGGTGTGCTCTCTTTCGAAACCTTTCCTGGCATGCAGCCATGCTGTTTTAAGTGTATCGATGGTAAAAACCTCAACATCGTTGCCATCGGGATATGTAGCGGGATGCAGGTTACTCGCGTAATCGAATTCCCCCTTGCACTCAACAAAAAGAGTGAGCACCCGGTCGATAACGCCGGCATCGATAAGCGGGCAGTCAGAGGGTATTTTTACAATGGCATCGGCGCCTGAACTGATGGCAGCCTGATAGTGCCTGTCGAGCAGATCGACAGGATGTCCTCTGAAGCATTCAATTGATTCTCTAAGACAGATCTGCTCGATGATATCATCCTCCGCTGCACAGGTAGTAGCGATTACGATGTTTCCGGCCAGGGATGCCTGTTTAACTCGCTCCGCCATTCGGACAAACAGCGGCTTACCGCCAAGGGGTAACAGGACCTTTCCGGGGAGCCTTGTCGAGCCGGTCCTTGTCTGTATGATGGTCATTATGTTCATTGCAGACAGCTCCTGCACACATCGGCGATCTTCCGGCTGGAGGTCCCGTCGTTCTGTAAAGGCGTCAATCGCCTGAGCATATCGACATCAAAATAGGAATGGACCTCTTTTTGAGTGCAATGCCTGTGAAAGCGAGGGAGGAATACTGGGTGATCAGAGTATCACAGTTAGCGACCATATGATGAGCATTGCCATCGGTGAAAACAAGAGAACGGGGCGCGAACTTTTTGATCTCTCTTGACGAGCGGTTGAAATTCTCATTGGGATGAAGCTTGAAGATCAGCTGCCTGCCATCTGCGATGCCCGCGGCCTTTTTCAGAAACGCCTTTCTGTTGTCGAACTTGAAGGTTTCCCTGGTGTCGGAAGTTGCGACAAAGACAAAATTTTTATGGGGGAAATCGTTGTTAAGGTATTGCCGGATATTATCGAAATTCGGGATGCCTGTCACCACGATCTTTTCTGCTTTTACTCCTTTCTTAATGAACAGGTCACGGTAGCCCTCGGAAGCCACGCAGAATTTCTCGTAGGCATTGGAAAGCCCTGTCATTGACGTACTCGCAAAGTAGCGGGGCAGCCCGAAACCTTTGACGAGGTGATAAATAATATTTTCGGGGTCAGTCATTCCTTCCTGGACGAGGACAACCTTCTTGTTCCGGATATTCTTCTGTACGATCAGATCGCTGCATGTCAGAACAAGATCGTAGCTGTTTGCTTTTCCCTCGTAATCCATTTTACATCTGTGTTCCCTGAGGTACTGATCCGTGCTTTGTCTGAACGGACCACCCAGGACAGTGAAATCCAGCAGCCCCCTGCGGGTAAGCGCCTTCACGATTCCGTCGCCGTAATATGGAGTGAAATAGCAATCATAATCAGAAAGATGGCGTGATACCTGGTGCATTTGAGTCGTCTGATTTAGAGAGCCGCAAATGAAGAGAATTTTTTTCATTTGGTTAATAACAATATTATCAGTGCGCGTGTTACAGGAATATTAAAGGAAGGTTAAGGTTTGGTTAATCGCATCAGGAAGAAGCGGTGCCGCTATCGCGGCGACGGGCAGTAAATTCGGAAACTAAGTTTCAGCATATGGGCGGATGAATAAAATCACTCACTCACCCATATACCAATCAGCTGGTAAGTATTTTCAGTGCTCTTAATCTGCTGGGGTGTTTCAGTTTCCTGAGGGCTTTTGCCTCTATCTGGCGTACACGCTCTCTCGTTATTGAAAGATATCTGCCCACCTCTTCGAGCGTATGGTCCCTGTCTACACCGATACCGAACCGCATCCTTATCACTGTTTCCTCTTTTGGAGTGAGAGTCCTGAGCACCCTTTGTATCTGCTCCGAGGTCTCTATGCGTTCGGCGTCGGAGTAAGGTGACGGGCTTGTCTTGTCTCCGATAAAGTCTTCAAGTTCAGTGTCCTCATCGCCGATGGGCGTCTGCAGCGCAATCGGGTCCTGTATGGCCCTGAATACCTCTTCAACTTTTCTGACAGGGACAACAAGTTTTTTTGCAATTTCCTCATTTGTCGGCTCGCGGCCAAGCTGTTGCGTGAGCTCCCTCGAGGCCTTTGTGACACGGTTGTAAAATTCCATCATATGCACAGGAACGCGAATAGTTTTTGTCTGATCGATGAGCGCCCTGGTTATGGCCTGGCGTATCCACCATGTCGCATACGTGCTGAATTTAAACCCTTTCTCATATTTGAATTTATCGACAGCCTTCATGAGGCCGATGTTGCCTTCCTGTATCAGGTCAAAGCAACGGCAACCCCCTGCCCACATAATTTTTGGCTATGTTGACAACCAATCTGAGGTTTCTCGTGATGAGCTCGTTCTTTGCCTCTGTGACAAGGTGTCTTGCCTTGGAGATCTTAAGCCAAAAATTATGTGGGCAGGGGGTTGCCGCTGCTTGACCTGATACAGGAAGGCAACATCGGCCTCATGAAGGCTGTCGAGGAATAAATTCAAATATGAGAAAGGGTTTAAATTCAGCACGTATTCAACATCGTGGAAAAAAAAAAAAACGATCATCGATCAGACAAAAACTATTCACATTCCTGTGCATATCAATGGAATTTTACAACCGTGTCACAAAGGCAGGTCAAGAGAGCTCACGCAACAGCTAGGCCGACGAGCCGACAAATGAGGAAATTGCAAAAAAACTTGTTGTCCCTGTCAGAAAAGTTGAAGAGGTATTCAGGGCCGTGCAGGCCCGATTCGAGGGGGGTGGGGGTCGGCAATGAGGACACTGAACTTGAAGACTTTTATCGGGAACAAGACAAGCCCGTCACCTTACTCGGACGCCGAACGCATAGAGACCTCGGAGCAAAAACAAAGGGTGCTCAGGACTCTCACTCCAAAAGAGGAAACAGTGATAAGGATGCGGTTGGTATCGGTGTAGACAGGGACCATACGCTCGAAGAGGTGGGCAGATATCTTTCAATAACGAGAGAGCGTGTACGCCAGATAGAGGCAAAAGCTTTCAGAAAACTGAAACACCCCAGCAGATTAAGAGCACTGTTTCCAGCTGTCGTCTATGGGTGAGTGAGTGATTTTATTCATGCACCCATATGCTGAAACTTAGTTTCCGAATTTACTGCCCGTCGCCGCGATAGCAGCACACTTTCATTGTGATACAATAACCAAACCTTAACCTTCCTTTAATATTCCTGTAACACGCGCACTGGATAATATTGTTATTAACCAAATGAAAAAAATTACGCTCCATTTGCGGCTTGCTGACTCAAATGCACCAGAGTATCACGCCATCTTTCTGATTATGATTGCTATTTCACTCCATATTACGGCGACGGGAACCCGCTGCGGCTTGCCCGCAGGGGGCTGCTGGATTTCGATGCCTCCTGGGTGGTACCCATCAGACAAAGCACGGATCAGTACCTCAGGGAACACAGATGTAACATGGATTACGAGGGAAAAGCAAACAGCTACGATCTTGTTCTGACATGCAGCGATCTGATCGTACAGAAGAATATCCGGAACAAGAAGGTTGTCCCTGGGCAGGAAGAGATGACTGAGCCAGAAAATATTATTTATCACCTCGTCAAAGGTTTCGGGCTCCCCCCGACTGGGGGACCTGCGTCAATGACAGGGCTTTCCAATGCCTACGATTGATTCTGCGTGGCTTCCGAGGGCTACCGTGACCTGTTCCTTAACAACCTCTTAAAAGCAGAAAAGATCGTGGTGACAGGCATCCAGAATTTCGATAATATCCGGCAATACCTTAACAACGATTTCCCCATAAAATTTTTGTCTTTTGTCACAAATGCTTCAAGTTCGACAACAGAAAGGCGTTTCTGAAAAAGGCCGCGGCATGGCAAGATGGCAGGCAGCTGATCTTCAGAGCTTCATCCCAATGAGAATTTTTTCCGCTGGTCAAGAGAGATCAAAAAGTTGGCGCCCAGTTCTCTTTTTACCGATGGCAATGCTCATCATATGGTCGCTGACTGCCCTACTCTGATCACCCAGTATTCCTCCCTCGCTTTCACGGGCGTTGCACTCGAAGAAAAAATACATCCCTATTTGATGTCGGCGATTGACACCTTTTCAGACGACGGGACCTCCAGCCGGAAGATCACCGATGTGTGCAGGAGCTGTCTGCAATGAACATAATCACGGCATCATACAGACAAGGACCGGCTCGACAAGGCTCCCGGGAAAGGTAATGTTTACCCTTGGCGGTAAGCCGCTGTTTGTCCGCCATGGCGGAGCGAGTTAAACAGGCATCCATGAGCCAGAAACATCGTAATCGCTACTACCTGTGCAGCGGAGGATGGGGTCATCGAGCAGATCTGCTCTTAGATGATCGAATTGAATGCTTCCCCGGACATCCTGTCGATCTGCTCGACAGGCACTATCAGGCTGCCATCAGTTCACGGGACGATGCCATTGTAAAAATACCCTCTGACTGCCGGCTTATAGATGCCGGCGTTATCGACCGGGTGCTCACTCTTTTTGTTGAGTGCAAGGGGGAATTCGATTACGCGAGTAACCTGCATCCCGGCTACCTGTCCCGATGGCAACGATGTTGAGGTTTTTACCATCGATACACTTAAACAGGCATGGTACCGTGCCCAGGAAAGGTTTCGAAAGAGAGCACGCTCCTCCGTTTATATGGGAAAATCCTGCACGTTTCAAACTCGGCAACGTATATTGGTAGTCAGAAATCTGGATTATTAGAGGACGCATCACTAGGTTGTCAACTACGTGGAGGACCCTCAGGTTATACGGGCAGACAGGCATTGCGGAGATTCTCGCTTTTTTAGAGAAAAACCCGGCAATAAGGAAAATCAATGAAACATATACCGGCGTAAACTGGTACCCCAACCACCTCAGTGAATTGCGTACCATCAAGCCCGGAGCAGACAAAACTACAGGGAGCGATATGAAAGAAGATGACATTTCACAAAATTAAAGAATGGCCCTGAAAGTGCGGGAACACTGTATTAAAATGTCAGGTAACGGAGGGGCTTTTACAGGTTCGGCCCTGGCGTGCGCCGATCTGCTGGCTATCTGTACAGCCGGTATCTATCTTTCAATACATGCAACCCTGGCCGCGACTATTGTTTCCTGTCAAAAGGGCATGCAGTGCCGGCGCTTTACGGCACACTTATAGAGATGGGCGTCTTCCCTAAAGTAAGGCTTGCGGCCCATCTGTCAGTCAAAGACGACATTTACTGGCACCCAAATAAGAAAGTACCCGGCGTGGAGTTCATTCGGGGCTCGCTGGGACACTTGCTTTCAGTCGCTGCCGGCATCGCCCTTGACTTCAAATTGAGAGGGCAGGACAACAAGGTGGTTGTCATCGTCGGAGACGGCGAACTCAATTAAGGGTCCGACTGGGAGGCATGCCTGGTTGCGAGCGCGCTTAAGCTTGATAATCTTATCGTTATTATCGACCGGAACGGACTCCAGCAAACAGGAAGACCGAGGCCTGGTCCCTCTCGAACCTCTTGAAGCCAAATTCAGGGCCTTTGGCCTCGCCACGGAAACCGTGGACGGGGCTGATTTCGGGAAACTGGACGAACTTTTTTGCGCAGTCCTTTCGTTGTGCGGTCATTTCCAAAACCCCTACAGGGCGAAGAGGCTGCCGAGCATTGAATCCCGTTCCGATCGCTGGTTTTGCAATTTTTCGGATAGTGAATGCAAAGCAGCTCGTGAAAGAGCTGTACGACACTAGATACAAAACAAAAAGCGGTGTTTCACTATGACTACCTATTAGGAATTATTAAAGAATATTGCGCTCGCCGATGAGCGCGTTGTTGGATGACTGCTGAAAATCTCGCCTCGATACGGGACATTCCCGACATGCGGCAAGCGGTTCAATCGATACCCGGCATTGCCAAACAGTCGCTTATAGGTATGTCCGCGGGACTCTTCCGCCCTTGGCAGATCCAACTCCGGTTGTACATGCACTCAGCACGTTCCTGAGCCGTGAGGGCATTTGAGTTCATCAGGAACAGACATATCGGTATCGGCAACTTGCCGGTGAAACTCTCGGAGAGGTTCCGGGATTGACACCGAAGCCAACGGCCCCCCCCAGGGCACTCGAGGATATAGCGCTGATGAGGATCATACCTCCCATGAACATATTCTGCCCCTCCGATGAGCAGGATATT
>CAWCLI010000009.1:0-336054 GCA_963796345.1 Nitrospirota bacterium | reverse complement strand
ATTCCCTCTGAAGATTGCTCCTCAAGAGTCTCACCCCGCAATTAATATCATAGCCGACGCCGCCCGGAGAAATAACTCCCTCCCGGATATCAAATGCAGCTACCCCGCCTATAGGAAATCCATAACCTGTGTGCACGTCCGGCATCGCCATTGAGTCGCCGACAATACCGGGGAGCGAAGCAACATTCGCCACCTGCTCCACAGAACCCTGCTCCAGGGCTTCCTCAAGAACACTGTCGACATAAATAATACCGCGCGTCTTCATGCCGGGCTTGTAATCCACCGGCACTTCGAGCCTGTTCTCATCTATTCGCTTCAGCTTCTCATGTCCCATTAAAAATACCCGTCAAATATCACAAATGCCTATTAAATATCAAAAATAACTTCAACTTCCCAACCGCCGTCCGCCTTCCTTACTTTTATATTATGGTACGTCGCAGCCTTGATAAGCAATCGTTGTTCGTGCCTCTCACGATCAAAATCCTCGCCGCGCACTATTACGCGCATGCTCCTGTCGGAAATGTCCGGCACCTCAACTCTCCTCCCGATAAAACCATATGTGTCAAATTGAAATATCAACTCGTTAAGATAGGCAACCAGCAGGCCTTCCGGGGAATCTCCGGCCACTTCAAGAGTCACATTTTTGCTCTCACCAACCCCGCTGATATCTGTAATCAGGCTGTACATTCCAATACTGGCATTCGCGTATGCTTCCGCCATGCTGATTCCATACGCCTTTATGCCGACATCTCCCGAAATATCCAGTACCTCAAATTGCATAATAAAATTGTAGCACAGATATAAGCTGGATACCGAACGTAACTATAATTCGGCGCAAATGCCGGGTTATCATTTTTTAGCCGGCAGATAAGAATGTCCTGATCTTGACATTGCCTGAAAATAGGATATTATTTCACTAAACAGGTTACGGAGGAATACCATGAAATCAAGCACAAAGGACACAGTGAAAGGCACGTTTCACGAAGCAAAGGGTAAGGTCAGGGAAGCGGCCGGGAAAATGACCGGCAATCTCAAGTTGGAGGCCAAAGGCAAAGCAGAAAAGATAGCCGGCAAAGCTCAGGGAAAGATCGGCCAAGTCAAGAAGGTCCTGGGGAAGTAAGTTTCACCAGGGCCAGCTTCTCGGCCCTGCTCATTTTCTTTATCCGGGATTCGAGCATCCGGGCCCCATGCTCGTCCTCGCACTGGATCACGCCGGCAAGCGTGAACGGACGGAAGGCGCGGACGAACTTGCTGCCCTTCCCCGCCTCGTGCATACTGAGCCGATGGTCGAGATTGTTCGTAATCCCCGTGTAGAGCTTCGAGCCCCTGCAATTGAGCAGATAGACACACCAGTTCATAATTACACCCGCCTTCCCGCCATGTGCCACTATTATATCATCACCCATTATGTCCATGAATAATTCCAAATATTCACACATTTGACACCGCGTTTGATTGCTGATAGTCTTTTGCTATATATTATAGGGACCCCACAGATTCAAACCCGCCTGACAAGAACGGAGGACAGCATATGCAAGCACGCGGACCACTCATGATTGAACACCGCCTTATTGAACGGATGCTCGTTGTAATTCGGGATACGCTGGCAAAGGTAGAAAAAACCGGAGAAATTGACCCATTCTTTGTTGACACGGCCGTTGACTTCATACGGACCTATGCTGATCGAACTCACCACGGGAAAGAAGAAGAAATTATGTTTAGGGACTTGAACAACAAAGACTTGTCGGATGTTGACCGTAGAGTAATGAATGAACTTCTTGAAGAACACGTTTTAGGCCGGAATACCACCCGGGCTTTAGTCGAGGCGAATACACGCTATAGAAAGGGTGACGCCCCGGCCCTTGGAGACGTTGTGAGTTGTCTGCGCACACTTGTGGATTTCTACCCCGGGCATATCGAAAAAGAGGACAAAGTTTTCTTTCCTGCCTCCCGTGTGTACTTTTCCGAAGCTGAGGACCAGGCAATGCTTGACGAGTTCTGGGATTTCGATCGGAAAATGATCCACGAGAAGTATAAGTCTGTTGTAGATTATCTGGAAAAATAATTTTGTTAGAAGGCAATGCCGGGTCCGGCATACCTGCACCTCTTTGCAGCTTTAATGACCTTTTCTGCCGAATCGATTCCGAGTGCCATCATTTCCCGCATCTGTATCTGAAAGATCTGGGCGGCAAAGAAGGCATCTGCAGCTGCATTATGGCGGTAATGCTGTTTCAGGCCATAAGTTGCGATCATACCATCAAGGCTTAAATTATTTTCCTCAGTTTTCCGTTTCAGCCTCAGCCATCGCTCTACCATTGCTATGTCAATAATGTCCCTTTTAAATCTCACTCCCAATGACTTGAAGTTGGTTTTCAAAAATGTGAAATCAAACTCGACGGAATGACCTACGAGGATACCATCCAGGGCCTTCCGGATCCGTTCAGAGACCTCCTCAAATACCGGGGCATCTTTAAGATTATCCTCGCTTATGCCGTGGTACCTCATTGCGTTATAGTTGTAACTCTTGGGTTTAATCAGGGTATAAAAAGTGTCCCGCACGAGGATTTTTAAATTGACGATAGGCACACAGGCAAATGATATAATCTCATCCTTGTCAAAGTCCAACCCTGTGGTCTCAATATCAATGGCATAAAATTTGGCAGCTTTCAGGTCCATGGAACGATATATCCTCATCTATAATTGACTATAAATGACAGTTCGACTTACGTCATACTTTTTCATCAGGAACTTCTGAAATTCAGCGACGATCTTGAGCGACTCCTTCAATATCAGTAAATCGATTTGCGATATCTCCTTAGTGGTTACCAGGTTATCCATGCGGGATTGATTCAATACCGTACGTGCCTGACGTTTCAGCCTTAAACTCTGCAGAAAACCAAGCGACTCGATGAGGTCGTGGCACATTTCATCGCTGATCGTTGCATTTGCACTCAGCGCCTCCAATCTTTCCTTGGTGTTGGTTACCCCCCAAACCCCGCTGTCTATGGCGAGGACCCTTGCACCGTTTACAATAGGATAAATACCGAAGGTCTTCAGGTCCACACCCTGACGCAGACCCAATATCCCGAATATACCAAGTGGCGGCCTGATTTCAACAGCGTCCTGAGCCATCAGTCTGACGGCCTCGGGTTTTACAGAGTCTTTCATCGATTCCAGCAAATCGTCGTACAAGTCTGTCTCTCCGTATACGGGCCTCATATCAAGAAATACGGAAAGGTATCGGAGATGATAAGGAATAGGGTCTGAGAACCACTGTTGGAAGTATTCCCTCCATACCTTCAGCGACTGGTTCCACATGCTGTTTGATGCCATGTAGTTTCCGAGGCACTTGGGGATTCCGATAAACGCCAATGTTTCGCTGATATCGTCGGCCAGCGCCGCGGGAATCTCTCCCTCATAGATTATGGCATTGTCCTGGTCGGTCCCGATAATCTCTTCTTTTCTGCCTGAACTGCCTGCATGAATCCATAGGAACTGGGCAGGCGCATGTTGAGCTACAAGGATCTCTATGACCTTGGACACTACAGCATCATGAACAGAGCATAGCATCCTGGTAAGGTCGAAGAAATTAGGACCGGTCATCGCAATCTTTGAGACTGATATCTTGAGACTGTAAAAAACGTTTTTAACCTCGTCTAGGGAAGTTGCCGCGTGGATCCTTCTGAACAGTTTAACTATGGAGAAAGAGGGTTCGAGATGGACCTGAATGTCTTTTCTGGTGATAACACCACAGACCTTATCCTCTTTGGTGACAACGAGGTGGTCTATTCCGGCATTTATCATTTTCGTAAAGGCATCGAATATCGTTGCCCGCGCAGTGACAGTTTTCACCGGGGAAGACATGAACTCGGTGATCGGGTCCAGTCTGTCACCGCGGATCAATACCTTTCTCAGGTCCTTGTGTGTAAGTATGCCGACCGGTTTTGTGTCGTTGTCCACAATAACGACCGAATTGACGGAGTTCATATCCATCTCGACAGCTGCGCCGGCTATAGTCGTATCAGGTCCGCATAAAACAGGCCTTTTATATAATATCTTTTCAACCTCCAAAACGAATGATGCCTCTTCAACAATCTTCTTGTCGGATGCGATAGTCTTGAATGACCGGAGTCTCCTGTTGAGCAAAGTCAGGAAAAATGATGAAAACCTCTCGTTGGCATCGAATACAGCCTTGAATTGCCGCAAAGCTACTGAATAGCAAACGGTATCCTCGATCGCCCTGGCAGTCGTATTCAACAGATGACCAAAAAGTAATGCAAGGCCAAATATCTCGCCTCTCGTGAGGTAATCGACCGGCACTTCCTCGTCATAGAGGCCGACGAGCCCGGAGAATATCACATAGACGTATTCTGAGGTTTGCCCCTTCCTGTAGATTGTCTTTCCTTTTTCGAACAACTCAACTTCCAGTCCGGATATTACGATGTCGAGGTCATCTTCCGACAAAAAAGAAAAGGGATGGATCTTGCTTATAAACTCTCGTGGCGGGATCATTAATTATATTAAGCTTATCATACTACAATTTCAAGACATGCTGTCAGCTGCCGGGGACACCACACCTGATTCCCTGTAATAAATGGTACATCCGTGTTTACTTTTTTTTGGGGAATAACCCCAATTAAACAACAAAAATGGTAAAATGCCTATTAATTATGGGGACAAAAAACGAGATCACCTTTGCGGTCAGCGAGGAAAAAAACAGATGGCTCCGGAGGAAGATGGAGGAACTCGGGGTTACCGAGAAAGACATTGAGGAGCAATTCATCCGGTCTTCAGGAAAAGGCGGGCAGCATGTGAACAAAACGTCGAGTTGCGTTTACCTGAGGCATATCCCGACCGGCATAGAGATAAAATGCATGCAGGAGAGGAGCCAATCGGCAAATCGCTTTCTCGCCCGGCGCGAACTTATTGAAGCAATAGGGCAGCTTTCCGGCCAGCCCACAGCGAAAGATGCCGAACAGGAACGGATAAGAAAACAAAAATCAAAGAGCAGAAAGAGAGCACAGGCAAAATATGGAAAGTGAAACGGACCGTGACAAATCCAATATCGTTTTAATAGGGATGCCGGGTTCAGGCAAGAGCACGGTTGGAGTCATTCTGGCCAAAATGACATCGCGTGGCTTTGTCGATACAGACGTCATTATCCAGACATCTCAGGGTCGTTCCCTCCAGGATATTGTCAACATGGAAGGCCACATGGCCCTGCGTCAAATCGAAGAAGATACTATTCTAAACCTCAGGTGCCTCAACCATGTTATAGCCACCGGGGGCAGTGCCGTATACAGCCATTCTGCCATGAAGCACCTGAAATCATGCGGCGTCATTGTTTTTCTTGACGTGGATTTGTCTGTTCTGGAAGCGAGGGTTTCCAATTTCGACAAGAGAGGCCTTGCCAGGCGCCCGGACCAGAGCCTGGGGGACCTGTTCAGGGAACGTCTCAACCTGTACAGAAAATATGCCGATATCACGATTGAGTGCGGGGACCTTAACCAGGATGAAATATGCTCTCAAATCATCATGAAATATAAATCAAAACAAAGCTAGCCACAGAGTGCACATAGAGTCTTATTAAAAAAAAGATCCTTTTTGTAAGTAATATTGGGTCTGAACGATAAATTATATAAGACAGTATTTAGGTTGTCAGTAACTGTCAACACAATTGCTGACTAATATTTCGTGACATTACAACTGTTCGATGATTTCTTTGAGTGCCACTGCGTTGTTATGTTCGTTGTCTCTTGCAGAATACACGAGGGTCACTGTTGCCTTTCTGGATTCTTTCCTGAGTCGTTGTAAAAGGTCAGACTTTCCACCGATCTCGTGAGCATATTTTGTCTTAAACACCTGCCACTTGGACGGATCATGAGCGAACCACTTTCTCAACTCGTCGCTCGGTGCAATTTCCTTAAGCCATTCATCGACTTCCGCTTTTTCCTTCTTGATACCTCTCGGCCAAAGCCGGTCAACGAGAATGCGCTTACCGTCTTCGGATGATCCCGTCTCGTATATCCTTTTGACCTTAAGCATGGCATTCCCTCCTTTACTTCCAATCAAATATTATCACGCTCCTGTATATTGTCAATTAAGCCTATAGGGAAATAAGCAGATAGGTAGTATTTGCCTCGTATGACGCCTTTTTTACTATATGCAAAGGAGCGGGAGAGCTTGACTTGAAGGCCACGGCATGGCAACATCGAATAAGAGAGGAGGTAACAGATATGAAGGCAACTCAACAGTTAAGAGACGAACATGAGGGAATTAAGATCATGCTCAGTATTTTAGGACAGGTAGGCCGGCAACTGGAGGGGGCCAGGAATCTGAACAAAGAACACTTTGATGGTATCCTCGACTTTTTGAAAGTTTTCGTGGACAAATGCCATCATGCAAAAGAGGAAGAACTGCTGTTTCCTGCATTGGTAGTCGCAGGAATTCGCAAAGATGGTCCTGTCGCAGTCTTGCTTCATGAACATGAAATGGGCAGAAATCATACTAAGGCTATGAAAGCAGCCTTTGCCGGATACATTGCTGGAGACATATCTTTATCGAAAGACATTGCGCAAAATATAGACGGCTATATTTCATTGCTGAGAGATCATATAGAAAAGGAGAATAACGTCTTATTTGTAATGGCAGACAACCTTTTATCGGAAAACAGCCAGGATGAATTATTGGAAGGGTTTGAAAAGATTGAAGAAGAGCGCATTGGTGTGGGCAAGCATGAAGAATTTCATGGCTTGATTAAGAAACTGAGCGGAATATATTTAAGCTGACCTGAAGGACGACATGACGCTCACAATTAAAGATGATATTTTATGGATCGGTAAGTTGGATATCAAGATTCCCAACCCCTTGAAAATAAAGAAATATTACGAATAAGTCGGAATTACAAAAATCTCAAGCCTACAAACCTGACATAGACCGCTCCAGTACATGAATTGTATTAAAAAGAAGGCATATTATGTGGTAAAATATAAGTAGAGATTGGTAAGTGTAGACCATTAGGTCTGCCGGAACCAGGGTTAACCCCCGGCTCCTTTTATTCACTAAAAATGAAAGGAGGCGGTTATGTACGGTTTAAAAGACACAAAAAGTTTTTGTGATTACATCATGTCCGAGCTAAATGACATGAAGAACACGCTAAAAAAGATAGGGGAGAGGGTGCAGGCTCTGCCGCCTGGTGAAATGAAGATTGTTTCAGAGGGTTTCTTGGGCAATTTGAAGGAGCTTTCAACCGAGATCGATGCAAAAATAGACACCTTCAGCCGATATTGCCCGAACGTCACGTTTGCACGTGGGGAGAAGTCCAGCGAGTATCACGCTGCAGCAGGCGTATAAACAAGAGCTGAAAAACTTTGGTTTACGGGGCGGAAAACAATTCCGCCCTTTTCTTATTACGGACTGTTGCCTCAAGTTAAAATCTATTCGAAATGGGGATTCGTTGCCTCAAGTTAAATCTATTCGAAAATATTTCTGTTTTGTGGGATATTTGTAATTATCATTATGTCCGTCATGCCCGAAGGTTTTTGATCGGGCATCCAGGTTTGTTGCATTCTGGATTCCCGCTTAAAACCTGCGGGAATGACGACTGCTTATGCTGATAAGTTTGTTTTGAATTCTTGTTATTTGCCTTTTTAATTCCGCCGGGTTCAATCGTGCAAACTCTTTTTTCAACCATGCCTTGGCGTCATCAGAAACAAGATGCGATGCCAAAACTCTCTTATATGGGGTTTGTGCCTTGTCGTATTTCTTTGTCACTTTACTGCCGAAATATCGGGAGCAGCTCCTTAAGCATCGGGGCAAGCCTTTTCCCACAGATGTAATCCATGATGACCCATGTCTTTTTTAGTGCTAAACAAACCTTCTGATCATAAAACCGCTGAAAGCTCCTATGTGCCCTTTTGCCAATGTCTCCGATTATGACAATCTTCTCATTGACGTGCACCTTCTTGCCATGATTCCTCAAAAGGTACGCAGCATAGCATCTGTCATATCCGGTTAGAGCTGTAAATTATTCAAGAATTGTCTTTTTCTGCTTCTTCGTTGCCTTCTGATATCGTGCTGCAGTGACTTTCACTGCCGAACGCCTCTCCTTTCGTGATAACCCCATTTCTGCCTCCCAAGTGTCACTTTTTGAGAAACAGTATGAAATTATTTCGAATAGATTTAACGTGAGGCAATTCGCAAAATTGACATGGCTACAATTTAGTGATATACGTTGTGTAATAGATATCACATCTGAATCCTAAAAAGAGCTGGCGGATCAGGTCCCAAAGACATTCAAATAAGAGTGTCCAATGCCGGCAACTTCGGGAGGATACTACTTACCTGTTGCGTTTTTATAGAGGATCATCATGATTGTAATGAAAGGAAACCTGTGCGCATTCGTTTGAAGGAACGCCGTCCTGAGACAACCGATGCCATGTCGTTCATTTTTGACCTGGGCGGCCAACAGCTTGAATACAGGCCCGGACAAGTCTTACATTATGAATTGGATACCCTTGCATTTCCCGATGAACGCGGCAATAGCAGACATTTCACTATTTCAAGCTCGCCCACTGAAGAAGGGATTGTGATGTTTACGACAAGAATTCGGGGCAGCGGGTTCAAGGAAACACTGCGGCAGGCGCCGATAGGATACGAACTCACCTGCGAAACTCCCGAGGGGGAATTTATTTTGCGGGAGGGCGAAACACGCCTGCGCCATGTCTTTATCGCCGGAGGGATAGGCATAACACCTTATCGTTCGATCTTGCGCTACGCGGCGGATATGAATGAGCCTTTAAACGTTCTCATGTTGTACTTCAATCGTTCGTCATCGGATATAATCTTTCGGCGCGAACTGGATGGGATAGCGCGACAGATGCCCAAGTTTTCACTGGTTAACGTACTCACAGAGCCCGAAGAAGATTGGAAGGGTGAACAGGGGAAATTAGGTGAAGCGATCCTGCGCACTTGGGTCCCTGATCCCGATGGGTTTTGTTTCTGGGTGAGCGGATCCCCGGGCATGGTGGGCACATGCAGGGAGATGCTCGAACTTATCGGTGTCAAGGAGCAAAGCATCCGAACCGATAGATTTATGGGCTATTAGATCTTTAATGGAGCAAAGCAGGAGAGGTTTGTACAAACAACTTTAATCAACCGAAAGGAGGATGTATGTGTTACACATGTGGATGTGGCAAGCCCGACGACAACATGGGCGATCCAAGGAATATCACTAATAAAACATTTGAGGAGGCAGCGAAGTCTGCCGGTGAGACGCCGGAAGAGGCAAAGAAAAATGCTCTTGACCTTCTCAAAAAAATACTGAAAGACAACAAATAGGGTCCTTGATGTTAGATATATAGGCAGCGTAACACTATATATTCATAGTAGCGCAGTTCAACAAGTCACACAACGAAAGGAGTAAATATTATGAATGACGATAGCATGGGCCCGGAAACGGGCGGGACTCACAAACACATGGCCGGCAGAGGCACGTCAATCCGGGACTGGTGGCCGAACCAATTGCGGCTGGATATCCTGCACCAGCAGTCCTCCAAGTCCAATCCGATGGGCGAGGATTTCAACTACGCTGACGAGTTCAAGAGCCTTGATCTGGAGGCCGTGAAGAAAGACCTTCGCGCCCTGATGACCGACTCGCAGGACTGGTGGCCGGCGGACTTCGGGCACTACGGGCCTTTGTTCATCCGCATGGCATGGCACAGCGCCGGCACATATCGCACTGGTGACGGTCGCGGCGGCGCCGGAGCCTGCCAGCAGCGCTTCGCGCCTATCAACAGTTGGCCCGACAACGTCAGCCTCGACAAGGCGCGCCGGCTGATTTGGCCGATCAAGCAGAAGTACGGTCGGAAGATCTCATGGGCCGACCTCATGATCCTTGCCGGCAACGTCGCCCTGGAATCGATGGGATTCAAGACGTTCGGCTTTGGCGGTGGGCGCGAGGACGTCTGGGAGCCGCAGGAGGACGTCTACTGGGGCTCCGAGAACAAGTGGCTGGACGACAAGCGCTACTCCGGAGACAGGGATCTCGAGAATCCGCTCGCTGCGGTCCAGATGGGCCTGATCTATGTCAACCCGGAAGGCCCGAACGGCAACCCGGATCCGATCGCGGCGGCCAAGGATATCCGCGAGACTTTTGCTCGTATGGCCATGAACGACGAAGAGACGGTTGCGCTCATTGCAGGAGGTCACACCTTCGGTAAGACCCACGGCGCCGGCCCTGCGTCCCATGTGGGTCCTGAGCCGGAAGCGGCCCCCATCGAGGAGCAGGGCCTCGGCTGGAAGAGCAGCTTTGGCACGGGCAAGGGCGCTGATGCGATCACCAGCGGTCTGGAAGTCACCTGGAGCACAACGCCGACGAAGTGGAGCAACAACTTCTTCCAGAACCTGTTCGGCTACGAATGGGAGCTGACGAAGAGCCCGGCAGGTGCTCATCAGTGGACGCCGAAGGGTGGCGCGGGCGCCAAAACGGTGCCGCATGCCCACGACTCGTCGAAGCGTATCGCGCCTTCCATGCTGACCACGGACCTCTCGCTGCGCTTCGACCCGGCCTACGAAAAGATCTCGAGGCGCTTCTACGAGAATCCGGACCAGTTAGCAGACGCCTTCGCCCGTGCGTGGTTCAAGCTGACGCACCGCGACATGGGTCCTCGCGTGCGCTATCTCGGTCCGGAGGTCCCTGCCGAAGAACTCATCTGGCAAGACCCCATCCCCGCAGTCAATCACAAGTTAATTGATGAGAAGGACATTGTCTCCCTCAAGGGCAAGATCCTGGCTTCAGGGCTGTCGGTCTCGCAACTGGTTTCGACCGCCTGGGCATCGGCGTCCACCTTCCGTGGTTCCGACAAGCGCGGCGGCGCGAACGGCGCGCGTATTCGCCTCGCGCCCCAGAAGGATTGGCCGGTCAACCAGCCGGCCGAACTGGCGAAAGTGCTCAAGACGCTGGAGGGTATCCAGAGCGAATTCAACAGCGCGGCCTCTGGCGGCAAGAATATCTCGCTCGCCGACCTGATCGTTCTGGCCGGTTGCGCGGGCGTCGAGCAAGCCGCGAAGAAGGCCGGTCACGACGTGAAGGTCCCCTTCACGCCTGGACGCATGGACGCCTTGCAGGAGCGAACCGATGCGGTTTCGTTCGCCGTGCTCGAACCGATCGCGGATGGCTTCCGCAACTACCTCAAGGGCAAGTACACCATACCGGCTGAGGCTTTGCTGGTCGACAAGGCGCAATTGCTGACGCTGACTGCGCCGGAAATGACAGTCCTCGTTGGCGGGATGCGCGTTCTGAATGCCAACTTCGGGAAGTCCCAACACGGTGTCTTAACCAAGCGGCCGGAGGCGCTGACCAACGACTTCTTCGTGAACCTGCTCGACATGGGCACGGAGTGGAAGGCGGTATCGAAAGACGCTGACGTGTTTGAAGGCCGAGATCGCACAACGGGCGCACTCAAATGGACCGGCACCCGTGTGGACCTAATCTTCGGTTCGAACTCCCAACTCCGGGCTCTGGCCGAGGTCTACGGAAGCTCGGACGCGCAGGCGAAGTTTGTCCAAGACTTTGTGGCGGCATGGAACAAGGTGATGGACCTTGACCGTTTCGACCTCGCCTGATCGCAGCATAAATGTCTTCGGGAGCTTCTGACTGGGCGACGATAAAACGATCAACTAACAAGAGGGTCAGGCGACGCTTTACAGCGCGCCTGACCCTTGGCGTTGGTGGCTTCTGCATGAACATGCGATCGGAAGAGGCCTCAACCATCCCTGTAGCCCCTGCATACTACGGGATAAAATTGATTTTCTTCAAGTGATGACGCTTTTTTATCAGTTTTCATTTGTACCAAACACTGCATACCGTCAAGGGTCATGGGAAGTCTGATGAACAGCAACAGTTAGTCCCCGGACAATGAGGTGCAGACTTCGGGACAAAGTGTGCTGAATTTGCATACCTGGGAAAACATAGAGACAACGGTTGTCTATAGAAAAAAAGCTGCTATTATTAGCTTATTGTCCGGACGGTTTCGGACAGCTCTAATGTATGAGTTTTTCTTCATTAAGAAAAGGAGGCAATCAATAATGCAGGTACGCAAAGCAGAAGCAGTGTGGGATGGTAATCTCACCAAGGGAAAGGGGCGCATAAAATTGGGTAGGGGAGGGTATGAAGGACCTTATTCATTCGCTTCCCGTTTCGAGGACGGCACAGGTACTAATCCGGAAGAACTGATCGGAGCGGCCCATGCAGGCTGTTTTTCCATGGCTCTCTCATTCATGCTTGAGAAGGCAGGCCATGTGGCCGAACACATCCACACAGTGGCAAGTGTTACTGTTCAGAAGGTGGGCGACGGCTTCAAGATCACCACTATCGAGTTAGACACCGAGGCCAAAGTTCCAGGCATGGATGAAAAGTCATTTTTGGAGCAGGCCGAGTCAGCTAAAAAAGGATGCCCGGTTTCTCAGGCCTTGAGCGGGACCGAGATCAGATTGAAAGCGAGGCTCATAAGTTAGCCTGGGATGAGCCAACTGGTCCATCAGAGTGATATAATTATATGGTCGTCCTCGAATGACGTGGTTAAGTGCACTATTTATTTCCTTCTCTTTTCCACTATATCCAGCACCTCATTGATCTTGGCTGCAATCAATGCCACGGCCTTTTCGCCTTTCGCCGCTGATGCCTTGCCAGGATTTCCCCAGACACCGCCGGGCCAGTAACTCACCTTGTCTTTCACACTCAGGGGCCTCGGTATTTTCGGATACTCTTCCCGCGCCCTTCCATCGACCAGTTCCGGAGAGAGATACAACACCATAGAGGTCTCCAGTTCGCCCGCGTGTGAGTCGTTGGGAGTTTCGGCTATCGCGGACAGTTCTTTCCATAAAATATCATACGGGGAGAAAACAGCTATTGCCATTCCTTCCAGACGTTCCACCAGGTCTTCCGCCGTCTCCTTCAACGCCGCCATATGCAGGCCTCCGCCATGGCCGGAAACCAGGACGAAATTTCTGATCCCTTTTTTATATGCTTCTGAAACAAGGTCTCTTGACAGCAATCTCAGCGTTTCCGCAGAGATGCTCAGAGTCCCCGGTGGTCTTTCGTAGTCGTACAAACCCCATAATCGACGACAGGCGCCAGGAAAAACTCCTTCTTCCTTTTTACCCGTTTGAGGGCCTCATGAATAATCAGCGAATCGGTGTTCAGAGGAAGATGGCTTCCGTGTTCTTCTATGGTGCCGAACGGAAAAACAATGGTTTTGGTCTGACGCAAATACTTCCTGAATTTAGTCATCGTAATATTTTCGAGAACAATCATGCTTCTCCCTCCATCAGCTCTTATTATTCACAAATTCTGTCCAGGAGCAGGCGCTACTGATCGACATCTTATGATTATCAAACATTATATCACAGCTTTATCAGTCCCCCGACCCGCATCCCCACAAGCCGCACTTTCTTCTTCAGGTCAAATTTGCCAAGGCAGTAAAAGGCGGCCTTTCTTATAATTTCAAGGTTATCTGCCGGGTCGTCGAGAGTAGTCGCGCGCGTCTGCGTTTTGAAATCATTAAACCGTATTTTTACAGTAACATTCTTGCACCTGTATCCCCTCTCCCTTAACTCTGTCACTGTCTCCCCGGTGAGACGGGCCAGGTTCCTGGCAATAGTCTGCCAATGATCGCTATCCTGCTGGAAGGTCGTTTCCCTGCTTATGGATTTGGGCTCCCAGTGCGTAACGAGAGGGCTTTCATCCAGGCCGCGGGACGCTTCATAAAGGTAATGTCCATAGGACTTGCCGAAATGCCCCACCAATTCTTCGACCGGCACCGACGCGAGTTCCCCTATGGTGTTGATCGACAGGCCCTTCAGATATGCCTCAGTTTTAGGACCCACACCCCACAGCTTTCTCACCGGCAAAGGCCATATACGGGCCTCTATGTCACCGCCTGCGATAATTGTAAGTCCGTCAGGCTTCTGCATGTCCGAGGCAATCTTGGCGAGAAGTTTGTTCGCGGCTATTCCGATGGAACAGGATAAACCCGTCACCGCTTCTATACGCTCTTTAATCTCCCGCGCTATTTGTTCCGGGGGCTTATCGATATCCGACAGATCGAGAAAGGCTTCGTCTATGCCGACATCTTCCATTACAGGGCTAAACTCACGCAGGACTTCCTTGAACACATCCGATACCCTTGCGTACTCCTCCATGTCCACGGGAAGGAAAACAGCATGAGGACAGAGCTTATAAGCCGTCATTAAAGGCATGGCTGAGTGAATACCGTACTCCCGTGCCGCATAGTTGGCGGTCGACACTACGCCTCTTCTCGTGGGATCACCCGAGCCGCCTATTACCACGGGTTTGTTCTTCAAGTCAGGATGTCTTCGTTCCTCCACAGCGGCAAAAAAGGCATCCATATCCACGTGCAGAACACGTCTCATAAATAAAGTGGTGAAGGGCAAAAGGTGAAGGGCAAAAGGGAAAAATCAGATAATAAAAATCCAAACGCCGTTGTCTGTCGTTTGTCTTCCACCGTTCGCCTTTCGCCTTAGGCCCTTTGCCTTTATTTGATGTGCACCGGGGAGATATGCCATATTTTTTCAGCATATTCCCGGATAGCCCTGTCGCTCGAAAATTTTCCGGACCGTGCCACATTGAGTATGGCCATTTTTGTCCACTTGTCTTTGTCCTTATAGACATCGGCCACCTTCTCCTGACAACTTATATACGACGAATAATCAGCCATAACAAAAAACCTGTCCCTATCCAGGATAGACCTGACAATCGGATGAAAAAGGGCCTGGCTCTCAGGCGAAAAGTGGCCTTCGAGTATCTGATTGATGGCCTGGCGAAGCTCCGGGTCCTTCTCGTAGTATTCCTGCGGGTTATAGCCGGAACTCATAGCCATGACTTCTTCAGCCTTAAGGCCGAAGAGGAAAAAGTTCTCATCACCGACCTGTTCCCTTATCTCTACATTCGCCCCGTCGAGAGTACCGATGGTCAAGGCCCCGTTCAGCGTGAATTTCATATTGCCTGTTCCCGAAGCCTCAAACCCGGCAGTCGAAATCTGTTCGGACAGGTCTGCCGCAGGGATAATACGCCCGGCCAGAGAAACGCTGTAGTTTGGGACGAATATTACCTGCAGCTTTTCCCTTGCCACGGGATTGGCCGCAATAACATCCCCCACAGCGTGTATCAGTTTAATTATCAGTTTGCAAAGGTAATACCCGGGCGCAGCTTTTCCTGAAAAGAGCACGGTCCTCGGAGTGAATGTCTCGTCCACTCTTCCTTCCCTGATCCTGTTATAAAGGGTTATGACATGCAGCACATTCAGCAGTTGTCTCTTGTATTCGTGCAGCCTCTTCACCTGGCAATCCAGGAGATGCTGGTGACGGAATGACAGCTTAACGGTCAATCCGAGATAATTGGACAAGGCAACCTTATTCATTTCCTTCACTTCGCGAAAGCGTTTGCGAAACTCACTGTCATCGGCAAGCGGTTCGAGCTTTTCCAGTTCATCAAGGTCCCTTGTCCACGAGTCTCCAATAGCTTCTGACAGCAGTCTTGCAAGAGGACGGTTTGCTTCCAAAAGCCAGCGCCTTGGCGTTATGCCGTTGGTAACGTTTATGAATTTATCGGGAGACATAACGTAAAAATTATGGAACACCTTTTCCTTTAAAATCCGGGAATGAAGCTCAGAGACGCCATTGACGGAATGGCTTCCGACTATTGCCAGACGGGCCATGTGCACCCACCTTTCACCCTCGCCCGTTATCAGGGCCATTGACTCCGCGCGTTCCCGCTCGCCCGGGAATTGTACGTCAACCTGTACCAGGAACCTTCTGTCGATCTCCTGAATAATCTGGAGGTGGCGGGGCAGGAGATGGCCCATCAGCGCTTCGGGCCACACTTCCAGTGCTTCCGGCAACACTGTATGATTTGTATAGGCAAATGTTTTAGTGGTTATGTCCCACGAATCCTCCCAGCCGATGCTTTCCTCATCGACAAGAATCCGCATCAGTTCTGCAATGGCTATGGAAGGATGGGTATCATTCAGCTGAACTGCTACATTGTCGGGGAAATCTTCGTAGGTCCTATGAAACTTCCTGTATCTTCTGATTATGTCCCTTAATGTGGCCGCTACAAAAAAATACTGCTGTTTGAGACGAAGTTCCTTTCCGGCAAGCGACTGGTCATCAGGGTAAAGCACTTTGGAAATATTCTCGCTATTGTTCTTGTTCTCCACTGCCTTGATATAATCACCGCTGTTGAAATATTCAAGATCAAAGTCACGACTCGACTTTGCAGACCATAAACGGAGAGTGTTGACTGTATTATTGCGATACCCCGGGACCGGATAGTCGTAAGCCATGGCCATGACCTCTTCGGTGTCGGACCATACCATGCGCATGCGTCCGCCTCCGTAGTTAATGGAGTTGACCCTGCCGCCAAACTGGACCGGGTACAATACTTCCGGCCTTGGGAATTCCCACTGGCTTCCATATCTAAGCCAGTTATCCGGAGTTTCAATCTGATATCCGTCTTTGATTTTTTGCAAAAAAATGCCATATTCATACCTGATTCCATAACCGTAGGCAGGATATTCAAGCGTGGATAACGCATCGAGAAAACATGCCGCAAGCCTGCCGAGACCTCCATTTCCGAGGCCCGCATCCCATTCAAGCTCAACAATCTCGTCATAAGAGAGGCCAAAGGCATTAAATGTCTGCTCATATTCCCCTAACAATCCAAGGTTCAGGATGTAATTGCCTAAAAGCCTTCCCAGGAGAAATTCAAGAGAAAGATAATATGTCCTTTTCGCGTCAACGTCGTAATAACTCTGCTGGGTCCTGATCCACTGCTCTACCATGCAATCTCTTACTGACAAAACAGTCGCATCGAATCTGTCTCTCTTGGTGGCGGAATAAGTATCCTTGGCAAGCGAGAAGGTAAGGTGGTCGATAAGTGATTCTTGAAACGGTTTTTGATACCTTGCCATTAGTTTCCTCCCTCCTCGGTCATTCGGTCAGGAATCCCCGGCATTTCCGGCATACAGTTATTTGAGTTCCCCGAGCGTCTTTATGAAAACCCTTAATAATTCATGGTCGTAATTGTCTGTTTCCCTGGCTATAACAGATAATGCCTTATAGGGAGGCATTGCAGGCTTGAAGGGCCGCGACGTAGTGAGCGCATCAAAACAGTCAGCTATCGCAGTAATCCTGCCGAATATTGCGATCTGCTTACCGGATAGCTGGTCCGGATACCCTCTGCCTGACAATTTCTCGTGGTGCTGCACTACAGCAGGGAATGATTCTTCCGGAAACTCCTTGTGATTACGCAGTATTTTCTCCCCTTCGACTACGTGGCTTCTGAATACCCTGTATTCCGCCTCGTTGAGCTTTCCCTGTGCATGTACGATCCGTGGAGAAATGACACTTTGACCGATATCGTGGAGAATCGCTCCCATCCCCAGTTTTTCCAGGTGGTCTCTTTTGAGGTCGATGGCAATACCCAGGTTGATGGAGAGTGCAGCCACATTCACAGAGTGAGTATAGGTGTAATAGTCATATCCCTTTTGCGAAAGAAGTCCGTATATGGCATTTCTGTTTTCCATGATGCTATCTATCATTTCGTTAACAGGGCCTTCAAGCTCCCGTATCCTTTCGCCGCTCTTCGGGTTATTAAGAATGCCCCGTACAAGTATTTTCGCCTTCTCTTTTGTCCCTTTTCCCTTGATTCCTGCCAGAGCCGCCGGACTGTCAAGAAAGTCGCGCAATATTATTTTCGCCTTTTCCTTTATAACTGTCATCCGGGCCCTGAGTCTTTCCGTAGCCGGAATTCGCCCTGAGGCAGTGAGGGAATTCAGATATTGACAATACAGAGGGATATCGGATTTATTTATACCGATATCACCCGAAACCTTCAGCATATCTTCCTGTATTTCCGCCGGGTTTTCGGCAGTTGCTTCAACAAGAGGGGAGAAATCCAACTTATTCATCAAATAAAGTCCGAAATCTATCTTGACTCCTGGGACAAGCAAACTCCTCTCTATTTGATGATGCTGGTCCTTATAGAATGCATATTTCGCGAATATGGCAGGATTATCGTAAAATGAGCTTGCCTCTGTTTTTGTTGCGGCAAAGTACGCTTCGTTGTCACTGATATCTTTTTCTCTGACAAATACTTTGGTAATGCCTTTTTCCTTAAGGGTATCCTTGGTAGTACCCGTGAAGAGCATCATCTTTTCGAAAAGCGGCTTAACTATGCCCATGTCTTTAATGAATACGTCAAAAGGCAGGTGCTTGCCTTCGCAAAGCTTATCTACATCAACAGCAGCATGCCGGTCAACAGATGTCTTTACGTTTACTCTTCTATTCTTCGTTAGCATAAGACCACACCGTTTACAAGTATAACATAAGAAGATTGTCAGGCGTCGGGCGTAAAAGAAATAACGCGCGATGCGCGACGCCTGACACGCCACACTTTTCCTGCGGGTTGAAAAAGACTAACGAATACGGTACGCTAATCTGGATATGGCCTCTGAATTTATACAGACTTTCACCGCACCGTCTATCGAGGGTATCGTCAAGACGAGCTTTTCCACCGCAGACTCCATAAAGCTCCTATGGAAGGGAAAAGAATCATTCACCACTATTTTTGATGCCGTCAAAGGCGCTCAGTGGCTGGTCTGTCTCGAATTTTACATATTCAGAAATGACGAGACCGGATGCGAACTGGCGGAAATCTTAAAACAGAAAAGCCGCAGCGGAGTGGAGGTTTATCTCCTGTACGACCATTTCGGCTCTTTCGGGACACCTCGAAGCTTCTGGGACGATATGACAAATGCGGGTGTCAGGATAGCGGTATCGCACCCTTTCAAGTGGATTTCCCCATTCCATTATGTGCACCGGAACCACCGGAAGCTTATCATTATCGATGACATAAAGGCATTTACCGGGGGGCTGAATATCGCCAACGAATACAGAGGTCTTCACCTGAGGCTCAAGAAAAAGGGCTGGCGCGACACAGGCATTATGATCGAAGGCCCTGTGGTCCACGAACTCCTCAGGAATTTCAGGAAGACCTGGTTAGTCTGGGACGTAGGCAATAGCACAGGGTATCAGGCACAAGGGGTGGAAAGTCAACCCTCAGCGCTTGACGCATTTGACTTTATGGTGCATGACGCACGACCCTCCATGTCCGGCGCTATCCAGGTTATGCCCATTTTTGTTAATTCATCGAGGGGAAGAAGAAAGATGAGGCGGCTTCTCTACTATAGCATCAACCACGCTCGAAAAAGCATCGCTCTCACCACCGCATATTTCACGCCAAGCCGGCGAATGGTTGAGACACTGGAAGATGCAGTGGCGCGTGGCGTACGGGTCAGGCTGCTGGTGCCGGGGATTACCGATGTCCCTGCGGCAGCATACGCGGGACGCGCTTTCTTTGCGCGGCTGCTGAAGGCCGGCATCGAGATTTATTACTATACCGGGGAAATGCTCCATGCAAAAACCTCTCTTTTCGACGAATGCTGGGGGATCATCGGCTCCACAAATCTCGACTTCCAATCCCTGCGCTACAACGATGAGGGCAATATAGGCATTCTCGATCTCAATTTCGCATCCAGGATGAATGACCTGTTTGAGGAGGACCTCAAGCACTCCATAAAAATAGATGCAGCGGAATGGCATAAAAGACCGCTGCCTCAAAAAATCAAGGAATACTTTTTCTCGTTTTTCAGAAGAAGACTTTAAACAAAGCCGGAAAGCCTCATCCTCCCGAGCGTTTCGGTGCATAACCCATCTTTTCCAGCGCTGGTATTAATACGTCCCGATGGTCGCCGTGAATCTCCAGAGATGTGTCCCTGATCGTGCCGCCTGTACCGAGTTTCATCTTAAACTGTTTGAGAAGTTCTTCCATTTTCTTCTGCGGAATCTGCAGTCCGTCTACAATCGTGACAGTTTTTCCTCCCCTGCCCTTCCTGTCAACGCGGACAGTCACCTTCTGCTGCGCAGCGGGCGTATTCGCCTGAAGCGCCTTTTCAACGGGCTTCTCTGCACGGAGGACCGCATGGTCCGTGCTATAAACAAGCTTTGATATCTCTTTTGGCATGGTTTATTTTACCCGGAACATAGAAAAAAGGGGACGGCATAGCGCTGTCCCCTTCTATTCAATCACTGGCAATCAGTGGCAATTATTATCTGGCTGATCTCTTCTCCGCTACCTGAATTCTTATAGTTGCCCTTTCAACTGCTGCCGTGGCGCGCCCGAAATCATATTTCTCAGCCTGCGCAAGTCGCTCTTCAGCGCGTTTTTGGGCTGCAATGGCCCTGTCGACGTCTATGTCACAAGACCTCTCGGCGCTGTCGGCAAGGACCACCACTTTTTCGAAAGTCACTTCAGCATAGCCCGAACTCACAAAAACGCATTCGGTTTTACCGTCTTTCTTAATGAAGAGCATGCCGATTTTCAGAGTAGTGATGAACGGCACGTGACCCGGCAGCACACCAAACTCGCCCTCGCTGCCTGTGGCAGTAAGCTCATCGACATCCTCGCTCAGTATAAGACCATAAGGCGTAACGATATCTAATCTGATCTTATTATCCATGGTGTCCTACCTTACCTTTTCCAGCCAAGCTTCCTTGCGTTCTCTTCAGCTTCCTCGATGGCGCCAACCATGTAAAATGCCTGTTCGGGCACATCGTCATATTCACCGTCGGCAATTGCGTTGAATCCCTTGATAGTATCTTCGAGCTTTACATATTTACCAGGCCTGCCGGTGAAGACTTCAGCCACACTGAATGGCTGGCTCAGAAAGCGCTGTATTTTCCTGGCCCTGGAAACGCTCAGCTTGTCGTCTTCGGAAAGCTCTTCCATGCCGAGGATCGCGATGATGTCCTGCAGCTCTTTGTATCGCTGCAGAATGGATTGCACCTTTCTTGCAACTGCATAATGCGCTTCGCCAATGACGATTGGATCAAGCGCGCGCGAAGTAGAGTCAAGCGGATCAACAGCAGGATAAATACCGAGTTCAGATATCTGGCGGGAAAGGACAACCGTTCCGTCAAGATGCGTAAATGCCGTAGCAACAGCAGGGTCTGTCAAGTCGTCAGCAGGGACATATATTGCCTGCATCGAGGTGATGGCGCCCTTCTTTGTCGTACAAATCCTTTCCTGCAGGCTGCCCATGTCCGTCCCAAGGTTAGGCTGATAACCAACAGCAGAAGGCATTCTGCCCAGGAGAGCCGAGACTTCGGAACCCGCAAGTGTATATCTGAATATATTGTCGATAAATAACAGCACGTCCTGACCCTGGTCCCTGAAATACTCGGCTGCAGTCAGGGCGGTAAGGCCGATTCTGAGTCTCGCTCCAGGGGGCTCGTTCATCTGCCCATAGATAAGGGCGACATTCTTGACAACACCGGATTCTTTCATTTCACGGTAAAGGTCATTCCCCTCTCTGGTCCTCTCGCCGACGCCCGCAAAAACCGAGACGCCGCCGTGCTTAAGTGCAATGTTGTGAATCATCTCCATAATAACAACGGTCTTGCCTACACCGGCGCCGCCGAACATTCCCATTTTTCCGCCCCTGATAAATGGAACGAGCAGATCAAAAACTTTAACACCTGTTTCAAAAACCTGGGACACCGGCTCCTGGTCCACAAAATCGGGGGCAAGCCTGTGGATAGGCATCCGGTCCTCAGTTTCAATAGGACCGAGTTTGTCATAGGGATCACCCACAACATTCATAATTCTGCCGAGGGTGGCCTTGCCAACAGGAACAGAGATCGGTTTTCCTGTATCAGTGACCTTCATTCCCCTGACCACTCCGTCCGTGGTCAGCATGGCAATCGTGCGCACTTTGTTGTCACCCAGGTGACTTGCAACTTCCAGGGTAATATTAAGCGCTGGAACGCCTTTGCCGGGATCACCCGGAGACTCTATCTTCAAGGCGTTGAGTATGGCGGGAAGTTCCTTTTCAAACTCCACGTCTACAACCGCACCAATTACCTGCGATACCTTACCTTCGTTCATAATGTACACCCTCCTGTATTTCGCGTTATATCGTTACTGTTTAAGTGCCTCGACACCGCCGACAATATCCATCAGCTCTTTCGTAATTGCCGCCTGACGCGCCTTGTTATATTGCAAAGTCAGACTGTCTATCATATCATCAGCCGCTTTAGTGGCATTTTCCATTGAGGTCATGCGGGCAGCCTCCTCGGATGCCTGCGATTCAAGAAGCGCCCTGAAAAACTGTATCTCCAGGTTCTTTGGCAGCAACCGGTCGAATATAGCCTGCTGTGAAGGTTCGTACAGAAAATCCGCTGCTTCCTCCTGGCCGGCGCCCTGCTCTGCCTGGCTGTCTACCGGCGCAAGGGGCAGAAGGCGGACTACTGAAACCTTTTGCACGAGCGCTGACTTAAACTCGTTATATACAAGAACAACTTCATCAAAAAGTTCGCTCGTGTAGTTCTCAATAATGTCCGTTGCAATTTCTTTTGCATTCATATAGGAAATTTTGCCCGAAATACCGGTCCATGAGCGCCTGGTTGCCTGGCCTCTTCTCCTGAAAAGGTCCGTGGCTTTTTTCCCGACGGAACTGATGCTTACCTCTACACCTTCGGCCTGAATCTCCTTGATGAGTTTTAAGGATGCCTTCATAATATTAGTGTTAAAGCCCCCGCAAAGGCCTTTATCGCTCGTGAGCACCATCACCTCAACCTTTCTCCGCGGCCTGACTTCGAGAAGGGGATGTCCTGATTCCACAGTCCTGGCCAGCCCCGTGAGGACTGCGTGCATCTTATCGGCATATGGCCGCATTTCGATGATTCTCGCCTGTGCCTTTCTGAATTTGGCTGCCGAAACCATCTTCATCGCTTTTGTAATCTGCTTGGTGCTTTTTACAGACGCTATTCTCTTCCGTATCTCTTTTAAACCGGGCATTTATCTCTCCTTGCTCATTAGTTAACGGGCCATCCTTGCCAACTTTCGCCCATTCACTAAGCTACAAAGCCTTTCTTGAATTCTGCTACAGCGCTGGTCAGTTTCTCCTTCAGCGTATCATCAATTGCTTTTTTGTCCTTCAGTTCATTCCTGATGTCGGACTTTCTGTCTTTCATAAAGGTGATGAATTCGGCCTCGAATTTCTTTAACGCTTCGACCTGGACATCGTCAAGGTGGCCCTGAGATCCGGCAAAGAGGATCATGATCTGGTCTTCAGCCGGAAGCGGCACGTACTGGTCCTGCTTCAGTATCTCCACCATCCTCTTTCCTCTCTCGATCTGTGCCATTGTTGATTTGTCGAGGTCGGAACCGAACTGGGCAAAAGCCGCGAGCTCCCTGAACTGTGCGAGATCGAGCCTTAGAGTTCCGGCAACCTGCTTCATCGCCTTGGTCTGCGCCGAGCTTCCGACACGGCTGACAGAGAGACCGACATTGACCGCAGGCCTTATACCGGCATAGAAAAGGTCCGGCTCAAGGTAAATTTGTCCGTCTGTAATGGAAATAACGTTTGTGGGAATATACGCGGAAACGTCACCTGCCTGTGTTTCGATTATTGGGAGTGCGGTGAGTGAGCCTCCGCCAAGTTCATCGCTCAGTTTCGCCGCTCTTTCCAGCAGCCTCGAATGGAGATAGAAAACGTCGCCGGGGAATGCCTCACGTCCGGGCGGACGCCTCAGAATCAGCGAAAGCTGCCTGTATGAAGTCGACTGCTTGCTAAGGTCATCATATATAATCAATGCATGCCTTTTATTGTCCCTGAAGTATTCGCCGAGGGCGCATCCCGTATAAGGGGCTATATACTGAAGAGGGGCCGGCTCGCTGGCAGTTGCAGAAACTACGATAGTATGTTCCATTGCGCCGTATTGCTCGATGTCTTTACAACGCGCGCCACACTCGCCCTTTTCTGTCCCACTGCAACGTAGATGCAAATAACATCGCCGCCCTTCTGGTTGATGATAGCATCAAGAGCTATGGCCGTCTTTCCTGTCTGACGGTCGCCGATAATCAGCTCTCTCTGTCCCCTTCCAACAGGTATCATCGCATCGATTGCCTTTATTCCAGTCTGGAGCGGTTCCCTGACCGGCTGCCTGTCGACAATACCGGGAGCGACAACATCAACAATCCTGGATGTACTGGCGTTGATCGGACCTTTGCCATCGATGGGCTGCCCGATAGCATTGACGACGCGACCGATCATCTCGTCTCCGGCCGGTACGGACATGATCTTTCCGGTCCTCTTTACAACATCGCCTTCTTTGATAAGAGTGTCCTCACCAAAAAGAACTGCTCCAACCATGTCTTCTTCCAGGTTGAGCGCCATCCCGAAGACATTATTGGGAAACTCGAGAAGCTCTGATGACATGCAGTTATCCAGTCCGTAAATCCTGGCGATACCGTCACCAACGGCGACCACGACACCTACCTCACTGACATCTACGCGCTTCTCGAAATCGGTTATCTGCTTTTTCAGATACTCGCTAATCTCATCTACCTTGATTTCCATGCGATCACCCCTTTATAAGCTTATCTTTTAAAAGCCCTAACTGGCCTTTTATACTACTGTCATACATAGTACTGCCGACCTTTATACTTACGCCGCCCAACAGCGACGGGTCAACAACAAATTCAATGTCCATGTCACGGCCGGTAACCTGCTTTAACGACCCCGATATTTGTTCTGCATAGTCTTTGCCTACCTGTACGGCTGTCGTGACCACGGCCTTTGACCGCTTTTTGATTTCGAGGTACTGGGTCTGTATGGCACTAATGATAGCCGGCAGCCCTGCAATCACTCCGGACCCCACCAGGTAATGAAGATATTTAGAGGCCTTGCCGGACATTTTAAGCTTCTCGCTCAGATAGGAAATAACGCGTCCGCTCTCATCCACGCTGAAGACAGGACTGATCAACAGGTTTCTGAAATTCTTGTCTTTCTCCATTAAAGCGGCAATAGCGCTCAACTGTTCGATTCCCTGCGGAACTTCATTCAAATCTACAGCGCTTAAGAACTGTTTTGCGTACCGTTTAACACCCTTGATCTTTTTCAATTTTTACCCTCTAATAGTTTAAGTGATTCTTGCAAAAGCCTGTCCTGGTCCTCTTTGGTCATTTTCGATTTGATCTTTTCTTCTGCAAGCTGCATCGCAGCCTCCACAGCTTCCGCCCTGATGACGTCCTTGGCTTTCTTAACTTCAAATTCGATATTCGACTTTGCCTGCTCAAGTATTCTCGCCTTGAGACGTTCACCATCCTCAATCAGCCTGACCTTTTCACGTTCACCCGAACCCGCCGCAGCTGCCTTGATTTCCTCTATTTCCCTGTCTTTAAGCTTAAGTCTCTCTTCGACTTCCGCGAGGGCTTTTGCAGCAAGGGCTTTGGCCTCCCGTGCTTCCTGTATACTTTTCTCAATTAATGCTTTTCTCTGCTGGAAGTAGTCTTTCATCGGTTTGCTGCCGAATTTGACAAGCACAAATACAAGGATGGCGAAATTAAAAAAACGCCAGACCCATTCCATCGGGGAGCCGCCGCCATGCTCGCCTTCTTCCGCAGCATATGCGTAAGCAGCGGAACTCAAGAGCCAGAAGCCGCACGCCAGAATAAAATTTAATGAACAAACCATATAGGATTTGAATTTAGCCTGTGTTATCTTTTTCATGCTTTCACCAGTTTCGTTACGATTTCCTCTGAGAATTTTTCGATATCAGCCTTCAAGGCGGCCCTGGCTTTCTCAGCTTCGGACTGCAACTCCTTCCTCCCCTGCTCGATCATCGCCAAGGCCTGTGCTTCAGTTTTTGATAAGGTCTCTTTCTGGGCAGCCTGTCCCTGCTCTTTCAAACTTTCATAAGCAGCTTTTGCCGCGTTTCTTGCTGCGAGCAATTCGGCGTTCATTTTTGCGACGGCCTCGTCCTTCCTTGCGATCATGGCTTTAGCATCATCCAGGGCACCCGTCGTTGCCCGTTCCCGCTCTTTCAGTATGCTTGCAAGAGGCTGAAAAAGAATTTTATTAAGAATAAAAAGAAGCAGGAGGAAATTGACGAGAAGGACAAAAAACCATTTGTTGAACTCTAACATAATTTCACCTTCTTTATGGTTTTTTATGACATTGAGTAGAACGATACCACAGAACCGTACTTGTTTGTCAAGATACTGATCAATAATTATTTTTTATAAAGATATAATGTTTAATTAGCCAAGTCAGGGGACATCGGTGAGCAGGAAAATTGCTGTCTGACTACATGATATATATGTGAAATCCATATGCGGGGTTACATGGGACTTTGCCATCAGGATTATCCGGCAGACATACCCCTTACACAGCCTGTCAGCACTTCGGCAGCCCGTTGAATTTCCTCCGCAGTGTTGTCCTTCCCCACGCTTAACCGAACAGATGCAAGGGCGTCCGAATCCGGAACTCCCATTGCCTTCAAGACAGGTGATGGTATTCGCATGCCGGCATGACATGCCGAGCCCGCTGAAAAAGCGATCTTGTCATGCATACGCGCTATTACGTCCTCAGCTGCAACACCCTTTAACGAGATATTCAACGTATTCGGAAGCCTCAGTTCGCGGTGCCCGTTAAGTTTTATTTCCAGCCCTCCGGCAAGCAAAGTTTCCAGCGCATCCCTGAGAGCTATCATATGCGCATATCGCTCTCCCAATGCAGGC
This sequence comes from Nitrospirota bacterium, assembly GCA_963796345.1. Taxonomy (GTDB): domain Bacteria; phylum Nitrospirota; class Thermodesulfovibrionia; order Thermodesulfovibrionales; family Dissulfurispiraceae; genus JADFXI01. The sequence continues at coordinate 309,389 of CAWCLI010000009.1, read as the reverse complement.
TTAGCCACTTCGCAAGCCTTTCCGAAACCCGCAATAAGCGGCGTGTTTTCAGTGCCCGGCCTTAGACCCCTCTCATGACCGGCACCGAACATAACAGGCATAAGAGCAACTCCGTCTTTCAGATAAAGGGCGCTGTCCCCTTGGGCCCGTAGAATTTGTGAGAAACTATGGTAAGCATGTCCACCATTGACCGGGACACTTCTACTTCCACCTTGCCGACACTCTGCGCGGCGTCTGAATGGAAGAGAACACCTGCAGACCTCGCAATGCGCCCGATTTCTTCCACCGGCTGCAGTACCCCCGTCTCATTGTTGGAGTGCATGATCGTAATTAATATAGTGTCCTTTCTCAGCGAGGCCCTGATATCGTCAGGCGAAATTCTGCCTTCGGAATCAACAGGAACATAAGTCGCATCAAAACCCTTTCCTTCAAGCCATTTTACAGGATTAAGCACCGCCGGGTGCTCAATTACGGAAGTTATGATATGCCCTTTGAGAAAGCGGTATGCTGTACCGATAATGGCAAGATTATTGGATTCCGTTCCGCCCGACGTAAATATAATTTCCTGCGGGTCGGAGCCTATTAATCCGGCAACCTGCTGCCTGGCGTTCCCGATCACTGCTTTTGCAGCAACACCCATGTCATGGCTGCTTGATGGATTGCCGAAAACAGCAAGCGTTTCTACAATAGTCTTTATTACTTCCGGGTCAATGGGTGTCGTGGCGTTGTGGTCAAGATAAATCATCACGAGTCGATGTCCCTGTGCACTATATTCAAAGTCAGGGTATACTTTGAATCAAGGCCCTTAGACAGCTCTTCCACTATAGCCGGAGACCGGTGCCTCCCGCCCGTGCAGCCTATTCCAATTATAAGATAGGACCGTCCCTCTTTGATATAGTAAGGCAAAAGGAAATCGAACAAAGCCCCGACACGCGCAAGGAACCCCCTGGTCTCATCGCGGTCCAAAACAAAATCGGCTACAGCCGCATCAGTGCCTTTAAGGGGCTTGAGTTCTGCAATGAAATAGGGATTAGGCAGAAATCTCACATCAAAAAGCAGATCGAGGTCCTGCGGCGCCCCAAATTTAAACCCGAAAGAGATTATGGTGACTTTAAGGCCTCCAGCCGACTCTTCGGCCCCGTATGTCGAACTGAGCAGGTGACGCAACTGGTGCGGTGTAAAATTTGACGTATCCAGTACTGTATCAGCCGCATCCCTGATGACGGAAAGGAGCTTTCGTTCCTCTTCTATGGCCTTTTCGAGATTAATCTCCCCGCTGATGGGCACCATGGGATGCGGCCGTCTCGTTTCCTTGAAACGACGGACCATGACGGCACTTTCCGCATCGAGAAACAGTATTCTGATGTTGTACCGGGTTTTCAGTGACGAAAGAATACGGTAGGCATCGGAGAGAAATACATGCTCCCTGATATCGACGCCTATGCCGATCCTTCTGATGTTTTCTCCGGCCCTGATCGTGGAGAGAAAAGGCTCTATGAGTGTTAAGGGCAGATTATCTATGCAGAAATAGCCGTTATCTTCGAGGGCCCTCAGGGCAACGGTTTTACCGGCCCCCGAGAGCCCGCTTACTATTATCACCTCAATAGGCGGGATATCCATCATAAATTGTGACGGTCTCGTAAAAATTCCATATGCTGCGTTCTGCCCCAAAAAGTCTGCGACTTTTCGGGGACCCCGTTTTGTCAGCCTCAGAATTTGCGCGCCTTGCCTATGAACTTTTTACGAAACCGTCTATTTTCACTATTATTTTTCGGGCTCTATCAATCCATAATTGCCGTCATTACGTCGATAAACGACATTGATGTCAGCGCTTTTCTCATTGGTAAAAACAAAAAAATCCTTATCGAGAAGTTCCATCTGGTTGACCGCTTCTTCGGCACTCATAGGTTTCATATCAAACCGCTTGTGCTTGATTATTGCACCGCTCCCGACATTTCCGGCCGCAGGCAGCTGCACGCCCGCTCCGGGCATCTCCACGGTTTTCTTCTCACCCTTGCGATAATCATGCTGCTTCTCTTTATATTTGACGACCTGCTTCTCGAGCTTGTCCACAACCTGATCAATAGCAGAATACACTTCGTCCGTCTTTCCTTCGGCCTGGATTTTTACACCGTTGACTTTCAGCAGCACTTCGGCCTTATGCCTGTATTTGTCCACACTCAGCGTCACAACAGCTTCGTTAATATTGGACAGATATTTATCGAACCTCCCGATTTTCTCCTCAGCATAACTTCTTAACGCAGGAGTTATTTCAAGATGGCGGCCATTAATAATAACATTCATGTTCCTTCCTCCATTGTTTTTATTCGTACTTCTTTCTATGGTTTTGAGGGGGGATCTTCAGCTCCTCCCTGTATTTCGCAACTGTTCTACGGGCGATATTGATATTCAACTCTTTCAGTTTATCGACTATCAGCTGATCGCTGAGAGGCCGTCCGGCGTCTTCTTCGCTGATAACTTTCCTGATCAAATCTTTAACAATGGTGGAAGAAACGTCGCCGGCCCCGGACTGTATCGCACTGCTGAAAAAGAACCTGAAACTGAGCAAGCCGTGATCGCATGCCAGGAATTTATTCGAGGTGACTCTGCTGATGGTGCTTTCATGCATGCCTATATCGCCTGCAACATCTCTAAGGTTCAACGGTTTTAAATACTGCATTCCCTTATCAAAAAAATCCAGCTGGAACTTGAGGATACTCGCCGATACTTTGTAAATGGTCTTGTTCCTCTGGTCAAGGCTTTTGATCAACTCGGTGGCCCTTTTGAGCTTCTCTTTTAAAAACTCCTTCTCTTCCCTTGTGAGCATATCTTTTCTAAGGAGAAGCTTGCGATAACCGTTATTGAGGCCCAGTCTGGGCATTCCATCCTCATTCAGTATTATCTGATAGCCTTCATCCGTTCTGCTTATATATACATCCGGTACGACGTAGTTCGTCTCCGAACTCGAAAAAATCCTGCCGGGACGGGGCTCGAGCCCCTCGATGATTTTCACGGCAGCCATGATATCGTCTACCGTCACATTGTAAAGCTTTGCCAGGCTGATGTATTTTTTCCGTTCGAGATATTCCATGCTGTTGCTTACAACCGTTCCAACAAGCGTCTTGCCGAGATTAAGGGCATTAAGCTGCAACAGCATGCATTCCTTGAGATTCCGCGCTCCAACACCCGGCGGATCAAAGGTATGGACAAGCGCGATGGCCGCCCCGACCGTATCCAGCTTATTGTCTTCCGGTTCCAGTGTGGAAGCCAGCTCTTCCTCCGAGGCCCTGAGATAGCCGTCTTCATCAATATTTCCTATCACAGCCTCGGCCACCATCCTCACGCGGTCGTCTGCGCTGCTCAGCCTGAGCTGCCATAGCAAATGGTCGTAAAGATCCGGTTTTTTCGAATAAAAGAGTTCATATGAAGGCTGTTCATCAACGCCCGGTGAAAAATAGCCCAGATCTCTTCCGTCGCTGCTCCGCTCGTCGAAATAATCGTCAACAGTAAAGTTGGCAAGATTTTCAAAGGATATCTCCGCGTCGGAACTGGCGTCGGACTCCGCGGCCGGGGTCTCTTCCTGAGGATATTCCTGTACCTCCGGCTCTTCAGATGATTCCTCAAGAAAGGGATTATCGACAAGCTCCTGGTTCAATACCTGCGCAAGCTCAAGCTGCGGCATTTGCAGGAGTTTGATCGCCTGCTGCAGTTGGGGAGTGAGGATAAGCTTCTGCGAAAGCCTTAAATCCAATCTGTTTTCCAGGGCCATTACAGTCTGAATTCCTCCCCGAGATATGCTTCCCTGACAGATGGGTTATTAATAAGGTCGTCCGGCATTCCTTCCGCGAGAATCGACCCGTTGCTTATTATATATGCCCTGTCCGTTATTGACAGCGTTTCTCTCACGTTATGGTCAGTGATCAATATCCCAAGCCCCTTCGATTTCAAATAGTTGAGCATTTTCTTCAGTTCAATGACTGCTATAGGATCGATGCCGGCAAATGGCTCATCAAAAAGCATGAAAGTGGGACGCAACGCTATCGCCCTTGCAATTTCGGCACGGCGACGCTCTCCTCCGGACAACCGGTAACCGTCCCTGTCGGCAAACTCTTTCAGGTTGAACTCCCCGAGCAGTGTTTCGACTTCGTCGTCCATGGATGCCTTTGACCCTCCATTTCCGTCCGAGCCCCTGATCTCAAGCACAGCCTTTAAATTATCTCTCACTGTAAGTTTTCTGAATATCGATGGCTCCTGCGGCAGGTAGCCCATTCCCTTTCTTGCTCTCTTGTACATCGGCAATCCCTGTATATCTTCTCCGTCAAGCATAATGCTGCCCTGCTCCGGGTGTATCATACCAACAACCATATAAAAAGTTGTAGTTTTGCCGGCCCCGTTAGGGCCGAGAAGCCCTACAATTTCACCTGTACTAACTGAGATATTGATATCTTTTACGACATATCTCTTCCCGTATGCCTTTGCGAGTCCCCTTATCTCAAGTATATGACGGTCCATAGCAAAAAAGGTTATAGCCTTCCCCAGGTATTACGAATGCGGGTTATTACTTCTGTTTTTCCTTATTAACAATAAAAACCTTGCTGTTTTCAACGATGGAGTGATCATCTTTCATAAAATACGTTATTTTTGTCCCGGTCACAACGTTCTCGCCTTCCGATGCCCGCGGTTCACCGGTAAAGACAGCATACTCTTCAGGTTCGGAATAGTAGGTCGCATACTTTGAAGTAACAATCCTGTTACCCCTTACGAGCTTGACATTGCCTTCGGCTTCGATCTTTTTAACGTTACTGCTGCCCTTTTCTTCGGAATAATAAACGAGCATCTTGTCCGCATACATCGTCCGGTCTCCTTTTTCTGGCCACCACATTTCCTTCAAAGAGAGCTGTTTGCGCCTTTTGGTCCGTTGTCATTGACTTGGACGTTATAATTATGGGCTCCCTGACTTGCTGCTTCTTTTCGTCAGCATTCTTTTTTTCTTCAACGTTCTTCTTTTCGTCCGCAAGGACCAACGGTGCACAAAAAACAGCCGAGAAGAAACAAGCGGCCATCACGGCAGCGATAATATTATTGTCTCTCATAATAAAAAATTGCCTTTACATTTTTATTCAATGTTGCCTTGTCATTGGTTGCATTCAGATCATCGCCCTCGACATAAAACTTCTTGCCTATTATCTGCACCCTCTGGTCGGAGAAGAGCCAGTCCTTCTCAGCATCCCAAAAAAGCTGATTGGTCACTATATCGTAATCCTTGGTTGACGCCTTGATATGGCCCTCGATTTTAAGATTTCTCTTTTCAATATCGTACAGACCTCCATCCGAGTTGAGGACCAGCTCTTTTTCCGGAAAAGTTATTTTGAGCCCCAACAGTTTGACATCATTGTCATTCACAAATATCGCCCTTTTCGAAGCCATAATCCACTTAACGACACCGTCCTTCCTCTGGGTAATATTCACATCATCCATATAAGAATTCTCACTCAGATTCACTTTCGGTTTGAATTCTCCTTCTCTCTCCAGAAGCAGTGCAATCACTGCAAAGAAAACCATGCAAACAATTAAGAAAAGTGTCTTTTTCATACATATAAAATTTTAGCACACCAAACGGTCCGCGTACAAACCCCCGTAACCCCAATGATCAATGAACAATTATGAATGATCAATTTAGGTATAATAATAAAAATCAATTATTCTTAATTCATCATTCATTCATTGATCATTATTAATTGCCTTGAATTGCTTTGCGCATTACTTCAACCGGAGGCATTTTCCCTGTCCATATCTCGAATGCAAAAATCCCCTGCCACAGCAGCATTCCGAGTCCGTTCATTGTCCTGCATCCACGCTCCGATGCCGCGCAGAGCAGCGGCGTATCTTTATAAATCAGATCGCACACTGCATGACTCCTTTCCAGCAGCGAGATATCAATGGGAACAGGATCGTCGTGCTTCAGACCGAGCGGGGACGCATTGATAATGATGTCCGTCCGGGAAAGAATCCGGCCGCTTTTGAAGGTTGAGCTGTCAATTGCGCGGGCATTGCCTTTGAGAGTGTTAAGATGGAGCGCCAACTGCTCCGCCTTTTCAGTGACAGCGTCATACAGGCATACCTCCGATGCCTCCCTGCAAAGATAGTAACCAATGGCGCGAGCAGCGCCTCCCGCACCCACAAGCAGTATCTTTTTGTTCGAGACATCGATGCCGGTCTCCGACAATGACTTCATGAAACCCCTGCCATCGGTGTTAAAGCCGGTCAGCATGCCGTCCTCGTTCCGTATTGTATTGACCGCACCAATAAACGAAGCCTCTTCACTCACCTCATCAAGAAAAGGGACCACGTTCTCTTTGTGCGGAACAGTCACGTTCACTCCCTTAAGATCCAGTGCCCGTATAGCCGTCACCGCTTCACGCAGCAGACCGGGCTTTACCGGAAATGTGACATAACAATAATCCATGCCGAGATGCTCAAAAGCGGCATTATGCATTGCAGGTGACAAGCTGTGCGCAACAGGATAGCCGAAAAGCCCCATTATTTTTGTTTGCCCGCTTATATTCACTGTTTCTCCACGCCTCGTAATGTGTCCTCCGCAACGCCTAATGAGTAAAACAAATTGTCTTTTTCTTATTACACATTATGCAGTAAGGACCAAGCCTGACAGTTGACCTTAACCGATACCCGTATAAAAACTCAAGGCAACTGGATTACAACGCGGAAATCCTGGAAGCGGTTTTTCAGTTCTTTTGCAGGGCCGGCAACAGAATACGAAAACTCGTCCCTTGACTGATTGTACTTTTGACCGTTATCTCCCCTCCCATAACATTGACGAGTTCCTTCACAATGGCAAGCCCCAGCCCCAGACCTTCGACACCGGGATCGCCGCACCGGTAAAACCGGTCGAATATATGAGGCAGGTCCTTCTCCGCTATTCCCCTGCCGGTATCAGTTATATCGACAAAGAATCTGCCGCCCTCCGGGCCATAATCGATAGAGACCCCGCCTTTTTCAGTGAATTTCAGGGCATTGGAAAGAATATTTCTCAAGACCATTTCGAACTTCTCCATATCGGTGGACACTATAAGGTCGTCTTTTTTTAAAATGCTGATGTACAGTCCACGCGTCTGAAACAACGGTGCAAGATCACTTGCGATACCTGAAAGGAATTCCCTCAGACTTATCTCTGTTTCCACGCCCCTCGTAAAAAAACCGGCCTCTGCCGCAGTCACATCTTCAATGCCTTTCACCAACGTTATCAGCCGTTCGATTTCGTTGGCGATATTGTCGAATCCCCTGGAAGTATCCGTCACTATCCCGTCTGTCATGGCTTCCACGTGGGTTTTCATTATAGTCAATGGCGTTCTGAGTTCATGGGCAATATTCGACATGAGCTCTTTTCTCAGGGTCTCTTCTTTCCGAAGAGATTCAGCCATTTTATTGAAGGCCTTTGCAAGATCTCCGACTTCATCGGAGGATTCGGGTGCTATCCTTACATCGAAATCTCCGCCGGCAATTTTTTCGGAGGCCTTCCTGAGAAGTCTGACCGGTTTCGAGATATATTGCGTAAGCGTGAGGCCGACAAGAAGCAAGCCGCCGCCCGCGATCAGCAGGTATACATATAAAAAATGCCTGGTCCTGGCTTTGAATATTGCCTCCTTTTCCGCCAGTTCCTTTTTCTGAAAAGAACGGGCCAGGAGCGAGCCGATCTTTGTACCGTTGGAAATAACAGGAAACTCGTCGTATTTGCGGTCCGTGTTCATGTCCAGATGGAACAGTTCTTTCATGCGGCGCTTCATGCCTGTCGAAAGCGATTCCATAACACGATGAGAAGGTATGATTTCCCTCCCTTCCGCATCGAGTATCCTGATATCGAGGCCCATCATCATGGCCCAATGAATGGACTCGGAAAGCATTTGTTCATCCCACTTCCCGTCTTTGTACCCGCCCTCAACAGAGGCAATGATCCAGTAAATCTGATCTTCCTTTACTCCGTGGACGTAGCCATCGAAGTCCTTCAGTATCAGTGATTCGAAAACAACAGTCGAAACAAGACCCGTAAATATGATGACCGTAAAAGCGAAAAAAAGTTTTGTTCTCATTTGTCCGGGTCACCTATGAACTTATAACCTACACCATAAGCAGTCTCGATAAATTCCGGCTTCTGGGAATCATCTTCAATTTTGCGCCTGATATTTTTAATGTGGACATCAACCACCCTGTCAAACCCTTCAAAATCATAACCCTGCACGATATTAATCAGTTGCAGCCTGCTGAATACTATGCCCGGCCTTTCAGCAAGGCTGAAAAGGATTTTAAACTCGGTATTAGTCAGCGCAACTCTTTTGCCGCGGCTCTTAACTTCTTTTGACAGCGCATCGATAATCAGGGAGCCGCCGTTAAAGGAAAGCTGTATTTTTTCGTCCTTCTTTGAGCGTCTCAGATGGGCTTTTACGCGCGCTACCAGTTCCCTGGCGCTGAAGGGCTTAACCACATAATCATCCGCCCCTATGCTCAATCCCCTGACCCTGTCGTCCTCCGCGCTCTTGGCGGTGAGCATAATGACAGGGATATCGGTGACTTCCCTGATGTATTTGCACACCGTCTCACCGTCGATATCCGGAAGCTTGAGGTCCAGAATAACAAGGTCAAATCCGTTCCTGATCTCGCTTATGGCGGCTTCACCGGTTTCCACCGCAATTACTTCGAAGCCTTCGCGCACAAGATAAGATTTGACAATACCGGATATTTTAGTCTCATCCTCGACTATAAGGATTTTCCCGCTCTCCATGTGTTTATATTATACTGTTTCATGAGCAGGATAAAAGGACCAGAATTTCCGGCGCAGTTCGCCGTTTCCTCATTTTTGTGATAGCATATCTGCATAATCAGTTTTTCTTATTATTACTAATTTCATTTATTCTGTCCGCCGGCATCCCATGCCTTTTGATACATCCTTATTACCTTGTCTATATCACCCGGTGATATCTCAGTTTCATTAAGAATTACGGCAACAATTCCCGGCACATCATTATGACGAACATATCTCATGGTATCCTGTTCTTGCGGAAAATGTTGACGTGCCAGTTTTCCAACCGAGAGATACTGAAGGTTGGGAACACTATAGCCGGGGAAGAAAGATGCATTCCGCTCGCACATCCCCTCCTCCATTTTTCGGAAATAGGTCTGATTTCCGTTTCTCAGCCTTACCATAATGGATGCGCCCTGATAACCGATTATCCATCCATCAGGGAACGGTATAGGTTCAGATAACATTGTAGGTTTTTCAGGTTGGCATGCGTGAGTCATAGCATGGAGTATTATGTTCCTCACACTGAATCTGGTGTCCGGATCGAGTTTGATATAGCCGGGGCCTGCCGTTTCCTCAACAGTTTCTTTAACTTTGCCCGTCTCTTTGGATTCACCCTTGAATGGCCGGACAGTTATCGCCCTGCCGCAAATATAGCGCTGCTTCCATTCATGCGTCGCCGCCTCAATTGTTGTCGTCAGGGCAGCAGAAAATCCCTGAACATCTACACTGTTTTCAACCGGTCTTTTACTGATATTGCCGTTCGGCTTGACAGCATCATTGGAAGCCGAAGGATTTCCTTTTTCCAGATCATAACCGGCATTAATCGTAGATTCAAAGTTTCCTTTTTCGAAATTATAACTTAGCTTGAAGGTCCCATCCGGGACTGATGTAGACGCATAGCCTAAAGAATTGAATTGTTGGATCAGGTCGCCCCACTTATTCTGATAAATTTTAAATCTGCTGAATAATTCACCGAAATCTTTTCTATATCTTACGAGCTTTAAACTCCGGATGTTCCCATTATCATCCTGCGTATATGTAAATCTTGCATCCTCTTTCCCATCCAGGCAAATAATCATGCCTTCACCCTTGTTCCGATCAAGTGATTTCATCAATCCAGCCACATAAGCATCAACTAAGGATACAGGCAGGCAATTATTCTTTTCAGCAAGGTCTTTAACGTTTTTTGTTACTATTCTTTTGACCTTTTCAAGTTTATCAGGTGATTTTGGCAGCCAGTCGCCATCAGCAAAAACAAGGGCCGAAGTAAAAAAAGATACAAGCAATATTCCAATAATCCCCAAACGCATAACCATCTCCTTTTGTATTTATTGAAGCAGTATTTTATGAAAAAATTAAGGCAATAGCAAGTAAGGTGGAGTTCGAGGCCGGGGGATTCCCACACCTGAGAGTATCCGAGATTTTTCATCCCTGCAGAGTACGTACTGAATTGTGCTGACCATGGCGACACCGTCGGCATAACATAGTTAGAGCGCCTTGCAATTAGTGCTATTCCTCTGGTGTGAAATACCGGTTGTAACATTTATCTGTAGTTGCCACTACTTGACCTTCCGGACCATGTTCGATCAGGTCTTGTCTTTCAGAATGGTGCATTCTGATGCAAAATGGTGTATAATTATTTTATGGCTACAACCGAAAAAACGGTCCGCCAGAGCGTCACCCTTCCTTCGCCATTGGCCAAGCGGGTGAAGGCCTTGGCAAAAAGCCGAAAAGTGAGTTCGAATCGGATACTTGTAGAACTCGTTGAAACAGGGCTGCGATCAAAAAAAGAGGAGAAACGCAGATTCTTCGAATTGGCGAGTCGGTTAAGCACATCAATAGATGCGAAAGAACAGCAAGAATTGAAGGAACAACTTGCCCGAATGACTTTCGGAGAATGAGTTCTGTTTGATCTCCTCCAGTGACTTTTTCATAAGTGCTCCTTTTTCTGATGACTAATTATACCTGTATCACTGTTATCTGTGTCCAGACCCAAAATCAATCTCCCCGCTGGGATATTAAGGCCAGCTTCTGTTCCCTGAACTCCCTTCCCTTCCAAAGCATATATATGGCTGGATAGATAATGAGTTCGAGTATCGTCGAAGTGACCACGCCTCCGACCATAGGGGCAGCGATTCTCTTCATCACATCCGATCCTGTGCCGTGGCTGAACATGATCGGTATCAGTCCTGCAAGGATGACAGCAACAGTCATTATTTTGGGCCTGATCCTTTTCACCGCTCCGTACATGATCGCCTCTTTCAGGGATTCGAGGTTAGTCAGTTTCCCTTCTTTCTTCCACTTCTCGTATGCCAGTTCGAGGTATAGGAGCATCACGACCCCGGTCTCGGCATCGAGACCGGCCAACGCTATGATTCCAACCCATACCGCAATGCTCGTGTTATAGCCCAGCAGATATAGAAGCCAGAACGATCCCACAAGCGAGAAAGGCACAGCCATGAGCACAATCGCAGTCTTAATAATAGACTTCGTGTTGAAATAAATGAGGACAAAGATAACAAACAGGGTGAGCGGTATAACGATCTTCAGCCTTTCATGGGTCTGTACCAGGTATTCGTACTCCCCGCTCCATTCGAGACGATATCCCGCAGGTATTTTAAGGGAAGCGACCTTTTTTTTGGCATCATTAACATAGCCACCCACATCCCTGCCTGCAAAGTCTATATAGACGTAAGAAGTGAGCAATCCTTCCTCGCTCTTTATAGCGGTAGGGCCCCTGACTATCTTGATATCAGCGAGTTCCCCGAGCGGCACCTGCATAATTCTCGGGCTGACCGGACATCCCATGAGGGGCGGCAGAGTGCCGGACCTGCCATTACAGGAACCAGCACCCGCTTGATATCTTCTATATCGCTCCTCATATCCCTGAAATACCGCACGTTCACAGGATACCGCTCCCTTCCTTCAACAGTGGTTGTGAGGTCCATACCTCCGATAGCTGACTGAATAATATCCTGTACATCCTTGACAGTGAGGCCATACCGGGCAGCAGCTTCCCGATTGACGTCTATATCGAAGAAATAGCCGGTAGTAACCCGCTCGGCGTAAACGCTGCGTGTGCCCGGGACATCCTGTATCCGTTTCTCGATTTCGAGGCCGATGCGCTCGATCTCCTCAAGGTTGGCCCCAGTATCTTGATGCCTACAGGAGTCCTTATGCCGGTTGAGAGCATGTCGATACGCGCCTTTATAGGCATCGTAAATGAATTGGCTACTCCAGGTATTGTAAGGGCATCGTTCATCTCGAACTTGAGTTTCTCGACTGTCATCCCGGGTCTCCACTGCGCTTCGGGCTTTAGGTTAACAACAGTCTCGAACATCTCCAGAGGCGCCGGATCAGTAGGGGTTTCGGCGCGGCCCGCTTTGCCGAATACCTGCGACACCTCCGGTATCCTCATCAGGATACGGTCCTGAAGTCGGATGAGTTTAGATACTTCAGATACGGAAGCCGCCGGCACTGTTACCGGCATATAAAACAATGAACCTTCATATAGCGGCGGCATGAATTCAGAGCCGAGTTTCATGAACGGATATGCAGTCAACCCCATGATGATGACTGCGAGGATGATTACGGTTTTCTTGTAGCTAAGCGCAAGCTTTGCAACCGGCCCGTAAACCTTGTGAAGGATGCGGCTGACCGGGTGTTTCTCCTCAGGGTAAATAGTAAAGAAATATTTAATGACAGGCAACTTGCCGAGCCTGCTTTCCCTGATGAAGAGCGACATGAGAACCGGGGTGAGAGTGACCGCCAGGAAGGACGAAAACAACATTGCAAAGGTCTTTGTATAGGCCAGGGGTTTGAAAAGCCTCCCTGCCTGCGCCTGCAACGTGAACACAGGAAGAAACCCGACCGTGATAACAAGAAGCGAGAAAAAGAGCGATGGCCCCACCTCTTTGGCAGCGTCGATTATCACATCGGTCCTGCTGCAATACAGCTCGCGATTACACTCCCATGTCTCCATTTTTTTGTGGGCATTTTCGACCATGATGATCGAGGCGTCGACCATGGCCCCGATAGCAATGGCAATGCCGCTCAGGCTCATGATATTCGAAGTGACGCCGAGAAAGTGCATGCAGATGAACGAAATGATGATGGCCACGGGAAGAGTAAGGATTACGACAAGGGCGCTCGGCAGATGGAACAGGAATATGATGCAGACCGCGCTCACTGCAATCGAGAGCTTGACGATTTCCTCTTTAAGAGTGTCTATTGATCGATGGATAAGGTCTGACCGGTCATAAGTAACGACAACTTTTACCCCTTTGGGAAGGCTCGGCTCGATATCGGTTTTCAACTTCTCTTTCACCCGGTCGATCACATTGAGGACATTTTGCCCGAACCTGACGACAACTATGCCCCCTGCCGCTTCACCTTTTCCATCGAGTTCGGCAAGTCCCCGGCGAATTTCAGGGCCCAGCTGCACATGGGCGATGTCCCTTATATAAATGGGCGTCCCGGATATGCTGGCTGCCGACAGGGATATTTCCGATGTCACTCAGGCTTTTGATGTACCCCTTTCCCCTGACCATATATTCTGTGCCGGAGAATTCGAGCACCCTTCCCTCCACATCCTGGTTGCTTTTCCCTACGGCATCCAGCACTTTCGGCAGGGGGATGTTATAAGCCAGAAGCTTGTTGGGATCAATCGTTATCTGGTACTGCTTCACAAAGCCGCCGACGCTCGCTACCTCCGACACGCCGGGGACGCTTTCGAGGGCCAGCTTCACATTATAATCCTGAATGGAACGTAATTCAGCCAGGTTGTGGCCGCCTGTCTCGTCAACCAGGGCATATTCGAAGCCCCATCCGACTCCTGTACGCATCGGGGCCGAGAACAGGATTCACATCGGCAGGGATCTTGTTCTTTACTGCCTGAAGGTATTCCAGCACCCGCGTCCGCGCCCAGTAGATATCGGTGCCTTCCTTAAATATGACATATATAAAGGAACTGCCCAGGAATGAGAAGCCCCGAACAGCCTGCACCTCCGGCGCCGCCAGGAGAGTCGATGATATCGGGTAGGTAATCTGGTCCTCGACAAGATCGGGGCTCCTGCCGCTCCAGTCGGTGTAAACAATGACCTGGGTATCGCTCAGGTCAGGAATGGCGTCCAGGGGAGTTCGTTTCAGCGCCCAATAACCCCAGACGATAAGGAATGCTACGAGAAGAAAGATGACAAGCTTGTTCCTGGCGCTGAGTTCTATAATTTTGGCGATCATTATTTGACGATGCCTTTCAGTTTGGCTTCGGAATCGATCAGGAAGTTCGCAGCTGACGCAACACGTTCGCCTGCCTTGAGACCGGAAGTAATCTCGACCATCCCATCGGCCCTTATGCCGACGCTTACTTCGCGCGGCTCGAAATTGCCTTCTCCCTTGTCGACATAGACCACCTGGCGTTTCCCTGCATCAAGAACTGCATCATCCGGAATAACAAGCTTATTGCCGAGGTTGACCTTTATCTCGACATTGGTATACATCTGGGGCTTCAGCTTATTGCCCGGATTCGGGATGGTGAACCTCACCTTGGCAGAGCGGGTATCGCCGGCAATTGTGGGGTAAACATAGTCGATTGTCGATGAAAATTCCTTGCCGGGAAAATAGCTCAGGCTGATCATGGCCTTCTCCCCGGTTTTTATAAGCGGAAGCTCGTATTCGAATATATCGGACAATATCCACACCGTCGAAAGATCGGCGATATCGAAAAGCTTCTCGCCAGGCATGGCGCGCATGCCCTGAAATGCCATCTTCTGCACTACGTAGCCGCTTACCGGGCTGTAAATTGTAAGAGTCCGATCCGGTTTTCCGGTCTGCTCAATCTTGTTTATCTGCTCTTCGGAAATGTCCATAAGCCGCAATCTCTGCCGCGCCCCTTCAATAATCGCTTTCGAGTCATTTGCAAGCATGGTGCCCACCGTGTCATTTTTGACCGCCTTGCTCTTCTTGTCCCATTGCAGCAGATTGATAAACTCCTGCTGGGTCGCCAGGAGTTCCGGGCTGTAAACTTCCGCAAGCGGCTCTCCCTTGCGTACATATCTTCCCGTGTAATCAACATGGAGTTTTTCTATCCATCCCTCGAATTTAGTGTTCACAGTGGCAAGCCGCCGCTCGTCGTATTGCACCATCCCCACGGTCCTGATGATCTTCTGAAGCGGCTTTATCGCGGCAACAACAGTTTTGACGCCTATGAGCTGCTGTTTTTCCGGAGGGATCTCGACAGTCAGGCGCTTCCTCCTGCTCCTGCTCGCGCGGCCTGTTGCCGGCTGACAGCGCGGGCTGCTGAACCCTGCCGGCATGTTCATGCCCGGCATTGTTTTGCTCTGATCAGCCGCTGCCGCTGGGGTCTGCACGAAGCGGGGTTTTTCTTCGAGGGGACAGGTCTAATTCCAAAGACAAAGATTAAAGCCGCCAGAACAATAATAAGTGCCTCCGGCGACAACAAAAATGACCCTTTTTTTCATTTTCAATTCCCTTTCCGGTTTTTGATAGTTGCGCCCGGCAACCCGGTTGCGGCCTCGATCCGCGCTATTGCTTTTTCACGCTCTGAGAACTGCAACCAGTACGATATTTCGTAATCTATGATCGACTTCAGTCTCGTTATAACGGTGAGTGCATCGTTTGAACCGGTCCTGTATCCCGACAGGGAAAGCTCGACATCCTGCAAGCTTTTTGGAATGAGTCCGTCTTTGTAAAGCTTCATTAGCTTGTCCGATGCCTTGAGCATTGCATAGTTGTCCCTGATTCCGGAGGCGATCATGAGCCTCGATCATTCTTTTTCGCTCCTGGCTTCATTAAGAGACGCTTCCGCTTCGTTCACCGCCTGCCGCTGCTTCGTCCGGTAAAAAATCGGTATGTTTACAGTCGCTGTAAGACTCCACATATCCTCGAAATTGTTTCCGCGCGGGAAATAACTGCCTGTAATTGTGAAATCAGGATAATAATCCTTTTTTAGCAAACGCAACCTTTATTTCAGCGGCATCGATCTTCTTGTCCATGGATTTGAGTTCGGGAGATTGCTCGTTCGCAATCGCGATCAGATCATTAAGCGAATAGATCATGTCTGCAGGCGGCAGGTCAGCCGGCCTTCCGAGCGGCGCATCGGCCGGCCGGCCCACAGTTGTATTCATCATGGCGTCCATCGCCTCTACTTTCTGCCTCAGCATCGTCTCCTTTTCAAGAAGCATGTATTTCTCTGTCTGGGCCATCAGAACTTCCTGCTGGGACCCTTTCCCGGTGGAATAGCGGGCAAGGGCGGCATCTTCCACCTGCGAAAAAAGGCTGGTACTCTCATTTATAAGCTCAATATTTTTATATGTGCCATACAAGTTCGAAATAGATCTCCTTCACCTTGGCAATTACTTTCAGGCGGAGGGCCTCATAGTCAGCGCCCATACTTTCCGATTCTTTCGATGCGGCCTCGCCTTTAAGGGCCAGTTTGCCGGGAAAAGGAAAGGTCTGCGCGACAGCGACTATACCCTGGGTGTTTGGATTGTCCGGATTTCCGTAAGTGAATTTATCTGAACCCTTCATTTTGATATCCAAACGTGATCATAGGGTCTGGAAGGGTCTTTGCCTGAGGTATGCGATATTCTGCCGCAGACGTTCTGTACGCGGAGGCATGCAGATCAGGACTGTTCCTGAGCGCTTCGCCGATAAGTTGCTGCAAGTTCAGCTCATCGGCCTGGGCCTGCACTGCAGCAAAAAAGAAGATTAACAAAAGCTGCAAGGCAGGACAGACCGATGCAAACTGCTGTCTCGATAAGCCCCCTCTTCCGGTTGCTGCGCATCCATTACGCTATCCTCCTTTTTACTTTACTCGGCGTCAATATTGAACTTAACTGATGAAGTCTTGCCGCCCTTTGTAATCTTGACCGCTATATTCCAGGGTCCTGACATCGATAGATTCAGTGTAGCCGCATATTTATCCCCCTGTCAATGCCGCTATGGTCTTGTAATTCAGCTGCAGGCATCCCGGGCATGGCAGGCATCGAATAATTGACCAATACCTTTGCATCGGTGACGGGCCTGCCGGAAGCGTCCGTAATCGTAATTTCCATGCCGTTATTACCGACAACCGGGGGGTTTTTATCGAGCCTGATCTCTACATTATAGTCACCCGCCTTCTGTTTGACTTCCAGTCCTTTTGCGTAAGCCACACCTGCCATCAACATAACTGCCAGTATCAATACCATTAACCGTTTCATAACTACCTCCTCTTGCATTTGTTGCATAGAGAGTATCATTCACTTGTGAAGAAAATATGAAGGCTTGGAACTTAAGATGGGAGTAAAACGGGTATGACTTTTTGACTTCTATCGCTTTTTCCTTTTCATTACCGTTCGCAGCAATTTACCGGGCAGCGTATCAACAGCACTGAGCGCACCGTGCGGGCAGACCTCGATACAGCAATAACACCTGATGCATTTGTCATAATCGAAATAGATTTTTCCGCCTTTGACGACGAATGGCCTTTGCCGGACAATACTTCCAGCATTCGCCGCATAACGCGCAGTTTGCGGCATCACTTTCAGGCCGCTGGACAAAGTGCCTTCTCAATAAACCATGAAGTGGCTGCGGACCGAAGACAAGAGAGCCCACGACCGGAAACTTAAAATCTCTGACAGCCGGAACTTCACCGTCAATGACGGCATCTCCTCCATCAATGCCAAGCTCTTTCGCAACCCTGCAGGTCAATAGTTCTTCAGGTTCGATACCGAGCATCCTGCACACTGTCGCATCGAGGGCCACGGCGTCGCTGCTCCCTATCAACACACCGATTTCCCTGGGAGTTCCGCTTTTTCCGGGACCCTGGCCTTCCATGGCAAGAATGCCGTCGAGGACAGTAAAAGACGGGCTTACCGCTTTGTATATCTGCACTAAAAGCCTGGCGAACATTTCCCTGTCTATGCCGGTCCTGAAATGCCACTCAGGCTTACTCAGCCCGACAACACAGCCGAAAAGATTTTTCACTCCGAGTGTAAGCAGCATCTGGGTATGGGTTTTCAGCTTGGGCAGGTTGATGACCACCCCTGCGTTGAGAGCATCTTCGGCAACTTCGATACTGTGGAAAGGAGGGCCGGCAGAAACAGGCAATGATCTCTCGAATTCCCTGTATTCCACATCAAGTCCCTTGAGCGCATCCCTGATTCCGCTCACCTTTAATATCTTTTCAAATGATCCCATTGCCGGGCTGTCGGAGATTACAGGAAAAGCGCGCCTCTCGAGAACATATTCCACAGCGGCCCTGACCACGAGAGGATGCGTGACAATGGCGCTGCCGGGAGGGGCCGGGGCCAGAAGATTCGGCTTTATGACAACACGGCTGTTCTTCTCTATACGACTGCCGCCAAGGGCGTCCATAATATCAAAGAACACCGGCTTCAGGGTCCGGTAATCGTATGCCGCCTTTCTGAGAATGACCTGCGGCATTTAACTAAAGCAAACCAGAAACCGCGTCTGTGATGCCCTGGGGTGTCGATGGGATGGCCACCGCGGGCACAGCGAGGACCTCTTCCATATCCCGCAGGGATATATCGTCGAGGAACATATCTCCTTCGTCACGCAAAACGACATCAGGGACTAGGATTACATCATCCTTGTCTACAACTCCCGAGAGGGACTTGATGACATCGCGGCCCGTGAGGAGCCCCGTTACGGTGACACTCGTACCGAAAAAAGTATTCTCAACAGGAAACACCTCTATGTTTATACCCGCTTTCGCAAGCTTAACGACGTACCTGGAGAGATAAGGATGGAAGGACACACCCGTAAAAGTGACAAACCGTTTGCGCGTCTTGCCGGCGGCCTGCTGAAGCGCCTGGGGGACCCTGATTTTTTTCGCCTGATGCAGGAATAGAGAAACCATTCCCACACCGTTCTCGATCTGCGGAAGCTCACCGTAATCATCCAGTGGAGGCAACTCGGCCCCGGCCTTGATATACAGCTCATCGGCGCCATACACAATGTTTTCTCCGTGCTTCCTCCTGAACCTGTTCTGGAACTTCCGGATTGTATCGAGCGCCCTCGCGGCATCATCCCTGTCAACTTGTTGCAGAGTTTTTTTACGGTATGCCGTGAGTCCCACCGGAACAACGGCCATCGACTGCACATAAGGATAAAAATGGTACAGGTCAGAAATAGTCTTTTCGAGTTCCTTGCCGTCGTTATAGCCGGGGCACAAAACAATCTGCACATTCATATGTATCTTTTTGTCCGCGAAAAATCTGATGTCCTTGAGAATATTCGGCCCGGCCTGTATACCGAGCATTTTATTCCTGATCGCGGTATTCGTGGAATGCACCGAAATATACAGGGGGCTCAGGTGCTGTGTCACAATCCTTTCCCTCTCCTGGGGTGAAAGATTGGTCATAGTGATATAATTGCCATAGAGAAAAGACATCCGGTAATCATCGTCCCTCACATAAAGAGACTTCCTCAGCCCTTTCGGGAGCTGCGCGATAAAACAGAAAATGCAATTGTTCCTGCAAGACCTTGTACGGAACATTTTTAATTCGATACCGAGACCGCCTGTTTCATTCCGGCCCCTGGAGACGCTTATGACCATCCTCGCCCCCTTTCTGCCGACTGTAAAATTCAGGTCCGGCTCGTGACTGTAGAACATGAGGTCTATTGCATCTTTGATCTTGTTGCCGTTTACCGCAATGAGCTTGTCCCCGGGAAGCAGACCGGCGCGTTCAGCACTGCTCCCAGCGGCCACAGACTCTATTTCAACTCCGGGATTACCTTTCACTGGCTTGCCTGAACCCCCTGTAAACATACTGCAGCCCCGAGATCGTCGTCAATGAGGCGACGATTATGAGCATCCAGTTCCCCGGAGGCCGGACACCGTGAAAGGTAAGCGAAAGAAGTGTATAGGCGATCAGCACCAGTTGGGCCGCTATCGCGGTCTTGCCTGTAAACGACGCTTCAACCTTCGTTATATCATAAAGCAGATACAGCAGGATCCAGCCCAGCATGACGATCAGGTCACGGCTTATAACAGCTACAGTCATCCACATGGGCAGCCACCCATAAACTGAAAACAGAATGAACGCTGTCATAAGCAGAAATTTATCGGCCAATGGATCGAGAAAGGCGCCGAGAAGGGTTTTTTGGTCGGTCATCCTTGCGAGAAGGCCATCCAGCATGTCCGATATGCCCGCCCCTGCAAAAAGAAACAGCGCGGTATTGTATCTCCTGTAAATAAGGGCGGTCACAAAAAAAGGAATGATCACGATCCTTATAAACGTGATGACGTTGGGCAAGCTGAGGACTTTCGCACGGCTCATGGGATATTAAAAGGGATTGCACGGGTGCGCATTGCAACTCCTATTTTTTTGTAGCCGGATAATGACACGGCGTTTACGGAGGCCCCGGCCAGGAATGCAAGGAGTGTATTGGCATGGCATTGCTCCAGGCTGAAGCTGTGTTTTCCGGCATTTGCCAATGCCCGCCTCAGTCTTTTTTCAGCAGCGGCATTTCTGCCTCTCATGAGATCAATTTCCCCAAGCGTCAAGTCGCAATAAATTATCCCCCGCGGGTCTTTAGTCTTTTTGAAATTACGCAAAGCGGTCGCTATCTGGAGTTTTGCCATGGTGAAGTCCCGCTGCATCTTGTAAAGTTCCGCCACACTCCACAGCGTGTAGGAGTAGCTGACTATATCACCGATATCCTCATAAAGCTGAGTAGCTTTCCTGAAGTGCTTCAAGGCGTCCGGGTACCGGCCCTTCATCCTGTAAGCGTTCCCGATGCCGCAATGTGAATATGCTGTCCCGAACTTGTCTCCAAGTTTAGTGAACATACCGTTGGCCCGAACGTAGTAGCGCAGGGAATCGCCGAATTTGCCGGCAAGACGGTGTGTTCCACCCAGCCCGCACAGAGCATAAGCAACCCCGGGATCGAACCTGATGGAAGAAAATGCCGATTTAGCATCCTTGAATACCGCAATAGATTTCCCGATATTGCCCCGACCCGCAGCGCTCCTGCCTGAGCCCACAGAGAAAATGCCGTACCCTTCCTGTCCCTTTCCCTGTCATATATTTTTTTGGCCGCTTTGATGAAGCGCAGCGCCTCTTTCCACATTCCGATTGCCCTCAGAGAGAGTCCCATCCCAACCATGCAGTCGGCGGCAGTGAGCCGGTTCCCCATGGCTTCTGACGCCTCCAGCGCCTCTTCGTAATTCTTTATGGCGCTGTCAAAGTCACCGGTCATCCTGCTTATATCAGCTGTCCCGAGAGTCGCATCGAGAATACCATCCACGTTGCCCTGTTTCCTGCTCAAAGAGAGAGCTCCTTTAAACATCTTCAGCGCCTCTCTGTACTGCGCCTTCTCCCTTAATACTTCAGCCTTTCTTATAAGGTCAATAATCCTATCTTCCATGAGGTTCTCCAA
The DNA here is from genome assembly GCA_963796345.1 of Nitrospirota bacterium. Lineage (GTDB taxonomy): Bacteria > Nitrospirota > Thermodesulfovibrionia > Thermodesulfovibrionales > Dissulfurispiraceae > JADFXI01. Next base: position 288,166 of record CAWCLI010000009.1, on the reverse strand, counting down.
CTCCGGCCAGGCGCGTCCTGAGTTCCTTGATCAGAGCGTTATAATCCCCGGAATAAAAGTAGGCGGACCCCATGACAAGGATATCGGACCCTGCCGAGGCTATTTCAGCTGCGTTGTCAGGCTTCACTCCGCCGTCGACCTCGATAAGAGTGTCGATATTCCTTCCCCTGATGACCGTCTTAAGCAAGCGTATCTTGTCCAGGAGGAATGGAATGAATTTCTGACCCCCGAACCCCGGATTGACCGACATGAGCAGGACCATATCAAGGTCAGGCAGTATGTGGTCAAGCGTGATAAGCGAAGTTGCCGGATTAAGAGACACGCCGGCCTTCACGCCTTTACTCTTTATATATTGGACAGTCCGGTGAAGATGGACACACGCCTCGACATGCACAGTCAGGTAATCGGCCCCCGCAGTGATGAAATCATCCAGATACCTGTCAGGGTCTTCTATCATCAGGTGGACATCAAGCGGAAGTGACGTGACTTTACGTATCGCTGCCACAATGGCCGGACCTATGGTAATGTTGGGGACAAAATGTCCATCCATTACGTCAAGGTGCACCATGTCCGCTCCGGAAGCCTCTACAGCCTTTATTTCCTCACCTAACCTCAAAAAATCTGCAGATAATAATGATGGGGCAATCTTGATCACGTTTCCTCCAAAGAATTCAGGCTAAGGGCAATAGTCTATCGCCCACTGCCCGTAGCCACTTTTTCCTTTATTTTATTCTGGTCCCCGAAATCACCGAGACTTACTATAACACTGAAAATATCCGCACCGCGCTCATTCGTCTCCGGCCTCTGCGCCAGGACCACATTCCGTGAAGTCTTCTCGGCATGAACATATAATATCTTGCCAATTCGTATGCCTTTCTCTTTCAGTATAACTTCAGCGGAATCGAGCGGCTGGCCTACGATATCCGGGACGTACTGTATCCTGGGCCCCTTGCTCACCACAATGCCGATTTCTCTGCCCTCTTTTACTGTACTGCCGGAAAGTATATCCTGACGGATTATATTACCCTGAGGAATGGCCTGGTCGTAATCCTCACCTTCAAGGCGGATATACAGACCTTTGTCCCTGAGAATGTCGTTGGCCTGCATCATTTCCTTTCCCTTCAGATCAGGGACAACTACAGTCCTGCTGAAGCTCAAAAGCTGAAAAGTAAAGTGGCCCGCAACAATGCCCAGGAACAGCAGTACAACTACATACCCGACTATTTTTATCAGACCCCTCATTCAATCCTTTTCAGCCGCGCCGCAAAAAAACCGTCCATATCGTGCTTATGCGGAAACGTCCTGTAAAACACCTTTACTGGATCGCCACATTCAAAAGGCCGCAGAAAATCATGCTCACCTTTTATAATACTAAAATTAGGGTTACTGTGCAAAAACATTCCCATTACTTCCTCTCCTTCTTCCGGCTCTGTCGAGCATACTGAATATACCATACTGCCGCCTCTCTTCAGATACCGGGAAACCGCCTGGAGAAGATCGAGCTGTTTCTCTTTGAACCGTTGAAGGTCTTTCGGGTGGTGCCGGTACTTTACGTCCGGGTTTCTTCTCGCAACTCCCAGGGCCGAACAAGGGGCATCGACAAGAATACGGTCAAAACCGCAGGCATCGGCAGAACACACTATACTGTCCGGCAAATAGCGGACGTCACCCTGCACAACTGCGGCCGAGCGAATACCCAGCCTGGAGATATTTTCCTCAAGCAGCCTTATCCTTTGCGATTCTGTCTCGACCGCGATAATCTTTCCGCTGTCCCCCATAAGTTTTGCGATATGAGTGGTCTTGCCGCCGGGAGCGGCACACGCATCCAGTATCGTCTCTCCCGGAGCAGGCGCCAGCAGAAAAGTTATAAGTTGTGCCGCCTCATCCTGGACAATAAAGGAGAAGTCCCACGGGGTACCAAAAAAGTCGCACGGTCCCAGGTCCTCCAGAACAACTCCGGAAGGAGAGTAAATGGTCTTATGGGCGCGCACCCCATTGGAGGCGAGGATGGGCATGGCCCTTTCCCGTTCCACCGGGTCATCGATTCTTATAGTGAGCGCCGGAATCACATTGTTCCTTTGGGCCAGACCCATAGCATCATCATATCCGAACCGCTTGACCCACCGTTTGACAAGCCACCGGGGGTGAGACGTACTGATTGAAATGGCACTTACAGCGTCGAGCGTCGAGAGTTGAGCGTCGGGCGCGCTCGACGCTTTTTTTCTGAGAAAGCTCCTCAAAACCGCATTCACGAATGGCACCCTTCCCTTATGGGACTTCTCCACATCGACAGCCTCATTCACAACCGCCCATTCGGGAACACGCATATATATAATCTGGTATGCCGCAATTCTAAGATTATTGATCGTATCAAAAGACAAACCGGAAGGCTTCCTGATAAAATCCTTCAGCATCCAGTCAAGGAAGTCCCTGTACCTCAAAACGCCGTATACCAGTTCCATGAGAAAGGCCCTCTCCCTCTTGTCTTCCTCCCATGATAATTCCTGGATTACTTCCTTTGGCTTTCTCCCCCGTTTGAAAATTCCATTAAGAGCTAAGACAGCGCGTTCCCTCGAAGGTGACATAGATTTTAACGCAATGATGAATTATCAATAACAAATGATGAATTGCGGAATAAAATTAAATAAAATTTTTCCATAATTCATCATTTATAATTCATCATTTATAATTTTTTGGGGATGCCCCCCAAAGAACTGAATGGCTTCCCTTACCTTTTCCAGGTCCACCCTCGTATTGCGGCATGGGCCGCAAGGCCGCTCATTGGGGACACCCATAACAGGCAAAGGATAGCTGTCGACAATGCCGCTGCTTAAATCCCTTTCGCAGGCAACAGCCACAATAGCCTCAGGCCTAACGTCGCTGACAATGCGCCTGGCCAGATTGCCTCCTGTTGCCACGAAAAGCTTCAGGTCGTTGTCAACGGCAACCTGTATAAGGTCCTTAATGCCACACTTGCCGCACCGCTTGCAATTATAGATATCATTGGTTATTCTGACGTCGCACTCCTCGGTCTGGAGGCAATGAGGCAGCAGCAGGAGGATCCTCTTTGTCCTGTACCTCTCGGGCTCCGACCTGATCAGCCTGTTGTTGAGATCGATAATGAAACGCTGGAACTTTTCCTTTCTGTCTTTGAGAAAAGCCCCGGCGAGCATCAGCAGCGGATAAAGCACCTTTAAAATAAAACCTCTAAGAAAACGTTTCATATCCTTCTTTCAACCTCCGGCCGGACAGAAATGCGCCTGCAGTCATTATCCTCCTGCCGCCTGGCTGGAGTTCTTCTATCAAAAGCAGACCCTTGCCTGTACCGACCACGAGTTGACCTCCCGATGCCTTTTCGATCCTTCCGGGCAAGCCTGTTCCGGGAAGCGGTTTCACTGTGATTATTTTTATCATCTCATTATTAATATAACTGAATGCAGAAGGCCACGGGTACATGCCCTTCACAAAATGCAGCAGCTCCTCCGCGCTCCTTTTCCAGTCGATTCTGCCGTCCTCTTTTTTCAGCGGCGGCGCATATGTTGCATCACCGGACTGCGGTATGGGAGTGACAGTTGCCGACCTTATCTTTTCAATTGTCTCGACAAGAGTTCTCGCCCCAAGTTGAGCGAGTTTGCCGGCGAGCGTTTCAGAATTGTCGGCGTCCTGAATCCCGATTTCGGCATGCATCAGCATATCGCCGGTATCCATGCCGCTGTCCATCATCATCGTCGTGACGCCTGTAATCTTTTCTCCGTTAATCAGCGCCCATTGGACCGGCGCCGCGCCCCGGTATTTCGGAAGAAGAGAACCGTGGACATTGATACATCCTGATCCCGGTATTCTGAGGACCGCATCAGGCAGTATTTTCCCGTATGCCACCACTATAATAAACTCCGGAGATATCTCCCTCAGGATTTGATAAAACGCTTCGCTCCTTATTTTTGAAGGCTGTATAACACCGATACCGTGCGCGGCAGCAAGCTCTTTTACAGGAGGCGATGCGAGGACATGCCCCCTGCCTTTATGCTTGTCAGGCTGAGTTACCACCAGTGCAATATCCTCCTGACTGCTTATTAATGCCTGCAGGGACGGAACGGCAAAATGGGGAGTGCCGAAAAAGATCAGGGACACAAGATATCCTTACGTTCCTGCGTGGAGCTCTTTCAACGCTTTGCGGTACCGCTTTTTAAAGAATTCCCTCTTGATCGTACTCATCCTGTCGACAAACAATACGCCGTCGAGGTGATCGATTTCATGTTGAAGCGCCCGGGCAAGCAGACCGTACGCCTCTATCTCCACAGGAGAGCCAGTCCTGTCCAGCCCCTTTACAATTATCCTTTCCGCCCTGGTGATAACAGCGGTATATTCAGGGACACTCAAACATCCTTCTTCGAACTCACTGAATCCATCAGCCTCGATAATCTGGGGATTGATAAGCACCATAAGGGGATGCTTCTCTTCTCTCGTGCTCGCATCAACTACAATAACCTTCTGGGAGACACCGATCTGCGGAGCGGCAAGGCCGATACCCGGTGCAGCATACATCGTTTCGATCATATCGTCGATGAGGGTATTCAGGGCATCATCCACATGCTGGACCGGCAGCGCTTTTTTCTTCAGAATTGGTTCAGGGTATTTCCTGATCTGCAAAACAGCCATGTAAAATTATACCATAAGTAAGGGTCTGCTCACGAATAATCCGGACATAAATGCCAAGGTTTTTACAACAAAGAAGGAAATGTTCTAATCAGCCCATGCCGGACAATCCAGTTGAAGCTGCAAAAGTACTCTTCAGCGGAACTCGTAATCTGGAAATGCGCAGTAGACGTCTGTCAGACCTTCGACATCCTTTATTTATTGACCAATTTTAATATGGGCATGAATACAGTGTTAATCCTCGCAAGCGTACTCAATACGAATCGCTCGATTCCTTTGTTATCAGTCAAAAGAAGCCCTCGGGGTAAGGAGTTTTGACTCATCTCCGCACGTCCCATTGATTTGTGTCCTCCAGCACTTCCCAATTGGCTGAAAGCCTTGCGCGCAAGATGCCCCGCGTCTTTTTTGATGCCGCTATTTCTAAAGATCACCACCAGCCTGTCACCCACTACTCCTGTAACCAGAGCCCATGATACATTCTCCACTCTAATAAAAAAGTCCGCCACCTGCACGCAAATATCAAAAAAAGGTACCGGCCCCAGATGCGAGAACATGACGCCATTCATAAAAAGTTTTCTGACGAGTGCAATGCTGAAGTAGTCAAGCCCTTCCTGAGAGAACTGAGAGAAATCTATCTGCTCGACAATATATCTGTCGGCTTTTTTGTTTAGCCATTTAATGGCTTCAAGGTCGCCATCACTCAACTCGCCCATAAAATGCCGCGTGTCTGTTTTTATCCCGTAAAAAAGGGCGCTAGCCAGATTTTTTGTGAGGCGGACGCCGGCAGCCCTGAGATATTCTGTCATTATGGACGAAGCAGACAGATAGTTTGGTCTTATATCCGCAAACTTGACCGACAACTTGTCCGTCAGCGGGTGGTGATCTATCACAATATCAAAACGGGGACGGCTGATTTCGGCAAAGAATTGCGGTTGTGCGTCCACCAAAGCTATAATTTCGGCAAGGGCAGTTTCTTTTTTGCTTACCGGGAAGGCCGGGATTTTAAGCCTTTTTATCATTGCAGCGTTCTCGGGTCTTCCAATAGCTCCCGTATAGCCTATGCTGACGGTCCGTTTCTCCGTGTCTAAAATCTTTTTAAGTGCAAGCGCAGAGGCAAGCGCATCCGGATCAGGATTTGCATATATTAAAATGAGTATGTTTTGAGCGCCTTCGCATACGCCTCTGAGGAGTTTAAGTCTATGATGCTTATCGTCTTTTATCACCATTTAACAGAACTCTGCTCGTTTCTTCCAAGAAAAATATTGTTGTGATTATTTTCCATCGTGTTAACAATCAAGGGAATCTCTTTTAAAGGTAGTATATCAAACGATCAAGAAATATCAAGTCAATTGAGTTAAATATAGAGAAAAAAAGCGTAAAAAGTGGTTTGCGGTGTGCCAGGATTCCGGGATATGTGAAAGACGGCCATATGAGGCTGAGACGCTTGAGAATATCCGATGGTCCAGTTAATCGAAGCCTTTCTTCGTACACTGACCGGACCTGTGCTGTCGAAGTGGTCCGCGCGCCAGATGCGCCACCACAATAGGGTTACAGTTGGCCGCTTTTCCCTTCGCCTCTGACAGACCGTCTTCCGGTCTTTCTCAGGTAAATAAAAAAGACCGCTACGCAAAGAAGCGTTAAGGCGCCGACTATCGATAATAGTGTATAAAATATTTCCTGCTGCCTGGATATGCCAGGGAAGCATAGGCGTATAGGATTTATGGACCCGGCCCGAACTTTTCCTTTTGCAGCATCGGTGAGAGCCAATGTCAAATCTGCAGGTGAAAAGGAAGCGTGCGAGAGCGATGCGTAGTGGGATTGTCCATAATATATGTACCTGATGATCCTGCCGTCCGGCCCCAAGAATATCAGCGCCGTAGGATGGATGAACCCTTGAGATTCCTTCCGCGGGTTGGACCCGGCCGTTCCGATGCCGGACTCCTGCTGATAACTAAAACCCACGGCTTTGGTGAGCCTGCTGATGCTCTCTTCTCCTCCTGTTAAAAATAGCCAGGCATCAGCCGGGAATCTAATGCCACTTGCCTTGATGTAATTGCCCTTCTTTTCCTTTGCGATTGCGGGGGTATCGTCCTTGTCGATGCTGATCGTTATCACTTTATAATACGTGCCGGGCCCAAGCTTGACTTCTCCCAATGCGGAAGCCAGTGCTCCCAGCATAAGCGGACAACTATCGCTGCATGAATAATAGACAAGTGTGAGTATAGTAGGTTTGGTAACCAAATCGCGCAACGTGACCGCATGACCGTCTTCATCAAGAAAGGTCAGGTCAAGGGGGATATTCTGACCCGTCCTCTCAACAATTCCGGCATTTACTGAGGCATTATCTTCATGGCCTCCTGCTGCGCCAGGCAAAAAGAAAATCAGCAGCGCAAATACTGGCAGAACTCTCATCGATATTCGCTTTCTCATCTATCTCCCCCTTTGTTTCAACCTTGACGATAGGCTCAGATCATACTGGGGAACTCCTCGCTTTACAGCACTGATAAGGCGCAGAAAGTTTATCTTACAGCTTATCGTATTTCTTCGCCGATCCTTTTGATTTCTCTACGGGATACTTTTCCTCGTTTTTCTTGATCTTTTTCTCCATCTCCTCGAGCAGATCGATGCCGAGGTCGTGAGAGAGAATTGCAATGTAAATGGCTATATCGGCAATTTCCTCTCTGACACGGGACAATCCGCCTTCAGCCAGATAGCGTTTTACCTCAGCGTCATTTTTCCACTGGGATTCCTCGAGGAATTCGCTGGCTTCGAGCACAACCGAGATTGCGAGGTCTTTAGGATTGTGGAACTGTTCCCAGTCTCTCTCCCTGCGGAAATCGAGGAGCTTCTCGAGTATTGCATGCAGACGATCACTCATACCGAAGGCATTTTAGCACATCGACAGCCCCGGGTTCTCTCAGCCGTTGCTCCCCGACGTCAGTTTGAATTGTCCTACCAGCTTGCGCAGATCTTCAGCAAAGCCGGCCAGTTGCGAAGATGCAGAGGCCGATTCCTGTGCCCCTGCAGCCGTTTCCTGGACTACCTGGGTTATCCTTTGAATATTGCTGTTGATATCACTGGTAGTGGCTGTCTGCTCCTCGGCAGCAACAGCTATATGGTTCACCTGCATCACCACGTCTTTTATCTGTTTAAGTATATCCTCAAGGGCAATACGGGACTTATCAGCATCGGTTATCCCGTTCTTGACCTCTGCTACCCCCGATTCCATGGCATCGACAGCGCTCCTGATCTCTGTCTGGATCGACCTGATCAATTCTGAAATTTCCTGGGTGGCCCCACCGGTTTTCTCGGCCAGTAACCGGACTTCGTCGGCGACCACGGCAAAACCGCGCCCCTGTTCTCCGGCACGGGCAGCTTCGATAGCCGCGTTCAGGGCCAGCAGGTTGGTCTGGTCCGCAATGGCCTTTATCGTTACAACTATCTCACCGATCTGGTCGGACCTCTTCCCCAGGTTCGCCACCATCTCCGCGCCGCTTGAAACCTGTTCCGCAATCCTGTTCATGACCTTGATAGTTTCACCCACCACCGCTTCCCCTGATGCAGCGGCCTTATCCGCATGCATAGAGCCTTCCACTGCGAGCACGCAGTTTTTTGCTATCTCATCGGATGTCGATGCCATCTCGTTGCTCGCCGTGGCCAAACTATCGGTTTGGGATGCCGCTTCCCCGGCGCCTGTCATCATTTTTTTTGCTGTCTCATGAAGCTTGCCCGAAGCATCCGCCAGCTGGGCCGTGTTGTGTGCAACAGTGCCGATAATCCCATTGAGTTTCAGCAGGAAGGCATTAAACCAGCGCGCTGCCTCGCCAAACTCGTCCCCGGCAGCATCATCCAGGCGCTTCGTCAGATCACCTTCACCGCCGGCAATGTCCTTCAGCATAACTATCATCCTCTGTATGGATTTATTTATCCTGGCAACGGTGCCGATGGAACTCATCAAAGCAATAACAGCCACGATGCAGGCAACAATAAGTATAAGACCCGAAAGCCGCTTAACCATGGAATTTACGCTTGCAACCATCGCCTCCTGGCGGCCCGCCGTATCTTTGACTCTTTCCTCTCCTGCCTTGATCTCTTTAAGCGTGGCGGCCTTGACCTCTGCAACTGTCTTATTTACCAGGGCATTACTGTCAAGTATTTTTTTCTGGGCGTCTATTATTCGATAGATAGACCCTTCGGCTTTTTTCAGGTCTGCCATCGCAGCATTAATGCTCCTCAAAAGCTTATCCTGCTGAAGCCCGGAAATCCCGCTTCTGGCACTATTAACGCCCTGGGTCAGACTGGCCAGGGTCGATTTTATCTCAGCCACAGCTCTGCCGTAACTTTCATCGGAATCACTGAGCATCAATATGCGCACTTTTGCATTAAGGGATTTCATATCAACGCTTATAGTATTGACAGTGTCTTTGATCAACCCGATTTTATTCTTGGCGGCAAGCGCGTTATCGACTTCTGCGCGGTTCCTGTTGACCCGGCCTTCCATTGTATCCACTACTGCAACTAATCTTTGGCTCATCTCCGTCAGCGAGTTCGATATCTGTTTTGTGATGTTTTGAAACTGCGCCTCGACATTTTTTCCGCTCAACATATCCATTTTCAAGGCAAACAAACCATCACCCGCCTTAACACACTGTTCATTTACACCGCCGATCTTCTCTTTGACCTCCCTCACTGCCTGGTCATCGACCTTTGCATGCTGAATATTATTATTCAATATTTTGACCTTTTGTTTGAGCGCAAAGACCTCAGGCCTGGTTTTCGCCAACTCCAGGTCATCAAGGGCGATCTTCATCTCCCTCATATCGATCATCATGTCCTTGACAGCACTGGTCCCCCCGAACAACTGGGAGGAGGATTGTACTGCTTCGGCAACTGAATTACTGCCCGTGGAGTTCAGGGCATTCATCTCACTTCTGATAGACTGCATAGTTTTTTCCACAAGCTGCAATGAGGAATCGACATTGGCCGCGTCTGTTTTAAAGAGCGCGATGTTGGCCAGTCTCTGCCCCACAGCCTCGGACAATACTTTATGGAGGTTATCAAAGACAGACATATCAACATCTGCGGTCCCGGATGAATTCAGTTTCTTGATCTCACCTATAATTGTCTCAATGGTATTCCTATAGTTGTCTACTGCTTCGGTAAGCTGCTTCACTTCCTGCGGGTCGCTCGAAATACCGAGTCTTAAGAGAGTGCCTGAAAGACTTTCTATGTTTTTTTGCAGCTCGGTAGTTTTAATTTGTATTGGCGTTGAAGAAGAGGTAAGCTGGTTAATGCTTCTCTTGATGCTCGAAGTCGCATAAATGCTGATCGCAGCCACAACAGCCAGGCCGCATATCATCACCGCCGAACTGGTCAATAGTCTGGCTTTGATAGTCATGTGTTATTTTTTATATATTCCGCAGCAAAGTACAATATCATTGGCTTTTTCGCAATATGAGGTTTTGGCTTCGGCTGTTTTTGTCTTGGGATTCTTATACATATAATCCACCCAGCCGCTTCCATTAGCCACGGCTGTATTTATGATTTCTTTCCGGAACATCTTGCCGTTGGCATCCGGCACATCCATAAGATTCTGCCCGATAAGGGAAGGATTTACCGGCATTACCAGCATCGTCCCTTTTAAATCGTAACCAAATACATAAAACGGGCCGTCAACGAACTGCCCCGACGGATTATTCAATTCGTCAAGCGCTTTTTCCATGCCATTTGCCTTGTAATAAGCCACGGCTTTTTTTACCAGGGCAACGGCCTTGTCCTTATCGTCGGCAAAGCTGGCACTCGCAAACGCTGCCATCAAGGAAGTCAATACCGCCGTTAAAACAAAAAACTTAATTACTCTCTTCATTGTCATCCTCCCTTTTTTTCCCAAAATTTGCAATACGCTAAGGCTAATTTTAGTTTTATATTATAACATTATAATGTTTATGTTTTACACGCCTGCATTCCGGACTCAATTACTTATATTACATCTTCATCACAAGTGAATATAAAACAGGATACTCATCCTTTGCCATGGCCGCCTCTTCTTTCAGCATCCTTAACGCCTCCGGCACATGCTTCAAAAAAAACTTCTTGCCTTTCACGGAAGAAAGGAACCCGTACGCTCCGAGAGCCTGCATGTGCCGCTGCAGGCGGCACGGAAGCAGGCTCTCATAAAACTGGTCAGGATCGAACCTCACGCCTGTTGCAGAGCGCATGCCTTCCGCATAGTACGCCAGAAGGCGGTCCCTCACTGCGTCGTCAAGGCGGTAGTACGGGTCCCAGAGGAGCGAGGCCGCATCATAAGCAGGGGGGGCCATCCGCGCGCCCTGATAATCAATAATACGGGGCGCCTCCGGTTGCCCGACCATGATATTTTGTGACTGGAAGTCGCGATGAATGATTGTCCTGGAAAAGCCGCCGACTTTCAAAGCCAGGTGATTGAATTCATCCTCCAGTGCCTGAAAATTATCGGGCGTAATCCCTCTGACACCCTTGACAAACCTCTCGACAAAATATGAAGTCTCCCAGCGCAGGTGGTCATAATCAAATATCCGGTTTGCAAGGAGCGGGCATTCGGCTGCATGACCGGTTACAGTACTATGAAGAGTTACCGCTATATCGAGTGTCTTCCTGTACATCCTTTCCACCTGCCCGACAGGGCGAGGGCATTTCAACCAGCTGTACAGTGAGACATCTCCAAGGTCTTCGAAAACGGCGCTCATCCTTTCAGGCCGTGCGCTGATGAGTTCAGGCACGGGAAGCCCGAATTTTCTGAAAAAAAGTGTATATTCGATATGCCGCTCAAAATCAGCGTCCCCTTCCGCGCACTGCATAAGCACCGCTGTCGTTCCATCTTTTTTAATTCTGAAATATCTTCTGTCGGAACCGCCGACGCCGATGAGCGTTCCGGGCCGGCCTGTCGGCAGCATTGTTTTACATTCCCCGAATGAGAAAACAAAATCCGGTCCTACAATGCAGTTTTCGTAAGAGCCCCTGTCAGGCACGCTCCCCGGCAGCACAATGCAATTTCTGAGCGAGACGCCCTCCGTGATGCCGCAACCGCTTTCGACCGCGCTATAAGCATTGAGGCGGGCCCCGGCGCAGCCCGTCGCTTCCGGATGAAAATAAACTGTTTCGCCGTCGGCTTTTAAGGCATCAAAAACAGCCGAAGCATAGGCGGCAGGTGTTCCTATATCAGACCAGTACGACCCGGTTACGTCCAGAGTGCCGATCAAAAATCCGGAGGCTGCTGCATTCAGCCAGGCATCGACAACACTCGATTTCCCTTCAGGGAGAAATGCGAGGAACTCCCTGCTATACACTGCAATGCCAGTGTAGGCTGTCAGGCGTTCTTTTCCGGGACCGGACAGCGTCCCCTTTCCCACCACTCCCCTCAGATTGCCGTTGCCGTCCACAGCGACCGTGTTGAAACGGCTGCAATCATGGACCGCAAGCGTCACCATGTTACCCGAGGTATTGTGGTGCGCAACCAGCTTTGATAAATCGATATCAGACATGATATCGGCATTATGAACAACAAATGACCTCGCGCCTGACAAGAACGCTTCAGCGTTCTTCAGGGCGCCCCCGGTATCCAACACCGGGTCCTCCGGGAAAAACAGCACGCGGGTTTTATATGGTGATTTTTCGATCCAGTCCCTGATCGCCTCTTTTTTATAGTGCAGATTGATGCCTATTCGATGTGCCGGAAGCCCGGAGAGTTTTTCCAGTATATGTCCCAGCACCGGTTTGCCCAGAACAGGAAGCAGCGTCTTTGGCAGGTAGCCCGTAATCGGCCTCATCCGCTCGCCGAGGCCTGCAGCGGGGACAAAACAATTTATCCCTTCAGCCATAAAGCAAAAATTCTCTTCGCACATTCCGTCCGAAGGTGCGGCACTGTTCCCCCCACCACTCCTCCATCAGATCAAGACTTTCCCCATTTTCTATCCCGGCCCTGATTCTTTCACTTCCCGCTAAAATATCGATGGGCATTTTCTCCGTCTCATACTCATACGGAGGCAGCTTCCATAAGAAATCATCAGGGTAGAGGTCGTGCATCGCCTTGATAACGGCAACCCCTGTCTTAAAGGGCTTGAACTGCCCTCTTCCCGTAATATGAAGCTGCGCCCCGCCGCAGAAGGCGCCGGCATGTTTTTGAAATGCGGGCTGAAAGTACATTGGCCTGAAAAATACGCCGCGGAGTTTATGCGTATTCAGTTCTTTTACCAGTCTGTCGGGCTGGACGTAGGGGGCGCCGAAAATCTCGAAAGGGCGTGTCGTGCCGCGTCCTTCACTGATCATTGTCCCTTCCAGGAGACACATGCCGGGATAAACGGTTGCACTATCAATTGTCGGCATGTTGGGCGAAGGCAAAACCCAGGGCAGTCCAGTCTCATTGGACCACATCTTTCGCTGCCAGCCCTGCATTGGAATGACATATAATGCAAGACCCGGATAAAATGATTCCTTGAGATAAGAAGCAATTTCCCCTATGCTCATACCGTGGCGCACAGGGAGCGGCCGCTGTCCGACAAACGATGAATAACCCATATCGAGGACCGGACCCTCCATTGCAGTGCCCCCGATAGGATTCGGCCTGTCCAGGACCACTAACGGTTTGCCGGCCTCAAGGCATGCCCGCATGCAGAGTTCCATAGTCCAGATAAACGTATAATAGCGCGAACCGACATCCTGCAAATCAATGACCATTATGTCGATGCCCTTCATCATTGCAGGCACTGGTTTTCTCGTGCCGCCGTAAAGACTGAAAACAGGCAATCCGGTGCGCTCGTCCCTGAACCCTTCCCACTCGATCATGTTGTCCTGCGTCTCACCGCGGATGCCGTGCTGGGGACCGAAAAGCGCCCTCAGTTTGATCTTGCGCGACTGCATGAAGATGTCCGACGCATGCTCCAGTTTTCCGTTGACCGAAGCGGGGTGTACGACAAGTCCGGTATTTGCGCCTTTTAATTCCTTCGGCCACTTCTTCTCAAAGGTGTCAAGACCTGTAAGCACAGGCATATTAAGAAATCTCCCCGGAATATCCGGAATCAATGGCGATCACGAGCCGTGCCTTTCATATATGGCATCACGCACGGCTTGCCAGGAAGTCCCGGTAAAGTCGGACTGAAGACCCCTGCCTCTAAACGATGCATTGCGCAACCTGAAAGGTCCCTGCTCTTTTCGCCCGGTAATAACCTTACGTAGGCCTTCTTCGACAAGCGCTTTCATGGTGGTATGATCGCGAAACACGAGCTTTCGGGCCTCTTCAAAAATACTGTCTGTTATCTGTATGGTTTTCTTCATATTGTTCACCCTATCATAGGGCATAAAACACTGTCAATTATAATGAAATCCCCCCACCATAAGTTTAAATTGACGAGAGGTACTACTTATACTCCGCATTTTTGGAACAAGGAATTGCTGACAAGATTTCTTCCGCTATTTTCAAAAAAATTTCTCGCCTGTGGTTGAAAAGCGACAGTTCTGATAAATTTCCATCAAAAACGACATGACCCGTCGAGCTCTCTGCCAGTGATCAATTTTTCAAGTCTCAGGAAATCAACCTAGACCGACTCCATCGCCTGTGCAAATAAGCTGCAATGAGCATATAGCGTATCACGTTGGAGTCAATCTAAGTAATTTACAGCCTCCTCGGAAGTATATTACCGATTACCTCTCTCAATAGCTTCGTTGCTCATTGCACTTTACCACTGTCCTTCCGCGTTGGGCGCGTCGCTGTATCGAACGCCTCCTTTTTTGAAGGTTTCCAATGCCTCGGCGACCGTTCCGACTGTATCGCTGCCGACCTTGATGCCGGCAGCTTCGAGCGTAGTGAAGGCATTTGGGCCGCAATAGCCGGTGAGCAGCACCTCGACCCCACGCTCGGAGATCATCGTTGCCGCTTGAATCCCCGCACCTTTAAAGGCATTGACGTTGGCCGCATTGTCAATAACCTCGTAATCCATCGTCTCCGTGTCGACGATAACAATATAGGCCGCCCGGCCGAAGCGGGGGTCGACCTCTGCGCCAAGGTCCCTGCCCTTCGCAGTCACCGCAATTTTCATTCTTTCCTCCCGAATAGTTGCCTGTTTAGTGCTGTCCGCCGCCGCAGACCTGATCATCTCCGATAACCCGGATCTTGCCTGCGATCATGTCTTCCACGACCGGCCTGATTTCCTGCCGCTGGTCATCATGGTAGACTGTTATGCCGACCTGACGAAAACCCATCAAGGGCCTCATGCCGATACCGCCGACTACGAGAGCATTGACGTTGTGCTTGGCCAGCAAGTTTACCGGAACCATGCAGCCTCCCTGCACATGCCCTCCATTCGGGATGGTGGAAACCTCCTTGATCACACCATCCTCGACATCGACAAAAGTAAAGACATCGCAATGGCCGAAATGTCCCGCCCGCATGCCGTCAAGTCCGCCTTCACCCTCTGATGGAATTGCAATACGTATCTTTGCCATGTTTCTCATTCTCCTTTTCTGTCTTTGTGTAATTTACAAAACGCGTAACCCGCGTCTATGTATCGCCAGCGAACCGGCGATCGTTTCCCATATCTCCCGCACCGCACCTGCAACCCTGGAATTATTCCCATATTCAATAACGGTCCGGCCGGCAATCATCGCTTCCGTGAACACAGGATCAAACGGAATGCGCCCGACAACCTGCATCTCCCGCCGCCGGGCCTCTTCCTCCAGGCTCTCGGTCATTTCCAGATTCAGATCGAATTTGTTCACACAGAGAAAACAGGGAACCCTGAAATGCCGGGCAAGATCGGCGAGGCGGCCCATATCGTGTAGTCCTGAAACAGTCGGCTCGACGACGAGCGCCAAGGCAGTCGCTCCACCGATCGCCGCAATCACGGGACAGCCGATGCCAGGAGGCCCGTCAGTGATGATCATCTCAAGATTTAGTTCCTCTGCCAGCTTGTTGGCCTCTTGGCGGACGCAACTGACCAACTTGCCCGAATTCTCCTCAGCGATGCCAAGGCAGGCATGGACCATCGGCCCCACGCGGGTATCCGAGACAAACCACTCCCCGCATTTCTGAGTCGGGAAATCGATGGCCCCAACCGGGCAGAGATCGACGCAGACCCCGCACCCCTCGCAGGCAATCGGATCGACTACGAACCTCTCGTCTATTGCTCCGAACCGACAGAGCTCCCGGCACCGTCCGCAGCCGGTGCAGCCTTCCGGATCGATTATCGCCTTCCCGCCGCCAAAAAAATCGGTGCGTTTCCTGATCTCGGGCTTGAGCAGGAGGTGCAGGTCGGCAGCATCGACATCGGCGTCGCATAAAATGTGCCGGCTCGAAAGGCTGGAAAAAGCGGCTGTCAGGCTCGTTTTACCGGTCCCCCCCTTGCCGCTGACGACAACGAGTTCTTTCATTGCGCCAACCTCCTCTCTTTGTTTTCAAGGACCGCCGTGGTGATCTGCCGGAACATCTCTCTGAACCGGTGCTTCCATTCGGGCATCTCCTCGGCGAACATCCTGCCACAGGAATAGGCTTCGGCAATCTTCCTGTCAAACGGTATCTCCATAAGGACAGGCAATTGTTCCTTTCGCGCATATTCCCAGACCTGATCGTCGCCCATGTCGGACTTGTTGATCACCAGCCCGCAGGGAATACCAAGTATTCTCACCGCACCGACCGCAAGTTGCAGGTCGTGGAGCCCAAATGGAGTCGGTTCCGTCACAAGCACGATGAAATCAGCCCCACGCATCGCCGTAATGACTGGGCATGAGGTGCCAGGGGGGGCATCGATGATTACGGTACCGTCGGAATTCACCGACGACCGAACTTTCCGGATCATCGGAGGCGCCATAGCCTCTCCAACCCGGATCCTTCCCTGGACCAACGGCACGCCGGCTCCCGTTCCCCATTCCACGACGCCGAGTTCCCGCGTATCTTCTATAATCGCCCCTTCAGGGCAGACAACCTGGCAGCCGCCGCAACTGTGGCAGAGTTTCGGGAAGACAAGGACCTTTTTGCCCACGACCGTAATCGCCCTGAAGCGGCAAATCTGCGCACACTTCCGGCACAATGTGCACCGGCTCTTGTCCACAGCAGGGACAAAGGTTGTTATCGTCTCGGTCCTATCGATGCGCGGATGCATGAACAGGTGGACATTGGGCTCCTCGACGTCACAATCGAGGAGCGTGCAGTCGCCGCCGAGACTTATCGCCAGATTGGTAGAGACAGTCGTCTTGCCAGTGCCGCCCTTGCCGCTTGCGACGCTGATGATCACTGCTGTGTTCCTTTTCCGGCTTCATCGCCGAGCAGCGAGGACAGGGACTCGATTTTATCCAGCAGGACTGCAGCATCATCACCAGAGGGATTCGGTGGAAGCTGCATCAGGATGCCGAGTCCCTCCGTTGCCTCATGAAAGGCATCCTGTTCCATGGCGCTGATCATCGCGCAGTTGATCATCGCATTCTGGCGAACCAGCCGGGTGATACAATCGACAGGGGACGTGTCCGCCAAGCTCTGTCCGACTACCACTAGGTCGATGCGGCCAGCGTCGACAGCTTTCAGGGTCTCTGCTGCGGAATTAACTTGCGTGATGTCGACCTGGCCGATCTCGCAGAGGGCTTCGCCAAATCGTGCCAAAACGTCATGATCCCTGCCGGCTAACACAATATGCAGCATCGTCTATCTCCCCTTATACTGCCAGTTTCCAATGGATTTCCGGTTTCCGGTTCTTATTCTAATAGGCCGATCCGGTCCACCGGCATCGACTGCTCTGCTTAAGGCCCTGCCGCAGGTCCCTTGTCCTCTTCCGCAGCCCGGCTTGAGATAAACACCCTGTCCCGGTCCTTGCTCCTGGTTCGGTTCCTGTCCTTGCATCCCTGCTCCCCCGGTTCTAGTACAGAGTCCCCTTTTGTTGCCAGTCATGGGTCCTGCGCCTTCCGGCCCCTTACGATTCAATCCCGGCATTTTCTATCCTCCTGTTATTGTCACTAATTAGTAAAACATGCTCAACGTTGAGGGCCTGACAGTTTCATCCGGCAGCCGCTACGTCGAGTTCCCCTGCAGCGCCCTGAACATCGACACCCAGGCATGGCGAAGGCCGATACTGACCGTCCTTGGGCAACGGTTTTAAGAATTTTCTCCACGTCGCCGGCAACAAAGGGAAGCAGCTTGACATTGCAGCTCTCAATTACGGTGGCAAGATCCTGCGAAACAGCACCGCAGATCAGCACCTGTACACCCTGCTGTCTGAGTTCCCGCAGCGTCACTGGCAGCAAGCTGGAGTCGAAGCACTCCGTTTTCCTGCCGACGACCTCTCCCCCCACTATCTCGGCAACCAGCAAGTTTCGCGCGCAGTCAAGGACAGGCGAAACCCGATCACCCCATACAGTCATGGCAATACGCATGGCCAAATCCTTTTCTCAGGTTATTGCTATGTAAAAAGCAAAGGTCGTGCCATAGATCATTTCCCGGCATGGCACGTCAAAATACCTTATCAATAACAAGGCGATAGGAGGGAATGAAAGGAGTGCGGCGGAGGCTTGCTACAGAGGTATCAAGATTGCGGAACTGCAATCATTACCGATGCATAGAGTAGCAACATTGCGCTATTGCAACTATACCCCCTTTTTTATGAAGGCCGATCGTCCGTCCTTGTCCGGGAGTTTTATGCCGAGGCGGTGCAGCTTGCGGAACAGCGTCGTCTTGTGCATTCCCAACTCCTCGGCCGTAGCCCGGCGGTTGTAGTCATTCCGTTCGAGCGCCTCCAGTATAAGCCTCGTTTCGGTCGAGTCGATAGCCGCATTAAGGGTCGTAGCAGAACCGTCCGGCACGCTCGGTGCAGCTCCCTGCTTATTGGACAGCGTGACGATGTCGGCAGGAAGATGCCGGATGCCGATCGTGCTGTCAGTACAGAGGACAAAGGCGTGCTCGATGATATTTTCGAGTTCCCTGATATTGCCGGGATAGGCAAGATCCATGAGCAGCGCGAGAGCCTCGCTGTCAATGCTTGCGATGGCCCGGTTTTTAATACGATTCATCCGGGAGATAAACCGTTCGATTAGGAGAGGAATATCTTCACGCCGCTGCCGTAGCGGCGGCATTTTCAGATGAATTACGTTGATGCGATAGAAAAGATCGCGCCGGAAGGCACCGTCTCCGACCATCTGCGCAAGATCACGGTTTGTGGCGGCGATAACACGGACATCGGTCCGCACCTTATCCACACTGCCGAGTGGCTGGAACTCCTGTTCCTCAAGAACGCGCAGCAGCTTGACCTGAAAGGACGGACTCGTGTCGCCTATCTCGTCAAGGAGGATCGTCCCGCCTGCCGCTGCGAGGAAAAGTCCCGGCTTGTCCTTCTGAGCGCCGGTAAAAGCGCCTTTCTTGTAACCGAACAGCTCCGACTCCAGAAGGGTATCGGGCAGGGCACCGCAGTTGATGCCGACGAACCGGCGGTCCTTCCGAGCGGAAAGATTGCGGATGGCGCGCGCCAACAGCTCCTTGCCAGTGCCGGTCTCCCCTTCGATCAGCACCGTACTGTCGCTCAGGGCCACCTGATCGAGGATGTCAAAGATGCGTTTCATCGTCCGGCTCCGGCTGACCATATCGTCGAGTTGCACGATGCCGCTCAATTCCCGCCGCATTTCCTCGACAACGCTGATGTCCCGAAAGGTCTCGACTCCGCCTAGTACCTCGTCGTCGGCACTTTTCAGCAGCGAAGTTGATACCAAGATCGGTATTCTCTTCTTCTGGCTGTTGACAAAATGGGTCGACGAGTTGACGAAGGATTTTCCCTCCTTCATTGTCCGCTTCAGTGCACAGTCGCCCTCGCACATATTCGAGCGGAAGACCTCCCAGCAGTAGCGGCCGATTGCTTCACCGCGCAGAATACCGGTAATCTCCTCGGCAGCCCTGTTGAACGATGTGATCCGCCACTCGTGATCGACGGTAAAGACTCCCTCCGAGATGCTCTCCAGGATAACCTTGTTTGCGATGCTTGAAATGCCCTTCTCTTTTTTCATATGATCCCGTCCATAAATTAACCGTGTGCTACCCTGACTGCCGCCATTCTCTAGTTTGCGAAAAACAGGAGATTGCTGTCAAAGGTACCGGACCCTCAGCACTGGTATGAAAGCTGGCCGCCGCAACTGATAAAAAATCATTTTGTCAGCATTAAAGGCAACGTATCACGATAAAGAAAGTATTGTCAAGACAAAGCGCCAATGTATTCTGCCGGAAGCTGACTGACGGAATAGGAGAATATGAGACACTTCTCTTCCTCTTGTCGAAGAAGGGATGAGATGGTAAAACACATTATCGTGGCTCGATCTCATTTTTGGCAACTCATCAGCTTACTTTTGCCGGTCCGGGAATGGCTCAAAGTGACCCGGGAGAATATTTTTTTCAAAGGTTCCAATCCCCCTTTGACAAATTCGCGAGCGTCATCTGAACCCATGGAAAGCATCCTTATGTAAAAAAGGAGTTTAACGACCGGATTCCGGGGTGTTTCGTGCTCCATGAGCAGCACATAGCCATCGGGGCGCACCACCCGTTTCATTTCCCGCAGGGCCTTTTGCCGTGTTTCTCCTTTCAATTCATATAGGGCATGGGAACAGGTCACCACGTCAAAACTGTTTTCGTCAAAAGGGAGATCCGCTGCATCCCCTTCGATGAAAACTACCCGTCCGTTGACATTTTTTCCCTGAGCTTTTCGTAGCATGCCTGGAGAAAAATCGTAGCCTACCGCCACGGATTCCGGATAGCGCTCCTTAAAGGTTAAGATCACCGATCCCGTACCGCAGCAAATATCCAGAATACGGGGCATGGTCTTTCCCCCCAGATGGGCCGCAGCGACCAGGAAATCCCGGGTATCGTCTTCATCCTGTCGAGCATGCATCCTGATAAAAGCATCATAAAAATGGGAGAAAATATCGTAATACCTGCGTCGTCCTGTTCTTATTCGCGTCATACACGACCTCCCACCGATGACACATCATACCGTGAGTATTTCTCATACTTCGGGATCAAGTATCAAAGAGTCCTGAATTCTGTGTGCTCGTCGATGAAGCTATCATAAGACATAGTATAGCTGTTCTCCTTTCTGAAGCCTATCGCCATAGCAGGCGTCGCGTCTTTTTCTGCCGCAGTTTTATAGGCGAAACATTGACAAACTTGCCGTTTAAGATATTAAAATACCGACTGACTGTACGCGTACGGTTGCTAAAGACATCCGTAATCACGTACCCGGCAAAAGCGCACATGGGGCAGCACTATCATCAGTTATCATGCAGGGAGGCAATATTATGCGGTCGCGTTTTATGACATTCATTATGATCATGCTTCTGGCTGTGCAATCCGCCGGATGCGTAGCCCTGGTAGCCGGTGGGGCAGCCGGGGCCGGTACTGTTGCTTATTTCAAGGGACAACTGGATGAAGAAATCAAGGCCCCCGAAGCGAAAGTATACGCTGCCTCCATATCCGCCCTCAGGGAACTTAAACTTCCGGTAATTGAAGACAACCATGATAACTTTACCGCAAAAATTAAATCTAAACTCGCCAACGGAAAAGATATCTGGATATCGGTAGAGTCTGTCACGGGCGGCACTTCCAAAATAACTATACGCGTGGGTATTTTCGGAGACGAGGAAAAATCACGGATGCTGAGCGACGCCATTCACAGATATCTTTAAAAAACCAGGTTAAGGTTAAGACATAACAGCAATGGAAATTTTTTCTTCTTAACCTGTCCCTTAACCTTTGCCTCTACCTGCCTTTTTTATGGGCGAACCGGGAAGGGCCGAGCGCATATTTGATATGCTCATCGATTATGTCTCTTAGCTCTTCCACAAGGTGTGCCGGCGCATTGACCCTGCCGATTGCCGAGGGGTCCCATTTTAGAAGACTCTCGTAAAATTTTAAAGAGCCCCGCGACAGAGGCATTGAACCGCCTCCACCTGTAATACAGCGGCTGCACATTACCGCCCCTTGCTCGACATAAAAATAATGACGTTCGGCCTTCGAATTCTCAAAGGCCCACGAGGATGTCTTCGTGCCGCATTTCCCGCATGCGGACAGTCCCGGCAAATAGCCCGCAGCCTGCAGGAATCTCATCTTATAAAAAAGATAAAACAGTTTGGTGGCCCCATCGGCATGAGATTCCAACGTTGTCATCATATTCAGGAGCAGCTTGAAAATATCCGGCGCCGGCTCCCTTTCAGGGAGAAAGTTGAGGCACAGTTCCAATATCTCCGATATATCAAGCAGGCAGTTGAAATCACAGCGCAGCGAATGAAAGGGCCTGATGATATCGGATTGTGTCAGCCTCGGGAGACCGGCATCTTCCTTGCCGAAAAAAGAGATATTGGCATAGGTAAGGGGTTCAAGGCTGCTGCCGAATCTGGACCTGATTTTTCGCGGGCTCTTTGCGAAGGCCTTTAATAATCCGTAATGCGGCGTCAAATAGGTGACAATGAGGTCGGCTTCTCCGAAAACAGCATTTTTGAGAACAATGCCATGAGTCCGCTTTAACATTCAACAAATCACATTATATTGCCGAAGTCTTCGGGTTTCAGATTTTTGAGCCATTCTTCAAGCTCATCAGCCCTTCGCACCTCGAGTACATGTTCTTCCACGAAAATAGGGGCCTGCACTCTCAGCGCAACAGCGACTGCGTCAGAGGGTCGTGAATCAATGGATATCTCTTTCTTACCGGCGTCTGCATAAATCAGAGCATAATAGGTGTTATCGACAATTTCGGAAATGACAATTCTTGTCACCTTGGCATTCAGCCCGTCAAAGACATTTTTGACCAGGTCATGAGTAAGCGGACGTGGAGTAATGACTTTACCGAGGGCAAGGGCTATTGCATCGGCTTCAGGCTTTCCTATCCAGATCGGGAGCGTTTCACTGCCGTCCACCTGCTGGAGGAGCAGGATATACATGCCGCTCCGGGGATCAAAAAGGAGGCCCTCAACCTTCATCTGAATAAACATTATTTAAACCCCAATTCACTTAAAAACCGACTATCACTTCGCCAATCTCTCTTGATTTTGACCCATAATTCCAGAAAAACTTTCGCTCCGAGCAACTGCTCAATCTCGAGGCGTGCAGCGGTCCCTATGGCCTTTAACCGCGCGCCGTCTTTTCCTATTATTATACCCTTTTGTCCTTTTCTTTCAACATAAATATTTACAGTGATAAAAACTACGCCGTCTTTCCGTTCATACCACTGGACAACTTCTGTAGCCGCCGAATGAGGTATCTCTTCCTCGGTCTGCTGCATAACTTTTTCCCTGACTCTCTCAGCGGCCATAAACCGTTCAATCTGATCGGTCATGATGTCATCAGGATAGTATTTCGGGCCTTCCGGGAGATACTGGACGATATTATTAAGGAGAAGATCTATGCCGTCACCCTTGAGCGCCGAAACCGGGATTATTTCCCTGAATGTATAAAGCCCGCTGTACGCATCAATAACAGGAAGCAACTGGGGTTTCTTTCTTGTATCGACCTTATTGATGACCAGGAAAACCGGCTTATGCAGGTCATCAAGCATTGTCACTATATGTTTGTCGCCGGGGCCCGGCAGTTCCGGCTCCACCATGAATAAAACAATGTCCACTTCAGCAGCGGCCTTGTGCGCCTCGGCTACGATAAGTTCTCCAAGCTTGTGCTTCGGCTTGTGAATGCCCGGGGTATCAATGAATATTATCTGGGCGTCATGGAGCGTCTTGATACCGACAAGCCGGTTCCGGGTCGTCTGGGGCTTCGGAGTTACAATCGAAACTTTTTCTCCGATAATGGTATTGAGAAGCGTCGATTTTCCGACATTCGGCCTTCCGGTGAGCGACACATATCCTGAGCGAAACTTTTCCATGGGACACATGGCTATTGGCCAATGGCAAAAGGCTTAAGGCCAAAAGCCAAAGGCTTAAACTGTGTTCTGGAATTTAGCCCCTTGCCCTTTGCCATTAGCCTTTTGCCATTTTTTACTTCAGTTTTGAAAATGTTTCCCCCATGCGCTCAAGGCCCTTCGTTATGTTGTCCATCGATGTCGCATATGATATGCGGATATACTTGTCATCTCCGAATGCTTCCCCATGAACAAGCGCTATGTTCGCCTCTTCCAGCAGGCAGGTTGCCAGGTCCAGCGAAGAGTTAATCAGCCTTTTCCCTATGATCCTGCCGTAAACGTTCGCGACATTCGGAAACGCATAAAAAGCGCCGTTGGGATTAAGGCAACTGACGCCTTCAATAGCATTCAGGCCGTTGACCAGGACTTTTCTTCTCCTGTCGAATTCCGCACGCATAACAGATACAAAGTCCTGGGGCCCTGTCAGGGCCGCCACAGCCGCCTTCTGGGCTATAGAATTGGGGTTCGAGGTGGACTGGCTTTGTATGTTGGTCATTGCCTTGACAACGTCCTTTGGACCCGCCGCATATCCTATCCTCCACCCTGTCATGGCGTAAGATTTGGAAAGGCCGTTGACAACGATGGTCCTCTTTTTGATCTCGCCGCCCAACGAGGCGATACTTATATGTGTTGCTCCGTCGTATATCAGTTTCTCGTATATCTCGTCGGAAATGACAAAAATATTCCTCTTGACCGCTATCTCGGCAATTGCCTGGATCGCTTTCCGTTCATAGGCAGACCCCGTAGGATTAGAAGGAGAATTCAGTATCAATGCCTTCGTCTTGCCTGTTATTTCAGCTTCAAAGGCTTCGGGACGCAGCATGAAATTATCTTCCTCATAAGTCTGGACAAAGACAGGGACAGCGTCGTTCAGCAGCGCCTGGTCAGGATAGGAGACCCAATAAGGGACCGGGATAATAATTTCATCACCAGGATTAAACAACGCCTGAGCAACATTGTACAAGCTGTGTTTTGCCCCGCACGATACAACAATCTCGTCTTTTGAATATTCGAGCCCGTTGTCCGTATGGAGTTTTTTTACTATCGCCTCTTTAAGCTCATCGATACCCCCTACAGCCGTATATTTTGTAAAACCATCTCTTATAGCCTTGATAGCAGCTTCTTTTACATGCTCAGGCGTATCGAAATCAGGTTCTCCGACACCGAAATTGAGCACATCGGCCCCCGCCGCCTTCATGGCCTTTGCCTTGGCGTCCATGGCCAGGGTCGGAGATGGTTTGATTCTTAGCGACCTCTCAGAAAGCATAAACTGAAACCTCCCTCAACATTCAAAATTTATTCTGTAAAATTATAACTTATTTCGCTATTTCAGGGGGGAATTCCTGTTGCGTGATCAAGTATATACTCTTTTTGCCCTGCTGCCTATGGCCAGCATTATTTCGTAAGGGATCGTGTTTGACAACTGTGCAAGGTCTTCAGCACCTATGCGCTCGTCGCCCTGACCGCCAATAATAATGACATCATCCTCCTCGGACACATCTGCTATTTCCGTAACATCCACCATGGTGACGTCCATGCACACGCGTCCCACAACCGGGGCCTTTTTGCCCTTAACAAGCACTGAGGCATTATTGGAAAAGAGCCTGTTGAAACCGTCCGCATAACCTGCCGACATAACGGCGATCAGGCTCTCTCTTGCGGTAACAAATGTCCTCCCGTAGCTGATGGGAGTACCGGGAGGCAGCTTCCGCAATGCCAATATCCTGGCCTTCACGCTCATCACGGGAACCAGTCTCCGATCAACACCGGCGAGCGGTGAGCATCCGTAAAGCATTAACCCCGGTCTGACCGCATCATAGTGGGATTCAGGCAGCGACATCACTGCCGCGCTGTTCGCCAGATGACACACGGGGATATGCAACCCGCGCTCAGCCAGATTCTTCCTCAGGGCATTGAACGCATTGATCTGGGAACGCGCAAAAGAGAGATCTTTGAGGTCGGCATCGCAGAAATGGCTCATAATCCCTTCGATATTGATTCCCTGCAGCCCGGAAATCTCGATGATGACTTTTTCGCACTCCGAAAAGTTGTCCGGGACACATCTGAGACCTAGTCTCCCCATGCCGCTGTCCACTTTAATATGCACTGTGATATGCCGTCCGCGTCTGACCGCCTCGCGCGACAGATCATAAGCCGCTTTCAGCGTCCAGACGACAGGAGTAAGATTGTATTCAAAGGCTTCGTTGACATCCGAATCAAAAAAAACGAGAATCGGAGCTGATATCCCGGCCTCTCTCAGTTGCCTGGCTTCATCCATGAAAGCAACAGCAAGATATTCGGCCCCATCTCCGACCAGCCTTTCGGAGACCTCGACAGCGCCGTGGCCGTAAGCATCCGCCTTGACCACCGCTATGACCGGCCTGCCTCCGGTCATTTGCCTGATCACCCCGAAATTATGGGACACCGCCCGCAAATCTATCTCAGCAACAAGTCCTCTTTCCATGACACTTCAATGATCAATAAATAATGAATAATGATCAATTCTGGTAAAAGAAAATTAATTTCCCTTAATTGTTCATTGGTCATTGTTAATTGATCATTGTTTTATAATCCTCCATAGTATTAATATTTACAAACGATCTGCCATCGGGGTCTATTGTCCGCATATCAGGTTCGTTTATAAAATAAGTCCTCACTTCGTGCAAAAAACGGACCATCGACGTTTTCTCATGCATAACAGCCTCCTCCAGAACAGGCAGAAGCGTTCGTGAATATATGCCTGCCAAAGGCTGAGGTCTGTTATTGAAAACAGGCACAACCGCGTCGCAGGGCCCATATTCGCCGCAGTAACACAGCCGTCTTTCACGGATGAATGTGATGACCTCTTTGTTCAGAAAAGGCATATCGCAGGCCACAACAAAAACACCCGGCCCCTTTGCATTAATCAGGGCAGAATAAATTCCCGACATAGGCCCCCTGGAGGCCAGCACATCGCCTAAAAGCGTCGCCCCGAAATGCCCGGCAAGTTTAAAGTATGGTCCCGGGTCATTGGTGCTGACAAATACTTTCCTGAATAATTCCCTGAGCAGTGCAAGATTCCTTGCGATAATTGGTGATCCTTCAATGTTTATGAAGCTTTTTAATTCCGGAAATCTACTGTTCCTGCCCCCGGCAAGTACAACCGCGGCAGAGACATCTTCACACTCGTTCATTTTACAACTACCCCGGCATACCCGACGACATGATCGTAATCGCCGCTCACCTCACCCGACGTCGCGTATTTCACAAGCCGGGCTTCGACTGCGCCCAATGCCTTTGCCGCATAAAGCATTATCGTAGCGGGAATAAAGCCGCACATGGAAATATTCCGGTCCGTCACAATGGTATAGAGACCTTCAGGGTCCAGATCAAGCACTTTACGGAGTGCAAGGTCATCGAGTGTCCTGGCAAGCGCATCAGAGACATAATGACTCATGTCCGAACTTGCCACAATTATAACCTCGCGGCCCGAATTCCTGACGGCCCTCGCTATCCCTTCTCCGATAGTCCGGCATTCTTTCAGCGAAGCGTTCATTACAGTAACGGGCACTATCCTGACACTGCCGGAAAAATGGGAGATGAACGGCAACTGCACCTCAAGAGAATGCTCGAACTGGTGTGCCTGCGTGTCCCTGGACATGTCAGGGACCTCTGCTGCGATAGCTCCAGCCAGGTCCTCATCAATAGGCAGTATCCCGGTTGGGATCTCCCATTCCCCGGATGCCATCAGAGAGAGGCGTGGACCGAGCCCGGTATGATTAGGCCCCAGGAGGACAAAGGTATCGGGGAAGCTTATTGACGAATAGACCGCGCCGGCCACGTAACCGGAATACATAAGACCGGCATGGGGCGAGAGGACGCCGATCGCTTTCTCCCTGACTGCGTCCCTGCTGACATACTGCTCAACCTGGCTCTTTAAACGTGTTGCCGTACCATAATAAAACTGTCCTGCTACAGCGGGAGGTCTCCTCATCAGTACACCTCTTCTTCAGCCTCGTATGATACGCCGGAGTAATCGACAAACTTGGTGCAATTCGACAGGAAAGTGAGATTAATCACGCCGGTGGGCCCGTTTCTCTGTTTGGCGATATCGATTTTAATAATATTCCTGACCGCAGGATTGTCCTTTGCCTGCTCGCCATCCTTGTAGATAAATATGATAACATCGGCATCCTGTTCGATAGCGCCCGATTCCCGTATGTCGGCCAGCGTCGGTTTGTTCCCGCTCCGCTGCTCCACAGCCCTGTTGAGCTGACTCAAGGCGACCACCGGTATTTTCAGTTCTTTTGCAAGGGCCTTCAATGAGCGTGATATTTCCGCTATCTCCTGCTCCCGGCGCTCCAGGTTTCCCCTGCTCCTCATAAGCTGAAGGTAATCGACTACTACAAGGCTCAGCCCCCGGTGCTCCATCTTGAGCCTCCTTGCCTTGGCCCTTATTTCAAGGACCGTAAGACCCGACGAATCATCGATAAAAATAGGAGCTTCCGAAAGCCTGCCTGCCGCGCTCGTGAGCTTCGGCCAATCCTGCCTGTTGATAAACCCTTTCCTGACCTGCGAGGAATCTACCATGCTCTCTGCGCAGAGCATTCTCATCACTAACTGTTCCTTGGACATTTCCAGGCTGAATACTGCAACGGGTTCCTTCATTTCGATGCCTACATGCTGGGCAATATTAAGCGCAAACGCGGTCTTGCCCATGCCGGGTCTCCCCCCGATGATGATCAGTTCGCCCGGCTGAAAACCCGCGGTCAGCTCATCAAGGTCCTTGAAACCGGTAGGGACTCCGGTAATGGCCTCTTTTTTGTCATAAAGGTGCTCGATCAATTTAAAGGTGTCTTTGACCACGTCCTTCATGGTGGCGAAAGAGGTCTTGGTCCTCTTATCAGCTATATCGAATATTACTTTTTCAGCGTAGTCAACCATCTCATCGGCTTCAAGGTCATCCTCATATACCTTTGTGCTGATATGAGTTGCAGTCTGTATCAGGGCCCTGAGCAGCGACTTCTCACGGACTATCCTCGCATGAAAACGTATGTTTGCAGATGTGGGGATACTGTTGACCAGGGTTGACAGGTAAGCAATCCCCCCTATGGCATCGAGTTCATCAGTTTTTCTAAGGTGATCGGTAAGCGTAACAATGTCGATGGGATCGTTTTTGTTGAAAAGATCGAGCATTGTGTTATACAAACGCCTGTGAGATTCTCTGTAGAAATCCTCGGGTGCCAGCATTTCGAGGGCCTTGGGCAGGGCCTCATTGTCAAAAATTATGGCGCCGAGAACGGACTGCTCTGCCTCGATATTTTGAGGAGGCAATTTATCTATGCTGACTCCCGAATCCTTCACTTTTCACCCAAAAAATCCATTCCGCAGCGCACGACGCTTGACGCGCGACGCCCGACACGGGTTTTATTCACTGACCACCTGGACCGTAAACTGAGCGGAGACTTCAGGATGGACTTTGACCCCCACCTTGTAAATGCCCAGTCTCTTGATCGGCTCTTCGAGGACAATTTTTTTACGGTCGATATCCAATCCTTCCTTTTTGAGCGCTTCAGCTATATCCATGACAGTAACAGATCCGAAAAGCTTCTCTTCCTCCCCGACCTTCGCTTTAATTGTAAGAGTAACAGCCGACACTTTTGAAGCCACTTCCTCGGCGCCGGATTTCGCCTTCTTCACCATTTCCTGTATCTTTCTCTTCTCATGTTCCAGGGCCTTGATATTTTTTGGATTAGCTTCCAATGCCAACCCTCTGGGTAACAGGAAATTGCGCGCATATCCATCCTTGACGGTAAGCATTTCTCCTATGTGACCAACGTCTTTAACATCTTCCTTAAGAATAACCTTCATACTAAAAATCTCCTTTCACTGTCAAATTTGACGGTTTCGTATGGTTTTTTATGTCCTTAATAGTATAAACGATCACAAATGAAAATAGGAAATGGCGAACCCAGTGAAACAATCTCGTTGTTGGGCCTGAGGTTGCCGCTGCTACATCAGTAAAAAAAAGCCGGGTGGGTATGATATGATAAAATTTGCGGAGGTGAACAAAAACTTTATAAGCACTTATCAGACACACTTCGCGCACCACATTCGATCCCACTTAAGAGGTGACAATAAATGATGAAAATTTCAGTCTTGGGGTTAGGCATTATTGGAAGCGCCTGGGCAAAAAATCTGATCTCCGATGGGCATGCCGTGCGATGCTGGAACCGGACGCCCAAAGATTTTCCCAACTTTCACTTATCCATTCAGGAGGCGGTGGAAGACGCGGAGGTGATCTTCATAATCGTCGCCGACCCTCCGGCAGTGCAGTCCGTTCTGGATAAGATTGAAACCAGGCTTGACCGCGGAGTATTGGTGATCCAGTCGAGCACAATTTCCGCCAAATGGACGCTGCTCTTTGCCGAACAGGTGCAGCGGACCGGTGCGTTGTTTTTGGAGGCCCCCTTTACAGGAAGCAAACTTGCGGCTGCGCAGCGGCAAACCGTTTATTATCTGGGCGGCGAACCGGAAGTCGTCGAAAAAGCGCGCCCTATCCTCGGCCCTATATCCAGCGCCATCCTCCATATCGGGCCGCTGGGTTCAGCCAGTTCACTGAAGCTTGCAATGAATTTGAACATTGCAGGCGTTGCCCAAACTTTGTGCGAGAGCCTGACTTTGTGCCGGGCGGCGGGAATCCCGGATGAAGTCTTTTTCAATGCGTTGGCGCGAAATGCTTCGCGTTCGGGAGTTTCGGACCTTAAAGAACCCAAGCTGCGTCAGCGTGATTACACCCCGCAGTTTTCCCTCAAGCATATGGCTAAAGACCTTCGCCTGACATTGGAGACCGCTGCCGATCTCTCAGTATCACTCGAACAAACGGAACATCTTAAAAAAATCTACGACCAGGGAATGTCCGCCGGGTGGGCGGATGATGACTTCATCGGACTCATGCGGCTGCTGGATAAAAAACCATGAGGTTTGATTTGCGTCTGCATAATGGGAGCACGTAAAGAAGAGTTGATCAAAGATTGATGGCCGGTCCTTCTTAACGATGCTTTGGCTGGAGGAAGGGGATACAATGCCAAAAGGCAAAACAGCGGCACACGGGATGCGGGTGCCTGTTTTTCAGGGAATCCTGCCCATCAAAGGGTCCCAGGTGCCGACAGATATTATAGCCGGTCTCACGCTGGCTGCCCTCGCCATTCCTGAGGTGATGGGCTACACGAAGATAGCAGGCACCCCGGTGATCACCGGTCTTTACACCATCTTCATTCCGATGGCTCTTTTCGCATTCTTCGGGTCATCCCGGCACCTGGTGGTAGGTGCCGACTCTGCTACGGCAGCCATTCTTGCTGGTACACTCGGCGGGATGGCTGTGTCCGGGTCGGCTGAGTGGCTCGCACTGGCAGAAGTCCTCGCGTTACTGTCGGCGGTTTTCCTGATCATCGCTTGTATCATTCGATTAGGGTTTCTTGCGGATTTCCTGTCGCGTACCGTGCTCGTCGGCTTCCTGACCGGTGTCGGCGTTCAGGTAGCCGTCGGTGAGATCTCGGGGATGTTCGGTCTTCCGGGGGGCGGACAGGGTCTGATCTACAAGATCATAAACGATCTTAGGCAGATCGGGCAGACGAATTTTTACGCCTTGGCTATATCCATCACCGTGCTCGTGCTCATAGTCGGGTCAAGGAAAATTTCGGAAAAAATCCCGGGCGCCCTGATTGCTGTAATTGGCGCCATTGCCGCCAACTCACTGTTCAATCTTGAAGCCCACGGAGTACATGTGCTTGGAAAAATTCCGGGCGGCCTGCCAAAGATCGGCCTGCCCGACATCCACTGGGAGCAGGGTCTCGTCTTGAAGTTGCTTCCCACCGCCTTTTCGATGTTTGTAGTCATTCTGGCCCAGAGCGCAGCGACCTCACGGGCTTACGCTGCCCGCTATAACGAGCGCTTCAGCGAAGAAGTAGATCTGATAGGTCTGAGCCTGGCCAACATCGGAGCGGCGTTGTCCGGTACCTTTGTCGTGAACGGAAGCCCTACCAAGACCCAGTTGGCCGTGAGCTCCGGAGGACGCAGCCAGCTGGCGCAGATCACTACGAGTCTGATTGTCCTCCTGGTGCTGCTGTTCCTTACGGGTCCGCTGGCCAACATGCCGAATGCCGTCCTCTCAGCAGTGGTCTTTGTGATTGGCATGGAATTGATTGATGTCAAAGAAATGCGTAAGATCTGGACCCAACGCCCGCCTGAATTCTGGGTGGCGTTGATTACTGCCCTTGTGGTGATCTTCATCGGCGTTGAGCAGGGCATTGTTCTTGCGATGGTGCTGTCACTCATAGAGCATGTGCGGCGGAGCTACCGGTCGAAGAACGACATAGTCGTACCTGACAAGATGGGCGGCTGGCGGTTGCTGCCGGTAACCGCTCCGGAGCAAATGCGGCCCGGGCTTCTAATGTATCGTTTTGCCCACACTATGTACTACGCCAATGCGCAACAACTCTCCGAGCAGGTTGCCGACCTCTCGAACGGGGCACAGCCCCCCCTGGTCTGGTTCTGTATCGAGGCGTCAGCGGTAGCGGATGTGGACTTCACCGCGGCATCAACCCTTCGCGATATCCACGGCATTTTGAAGAGGCAGGGGGTCCGGCTTGTGTTTTGCAATGTGATCGACCTCGTCAAGGCCGAGCTGGACAGGTATCAGCTTACCGATCTGCTCGGGAAAGACGCTTTCTACGGGAGCATCAATGCAGTAGTAAGTGCATATGACAAGAGGTCAGTTGGCGACGAAGACAGAATGTAAAGAAAAAACCAACAAAACTCCGTCAGGCCCTTCAAAAACCTCCACTCAGTCGAATGTCTTTGTAAATTCCCGGCATGTTACGAAGTGTCCGTTTTCCCTGAGCCAAAGGAGATAGGTTTCAAGCTTTCCGAGCATCTTTTTGCCATTCGGATATTTCACCCATGCCGGGACATGCCACACTCCGAGATCGACAAATTCCCATGGATGGAAGAAAATATTAAGATATCCGTCTTTCTTCAGTGCCCAGGATGACATTACCTTGAAAAACCAGAGCGGCGTATGCCTGAAGCTCAGCCAGAAAAGCGGATACCGGATTACAGGGCTCGCAGAGACAGGCAGATTCAGTAAATTCCCACTGCGATATGGTAAGCGCGGTTTTCCCAGATTCATATATCGTCCGGGAAGCCATATCGGGTTTTCCGAAGAACTGTAGGCATATCCCGCTTCCAAAACGTCAACTTGATTGACTGGACTGAATCTCGGGCTTCGGAACCCGTATATCCTTTCCCCGGTTAATGCCTCCAGTTCGATGCGGGAGCGCAGCAAATTGCCTTTGTCGGGAATTGCATCATGAAAGCCGTGTGACGCTATTTCATGTTTCCGGATCATCCGTCCGATAAGGTCAGGCCTGGATTGAGCAAATCGTAAAGTTGTAAAGCAGGTTGCGGGGATGTCCAAACGGTCAAGGAGGCCGAGTACCGAAACCAGCCCTTCACTCGAAATCCTGATCTGATCCGGGAGACTTATATCTTGTCCATATTCAAGCGGCATGTCGAATTCTTCGACATCGAAGCTTAGCAGAACGTGCTTAGTGCTCCACTTAGTCATACCTGCCCGTCAGATTTCTCCATCGGATAAGAATGACTTCCCTGAGCATGAACATCGACATCGCAAAAAGTTCCCACCCTTTCTTGTAGACGTGGTCTTCTTCGTCCGCCACTTCGACTTCATCAATGCTGAAACCGTATTTCTTGGCAAGAAAAAGCAGTTCCGCATCGAAGCTGAACCCGTTCACATAGCTCTTGCCGAAGATTTTAATTGCGGCTTCCCTGCGAAGACCCTTCAAACCGGCCTGGGTGTCCTGGAAGGGAAGACCGAGAAAATACCTGACCAGCCCGTTAAATAATGTCCCTAGAAAAGCCCTTACAGTCCCGGTCCGCCCCCTCAAACGTGCAGAAAGGCTGCGAGAGCCGATTACTACATCCGCGTCCCTCAAACGCCTCTCGATCACTTTCAAATACCTGGGCGTGTAAGCCATGTCCGCGTCCATAAAGCAGTATGCATCGGCCTCTACCATACTGCAACCGTTTCTAATTGCATATCCCTTGCCTTTGTTCTCCTCCTGCCTGTGAAAAAGGACCTTACCCGTGTTCCGGTTTTCCAAGGCAGTCCTGAGCACCTCTGAAGTGCCATCACTGGAACCATCGTCAACAAAAATAAAATAATACATGGGATTCTTCTCCGAGAACCTGATTACGAATTCAGCGGTCCGCCCGATAGTCTCCCTTTCGTTGAAGGCAGGTAAAACAACCGCAATACTGCGTATTTCGGCCCGGTCCGTGCCGCGCACAGCAGCAGAAGCAAAAGACCTTTCATTAGTCTGACTGAGCATTATCAAGCTTGCGGCCCAGAGAGTGAGCGTACTGAACAGCACGAGACCGAAATCACGGAGGTACAGAAAAAAAAGAGCTCTGTCTATAGATGTCAGAAGATGGCTGACCACAACAAAGCAAAAAACAGCCTTCCACTCAACCGGCATATTACCGTATTTGTACCGTTCCCACAGTATTCCGACAAGGACCATCACAAGCGGGATGGCCATTGCGACATAGTGAGGATGGAAAATAGGGCTGGTCACAAACATCAGCGGGATGAATGCACTCATTAACGCCGCGTCTTTCAGCGTTGCGTCAACATTTCCAACAAACCAATTGCCTCTCCACCCGGAAGCAAGCAGTGTTGTTGCAATCAGGACAAAAGCAATTATCCAGTGAGCGATGCGTACACGAGGGTCGGCCACTTTCGGGCGACTCTTCATTTCAGGGTGCATGATATTATGAATTACCACCATCGGGGAGTTGCTGTCAATGCTTGTAATACCTGTGAGTTCTCCGCCGAGACTGCCGCCTGCGTCACCCCTGAGCCCGGCCATAATGGTTCCCCGGTAAAAAGATTCATATGCCACGGCTGTCTTCATCGGACCCATAATTATGACAGGCACGATGACTAATCCCGCAAAAAGCCCCACAGCGCTTCCCAGTACCATTCTCCAATCGCGCCTCCACAAAGGGAAAATAAGCAGGAGAGCAGGGATCAGCTTTACGCATATCGCTCCGGAGAGCCAGAGGCCGGCCCTGAACCTCCTCCCTTCCAGAACAGAAGCCACGGCGTAACAGAGCAGGCATCCTATAATCAGTCCGACCTGCCCCCGCATCTGTGAGCACCCAATAGCCGGAAGAAGAATCAGGAAGGGAACCACCCGCAAAGCCCACCACTGCCGCGAAAAACGACGGCCAAATGAAGCCGCATAATTTCCGGACCGGTCCCCGATGACCTTTGCCAGCCTGTGAATGCCCGCAACCCCGGCAACAACAGTCAAAACATACCAAATTCCCACGCTCGCCTTATAAGACAGAAAGCCTGTCCGGTCCACACCATCAGGGGGATCGGCGAGCGGAGTCATAAGGATGGCGAACAACGGCGGGTAAAGATAATGCAAGTCGCGGTTATCAGTGATCTTGTATATGTCATGATCTGAGCGGACCGCCCATGCCGCCCGAAAGTAAGGTCCGACATCGGTCATGCGCCTGTGCAAGTATGCCCCGCGCATCTCGACCCATATACCGAAAACTACAATAATGGTTAGAAGCAGTACAAGCCCTATTTTATGTGATCTGCGAAGAATTTCCGTTTGATTTTCCATACAGGTAATCGACACACGAGTTCTCTCCCGCGACCCGTTTTTATAAGAACTCCGATTTATTATAGCTGCATGATTTGTCACGTATCAAGACAAAAAAAAGCAGGGGATGATTTCAGGACATATTTGTCAGAAAATCAGACGCTGGCGGGCCGCTTCATACAGGCTCACAGATACAGCCATTGCGACATTGAGGCTTTCGGCCCTGCCTATCACCGGGATCCTGAACAGCAGCCTCGATTCCTTCAGCAAGGCAGCGCCGATGCCATGCGCCTCGTTTCCGAAGACAATAGCAACTGGCGTTCTGAAATCGGTTTCATAGAGAGAACGCGAGGCATGGACATCAGCTCCATAAAGCATGATTCGCCTGTCCGACAGAAACTCAATGAGTTCTTCCGTTTTTGCAGAGAGCACCGGCACAGTGAAAATGCTGCCTGCCGACGCCCTGATCGCTTTAGGCATGTATGGATCGCATGTCCCCGGTGTCAGCAGTACGGCATCCGCACCTGCTGCATCGGATGCCCGGATAATAGTTCCGATATTGCCGGGGTCTTGCACGCCGTCGCATATAACGAGCAAAGGTGTGGTTCTCAGCGATATCGCGTCAAGCGCGACAGTTTTAAGCGAAAGCACTGC
The DNA here is from genome assembly GCA_963796345.1 of Nitrospirota bacterium. Taxonomy (GTDB): domain Bacteria; phylum Nitrospirota; class Thermodesulfovibrionia; order Thermodesulfovibrionales; family Dissulfurispiraceae; genus JADFXI01. The sequence continues at coordinate 252,279 of CAWCLI010000009.1, read as the reverse complement.
CGCGATACCTTGCGGCGTTTCGGTGTCTGCAAGTTTTTCAATGACCCGCCCGGATGTTTCGACAAGCGTGACGGATGTCTCCTTCAGCAGCTTTAGAAGCTGCCGCCCTCCCCTTGAAGAAGAAAACTCTTCAGTGAAAAAAACGTGTTTCAGGTCCGCAATAGGGGAAGCATGCGCCATTTCCACAAGATGAGGGCCCTCAACTATAAAAACACCTTCTCTGTGCTTCCCGCGTCTTTCCTTTATTTTAAGGGCTTCCCTGACCAACGGATGCGACGTGCTCGAAATTTTCATGATAAAAGCTTAAACGGCGAAGGGATGAACGTGATAATAAAGATTACCAGGGCCAAGAGTCCCACTGCTCTTCTTTTCGGGTCAAGAGGAGATTCCCACTGCATTATAGGCGGATGCTTGATACCGAGAACCAGCATCAGGACCGCCCACATGAGCCATCCTTCCCAACCGGAAAAACCGAGCAGCGAGGAGAGGCCGAGAACAGCGAGCAGCACGACAAGGCACCGGGACACATAATGCTGACGTTCGCCCAAAATCGCATATGCGATATGGCCCCCGTCAAGCTGACCGATAGGTATAAGGTTAAGAGAAGTTATGAAAAGTCCTATCCAGCCCGCAAAAGCAACAGGATGAAGCAGGACATCGTAGTGTTCCGGCGTAACACCGAGGACCATTCGGGAGAGCAATGAAAACAGAATGGAATCGCCCAGTGAAAGCGTGCCTTCCCCACCCCGCGGCAACGGGATGACTTTCGATATGCTGAGGCCGATAACGCATGCCACGACGGAAACAATGAAACCGGCGATCGGTCCCGAGGCGCCGATGTCTACAAGGGCCTTCCGGGTCATGATCGGCGACTTCATTTTGATAAAGGCGCCGAAAGTCCCGAAGATGGAGGGCGCCGGAATAAAATATGGCAGCGTCGCAATAGTGTGATTTTTTCTGGATGCGACATAATGGGACAGCTCATGGCAAAGCAGTATAGTCATAAGCGTTCCCGCAAAAGGCAGCCCTTCAATAATTCTGCCCGGCGATTTAATGATATTGATTCCCTGCTGAAGCGCACCGGCTGATAGCGTTGACAGAAAAGTCAGAATAAAAAGACCTATGTGAAGATAAGGGATCTTGCGCCCATTGCCCATTGTCTACCGCCCCTCGCCGGTCATCAGTTTGCCTTTCAAATCATAATCGTAAGCATCCGTAATCTCAACAGTGACAACATCACCGACATTTACCGTGCCTCTGTGTTTAAGGACCTCCGTGTCATCCTTTTCTTTTTCTATTATAACCATTCCGTCTATCTCCGGAGCATGCGAGTACAGCCGGGCAAGAATAACGTCTTCCGCCGCCTCATCGACAATTGCCCTGAAGCGCATGCCGACAAGTTCCTTGTTCTTTTCGAGCGAAATAAGCGCCTGTCGCTTCATGATTTCTTCAAATCTCCTGGCTTTCACCTTTGCGGGCACCTGTCCCTTAAGGGCAGCTGACGGCGTGCCCTCTTCCTTTGAAAACATAAAAACGCCGAGCCTGTCAAAACGCATCTCCTCGACAAAATCGGCAAGGCCGTTGAAGTCCTCTTCCGTCTCAGACGGGAAGCCGACAATAAACGTAGTCCTGAGCGCAATTCCGGGGATCTCGTAGCGAAGCGTCCGTATCAGCTTGCGGTATTCACTGCGCGTTCCCCTCCGCCCCATAAGTCTCAATATCCTGTCTTCAGAATGCTGGAGCGGGATATCGAGGTATTTCTGGATCTTGTCGCCGGCAGCAATGTATTTTATCAACGCCTCGCTGATCGCCGTAGGATACAGATACAACAGCCGGATATAAAAATCTCCGGGCAAAGATGACAGATCTCGCAATAACGCGACAAGGTCATACCCGTCAAGATCTCTGCCGTAACTCGTAATATCCTGGGCCACCAGGATTAATTCTCTCGTCCCTGCCTGAATGTATTCGGTCGCCTCAGCCATTATCAGTTCAGGCCGGACACTCCTGAATTTCCCCCGTATCGAGGGAATTACACAGAAGGTGCACTTCTTGTCACACCCCTCGGCAATTTTCAGATAAGCATACGAAGAGGCCATAGGAGAAGAGGCGATAGGTATTTTGCCTTTACCTATAGCCCATAGCCTATCGCCTATCGCCTGTTTTTTACAGTATTCGATAATCTGAACTTCCTCCCCTACTCCCCAAATCGCGTCGATTTCCGGGATTTCTCTCAGCAGATCATCCCTGTACCGTTTGGCAAGGCAGCCGAAAACAAGCAGTTTTTTCTTCCCTCCCTTGACACTTGCAAGCCTGAGGACCTCTTCCACAGACTCTTTTTTTGCATCATTGATAAAGCCGCACGTATTCACAAGGAGTATGTCCGCATCGTCCTCATTATCTGCATTACTGAAGCCTTCCACTGCAAAAGCCTTCGCCAGATGTCCGGAATCAGCGGTATTTTTTGGGCAGCCAAGGGTGGTAATGTGTATTTTAGGCACTGGATTATTATATCAAAGTGCGTTCTATTTTGCCCTTATGCGGAAGGACCGAACGCAAGTGCGCCGGTCCCGCAGAAATGCCGCGTTCTCATTCACATGAGGCCGTGGCTGTGTAGTCCTTGCAGTAAATGTGCAATTCTGATAATCTTTCCTTGTTATGTCAGTCAAGGAAGCGGGCCTCAAAAATTCATTGAATCTGCTGATCATCTTCTTCATCCTTATCATTGCCGTCAATGTTCTGGGATATGTTTATTATGAAAACCAAAAGGACCACATCACTAAAGAAAAACAGAATGAACTCCTGGCCATCTCTGATCTGAAGGTGTCCCAGATTGTTAACTGGCGCAACGAACGTCTGTCGGATTTGTCCTTTATAAGTGACAACCCTTTGGTTATTTCCCAACTTCATCAGTGGCTGCTCAACCCCGGGGAGAACAGGCTAAGAGAAGAGATATTGGCATGGATGAAGTCTTTACACAGGAACTTCATTTATGACCGCGTGATCATCACAAACTCCGGGGGAAGCACACGGCTTTTGATGCCCGCAGGCCAGGAAGTCCTCGGGCCCAATGATAAAAGGCTGATCGCTGAAGTAATCAAGTCCGGAAGGCCGATCTTTTCGGACCTTTACAAGAGCGAGATCGAGAAGGCCACCCGCCTCAGCCTCGTTGCCCCTATTATCGTCGCCGGGGGGCGGAATAAAGGGTTGCCGGACGGGGCCTTCCTGTTGCGTATCAACCCTTATGCCTTTCTCTATCCGCTTATTCAATCATGGCCTACACAAAGCCCCACTGCTGAGACAACGCTGGTCCGGCGAGAGGGCGGTGAAGTGCTCTTTCTTAACGAGCTTCGCTATCAAAAGAACACGGCGCTCGCCCTTAAGTATCCGGTAAAGGAAAAAAACCTTGTTGCAGCTATGGCCGGAAGAGGCGTGGTTGGCATCGTCGAGGGGGTCGATTATCGCGGGGTCAGGGTCCTTGCGGCAATAAGACCCGTGCCTGAATCGACGTGGATAATTATTTCCAAAGTAGATGCGGAAGAGGTCTATGCGCCTATTCGGGAGCGTTTCTGGATCGTGGTGGTCCTGGAGGGAGTTTTGCTGGTCGCTGCAGGTGTAGGAGTCGGGCTGGTCTGGCGTGATCAGCAAGCCCGGGCATACCGTAAACAATACGAGGCAGAGCTCGAAAAACTCGCTCTTATCCGCCATTTTGAATATATTACCAGGTACGCCAATGACATAATTCTTATGGCCGGAAGGGAAGGCAGGATAATAGAGGCCAACGAAAAGGCAATTTCGTCCTATGGATATACGCGGGACGAGTTGCATCATGCCAATATGACCGACTTGCAGTCCCGGGACACACTGGAGAATTATGAAATGCAGATGAAGCGGCTCGAAAGCAGCGCGGAGAAGGGGCTGGTATTCGAAACAGTCCACCGGCGGAGAGACGGTACGACATTCCCGGTTGAAGTAAGCGCGAGGGCAATCAGTATTGAAGGGGCCGATTTTTTTCAGAGTATCATCAGGGATATCAGCGAGCGGAAACAGGCTGAAGAGAAGCTCTCGCAGACCATGGAGGAATTGAGGCGTTCCAATGAAGAACTGGAGAAGTTCGCCTATGTGGCGTCACATGACCTGCAGGAACCGCTCCGCATGGTATCGAGCTTTGTACAATTACTGGAGAAACGGTATAAAGGAAAACTTGACCGGGACGCCGACGATTTCATAAACTTTGCCGTGGACGGCGCCAATCGAATGCAGATATTGATCACAGACCTTCTCGCTTATTCCAGGGTAGGGAGACGCGGCAAAACATTCGGGGAGACTTCCTGTGAGGTTGTGCTTGACCGCGCGCTGTCAAACCTGCAGGCGGTTGTTGAAGAGACCGGTGCAGTAGTTACCCGCGACCCATTACCGGCAGTGACCGGGGACGACTCCCAGCTTGTGCAACTGTTCCAGAACCTTATAGGCAATGCGCTCAAGTTCCGCGGGGACCGTGTGCCGCGCATTCATATTTCAGTTGAGCAAAGCGGGAACGATTGGGTCTTTTCCGTCAGTGACAACGGCATCGGCATAGCGCCTGAATATTGTGAGCGCATTTTCTCGATCTTTCAGCGGCTGCATGGCAGGCAGGAGTATCCAGGGACCGGTATAGGCCTTGCAATTTGCAGGAAGGTCGTTGAACGGCATGGAGGAAAAATCTGGGCAAAGTCGGAACTTGGCACAGGCTCGACTTTTTATTTTACAATACCTGTACAAAGGGAGATAAAATCATGACAAATACCGATCAGCCTATCGAAATTTTACTGGTGGAGGACAATCCCGGGGACGTTCGTTTGACCGTCGAAGTGCTGAAGGATGCCAGGGTCCGCAACAATATGAGCATGGTCAACGACGGGGCCGAGGCAATGGCCTTCCTCCGGCACGAAGGGAAATACGCCGGCGCCTCGCGTCCGGACCTTGTACTGCTTGACCTGAACCTGCCGAAGAAGGACGGCAGGGAAGTGCTGGCTGAAATAAAGGCTGACCCCGATCTGAGACGCATCCCTGTAGTCGTGCTGACCGTCTCCAGGGATGAAGTGGATATACTTAAGTCCTACGACCTGTATGCCAACTGTTACATTACGAAGCCGATCAATCTGGAGCAGTTCATCAATGTGGTGAGGTCCATTGAGGATTTCTGGCTGACCATTGTGAAATTGCCGCCGAACATCAACAGATGAATAACAGCAATACTATAAGAGTATTACTGATAGAAGACAATCCCGGAGATGCCCGTCTTATCAGGGAACTGCTCACTGAGTCACAAAGCGCCACGTTCACACTGGAATGGCGCGACAGGCTGGATGCGGGACTGAAGGTGCTGACTGAAGACGGCGCTGATATGGTTCTGGCGGATTTGGGCTTGTCCGACAGTCAGGGGCTGGACACTTATCAAAAGTTGCATGCGGAATTCCCGGAATTGCCGATTGTGGTCCTATCCGGTCTCGACGATGAGTCCATGGCAGTCAAAGCAGTCAGGGATGGAGCTCAGGACTATTTGGTCAAAGGGCGGATTGACGGCAAACTGCTGGCCCGTTCCATCAGGTATGCTATCGAGCGCAAGAAATCAGAGGATGAACTGCGGGATGCAAACACCAAATTACGAAATCTGTATATAAACCTGCAGTCTGCGAGAGAGGAAGAACGGACCAGTATAGCCCGTGAAATACATGATGAACTAGGACAGATTATGACAGCTATAAAGATGGATATAGCGTGGATGAAAGGAAAATATTCCGATCACAAGGAGATTTTTGAAAAGACATCGTCAATATTGAGTCTCATTGATGCGACAATAAAATCCATTAAGAAGATATGTACGGCGCTGAGGCCGGACATACTGGAACATCTGGGGACCTGGGGCGGCAATTCAGTGGCAGGCCGAAGAATTCCAGACAGGACCGGAATCATGTGTGAAGTTACCGTGCAAGAGAACACTGATGTCGGCGGCGACCGCTCCATCGCCCTGTTCAGGATATTTCAGGAGGCGCTCACAAATGTCCTGCGGCATGCAAATGCCACAAAGGTAATAGCAAAACTTAAAGACGGAAACGGCAAGGTAGTACTTGAAATCAGCGATAACGGCAAAGGGATTACTGAAGAAGAGATTGCAAAGCCTGATTCCTTTGGACTCCTGGGCATGCAGGAACGGGTATATCCATGGAGAGGAAGAGTCAGTATCAGCGGCAGCCCGGACAAGGGCACCAGAATTGAAGTGGTCCTTCCTACAGAAGAAACGCGTACATTATAAGCTTCTTTGCTTGACCACCGCATGATATACAACTATGTATCCGATCAAGGCTGATACAAGCGCAACAAACGTGGAGCCGAAAACAAAAGGCCACAGCAGAAAACGCAGTTCATTGAACAGATAAGTACAACTCATGGAGTGCCATTTTAATGGAGGAATAATTTTATCAACTCCGAGAATTTTGGTACCTAACCACGTGGAAAAAGTATAAATTGGCACAATCGTCCAGGGGTTTGTAACATACAATCCTATGATCGTCACAAACTTGTTCATTTTGAACAACCATGCAGCGCCAATACCAAGGGCGGTATGAAGCCCGAGAAACGGCGACATCCCTATAAAAATACCCACAGCAAAAGAAGACGCAATCTTCTTCGGGGAATCCTTGGTGCTGATTACTTCCCTGAGCTTATCACGCAATGCCAAAATGTTGGTATCCTTCTGCTTTCAAGACAGCTTCCCTGCCCGAGTAATCAACGACAACCCTCTCTTTATCCGTAATCTCGCCTATACAGAACGCATGAATGCAATCAAGCTTCTCGGCAGTCTCTTGAGAAATCGTGAACAAAAGTTCATAATCCTCGCCGCCCGACACTGCAAACTCCAGAGGAGATGACCCCAGGAAGCCTGCGGCAAATCTCATGCTTTCCGATATCGGAATTTTGTCGAAATATACCCGGGCGCCGATATGGCTTTCATCACATATCCTGCATAAGTCTATGAACAAGCCGTCGCTTATATCGATCATTGATGTAATATACGGCAACAATTAGCGCACGTCCCTCGCACTCAGGCATCAAATGTCTTGCCAGCAGCGGCCTGATCTTATTGCCGTCAATTTTAGTTAAACCCTCCCCGTGATGTGAGCATCATTTCCGGCAGGGATCTGCAAATTCCTTCCACTGTTTACCGCTTCTCTGGATTCGGCAGCAAGTCTCTTCAGCACCTCAAGCCCGCAGGCCGCATCACCAGTTGCAGAAGTGACGTAAATCCTGTCGCCTGGAACAGCGCCGCTTCGCGTAATAATTTTACTGCCGGTGCCCATTACAGTGGCGGAAAAAACCATATCATTTCGGGCGGAAGATAAATCTCCTCCGAGCAGCGCCACCCCATACCGCTGTAAGCAAACGTGATACTCCCTCGTAAAACCCCCGGAAAAAAGTCTCATCCGTATCCTTTTTCATCGACGCGTTAAGAAAAAGGTAGCAGGAGCGCCTCCCATGGCCATTATGTCACTGACATTGACAGACCGAGCTTAAACCCGAGATGAAAAGGGGCTGTATAACTTAAATCAAAATGGACCCCTTCATGCATCAAGTCGGCGGTCATCAGCACTTTCTCATCTTTTCCAGACGGGATGCTATCGCTGCGGCATCATCGCCGATACCGATGATGATGCCGCTGTCCCCTTGATTTACAGGAACGTTAAACCTTCTTCTTATTTCCTCGAGAAGCTTTAATTCTCCGATCTTTCGGAGTTGCATGCGTGACCTTTGAACGCTTTGTACTGTGAAGCGTCTTCACCTTTTTATTGCCTTCCGGTCAGTTGTCTGCGGTTTTCTTTTAGGACCGCGGCTTTACCGGTCTTTTTCGGCAAGGGCGTTTTTTAATACTTCATCCATAGTCTCCACAATCACAAAGGTCATCCCCTCTTTAACATATTTGGGAAGGTCGTCGAGGTCTTTCTTGTTCCTGTGCGGAATTATAACAGTCTTTATACCCATCCTTTTGCCGCAAGGGCTTTTTCCTTGAGGCCGCCGATAGGAAGCACCCTGCCCCTCAGCGTAACTTCACCTGTCATCGCAACGTCCTTTCGCACCGGTCTTCCGGTCAATGCAGAGGCAATTGAGGTCCCCATCGTAATTCCGGCTGACGGACCGTCCTTGGGAATAGCACCGGCAGGGACATGGATATGCAAATCGATATTCGAAAATGTGTCCTCACTCAGTCCGAGTTCGGACCCGCGCGGATTTAATATAGCTCAACGCCGCCTGGGCCGACTCTTTCATAACGTCTCCAAGCTGGCCCGTAAGCGTAAGATTCCCCTTTCCCTTCATCATCGTCGCTTCGACGTATATGACATCGCCTCCAGCCTCAGTCCATGCGAGCCCGGTGGCAACGCCGACTTCATTGACCTTCATCTCCTCTTCAGGGAGATACTTCGGAACTCCAAGATATTTATGAACGTTTTTTGCAGTCATGACGAATGTCCCTATCTTGCCCTCGGCAACCCGCTTTGCCACCTTCCTGCACAGATTGGCTATCTCACGCTCAAGATTTCTGACGCCGGCTTCCCGCGTATATTGCGATATTATTTGCCGGACAGCGGACTCGCCTATTTGCAGGATCTTCGTGGTTATGCCATGTTCATCGAGCTGTTTGGGGACCAGATACTTCTTGGCTATATGGAGCTTTTCCTCCTCGGTGTATCCCGACAAATACAGGATTTCCATCCGGTCCCTCAACGGCCCCGGTATAGTATCGGCAAGATTACCCGTCGTTATAAACATTACTTTGGACAGATCGAAGGGCACAGCCAGATAATGGTCGGCAAAAGAATTGTTCTGCTCGGGGTCCAGGACTTCGAGCAGCGCGGAAGACGGGTCGCCCCGGAAGTCCGAACCGATTTTATCGATCTCATCCAGCATGAATACCGGGTTGTTCGTGCCGGCCTGCTTGATGCCCTGTATTATCCGCCCCGGAAGAGCTCCGACGTATGTCCTTCTGTGGCCCCTTATCTCCGCTTCATCGCGCACCCCTCCAAGAGACATCCTCATAAACTCCCTTCCAAGAGCGCGCGCAATCGAACGGCCGAGTGACGTCTTACCCACGCCCGGCGGGCCTATAAAGCAGAGTATCGGGCCTTTCATCTTCTCTTTCAGTTTCCTGACGCTAAGGTATTCGAGGATCCTTTCTTTCACCTTCTCCAGGTCATAATGGTCGTCATTGAGCACCTTTTCCGCTTTATGTATATCCAGCTGGTCTTTCGTGCTCTTTGACCATGGTATTTCAGTAAGCCATTCAAGGTATGTCCTTATCGTGCCCGCTTCAGCGCTGTCGGGATGCATCTTCTCGATCCGCTTGAGCTGTTTCTCGGCTTCTTTCATGACCTTTTCAGGCATCTTTGCATCTTCTATTTTTTTCTTGAATTCCCTTACCTCTTCCGCGCGCTCATCGATGTCGCCGAGTTCCCGCTGTATTGCTTTCAACTGCTCCCTGAGGAAGTATTCCCGCTGCGTCTTGTCTATTTCGCCCCGCGCCTCGGTCTGGATCTTTTGTTGAATGGTCAGCAGTTGTACCTCGCGGCTGAGGATTTCACCTACCCTCTTCAAACGCCTGACCGGGTCCGACATCTCGAGTATTTCCTGCGCCTGGTCGGTCTTCAGCCCGAGATTGGCAGTAACAAGGTCCGCAAGCCTCCCCGGATCTTCTATGTTCTCGATCACAACCATGACATCAGGCAGGACTGTTTTTCCAAGGCCCACTACTTTATCCATCTGCTCCTTGACATTCCGTATCAATGCCTCGTTCTCAATGGATGTTTCAGCGGGTTTCTCCTCGGTGACCTTCTCTATGTCGGCCATAAAGAACGGTTCCTGCTGCGTAAATCCGCTCACCCTCGCCTTATTCAATCCCTGAACAAGGATTTTGACCCGCCCGTCAGGGAGTTTCAGCATCCTCATAATCATACAAACCGTGCCCATCAAATACAGGTCATCGATCGCGGGTGACTCGACATTCAAATCTTTCTGGGCCAGGAGCAGGACCATCCTGTTGGTATTCAGGGCGTGGTCGATCGCCTTTATGGATATATCCCTGCCCACAAACAAGGGCAGAATCATATATGGGAAAATGACTATGTCCCTGACCGGCAGCACCGGAACGGTATCGGGGATTTCTACTTCCTTCGTCTCCTCTTTATCGCCAACTTCAGCCATCTTCGATTCCTCCATACCTTATCAACACCCCCAAAATTTACGTAACTTATGCATCTATACAGTTAACCGGTTAATTATTTCCAGTTACTTCTTCATCCAATTCACTAATTATCTAATCAACTAATTTTTTAACGGTAATTGCTATGGCCCTGCGCTCCAGCTTCGGGAACCTGACGCTTACGACGCCCCGCCCGCAACATGCCGTTCCCTCAGAGACATTCACAGGGACCGGAAACTTTATCACTCTTCTAAAACCTCTTGTACCGCGTTCCATGCATATATATTTCAGACCGGCATCACTTTCGCCGTATTTTACTATCCCTTCGAGGACCATTACATCCCCGTCCGCTGTTACAGATACGTCCTCAGGTCCCACGCCCGGCAAATCAATCTCAAAAACAAGCTCGTTATCCGTTTCATAAATGTCTATCAGCGGCCAGACAGACGATTCCGCGTGATATAAACAGATTCTTGTTTGCACACTTTTCATGTTACTGCTTCAATCTCTGCATCAGGTATTCCCTGAAATCCACTGACAATTCCTTATTCCTGAGTGCAAAGTCAACGGTAGCCTTCAAATATCCCAATTTGTCTCCGGCATCAAACCTGTTGCCTTTGATCAAATAGCCGTAAATCACACGCCGGTTCAGCAATTCCCTCAGCGCATCGGTAAGCTGGATCTCGCCTCCGGCGCCGGGCTTCTGTTTTTCAAGAATATCAAATATATCAGGCGTAAGGATATATCTTCCTATTATAGCCAAATTCGACGGAGCTTCTCCGGGTTTCGGCTTCTCGACGAGATTTTTTATTTTATATACGTCCCCGTCGAGTACTCCGTCGATAATACCATACCTGGACACCTCCGAATTCGGGACTTCCTCAAGGGCAATGACCGGGCATTTCAGTTCATCATACACCCGTATCATTTCCTGGAGCAGAAAGCATTCGGGATCTATTACATCGTCGCTCAGTATTACAACAAAAGGCTCCTCTTTTACAAATGGTTTGGCACAAAGAATCGCATGCCCCAGACCGAGCGCAACACGCTGCCGTATGTAAGCGAAATTGACATGACTGAGCTTGTTGATCTCCTCAAGCAGTTTCTTCTTACCTGAGTTCCTGAGTTTCTCTTCCAGTTCATAGGCAGAGTCGAAATGGTCTTCTATGGCACGTTTATATTTCCCGGTTATTACTATGAACTCCTCTATTCCGCAGGCCATCGCCTCTTCAACAGCATACTGAATCAGCGGTTTATCAATTATCGGCATCATTTCCTTGGGTGATGCCTTGGTGGCAGGCAAAAAACGCGTACCAAGCCCGGCTGCAGGGAATATCGCCTTCGTTATGTTTCGTTTCATCAGTTTATCTCCCTGATTTAATCAGTGTCGATGTTTAATTAGTGCCGGAGACGAGACTTGAACTCGTACGAAACTAGGTTTCGAGGGATTTTAAGTCCCTTGCGTCTGCCAATTCCGCCACTCCGGCTCTAAGGACGTGGTAACAATTAACCTATTACTCATCCAGGCTTAATAGCAGGTCAACTGTGGCCACGTCCTAATAAGTCAAGAAAAAATAACGCTATTAAAATAAGATACTAGAAAACAAAGGAAAGTGCAACCTAGCCATTAATATGTATTATATAATAAGTGTGCCGACAGTTATATTTGACGCGGAGGATTCATAACATGATAGACGACGGTTTCTTGCTGGAATTGTTAAAACGGGCCCTTTCACATGGCGGCGAATATGCCGACATTTTTGTGGAGCATAGAGAGACAACAGCCATACAGCTCGAGGATGACAGGATTGAAAAAGTAATCTCCGGCTCCTTCTCGGGCTTAGGCATCCGCCTTATTTATAATGGGAAAACAGCATATGCATTCAGCAATGATTTTTCGGAGGGCACCCTGTCAGACCTGGCTGCCACGGTCAGCAAGGCTGCAGCAGATTCTGAACGGAATGTAGTCATCGATATGAAACAACAGCGGCCCGGGCTGGTCCTTTCAATCAAAATACCTCCCTCATCAGTGGCGCTCGACAAGAAAATTGCATTAACAAGGCAGGGCAATATGGCCGCCCGTTCCATCGACACCAGGATTAAGCAGGTAAATATCATATACAGGGACTCGCTGCAAAAGGTAAAAATTGCTTCTTCAGACGGCGTCATAGCAAATGATGAACGCACCTACACCATGGGGATGGCCCACGTCATCGCCGCTGACGGGGCTTCCGTTCAGACCGGGCATGAGGCAGCAGGAGGCCTCACAGGATACGAATTATTTGACACGTGTCCCATGGATTCGCTGGCCGAAACAGCGGCCCGCAGGGCCGTCCTGCTGCTCGGCGCACGAAAAGCTCCTGGCGGCAGAATGCCTGTCATCATCTCCTCTTCTGCCGGAGGGACCATGATCCATGAGGCAATCGGACACGGCCTGGAGGCGGACCTTGCCAGGCAGGGCTTATCTGTTTACTCAAATAAACTCGGACAGCGCATAGCTTCCTCAGTTGTCACCGTCATTGATGATGCTACAATCCCTGACAAACGCGGGTCGTTTTCCGTGGACGACGAAGGTGTGCAATCCAAAAAGAATATATTGGTGCGCGAGGGCATTCTCAGCAGTTATATGTACGATAAATACAATGCGCTTATAGATAAGACCAATTCCACAGGTAACGGCAGGAGAGAATCTTATGAGCACAAGCCGATACCGCGCATGACCAACACCATGATCGCTCCAGGAAATTTCTCACCTGATGAAGTGCTCAGGTCTGTTTCAGGCGGCTTGCTGGTTAAAAAAATGGGCGGTGGACAAGTGAATACAGTGACAGGAGATTTTGTCTTCGATGTCCAGGAGGGGTATCTCATCGAAAACGGCCGCACGGGTGGTCCGGTCAGGGGGGCCACGCTTGTCGGCAATGGACCGGAGGTCTTATTGTCAATAGATATGGTCGCCTCGGATCTCGGTTTTTCCATCGGTACCTGCGGCAAAGATGCCCAGGGAGTACCGGTATCAGATGCAATGCCGACATTGAGAATCCCCGAAATGGTCGTGGGAGGGGAAATAAAACAATAAAGAATGAATAATGATCAATTGTGGTAAAAAAAATTGATTTTCCTTAATTCATCATTACTCATTGTTAATTGGTTTAACTGCAGCAAAATTGACACAGCAGCGAAATTAATCAACACTTTTCCCAAAAGACCGATATTGGATTATATGCTTTATTTTGTGGCACGTCATTTGCTATTATCACAGTTTTGTGAGGCTGCAACGGACAATAAAGAAAGAAGTTGTTTTCCACGGTATAGGCCTTCATACAGGTAAAAATGCATCTGTCCGGATAAAACCCGCCTCGCGTGATACAGGCATAGTATTCTACAGGGTAGATAAAGGAACGCTGATAAGGGCAAACGCGGCCTCGGTAATTGATACTGCATTCGCAACTACAATAGGCTATGACGGTGCAAAAATAAAAACAGTTGAGCATCTTCTGGCAGCAGCCGCAGGACTCGGAATTGATAATCTCCTGATCGAAGTCAACGGTCCCGAAATCCCCATTCTCGATGGCAGTTCAACAGAGCTTACCAGGATTATTCTCGACGCCGGCAAAGCAAAGCAAAGCAGGAATATGCCGCATATAAAAATAATCAAACCCGTTGTCTATGAGGATGCCCATTCCAGCGTAATGGCGCTGCCGTTTGACGGCATGCGTATATCCTACTCCATAAACTTCAACCATCGCATTGTCGGCCATCAGGAAATGACTTTCGACCTTACCGAAGAGAACTTCGTTAAAGAGATTGCGCCTGCAAGGACATTTGGTTTTCTTAAAGACGTCGAGGCATTAAGGGCAAACGGACTTGCAAAAGGCGGGTCACTCGACAATGCAGTCATGGTTGGCGACGAAGGGATTCTGAATTCTTCGGGACTCAGGTTCTGTGATGAATTTGTTCGACACAAAATACTGGATACTATTGGAGATATTTCACTTCTGGGGTTTCCTGTCCAGGGGCATCTGCTGCTCGATAGGGCAGGTCATACCGCCAATCTGAAATTCATAAAGAAGCTTTTAGCATCTCCTGATTGTTTCCAACTCATTTCCGAAGTTGACCATTTGGACCGGCAAGTTTTTAACTACAGTTAAAACAAAGAGGGAATACACTCAGATTTCGATTTCTATTGCTCCCCTTCTCAGCACAACGAGTTCGGGGCCGGAGACATCGACAATGGTTGAGGGCAATTGACTCTCCGATTCTCCGCCGTCGATGATCAAATCAACAGCATCGTCAAAATAATTCAGCACCATCAATGCGTTTTTGGCCGGGGGACTCCCTGAAATATTCGCGCTGGTCGCCGTTACCGGAAATCCTGAGGCCTTTGCAAGCCTCAGTGCGAACGATTCGCCGGGCATCCTGACCGCCACCTTATTTTCAGCGACAATGAGATGAGAGAGGCCTGGGCGTGCCTCAAACAGCAGCGTAAGCGGACCGGGCCAGAATTTTCTCATCAATGGGACCGAGCTATCCGGGATTGACCCGGTCAGTATGGATAGCTGGGCCATATCGCCAATGATCAGGGGCATGGCCTTTTGAAGAGGCCTCTCCTTTGTAACGTACAATTTCTGCAATGCAGGACCTATATCATATTTTGCGCCGAGCCCGTAGAAAGTTTCGGTAGGATACGAGATAATACCGCCCCGGCACAGCATTCGTACTGCGTCAGCCAGCACTTCTTCCAAGTTCTGCCCGGAGAGCTTTATCACCATACGGGGATTATAACCCGTCGTTCATTTTGCGGCCAACCTCTTCAGTATGGATGCCGCCTCATCTTTAATAAAAAGGTCCTTTTCATTTTGCGTTTCCGATTTTAATAAAAGCAGCGCCTGTTCATCACCGATCCGGCCAAGGGCCACGGTTGCCTTGAGGCGGACGGCAAAATTACGGTCATGAAGCGCGCTGCCCAAATAAGGGACGGCTTCGCGGGCGCGTATCCTGCCAAGTGATTGTATGGCGGTCTCCCGTATATACATTGTTGAATCATCAAGCGCATCGATAAGGGCACTGATTGCCTTGGCATTACCGTAGCCGCCGAGTCCGGAAACAGCATGCCATTTGATCGCGGGACAGGAATCGTACGAGCCATCTACCAGGGCCTCCGTAACCATCGGATTCCCGCTTGCGGCAAGAGCGTCCAGAGCCATGATCCGTATTCTCCAGTCTTCATACAGTTCATTAAACTCATTGATAAGGGCCTTCAGCGATCTCTCGTCTTTCATACCGGAGAGTGTCTCTACAGCCGCTATCCTTTCTTCCTTATTACCGCGCTTCAAGTTGTCAAGCAGGAGATCAAACCCGTCTTGAACTGCTGCCGCCCGCCCGGATAGCATAAATATGGAGCATAGGACAGCCGCCAGCACTACAGTGAACATTTTTCCTGCAGACATCATTCTCTTCCTCCTCTGCGATACGCTTGAGCGCATCCTTCTTTAAAGAGTATCACAAATATAATAAGCTCGTCACCCGCTGCCCAATATTCTTGACGATCCGGCTTTTTTATGCGATACTGACAATGTAAAAAAAGGAGGATATTATGTCAAAGATTTTTGATGACATCACCAAGACTGCAGGAAACACTCCTCTTGTAAGGCTGAATCGTGTCACAGCGGGTTTG
This sequence comes from Nitrospirota bacterium, assembly GCA_963796345.1. GTDB lineage: Bacteria > Nitrospirota > Thermodesulfovibrionia > Thermodesulfovibrionales > Dissulfurispiraceae > JADFXI01. Next base: position 236,374 of record CAWCLI010000009.1, on the reverse strand, counting down.
CATGCTGACATAATAGCCAAGATAGAATCGTTCAACCCCCTTTCAAGCGTAAAAGACCGTATCGGCGTTGCCATGATAGAAGATGCTGAACGAAAGGGGCTGCTGAAACAGGGTTCGGCAATTATTGAACCTACAAGCGGCAATACAGGTATTGCCCTTGCGTTTGCCGCTGCCGCAAAGGGATACAGATTAATACTCGCCATGCCTGATACCATGAGCGTGGAAAGGAGACAACTCCTTCAGGTCTTCGGAGCTGAACTGCACCTGACTCCAGGGGCCGAGGGAATGAAAGGCGCCATCAGAAAGGCGGAAGAACTGCTTAATGCGACAACTGGAGCATTTATGCCGCAGCAGTTCAAAAACCCCGCAAATCCAGAAATACACCGGCTCACGACAGCGGAAGAAATATGGAACGACACGGACGGCGGCATCGACATACTGGTGTCCGGAGTAGGCACCGGGGGGACAATAACCGGCGTTGCCGAAGTAATCAGGGAAAGGAAGAAAGATTTCAAGGCGGTGGCGGTAGAGCCGGAAGCGTCTCCTGTACTGTCGGGAGGCCAGGCAGGGCCGCACAAAATACAGGGAATAGGCGCCGGGTTTGTCCCGGAAGTGCTGAATGCGAGTATTATAGACGAGGTAATAAAGGTTTCGGACAGGGATGCCGGCATCTGCTCACGGAGACTTGCCAGGGAAGAGGGGATACTTGCGGGCATCTCCAGCGGCGCGGCATTATGGGCTGCGCTGCAGGTTGCGGCGCGGACAGAGAATAAAGGGAAAATGATTGTCGTCATGCTGCCCGATACCGGTGAGAGGTATCTCTCGACGTGGCTATTCAAAGAAGAGTAACATAGTATCCAGTATAAGTTGTCGAGCAGTCAGGCCACAGTACTTCAGCTAAATCTCGAAAGGCATCCAGCCTTGCTCGAAGCGATGCCAGCCTGTTCGGCCATCCATGGCTTCTCAGGCTGCCAACGCCCGCTTCAGCACCATGCCCTGTCTGCTCTTGGACAGAATTTATTGATAATACGGACTAAATGAGGACATTTATACATCATGACGGGGCACTCGGCGACGTGCTTCTTTCGTTGCCTTGTATCAAGTTGCTCAGAAAAAATTCATCGTTTCTCCATATTGCGGGACAGCCCGCGACGATGAGATTATTGAAAGACGCCGGATACGCTGATGAAGTTTCTGCTGTGGGAAGCGCTTTTTATTCCTCGCTTTACACGGCGGCTGCCGAAGACAATACAAAAGAATTCCTTAAACGCTTTGACCGTGCGTTTGTCTTTACTGGGACTTTTGGGGGTGCGGATGACCCACCGCTCGCTGCAAATATAAAAAAGACCATACGCAACACAACGACTGTCATCACTATTCCCCCGCCCGGCGTGAAAATTCCTGTGGGAGAATTCAGATTCAAACAGCTCAGCCCGAGTGGAGAATCGATCATGCCCTCCCCACTGCTGGACATCCCATCTGCACATCAGGAAAACGCTGCAGTGTTCCTCGCACAGTCCGGATATAGTCCGGACCCCACACCGCGGATGACGCCTTTGATAGCAGTGCACCCAGGCAGTGGCGCGAAAAGAAAATGCTGGCCCCTCGATAATTACTTTGAACTCATAAAAATCCTCGCAAAGAACCTTGATCCTTTTTTTATAATCCTCGCCGGGCCTGCTGAAGACCCTTCGATAAGGTCCGGAATAAAACATTTCATCGAATCTTTTTTCGAAGATAGAAAAAAATCATTGCTTGTGGACGATAACAAATTGATCACCGTTGCAGCGATGCTCCGGCAATGCCACCTTTACATAGGCAACGATTCCGGAATGACCCATCTTGCCGGAGCTGCCGGAAGTGCCGCAATAGCCCTTTTCGGCCCTACAGATCCGTCTTTATGGAGGCCGCAAGGCAGGAATGTGCTGGTTATCTCCCCGCCTTTCCCCGGAGGACCCATGTCGGCCATTACTGTAGCAGAGGTGGATGAGAAAGCAGAAGAAATTATCCATCGTGCCTGCTGAACATGACAATAACAAGGTACTTTTAGTGTATACTAAAAAAATACTCCACTTTACTTGCATGCTTCCGGAATGAAAAAAGACAGTTGCGATTTCATAATTTCCTTAAATAACGCCGATGTCACAATCCAGGGGCGCACAATTTTGTCCGGCATCTCATGGAAACTCAGGCGGGGCGAGCATTGGGCCTTTACCGGCGACAACGGCTCCGGAAAATCAACCCTGCTGAAACTTATCAGGGGTGAACAATGGCCGGATTCAGGGAAATCCCTCACAAGGCAGTATTGCTTTGATGGTGAGGTGCAGGAAACCCCGATAGGCATTAAGAAACGTATTCCCATTGTTTCCTCTGAACTGCAGGATGCCTACCACCGGCACCAGTGGGACATGACCGGCCTCGAAGTCATTTACACCGGATTTTTTGACAGTTCATGGCTCCATCAGGAACCGTCCAGGGAGCAGAAAACAGAGGCGGAACGGATGTTGCACATACTGAAGCTGGATAGCCTGCTGAACAGGAAATTCCTTGAAATGTCCCAGGGCGAAGCCCGGAAAATACTTATCGCGCGGGCTTTGATAGCCCGTCCCGATATACTTGCATTCGATGAGCCCTGCAATGGACTTGATTTGTCCTCAAAAAAAAATATCCTCCGTCTGGTCGAAGAAATAGCCGCTGCTGGTACAACCGTACTCTACGCCACTCACCGCATCGAAGAACTCATTCCGTCCATCACCCATGTCCTGACCATGAACGGTGGAAAAATAATCCGTCAGGGTGAAATAAGCGTCGTTCATCAGGCGTCGGCCATTGAGCACCCTCCCAGCGCCCGACGCCCGAAGCTTAGCGCTCCTTCGGCGCCCGACGCCCGGCTCTTGAGGCGCAACGCTTCGAATTTTTTAATAAATGTCAAGCACGCTGACGTCTTCCTGAAACGCAAAAGGATATTGAGCGACATTTCCTGGGTCATGCGAAAGGGAGAGAACTGGGCTATCATCGGCAGGAATGGAGCGGGCAAGTCCACTCTGCTTAAACTGATAGCCGGCGACGTATACCCTGCCCTCGGCGGAGAAGTGCAGCGGTTCGGCGGTAAGGATGGGGAAAGCCTGTGGAACATAAGGAAAAGAATCGCCGTCGTTTCTCCTGAATTGCAGCGCGATTACTCGTGCGGGATCAAAGGGGCGGACGCTGTTATGTCGGGCTTTTTCTCCAGCATAGGTCTGTATGATAAGGCAACACCAAGCCAGAAGAAAACGGCCCGGCACTGGATGGATTTCTTTAACCTGCAACACCTCGGTGAACGGCCTATGTCCGCCCTGTCTTACGGCGAGCAGAAAAAGATACTTATTGCCCGGGCCATGGTGAACAGTCCCGACATACTCATACTCGACGAGCCATGCAGCGGACTCGACAGGGCAGCACGCTCCGGGTTCCTTTCATTCATTACGCAGGCCGCAGGCGCCGGAGTGGCCCTTATTATGGCAACCCATCACCCGGACGAGATGCCTGCATCAATTACTCATATAATGATAATAGACAAGGGAAAGATCACCGAACACGGAAAAAAAGAGAAAGTAATGAATAATGTTTAATACTTCATCAGGTTACAGGAATTATGGCGGTTATTGTCGTTCCTTTGCCCAGGCTGCCGTTTATCCTCAATTCGCCATTACAGATATATGCACGCTCTCTCATCCCCAAAAGACCGAACGAATTAGTCTTGACAAGCTGATTCTCCGGAATTCCAATCCCGTTGTCCGCAATTTCAAGCATGATACAATCGTCCTGCCTTATCAATGCCGCCCTGACCTTCGTCGCCTTTGAATGGCGAAGCACATTTGTAAGGGATTCCTGAAAAATCCTGAAAAGCACGGTAGACTGATCTTTACCAGCAGTGATATTATAGGGATTGAGCGTGACTTCACATTCAATCCCGCTTTTCTTCTGAAATTCCCCGGCCTGCCACTCGATAGCGGCGCCAAGACCCAGATGGTCCAGGATAGCGGGCCTCAACTCCGTACAAATCCTTCTTACGGCAATTATGATGGAATTGACAACATCCACCTCCGCTTTCATCTGCTCCGCAACTGCCGAATTCCCGTTGTCCTTTTGAAGTTTTTCCGCCATCAGGGAGAGGTCGATTTTTATAGCGGCAAGTGACTGTCCGAGTTCATCGTGTATTTCGCGCGCAATATTCGTTCTCTCTTCTTCCCTGGCTGATTGCAGATGAGCTGCAAGAGACCGCAATTGCTCATGAGATTTCTTCAGTTCCCTGTCTGCCTTCCTGCGCTCCGACCGCTCGCTCGCTTCCCTTAAGGCCCTTTGCACGGAAGATGCCAGCCTTGCAATACCGGTTTTCAAAACATAGTCCGTTGCGCCTTTTTTGAGAGTTTCGATAGCAAGTTCTTCGCCCATTTTCCCGGTGACGAAGATAAAGGGTATATCCGGGCATCTTTTTCTTGCAATGTCAAGCGCGGAAAGGCCGTCGAAGTCCGGCAACGAAAAATCGGAAAGGATTATATTAAAACTGCCCCCATCTATTGCCGTGACAAAATCCCTGCGGGATACCACCCGGCTCACGTCGCAGGCGATACCCTCCCCCTCAAGGGTCTCTCTGACCAGTTCAGCGTCAAGCTTATCATCTTCGAGATGCAGGATTCGCAAAGACATTATCTCTCATCTCCTTAATGATATCAGGGTTTGCAGTAGCTTTCAGGCATCGTTTCATTGATTATCGCCCAGTAAACCCCTGTCTCTTTGACAACATCAATAAACTGATGGAAATCGACCGGCTTTACCACGTATCCGTTCGCGCCGAGATCATATCCGGCGGCTATGTCCTGATCTTCATGTGATGAACTCAGGATCACAACCGGCACGCACTTGAGCGTCTCATCGCTCTTGACCTGCCTGAGCACTTCAAAACCATTTACCTTGGGAAGCTTGAGATCAAGCAGCACTACTGCAGGATTACCACCCGTCCTGCCTGCAAACTTTCCACGGCGATAGAAATAATCCAACGCTTCTTCGCCGTCCCTGACAGCCACCACCTCATTGACTATATTATTTGAGGCAAGACTTGTCATGATAAGCTCTACGTCATAAGGATCGTCTTCGACCAGTAAAATACGTTTCAATTCAGCCATAATCACCTCATTATGCCGTTCATTCAGGTCTATATTATTATATCAAGCTACCCTAACTAATTGGAACTTTTCCGTACAGTCTTTTAACGAACCCCAGTTCTTCCTCTTTGGTGGCAAGCCTGCCCATCAGTTTCTCATCCAGTATCTTACCGAAAACTTCTGAATAAACCGGCCCGGGCAAAAGGCCGAGGTCCTTCAGGTCGTCGCCTGTTACAAGAGAACGCACATTCCTCAGCTCAATAAGAAAGCGCGATATGGCCTTTTTCTTTTCACTGTCCTGGGCCAGGGCCATAATGAACAGTATAACTTCAATATCACAGTCTTTCAGAGCATGATATATTTCCACCGGACTGTCAGGTTTAAGCCGCATTATCGTGTTCTGGGCTGTATTCATTATCTTGAGAATATGCTCTCGGGGCTTCAGCGGAACGGCAAGTCTGGTGAGCGCGGATTCCCGGTCCGCCTTATTCAGCTTGTAAAGCAGCGCTGCCAGATACAGCATCCCTTTTTCATAGTGCTCCTCCAAAAAAAGCAGGTCAAACCATGAGATGGTATCGTGGACAGACTGCAGGAAAGCTTCAAGACCGGAGGAAAAAGCCAGGGCCTGGTGAATGACTTTGAGAAGCCCGTAATCGCCTAATCTCTTCAGCGCCTTTATAGGGTCGGTCTCCTTAAAAGCAAGCATAAGCTCGTCATACAGCCTTGAGCCGGACAGCTTCTCGAAAATGCTCATCCTGAGAGCAAGCTTGATAAGATTCTCCGTATGTTTCGTAAGCTTGAAACCGAAGCGCTCCGAAAACCGTATGGCCCTGAATGCCCTTGTGGGGTCTTCGACGAAACTCAGGTTATGGAGTACCCTGATGACCTTGTCCTTCAAATCACGTTGTCCACCGAAGAAGTCCAGCAGTAGGCCTAGGTTCCTTTTGTTCAGCTTTACTGCAAGGGTATTGATGGTGAAGTCCCGGCGGTACAGGTCTTTCTTTATGGACGAGGTCTCCACTTTTGGCAGCGCGGCAGGCGATTCGTAATACTCCGTCCGCGCTGTGGCAACGTCGATCTTCAGCCAGGGCAGTATCACCTGCGCCGTGCCGAATTTCTGATGCACTGTAATCCTGGAATCCGTCTTTTTCCCCAGTATCCGGGCAAAGGAGATGCCGTCGCCCTCGACAACAATATCTATATCCAGGTTTTCCTCGCCCCTCAACAGGTCACGAACACAGCCGCCCACAAGATACACGCCCATGCCGAGTTCATCGCCTGCCTCCCCTGCCATAACAAGAAATTCATAAATGCGCGCAGGCAACTTATCTCTGAGAAGGCCTGCGATACTCCTGCCAAATCCCCGGTATGTCTCGCCTGTGCCGGGCTCACGCGCTGAAATCTTGCTCTTTCTCAAAAAATCCTCATAAAGCGACCGGAGCAAATCCGTCCTGGTCACCGCCCCGGCAATCTCGTCCCCGGCCAGCACCGTGACGAACCTCTGATTATTCTCTATCATGTCCTTTTCAATTTCTGCAATGGGTGTATCGGGTCCGGTTGTCAGCGCATCGCTCGTCGCAAAATCCGCGCACCTGTTCCTCCCAAGTCCGTGGAAAAGCGCCTTCTCGACCACACCCTTGGTGATGACGCCCTGAAACCTGCCGCCTTTCACTACCGGGAGGGCATTGACACCATAGCGCGTCATCACGCGCTCCGCCTCCCTTATGCTGCTGTTCCACTGTACTACAATTACAGGCGTGGTCATCACATCACGCACCATTTTGGCGGGGCGTATATGCTTGCGCAACATGGCGTTCAACTTTTCTTCCACAATCTCAAAAGGCATGTCTTTTATCGTGGCCGACGCCGCTTTGGCATGACCACCGCCCCCGAATTCGGACATTAGAAGTGCAGCATCGATTTCCGGCACCCTGCTCCGCGCCACCATCAGGATTTTGTCCTGCATACCGATCAATAATATGACCGCGTCACCTTCTTCCATATTCATGATTTGATGTGCCAGGTGCGCCACATCGCCGAACCCCTCCATCCTGCCTTTGCCTATCTTGATCCGTATGCCCTGAATAACGACATCTTCAAGAGACTTTACCAACTCGTTCAAAAGCGCGAACTCTTCCCTGGATATCTCTTCTTTAAGAAAATCGGAAACAATATTGAGATTGGCGCCCTGCCTGATAAGATATGCCGCTGCCAGGAGATCACGCGGCGTGGTCGAGGCAAAAAGAAGAGAACCCGTTTCCTGGTATATCCCAAGACACAGGATGGTCGCTTCAAGGGGACTGAGTGGGATATTTTTTTTCTGGATGATTTCGGCGAAAATGGTCGAAAGCGCGCCGGCAGTGTCGATGACCTCCACCTCGCCTTTGATGTCCTGCTTTGAAGGGGGATGGTGGTCATAAACGTGGACCCTGACACCGGGCCGGGAAAGCAGTTCTTTAAAACTGCCGATACGGTCGGGGTGCTTGGTGTCGACAATGATCAGCCGCCTGACCTCATCGAGCGAAATGTCCTTCAGCCTGCTGATCTCCACGGGCTGAAAAGCATCCACGAAGTCCCGCACCTTTTTTTCCATAGATCCCGGAAAGACAATGACCGCGTCGGGATAGAGCTTTTTAGCCGCAATAACCGAGGCAAGCGAGTCAAAATCGGTATTGATATGAGAGGTTATTACATCCATAAAGCATAGAATACCATAGTTTCTGCCCCGAAAAGTCTTCGACTTTTCGGGTACCAGGTCACTGCGAGGAGTGAAACGGCGAAGCAATCTCACGAATTCTGACTTTCGTGCAAGGCCTATTTGGGAAAAGAATATAAAAATCCCGCGCTTCTTGTAATGCCTATGCCGTTATACTCCTTCAAACCTAGAAGATGCCTGTCTCCGGTGACGATAAGATGCGCTCCTGACTCCTTTGCGCATTCAAGAACTCTGTTATCAGCCTCATCTGCCAGAACACTTAATCGGCTGGTAGTCCTCAAAACGGTTGCAACCCGGCTTATATGTTTAAGGGCGGAGGTAATTTTATCGTCATCCCATAAAAATTTGTCTCTTAGCTTCCCGGCAGTTTCGGTCAATATTGCTACAGAAGTATACAATTCAACCCTCCCTTCTACAGCAAGCAAAAAAGCGTCCCCCGCTTTGCTGCCAGGCACCATGAACGCTGAAATATAGACATTGGTGTCAAAAACCACTTTGAGCACTATCTGCCCTCAAAAATCAGCTTCTCGATGTCTTTTTCAGCAATTTTCATCTCCTTTGTTTTTTTTGCGCCGTACCTCTGCAAAGCGTGAAATTCCTCTTTAAGCTTTTCCTGTTTATAAAAACTGAACATTTCCCTGAAAAGCTGACTGACCGTCTCTCCTTTGGTCCTGGCCAGTTGCCTGCATTCATTAGCGGTATCGGGGGGAACGGATATAGTCATGACAACTCTCTGTCTGGATGGCATACACAACCTCCTTACGGTATTACTTTGTATTACCATAACAACTGCGCAGGTAATTGTCAATATACAGAATGACTAGATTTTCCCCAATAATTAAAGCTTAAAGCCATATGCCGTCATTCCCGCGCAGGCGGGAATCCATTTTTCCACTAAATTAAAGATTCACTCTCTTTATTTTTTTGTACTGTTCTTTCTACGACTATACAAAATACTATTTTCAATGCTAATTTATAGAAGAGTTAAGAAGCGGTATTGAGCAGAAACTGATCAATGACTTGGTAGAGCCATTTTGAAGGATTGAATAAATGCCGAAATCGCTATTTATGCTACTCGATATACAAGCGTCCGACTTAACTGATCGCGACTCATTTGATCCAATATTGTCACCACTGGGAAACTAAATATTCTTCACTCTCAGTTGTTCCAGCACTTTTTGTAATTTTTTCCATTTTTAAGGACTTAGCCATTTACTTACAATTAATTTTGGTTATTTATTATAACTTTTCCCTTGCCCGATCACCGTGGATTCCCGCCTGCGCGGGAATGACGGGGTCTCTGGAAGTCGAAACTTTTAGGGGTGCAATGACGGACAAAAAAACAGATTTCCGGACAAACCGGAATGACAAAATTCACAAACCCGCAAATCCGACGCAGGCCCCTTCTTAAATTGACTTATCGCCGGACAAAATTTTAAAATGTCAGGACGAGCCTTGAATTTCATAGATTTAAGGCTGTTTAAAGACAAAGAGGACGAAAATATATGTGCAGACTGGCTGCAATAACATCAAAAGACTACATTTCACCTATGGAACCCATCCTTTCCCTTGAAACCATGAAAGAGGGACATGACGGCTCAGGCCTCGGCCTCACGCTCAAAGACCTCGGCGGCTCATTCGAGAAACTGAAAAAATATCCGGTAATGTCCGGCATCTGCTCGAAGGCCGGTAAAAAGGTCCTGGATGCGTTCATGAAAAAAGAAGGCTTTGCCCTTAAATACGAATGGAATCCCAAAATAAAACAGGTCAGGGGCGTTACTGCACGTGATTATTATTTTGCACGCGTCTACGACTATCCGGCCGCATTCAGAAACAAACCACTGCCTGAAAAAGAGGACTTCCTGATGAACACGCGGCTGGCACTGCGGAAGATTGGCGAGCCTGACGAATCGATCTTCGTCTTTTCGTTCTATCCTGATGTGCTTACTCTTAAAGAGGTCGGGGACCCGCTTCAGTTGGGGGAGTTTTTCGGGCTTGAAGATGACAGGCTCAAGGCCAGGATCATTCTGGCCCAGGGGAGGCAAAACACAAATTACGCCATTTATATGTATGCCTGTCACCCGTTCTTCATACAGGGTTTTTGCTCGATGACTAATGGGGAAAATACCGCTTTTGTACCCATAAGAGAATTTCTCTCCAGCAGGGGGTTTCCCGGGTACATGGGATACAACAGCGACAGCGAGGTGTTTACTCATATATTGCATTATACGGTGCGGCAGCTGCATCTGCCCCTGCCTTATTATAAGGACATCATAACTCCGCTGAAGGCTGAAGAAATCGGGCAGCGACCCGACAGGGACGCCCTCAGGCTTATGAAACAGTCCCTCCGTTCTCTGTGTATTGACGGGCCGAATGTTATCATAGGCTTCACTCCGGACGGCACCTGCTTCATGGTGCACGACGCTAAAAAGCTGAGGCCCGGCGTAGTGGGAGGAGTAAAAGGGAAGTATGTATTGATGTCCGAGGAGTGCGGCGTTGACAGCGCGGTACCCAAACGGGACAGGAGCAAAGACATATTCCCCATGAAATATGATATGGTGACCGTTTCGCCGCACGCACAGGAGGTAAAGGTATGGAACCAGCTTCACGGTCAAATATAATGTTGGACCATAATCATCAGCTCTCACTGAGAGAGTTTCCATATATAATCCGATGGAGGGACGACCGCTGCAAGCGGTGCGGCAGATGTACCGCAGTATGTCCGGTCAAAGCTATAGTCCCGTCAGTAAAAGTCCAGAGATTTGTCAGGTCCGAAGGCCCCGTGCCGACACCGACAACAGTGAGAACAACAACCCAGATTGTAGAACAGGTCACCGACATAGAGCGTTATTGCACCGGTTGCGGAAGCTGCACGCTGGTTTGCCCCAATGAAGCAATAGAGCCGGAGTTCAATCCGCAGAACAAGTTCCTCCATTATAAGAACAAAGGCGGCGATGCCTATAAGCGGGGCGGCAGGAGAAACGATCCTTCCATGTCCACGCTCGACAGGCTGAAATTCACGAGGATTTCAATGCTGACCGATCCTGCGCTTGATGCGGGAAGGCACGAATTCCGCATACGTTCGCTGCTTGGGAGGATACTGCCACCGGAAGAAATGCCTATTGCGGTACACAACGGAACGCTCGAACTGGACAAGAAAAGCGGCAGGTTTATTCCACCTGTTCGCGAGATATTCCCTATAATGATCGGGAGCATGTCTATCGGCGCCCTTTCTCCCCCTATGTGGGAGGGGTTGGCAATGGGTATTACATATTTGAACGAGGTTGAAGGTCTGCCTGTAGTTATGGCATCCGGAGAGGGCGGCATGCCGCCACGGTTGCTGCGTTCAAAATACCTCAAGTATTTCATAATTCAGATAGCGTCGGGATATTTCGGATGGGATGAAATAATACATGCCCTGCCCGAAATGGTGGAAGATCCCGGCAGCCATCGAAATCAAATACGGCCAGGGCGCAAAACCCGGCGACGGCGGACTGCTCATGGCGCAGAAGGTTTTGAAGCTCATAGCGAAGATACGCGGTGTTCCGCAGTTCATCGATCTGGCTTCACCTCCCACGCACCAGACAAAATATTCTATTGAAGAGGCAGTGGCAAAGATGATCCAGTCCATGTCGATGGCCTGGGGCTTCAGGGTCCCGGTGTATCCAAAGATATCCGGCACCAAGACCGCAAAGGCGGTGCTGAACAACCTTGCCAGGAACCCCTATGCAGCGGCACTCAGCATAGATGGCGAGGATGGCGGGACCGGCGCGGCCTACAATGTTTCGATGGACAAAATGGGCCACCCTATTGCCTCGAACATTCGCGAGTGTTATCTTGACCTCGTGAAACAGGGCAAGCAGAACGAGCTTCCGCTGATCGCAGCCGGCGGTGTAGGCAAAAAAGGCAACCTGGCTGCAAATGCCGCTGCGCTCATTATGCTCGGCGCATCCGCGGTTGCAACAGGCAAATACATAATGCAGGCGGCTGCAGATTGCTTCGGAGACGAATACAATCGATGCAATCTTTGCAATACGGGGAAATGCCCCCGCGGCATAACCACTCAGGACCCCAAGCTCTACCGGAGGCTCGACGCGGATAAAGTTGCCGAGCGTGTGGTAGAGGTATTCAAGTCTGCCGACGTGGAAATGCGGAAGATATTTGCCCCAATGGGCAGGAGCACCGAGCTTCCTATCGGCATGTCCGACGGCTTGAGCATCGACGATAAAGCAATGGCGGAGAGGTTGGGGATAAGTTATGCGTGCTAAGAAACAGAAAACAGAAGCCAAAAAGCAAATAACAGAACAAATTGCCGGCGGGACCATCAAAACTATAAAGGGTTTGATAAGCGGCAGGAGGAGTGCCCTCGCGCATACTCGAAGAACAGATACAACAGGCGGTCCGGGACGGTGACAGGGATATTCGTATCATAGCCGATGGACAGCACGGAATAGGGGGCAGGATATGGCCAAGAAGTGAAATGGTGAAAATAATGGTCGAAGGCACTGCCGGCCAACGGATCGGTAGCATGGGAATGCCCGGTACCGTGATCGTAGCAAAAGGAAGCGTCTCCGATGACGCAGGATGGCTCAACTGCGGCGCAAAGATAACTGTTCTGGGCGACGTCACCAATGGCGCCTTCAATGCTGCGGCCCAGGGCGTCCTTTACGTCCAGGGCAGCGGCGGAGCGCGCTGCGACACCATGACAAAACACAACCCCCGTTTTGATCCTCCTCAGTCGTGGTACTTCAGGAACGTGGGAGACTCTTTGCAGAATTCAAGGCCGGGGGAATCTCCGTTGTCTGCGGCATCAATCCCAGGAACCCGGAGAACATCTTCGGGTACCGCCCATGTGTCGGGATGGTCGGCGGCGCCATATATTTCCGCGGACCCATACAGGGATACAGCGAAAAAGATGTAAAGCTCGTGGACCTGACACCTCAGGATTGGGATTGGCTCAGGGACAATATGAAGCCCTATCTCGAATCCATTGACCGGATGTCCTTCTACGACGAGCTGACCCGCTCGGCTGATGACTGGAAGAAGCTCATCGCTTATACGCCGCAGGAGAAACGGTCCAGGAAATGGTTCAAGATATCGACCGCGGATTTCAGAAAGAACATGTGGGAAAAGGAAGTGGGACAGGGCGGCATTTTTGGAGAATATTTGGACCATGAGCGTACACTGCTGCCCTATATCACTACAGGGGCTGACAGGCGCAATAAACCTATATGGACGAATGAAAAATACGATCCTCCATGCGCGTATGCCTGCCCGACCCGGATTCCATCGCATAAAAGGGCGACATTGATACGACAGGGTTTGCTCCAGGAGGCGCTTGAGCTGGTATTGCGCTACAGCCCTCTTCCCGCAACAGTATGCGGACAAATATGCCCCAACCTGTGCATGGAGAGCTGTACCAGGGGCATGATTGACAAGCCTTTGCAGATCGATAAGCTTGGGAGCCTGGCCCTTGATCTGCCTGCTCCCAGGAAGGAAAAACCTACAGGTCATGCCGTGGCTGTTATCGGCGGGGGGCCCGCCGGACTCAGTGCGGCCTGGCAGCTTGCCCTGAAAGGACATACGGTGGACCTCTATGAATCAGCCGGCAAGCTTGGCGGCAAAATCGAACTCTGCATACCTAGGGAACGCCTGCCTCACACAATACTCGAAAAGGAACTTTCTCGTTTCCGCGAGCTTGGGGTCAACGTCCACCTGAACACCGAGGTGGACAGGCACAGATTCGATGAAATTTATGAGAACCACGAACTCGTTGTTATTGCTGTGGGTGCTCACAAGCCGAGGATCATCGCTTTCCCCGGCTCAGAGCACTCCGTATCCGCGTACGATTTTCTCAGGGACATCAACAGCGGGAAACTGCCGGACCTGAGAGGGCGGAAAGTGGTGGTAATCGGCGCGGGCAACGTGGGGATGGATGTTGCTTCCGAGGCATACAATTACGGCGCAGAATCAGTGATCGCCATAGATATACAAAAACCTGCCGCATTCGGTAAAGAGATGGAAAACGCGCTCGCCAAGGGAACGCAGGTCCTCTGGCCCAAAATTACCGACCGCTACAGTGAGGAGGAGAGAAGACTGTATCTCAAGGACGGCTCATCGCTCGATGCCGACGTTGTGGTCATTTCAGTCGGTGATACGCCGGTACTCGACTTCCTGCCACAAGGGATCCATACCGAAAAAGGCTGGTTGGCAGTGAATGAAATCGGTCAGACTTCCGATGTCAAGGTATTTGCCATAGGTGACGCCACAAGTCTTGGGCTTGTAACACATGCCATCGGACAGGGGAGGCTTGCAGCGGAGACTATTCATTACCAGTTGATGCATGCACCGCGCCAGCCGGAGGTCAGGCAGGTAATACCTTACGAGCGTATCAAAACAGAGTACTATGACGTTTGTAAAGGAGATTTCCAACCGGAAAGAGAGGCAAATAAATGCATGTCCTGCGCCACCTGCCGGGATTGCCACATGTGCGAGGCCACCTGTTACTGGGGCGCGATAAGCAGGGTTGAGCACGAGGGGGGGGCTTATGAATACGTGGTGGACGAAGACAAATGCATCGGCTGCGGTTTCTGTGCAGGCGTCTGTCCCTGCGGCGTATGGGAGATGGTTGAAAATATATAATGAACAATGAATAATGTACAATGAACAATTGTGGTAACAAAAAAATTGATTTTCCTTAATTGCTCATTGTTAATTGCTCATTGTTAATTGCTTTATGACGGGGCGTAGCGCAGCCTGGTAGCGCACACGGTTCGGGACCGTGGAGTCGGAGGTTCAAATCCTCTCGCCCCGATTTTCCTTTAAAATAGAAGTCATGACTTTATTTTATCAAGAGAGCTCTTTTCCTGTTATAAAAAAATCAATTAAAGAATTCCTTTGCAAATCCGATATAATATACATGTATAAGCGGCATAAGAATTTAGCAAATATGCAATGCCTTTCCTTTTTTTCCCTTTTACTCGGGTGTTTTCTTTGTATCTCCTTGCTGCCCTCCACCGGGTCCGCTCAGGACCTTGCAGACGTACAACGCAGCGGAGTCCTTCGTCATCTCGGTATTCCTTATGCCAATTTTGTGACTGGGAGCGACGACGGGATGGATGTCGAAATCGTGAAGCTTTTTGCCAAACATCTTGGGGTCCAATATCAATATATAAAAACGGATTGGGACAGTGCCATTGGTGATCTTACCGGCAGCAAGGTGGAACCAAAGGCAGGCCAGGTGGAAATCCTGGGGAAAGTTCAGGTCAAAGGCGACCTCATTGCCAACGGCATGACGGTTTTACCCTGGAGACGGCAAGTTGTGGACTTTTCGGAACCGACGTTCCCAAACCAGGTCTGGCTTATCGCGCGCTCGGATTCGCACCTCAAGCCGATTAAACCCTCAAATGATATACAAGAGGACATAGCGGCAGTCAAGAAACTCCTTAAAAACCGCACCCTGCTTTGCAAAGCAAAAACCTGCCTTGACCCTTCACTGTATAATCTTGAGGCTGCAGACACACGGCTCAGGTATTTCGAAGGTTCATTAAATGAGATGGTGCCCGCTCTTCTTAACAGGAAGGCAGAAGTAACTCTTCTTGACGTCCCTGACGCCCTTGTAGCCCTGCAAAAATGGCCCGGAAAAATCAAGGTAATAGGTCCGGTCAGCACCATTCAGGAAATGGCGGTCGCGTTTAGAAAAGATTCGCCGGGGCTTCGGGAGGCCTTCAATAAATTCCTTGATAAAATAAAAAAAGATGGGACATATCGTCGTATCATTACTAAATATTATCCCTTTGCTCCTGATTATTATCCCTCTTTCTTTAAGGACAAATAACGTTTAAAAGCCATTTTACGGCTTCTGCATCATCCGGATTTATCCGATTATAAGTTATGGTTGATAATACAATACCGAAAACGCCGAGAAGTCTCACGATTGCTACCTTCTGTATAACGTTTTTCCTTTTTTCGTACGTCTGCTTCCTTATCAAGACAAATTACGATTCTCAAATAAGCCTGCAGCAGACAATCCTTAAGGAATTCAAAATCGAAAATGAACGGCAGGCCGGTATTGTCCACAACTTTTTCGAAGATCGCAAGTCAGACCTTATAAATATTGCCGAATCAAGGCCCATTGAAGTTTTTTTTGAAAACAGGGCACTTGGGATGAGCATGGCTTATGGTCTGATGCAGAGCCTTCCGCCGATAAGGGAACGGTTTAGCGCCCTTCTTGAGCGGTCCGGTAATGACAATAAATTTTATTATCTCAAAATAATCTTACTTGATAAAAAAGGGAATATCCTTGCTGATGCGTATTCATCTCACGACAGACCGCGGGTCCCGGTAAATGCCGGGAAACTCCTGTCTCCTGCGCAAAGGAAACCGGCAATAATCATACAGGACAGGGGCAGAGAGATATTAGTTTCCATGGCTTATTATTTTAAAGGAAAATATTCCGGCCAGATAGTGGCATGGCTGGCCCCGGAATTTCTGCAAGCTCGACTATCGTCTTCCGGACGTACATCTTATATCGCAGATGATAAAGAAATAATCTTTGGGTCCGGAGAAAATAAAACTCTGCCTGCAATGGGGACCTTTGCACCCGACTTGCCTTATAAATTCCGGATGGAATACAAGCCCGGTAAAGAACAATACATGCTGGGAATAAAAAGCCGGATTTATGGTACGCCCTTTTCCCTTGTAACTATCGTTCCCGAGCAAAGCCTCTCCGGCAGGCTCCGGCCCAGGGAACTTCCGGTCGGAATGGGGATTTTGGCTGTTCTGATAATTACCGGGGCTGTTTTTACCTATAGGTTACATGTGAAGGCCCTTGTGCTCCAGACGCGTCTCACTGAATCAAATCTTTATAAAAAAGAAATACTCGAAAAGAACAAACAGCTTGAAGAAGAAATCTCAGAACGCACAAGGGCGGAACATGAACGCAGCCAGGCTGAGGCAGAGCTGAGAGGCAGTGAGGAGAGGTTCAGGGAATTGGCCGATTCCCTGCCTCAAACAGTATTCGAATGCGATGAGGAAGGGAATGCCACCTATCTCAACAGCACGGCCTCGGAAGTCTTCGGCTGTACACAGGAAGATTTAAAAAAAAGCGCAAACGTGCTTCAAATGCTGGTGCCTGAAGACCGCGCAAGGGCCATGAAAAATATACGGGCCAGGATGTCCGGGAAAATAAAAGATCAGCGGGAGTATACCGCGCTGAGAAAGGATGGTACTACATTCCCCGCAATAATAAATGCCAGGCCCATCATACGTGGCGGCAAACCAGCTGGGTTGAGGGGGATTGTCATCGATATATCGGAGCATAAGCGCTTCGAGAGTGAACTTCTCAGGGCACAAAAGATTGAATCAATAGGCATACTTGCCGGAGGTATAGCCCACGATTTCAACAATATCCTGACTGCGATTATGGGTAACATCTCTCTGGCAAAGATGAAGTTGACACCCGACAATGTTTTATTTCGCAGTCTGGAAGAGGCGGAGAAGGCATCGATCCAGGCAACAGCCCTTACACGGCAGTTGCTCACATTTTCAAAAGGCGGTTCCCCTGTTAAAAAGACAATTTCTCCCGGGTCCCTGATAAGGGACTGTTCAACTTTTGCTTTGAGGGGCACCAATATAAGAATTGACTTCGGCCTTGCAAAAGATCTTTGGCCGGTTGAGGCGGATGAGGGTCAGTTAAGCCAGGTACTGAACAATCTCGTTATCAATGCATGTCAGGCAATGCCGGGAGGAGGAGTCGTTGAGGTCAGCGCAGATAATGCCATTGTCGATACAAAAGACAAATTCCCGCTGAAGAACGGAAAGTACGTTAAAATAGCTGTTAAGGACCACGGGAGCGGAATCCCGCAAGAACAGCTCCCTAAGATATTCGATCCCTATTTTACGACAAAACAGAAGGGGAGCGGCCTGGGGCTGGCTGTTGCTTATTCCATAATCAGGAACCATGAAGGCCATATCGACGTTGAATCGCGTGTGGGGGTCGGGACTACCTTTACTTTTTATATTCCGGCTTCTGAAAAAAGAGTCCTTGAAAACCAGGCACAAGCACCCGGACTTAATTTCGGTAGGGGGAAAGTCCTTATGATGGACGATGAGGAGTTTGTAAGGACAGTTGCCGGCGCAATATTGAAAGACCTTGGGTACGACGTGGCGTTTGCCAAAGACGGCGCGGAAGCGATAGAACTTTACCGGAAGGATAAAGAGTCCGGACAGTGCTTCGATGCCGTGATCATGGACCTGACTATCCCGGGCGGGATGGGGGGCAAGGAAGCCATCCGGGAACTCCTTAAAATAGATCCGGATGTAAAAGCCATAGTTTCCAGTGGCTATTCAAATGACCCGATCATGTCGGATTTTCAAAAATACGGGTTCAAAGGCATCATGGAAAAACCCTATAAGGTCGAAGACATCAGCAAAATGCTGAAGAAAGTAATTACCGGCTCATCATAGGATATAATAGTATAGGGGACGGGAAATGAGTAAACACACACAAAAGAATCCGTTGAATGAAGTCGCATGTCCTGCGTGGCTTGAAGGGGACAACAAACTGTTCAAGGAAATCGTGGCCATATTTATCAGGAATGTTCCTCCGCTTATGGAGCGGCTGAGGGATGCCCTTGAAGCAAACGATGCCCCCCAGGTTAAAATGCTGTCCCATTCGTTGAAGGGCTCGGCGTCGATGATCGGTGCGCATCCCCTGCGCGACGCTGCGTTCGGAGCGGAGAGTGCAGCTATCGACGGGGACATTGAAAAGGCACGCGGCTTTTATCGTGAGATGAAAATCGAACTTGAGAATGTTCTTGTCGTGTTAAACAGGACAAAATAGCGGATTATAATATGAGAACGGTACTGACAGTTGATGATGAAGAGATTGTACGATTTACGCTCTCCGAAAAGCTGAAGGAGCACGGCTTTTCAGTAAAAGAAGCGTGCAACGGCAGGGACGCCGTCGCAATCTGCACAAGTGAAAGTATCGATGCCGTCCTCCTCGATCTGAATATGCCGGAAATGGACGGCATCGAGACCCTCCAGGAACTGAAAAGACAGGGCAGCAATGTGCCGGTCATCATTGTGACGGCATATGGAGATATATCTACCGCAGTGAAAGCTATCAAACTTGGCGCTTACGATTTTATTGAAAAGCCGCCGCAGGTGAGCAAGCTCCTTGTTACGCTTGAAAGGGCAATCGAAAAGGGGGAACTCGAAAAAAAGGTAAAGAAGCTTGATACGACTTTGGAGACCTCTTTTGAATGGCTGATGGGAAAAAGCAGCGCCATGAAAGGAGTGATAGCGAAGGTAAGGCAGGTGTCGTCCAGCGATTTTTCCGTGGTCCTTCAGGGCGAGACCGGGACCGGAAAATCATTTCTTGCCAGCGTAATACACAACATGAGCAGGAGAGCAGGCAAGGAATTTATAAAGGTCGATATGAGCGTCATACCGGAAAATCTTGTTGAAAGCGAACTTTTTGGATATGAAAAAGGGGCCTTCACCGGAGCCAGCAGGAACAAAAAAGGCTATTTCGAGGTCGCGCGGGAGGGGACCCTTTTTATCGACGAACTCGAAAATATGTCGCCATATATGCAGACCAAGCTTCTCAGCGCTGTTGAAGACAGAAAGATATTTCCTCTTGGAAGCACCAGGCCTGTAAATATCGATGTCCGCCTGATTTTTGCTTCCAATAAGAATTTAAAAAAATCCGTCGGCAAAAAAGAGTTCAGGAAAGACCTCTTCTACAGGTTGGGAGAATTTATTATCGATATACCTCCTTTGAGGGAGCGCGTGGAGGACATTCCCATGTTCGCGCGTAAATTCCTTATAGAAGCCTCAACGGAGATGAACAAGCAGATAAAGGAGTTCGAGGATGCCATAGCCTGCCTGGTCGAGTATCACTGGCCGGGCAATTTAAGGGAGTTGAAGAATGTGATAAGGCGGGCGGTGCTCCTCTCGGAAGACGGTGTTCTGAGACCAAAGAATGTGAGGTTCCTGCTCAAGGAGGGGGAATACAACACGGAGAATGCCTCCCTTTTTCCTCTCAGGGAAGCCGTTGCTGCGATAGAGAAAAAAGCCATAAAGGAGGCACTGCATATCAATGCAGGCAATAAGTCGAAAGCAGCGGCCCTGCTGCAAATAGATTATAAAACCCTGCTCACAAAGATAAAAGATTACATTATTCTTTGATCTCAGGTTCCAATTATGGAATTTTTCCATAATATTGGAATAATGCCATAGTCAGACCAAACAGCTTTCCTATGAGACAATACAGCTTATTCAACAGGTTAATCCCTAATTCTCCGATGGCATATTGATTGCATATTCTTATTTATGATGAAATCAGATAGAGAACAACTAAGAAAGAAAATAGTTTTGCTCATAATTATAGTTCTTCTGGCGTGTTCAAATGCATGCACAAGATCAACTAATGCCAGCGAAACCCAAAAAATTGAAAGTGGAGCAAATTTTATCCTGGACCCATTTATCATGAATCTTGCGAATCATGGCGATGCTGGGGCCGTAAAAGTATCTATAGCCCTGGAACTCGCTAATACAGCTTTAGTGGAAAAGGCAAAAACAAGAACAGCTCAGCTAAGAGATGCTGTTATTATGCTCCTCTCGACCAGGTCGAAAGAAGACCTTGCCAGTCCGGAAGGCAAGATGCAACTTAAAGACGAAATACTTCTTCAGGCCAATCAGATATTAAAAGAAGGCTCAGTAAAAAATATCTACTTCTCGGATTTTGTAATGCAGTAGTTCTGATTTCATTTTGCGGTTGCCATTTTCCCGGACCGTTCCAGTTTTTATTCCACGTCATCGCCGCCTGACCAGACATGAAGACAAGCCTCGTTGTCAAGCCCTTGTCTGAAAGCGATTTTTTGCGCTAAGATAAAACATTATGACCGAGCAGTCCCTTGATCGACTCATTGATGCCTTGCTGGAGGGAGATCAGTCCCTGGCTTTTGAAGCGGTGGACAGCCTGCTAAAAGCAGGTATCGACAATAAACGGATCATTATCGACGGCATTGAGACTGCAATGGGCCGGCTGGACGCAAAATGCACTTTAGAACAGTTCAATCTGCTCGAAATCATGCTTGTCGGCCGGGCGGTGATGGGAGTCATAAAGATGCTTTATCCTGAGTCGCCTCCTGTACCCACAAGAGAAACCGTCATAGTGGCAAGTCTTGAAGGCGATGTTCATGACCTGGGGAAGAACATCGTCAAGACAATCATGACCGCCAGGGGATACCGCGTAATTGACTGCGGCAAGGATTGTCCGGTAGACAAGCTGCTCGACACAGCAGTCAGGGAAGAGGCGGCCATAATCAGTATAAGCGGCCTTATAACGAGTGTAATCCCACTGGTGAGACAAGTCATCCCCATGGCGCGGGCCCGGGTCTGACAGAAGTGAAGGTCCTGGCAGGAGGCGCGGCATTGAAGCAGGCGTCTGCAGATATTCTCAATGTAGATTACGTAGCTGACTCTGTTTTTGACGGCATACGCTTCCTTGAAGATCAGCCGAAAGGTGCTCAGTGAACAGCCTTGAACGGATTAAGGCCGCGATAAGTTTTGTCATACCTGACCGTGTGCCGATAATCGCCCAGGTATTCGGTCACGCTGCTGTCCTTGCCGGCGTTCCTCTGGGAAAGTATGTCAGAGACGGCGACCTTCTGGCGCGCTGCCAGCTAAAGGCACTGGCCCATTATGGCTACGACACCGTTTTCGCACTTATGGATGCAAGCGTAGAGACTGAAGCAGTTGGTTCAAGCTTGAGATACCGCCCCGATATGTACCCTTACGTTGAACACTATGTGATTGCCGATGCCAAAGAAATGAACGGTCTTGCCGTACCTGATCCTCATCGGTCCGGGCGCATGCCGGAAATGCTCAAAGCCGCACGTCTCCTCCGTGACGAACTCGGAAACGAGGTCCTGATCGCCGGCTGTGTATTGGGACCTATGACTTTGGCAATGCAGTTGCTCGGACCGGAAAAGGCCCTCTTTCTTGCCGTAGACGATCCCGATTTGTTTGACCGTGTCCTTGACTTCGCTGTGGAAGTCGCCATAACGTTTGGCCTGGCCCAGATTGAAGCAGGGGTACATTTGCCCTTAATATTCGACCCTTCTGCCTCGCCGGCGGTTATCCCGCCCCGGTTTTTCCGTGAATTCGAACTGCCGCGTCTCAAGAGGCTTTTTTCAGCATTCAAGTCAGCGGGATCTTTTGCCAATTGGCTGCACATAGCCGGTCCGATTGACCCTATCTGTCCGCATTATCCGGAAGCAGGGGTGGAAATTGCCAATTTCGATTACTGCGTAGATCCACTCCATGTCCGGCAAATTCTCCCCGGCACATGCCTCGACGGCAATATCAAACCGCTCTCTTTCATAGAAGCCGAGCCGGCCGATATTGCTGTCGAGTCAGCCAGGTTGCTGGAACTGTTCAGATCACAAGGCGGTTTTATCCTATCATCGGGCTGTGAAATACCCCCGGAATCGAGACCTGAGAATGTTGCCGCCATGGTCTCAGCCCCGTGTTCAGGCAGGTGATTCTATGCCCGTTCTGACCGTAAAGCTGCAGAAAGAAGATCGGCACATCACATGCAGGCCGGGCCGTTCCGTCCGGGATGTCCTCGATCAAACTGATATACGTGTACGTGCCGGGTGCAACGGAAGGGGAGCATGCGGACTCTGCCGCATCAGGATCGAAGGCGGTGATATAGGGGGACCTTCGGAGAATGAATTTACAAGCCTTGGCACGGAGTTGCTTTCTCAGGGAGTGCGGCTGGCATGTCAGGTAAAGGCAGATCGCGATCTTCAGATCGTGATCCTGAATCCGGCTCCACCATCCGTTTGGCAAAGCCTTGACCAGGACCAAGGCCAAAAATGGACCAAAGCATTCCTGCCCGCCCCAACAGGGACCCTTTGCCCGGAGACCGGTCATCCTCTCGGCATGACCGTCGATCTTGGAACTACCCACATATCGATTACCATATTGGACCTCGCCGGCAGGCGGAGATTAGCAGGACGCCGCGGCCTGAATCCTCAAACTGCCTGTGGCGCCGATGTGCTGACGCGGCTGGTGTCGGCGAAATCCATAGACCAGGCCTGGACGTTGAGCAGCCAGGTTATTCAGGCGATAAGCGATGGTTTGCACGATATCAGTAACAGGGAGGGGATAGACATACAACAGGTCATTCGTGCCGCCATCGTAGGCAATACAGCTATGCTCGCTTTATTGTCAGGGCAAAATTATCTGGATCTGCTGCAGCCGCGTAACTGGACCGAAACCATAAACTGCCTCCCGGTTGAAACAGC
The DNA here is from genome assembly GCA_963796345.1 of Nitrospirota bacterium. Taxonomy (GTDB): domain Bacteria; phylum Nitrospirota; class Thermodesulfovibrionia; order Thermodesulfovibrionales; family Dissulfurispiraceae; genus JADFXI01. The sequence continues at coordinate 213,191 of CAWCLI010000009.1, read as the reverse complement.
CTCCTGGGGCGCAAACTGGGGAATCAGTCCCGAAGCCGTTATCGAGGTCATTCCTCCCCTGGCGGGTTTTGTCGGTTCCGATCTTCTGGCCGGCATTATGGCAACACGCTTGACAGAACAGCCTCCCGGCGCCATTTTAATCGATTTCGGGACAAATTCGGAAATGGCCCTCTGGGACGGCAAGGATCTATGGGTTACGTCCGCGGCTGGAGGACCAGCCTTTGAGGGGTGCGGCATAACCTGCGGGATGCCGGCAGACCCCGGCTCCATCTACCGGATCAATGTGCCGGATGCAACAGGAGAGCCTGTCTTCGACGTGATTGCCGCAGCTGAACCCAGGGGCCTGTGCGGCTCCGGCCTTGTTGACTTGCTTGCCTTCCTTGTCAAAAGCGGGATATTGAACAATAAGGGACAATTTGGACCGTCAGTTCCTGAACATGGTTTTACTGTTTACCGCGGCAACCATGATATAGTTCTGACCAAAAAAGACACCGATATCTTCCAGCGCGCCAAAGCGGCAATCGGAGTAGGCATTGAGGTCCTTTTGAAAAAAGCAGGCATGGGATATAATGAATTGCATCGGATATTCATAGGCGGTGTTTTCGGCCAATATCTTAATATTGTCAACGCACAGGAGATCGGGCTTTTGCCCGCGATTCCAGCGCACTTTATAGAAACCGCAGGAAATACGGCACTGTCCGGTTGCGAAGCCTTTCTGCTTTCAACGCATGCGGAAGGACCTTTAGATAGAATAAGGGAGCTGGCAATTATTGTAAATTTATCTGAATGCACGGATTTCGGGACACTCTTCATGGAGCATCTCTACCTGCGGCAGGCGCCCCCGTATAGATTATGACCGGACCACTTTCCGATAAGCAACAGTTGAAGGCATTTATAAATGCGGCCCAGTATTTTGCCGGCCTTACATCCGGACAGGACATATGGGAAGAGGCCGGGAAGGTGCTGGTCAATTTTTTTGGTGCCGACTTTGGAGCCTTTGGAAGATACGGTGCTGACGGAGAAATCGAGATAAGGCACTGGGCATTTTCCGGGAGGGTGGCATCTGCACAGATATCTCAACCCCAGACAATCAAAGCTGTCAGGGATGTTTTTGAGAGCGGTTTTCTCACATTCCTGTCTTTGCCTTCCGATGACCCAATAGCAGTGGCATTCTTTCCCGTGCATCACGAAAGCCGTGTCATTGCTGTGATGCTGGTGGGTCAACTTTCGTGCGTATCCCTGCAGAAAGAAATCCTTGACCTTTATTTGGCGGTTGCCGGTATTATCGGGGCTAAATACTCACGTAAAATTTCCGAGGCTGCGGTCCTTCAAGCCAAGGAAGATTGGGAACAGACATTCGACGCAGTCCCCGACATGATTGCCATCATAGACCTTAACTACCGGGTCGTCCGGGCAAATAAATCCATGGCCGACAGATTAGGCCTGAAGCCTGAAGAATGCGTGGGGCTTACGTGTCACCAGGCATTCCACGGAACGGATGAGACACCCGTTCATTGCCCTTACAGCCTGCTTATCGAGGATGGACTCGAACATACTGTAGAAATACATCTGGACCGCGACTACTTAATAAGCGTTTCGCCATTATACGATAATAATGGGAGGCTGACAGGAAGTGTACATGTTGCCAGGGACATTACCGAGTTTAAACAGGCGGAGAATGAGTTGCAGCGATTTCGGACACATCTGCAGAAATTGGTGGATGAGCGCACCGCCGAGTTGACTGCTGCCAATGAGGAACTGGAGGGATTTAGCTACTCGGTGTCGCACGATCTGAGGGCCCCCATCCGTCATATGATCGGGTTCATGGAATTGCTGGAGAAAAGATGCATAAAGCAACTGGATGAGACCAGCCTTCATTACATGACTACAGTCTCAAAATCTGCAAAAAAACTTGGGATGCTTATCGATGACCTGCTGGCCTTTTCCCGCGCAGGGCGGGCAGAGATGAAAAAGAAAAGAGTGCGTTTATTTCCTCTTGTAACTGAGGCTGTCCAGGAGATAGAGGATGAAGTGAAGGGAAGGCATATTACATGGGAAATCGAAGAACTGCCTGAAGTTTATGGCGATCAAACAATGCTGGGTCTCGCTCTTTCCAATCTTATCCATAACGCCGCCAAATTCACGCGCGGCCGTCAACAGTCCGAAATAAAGATCGGGTGCCGGGACGAAGGAGATGAATTCATCTTTTTTGTTAAAGACAACGGCGCGGGATTTGACATGAAATACGTGGATAAACTCTTCGGAGTATTCCAGCGCCTCCATCACCAGGATGAATTTGAAGGCACCGGCATAGGCCTGGCGAATGTCCGGCGCATCATCTCACGTCATGGCGGAAGGACATGGGCCGAAGGTTCAGTGGGACAGGGTGCGACCTTTTACTTCAGCCTTCCGAAGAAGACGGCATAAGATGCGGGGTGTCAAAATTAATTATCGCGACTCTCCGGATTGTATTTGAGCCGTATCTCAACTCTTCTGTTCCGGGCCCTCTGTTCCGGAGAATCGTTAGAGACGAGCGGTTTCCGGTCGGCATTACCTCTGATATAAAACCTTGACGGATCAACGCCATATTTATCTACAAAGCATTTCAGCACGCTTGCTGCACGTGCCACCGACAGCTCCCAGTTTGAAGGATAGCGGGACGTATGTATGGGAATGTTATCGGTATTGCCGTCGATCTCGACTGTATAAGAAGGATTTTTTTGTAAGCTGTCCGAAATCTTTCCGATCAATGAACCGGCTCCGTCAAATATCTCGGCTTTTCCGGGCATAAATGTTATGTTCTCTCTCAGGGTAATGACAATATCCTTATTTACACTGTGAATTTCGACATCCTTCTCCATGCCGAGTTGCCTGATGCCAACAGCAATAGCGTCTTTGATTCCGTTTTCGTCATTGCCATCCGAAAGAGCATGGATGACCGTGGAAGACTTGACAGCAGCTGAATTCCCGGCCACCTGCCCGCTTCCGTTTTCAGCCTGCCGGGCAACGAGGAACATTACAAAGAAAACCATCAGCAGCGTCATGACATCAGCCATGGTAATAAGCCAGTTGCTGTCGGCATCCACCGTAGATCTCGATTGTTCAATAAGCTTCCTGTATGCTGAATTGTTCATTGATCAGTTCAAACTCTTCGCAGCCCTGAGCGCACTGAGATTTTTGACGGGATATCTCTCGGTGTCTGCATCAGAGCAGCCCAAAAGCTTTTCCTCAATTTTTAACGGATATTCTCCTTTGTTGATTTCGATAATACCTTCTACTGTCATTTGCATCAGTTCCTCACAGAGTATGGCCCTCTCCTTAATTTTTGCAGACAGCGGCAATAAAATCAGGTTGGACAGAAAAACGCCGTAAAAAGTTGACATAAGGGCAATGGCCATGATCGGTATAACTGTTTCAACAGACTGGAAATGCCTGAATATTTTGATTAAGCCTATGACTGTGCCTGCAAGTCCGAAAGACGGCGTGAGCCTGGCCATTGTCATAAGCACATTCTGGCTTAAATTAAGGTTTACTATTCTGATCGCCATCTCCCGTTCCATGATATTTCTGATCTCTTCATTCTCATACCGGTTTACAAGCAGGTTCAGTCCCAGTTTAAGAAAAGCATCTTTCGTATCAGAGATACCGGCTTCCAGTTTTCTGACGTCACTCTTTCTTTGCATCCTGGCAATCCGGACCATTTCCCGGGCAATATCTTCCCTGGTCCCCACGCTCCGGAATGTAGCGATAACGTCATGAATCGTTGCAGTTATTCGCTTTAGTGAAAAACCGATAAGGACGGCTGTAACGGTCCCCCCAATTACAATTAAAAACGCGTCTAAATTGAACAGGACCCCGATCCCGACGTCTTTGAAAATTATTGAAATCATGGCAAATAAACAGATAGTCGCCATGCCGCTCACTATAAAACCCATTTTCCCCTCCCCGCTCCGGCTTTCATGAGAAACCAGTCATTGAAAATTCATGATGTACTACCGTGGTTTCACTGTAAGCAATTGACATGCCCGCCGGTCACACAATTGAAATTATGCGGAAATCGATAATCTGGAGATACCTGGTTCGGCAACGAAACAGTATTAATTTACCTGCCCGGAAAACTTTTCCCGCGGTGGCCCACGCTTTTCATCCAACTCACTTCTTGTTCGTCAGCTGATAACGTTCCTGATTTCACCGATGTTTCTCGTTGTTAGTATCATCGCTTCCCGGGACGTTTTAAGCCCCATCCTCTTCAGGCCGTGTCCCGGACCTATCTCGATGAATCTCTCAACACCCGCTTTCAACAGGCCCAGCATGGTCCCGTACCACTGCACTGACGAAAGCATTTGTTCAAGAGTATCAGTTACGAGACCAGTTGCCGTGGTAATTATGGACCCGGTGACATTGCCGACAACAGGGACGCGGGGGTCCCTGAAAACAACGCCCCCCAGAACAGATCTGAAAGCAATTGACGAGTCTTCGACATAAGGACAATGGAAAGCTCCCCCAACAGAAAGCATCATGGCTTCAATGCCGCGGATTATCAAGGTTTCCACTAGAGATTGCAAAACATCGCCCTCTCCGGCAAGAAAATGTTCTGTGCGAGCATTATAACAAGCTATGTATATGTTCGGCAGACGGTCTATTTCCCTTTTTATTTCTTCCGCCAACATGCCGCTTACTAGCGCCATCGCCCCTTTTTTTCCGGATGCGGATTTCCCCATGAGGGTCCCCCGTACAATCACCACGCGAACACCATCCTCAAAAGACAGGCCCCCAGCGGTCACAATGGCTGGATATTCGCCGAAACTATAACCCGCAACAATGTCGGACTCTATTCCATAGGCGGAGAGTATATGAACAATGCACGACTCAAGCGCAAAGAGGCATATCTGGGCATTTCTGCTATTTTTTATATCTTCCGGGCCCCCGTTTAATGCAACATCGATGACGTCGAAACCAGCCGCCTGCGAAACTTTTTCGCAAATATCAATAGTTCCGGATGAGTTGCGATAAATGTCCCTGCCCATGCCCACGTGCTGGGAACCCTGTCCATCAAACAAAAAAGCCGTTTTCATGATTTCTATCCTCTATAAAAAAATTGTGCGTCAAATTTTGCCTTGAATATACCATGCTGCTCAAAAAATAAAAAAGAGGCCCTGGAATTTGTCGGCTAAAAACAGAATATTGGCCCAAAGAAAACGCAGTATGTTAACATTATACCAATCGTTAATCTTAAGGCATTCGCCTTTTGGATTTATATGCATGAAACTAAAGACTAAATTTACGTTAATAGTCTCGAGTCTTGTAGTTGCCATACTTGCACTGACTGCATTCCTGGCCTTCGCACACTATAAAAAATCCATCAAAGAAATCATCTCGCAGCAGCAATTCCTCATGATCTCGACATTCGCGGACGCAATCGACAATCAACTCCTGACAGCCCAACAGCATGTTGTCACACTTGCAAAAGCCACCCCTCCTGATATAATGCGAAGTCCTGAAAAGGCGCAGGCATTTCTTGACAACAAGCCGGACACCCATTTGATGTTTGACAACCATCTTTTTTTATTTACGCCGGCAGGAAAAATATTTGTCGAATCGCCATATGCTCCCGGCAGAAGGGGACTTGATCTGTCTTTCCGCGAGTATATAACAAACACCCTTAAAACAGGAAAACCTTACATCTCTGATCCTTTTATATCCTCACAGCCGCATAAACATCCGGTCATTATGCTGACAGCGCCGCTTTTCAACAGCAAAGGCGATATTACCGGCATATTAGCGGGCAGCATAGATCTTATGAAAACCAATTTCATGGAGAGAATCAGCACTGTGAAAGTGGGGAAGACAGGGAATTTTTATCTATATAAGACAGATGGCACGATGATTATGCATCCGAACAAAAAAAGGATTCTGGTCAAAATGCCTCGCGGCCTGAACAGGCTTTATGATATGGCCAGGGACGGATTTGAGGGCACAGGCGAGACCACAACGTCTTACGGGATGCGCGCAGTTTCTTCTTTTAAGAGGCTGAAGGCAAAAAACTGGATACTGGCTGCAAACTATCCACAAGCTGAAGCATATCTTCCGATCCGGAAAGCAGAACAGTATTTCTTAATAGGTACTGTAGCAGGAGTCATTGCGGTATTCTTTATTATCTCGTTCACAATAAGAGCTTTGATAAATCCCCTCGAACTTTTCACCCGTCACGTTCAGGAGCTTCCGCAAAAAACAGGGGACGACAGGTTACTTCGCTTAAACACCGACGATGAGATCGGAATGCTCTCCAGCGCATTTAACAACATGGTGGCCGAAATTGACCGTGACATTATCGAACGCACGAAGGCCACGACAATATTGCGTAATCTTGCCGCCTATTTGCAGTCCATCAGAGAAGAAGACAGAACAAATATAGCCCGTGAGATACACGATGAACTCGGTCAGGCCCTGACTGCCCTGAAGATGGAAATAAGCTGGTTCCGCGACAATTACGGAGACCATAAACAGATTTTCGAAAAGACCGATGGCATACTGCGCACCCTTAATGAAACGATCCTGTCTGTCAAGCGGATATGCACTGAGTTGAGACCTTCGCTATTGGACGATTTCGGACTTATTGCCGCAATGGAATGGCAGGCCAATGAATTCCAGAAACGGACCGAAATTGAGTGCTCTGTTGCCGCAGAACCTGAAGTTATAGAGCTCGACAAAGAGCGAAGCACTGTATTTTTCAGGATCTTCCAGGAAGCGCTGACAAACGTCCTCAAACATGCTAATGCGACGAAGGTGACGGCAAGATTGACGCAAAGCAGCAACAGGATAATATTGGAAGTCGTGGACAACGGCATAGGCATAACAGATGAACAACTTTCGAAGCCCCAATCTTTCGGCCTCATAGGGATGCGCGAACGTGCTTATCCCTGGGGAGGAGAAGTGGAGGTCACCGGTAATGCAAGCGGAGGCACGACGATAAAGGTAATTATTCCACGCGTAACCTAAAAAGAAACGGTTTCGTAAAAAGTTCATAGGCAAGGCGCGCAAATCCTGAGGAATGAGGCGTACTTCTTCGTACGCCGCAGTGACGAAGGATGCAGCGCAACGCAGCATATGGACTTTTTACGAGACCGTCAAACTTTTATGTTCAGCACGGGCAACCCTACCCGCTGTCTTTTGTTTTCTCCCTTGAAAAGCTCCATCGCCCTATTCGGCACATCTCCACGTTCTCCCTCATGCTGCGCCTGAAGTTTTGTCGGCAAACTTGCTGCATGGTGGACAGTGTACTTCCCGAATTTTTCGGAAAGTCGATCTACCGCGCTGTAAATCCTGGCCATCTTCTCAATCCTGGCAGGATTATCGAAAAGCGTGTGCTGTATGCCGTCCTCGCGGACAAGTCCGGCAAGAACAACGCCGGTCTGCCGATAGAGGTCAGGTGACCGGCAAATATGATTAAATCCTTCTTTCAGGAAACCGAAGAGGTCGGATGGATAGGCGGAAGGCGAGCTTAACTTGATTTCAACGCCGGTATCCCTGAACTCCTGTGTCCTCAGAAATAAAACAAGTCTCGTGGCCGCGAGCCCATACCTTCTGGCCTTGATGCAGGCATTCTCAAGGTTTTTGGACAGTTGGGCAAATATAAAAGTCTTATCACATGAAGGCGGGGTAAAAGTTTTTGTTTTGCTTATGGATTGATAACTGCACTTTGATTCAGTGGTAACGGCATAAACGCTTCTTCCATTGAGTTCATGCCATATCTCCTGATATGGTTTGGAGAGGTGCTTTTTAATAAACTCTTCGTCCTTCCGCGCAAATTCAAGGGCGGTGATTATTCCAAATTTTCCCAGGAAGGCCGCGGTATTAGACCCTATTCCCCATACTTTTTCTACCGGCAATTTGGCTATATAAAGATGGATGTCCCTGCCCGGTATGATGGTCAGGCCGTGTGGCTTCCTATGCTTGGAGCCTACCTTTGCCAGGACCTTTGAGAGGCTTATGCCGACCGACACGGTAATACCCAATTCCATCCCGACAGCTTCCTGCATTTGCTTTGCAATCAGTTCATAAGGGCCGTGAAAGCTTCTCCTGAGACCCGTAAGGTCTACAAATGCTTCGTCTATTGAATATTCTTCCACATCAGGAGAAAAGCGCCTGAGTATTTCGAACATCCTGAGGGAAAACAGACTGTAAGTCTCATAATCACTTGGGAGGATAACGGCATCAGGGCAGACTTTCTTCACCTCAAAGAGTCTCATACCCCTTTTTACTCCCCGGTTTTTCGCCTCATAACTTGCTGCGGCAACAATGCCGCGCTCTTTGCCGGTGATTACAGGCTTTCCTTTAAGTTCAGGATGTATTGCCTGCTCACAGGATGCAAAAAAGGCATCGGCATCCAGATGCATGATGGCCCTCGGCCACGAACGTATTGTTAAAGGTTGATTGTCCATGAGTTGTTTTTCAGCCGATACTTTCGCACTACCGCTGTTACTACTCCTGCTATTTTTAATTCGTTTTTCGGTCTTATGGATTTATAGTTGGGATTTGCCGGTATAAGGCTCACGCTGTCTCCCCTCTTTTTGAGATACTTCATGGTCCACTGGCCGTCGACTTCAGCAATAACGATATCTCCGCTCCTGGGGACCTGTCCCTTATCGACGATCACCATATCGCCCGGGAGTATGCCGGCCCCTGACATGGAGTCTCCGGACACCTTGAGCAAAAAGGTGGCCTGGGGGTTTTGTATGAGGAGTGCATCGAGCGACATTGTATCCGCAAGTTCCTCTTCAGCAGGGCTCGGGAACCCTGCCTCCACCGTGCCAAGCATTCTTACAGGCGCTCCGATAGAGCCGGGTGTCAGTCGCCCTTTCTGATCTCTTTTTATAACTCCTCTCTGTTCCAGTGTGTTAACAAGTTTAAAAACCGCATTTTTTGAATGCAGCCCTACCATCACCCCGATTTCAGAAAAACTCGGCATCCTGCCGTTTTTATCAAAAAAAACAGCGATATCTTTGATCCTGCTCCTCATCCTGTCTTCTTTAACACTCTCCGGCATAGCTGAATTATAAGGTGAACGATCGTTCACTGTCAAGCGGCTGTTCGGAGTGGAGTGTATACTACTAACAGAACATGGTAATATAGCGCAGGAAGGTCGACCATATGAAACACAAAAAGGCCATTGTAAAAAAAATAAGACTGGGGGCAGCTATTCTGATTATAATTTTTATAATATCGGTGATTATATACCAGATGACAGCCAGCCATCGGAAACTTACGGACGACCTGAACACAGTGTTTTCCAACCCCAAGAAGTGATATTCAGGGCCTGCGCACCGCTTGTCCCTGTAATCAGCAACAACTGCTTTTCTTATCGCCACCGCTGCAGTCGCATGAGGGTTCGCCGCCGGAGATCATACTTTTTATAAGTGCTGCGGCGCAGCCTACCCCCTTGTCTACAGTCAAGGCGCCAAAGGGGCAATTGTTCACACAAGCTCCGCATTCCATACACCCGTCCCGGTCCTGAATTGCAGCTTTCTTGTTACTTAAGGCAAGGACTTCGTGAGGACAAACCTCCAGACACATCCCGCATCCCGTACACCTTTCGGAAAACAATTCAATACTCGCCGTGTTCGACAGATATTTCATAATATCCCCCACTGCGTCAGCTTGAACATTGTCAGCAAAATGAATGAGACAACAGAAAACAGGATATAGGCGGGGATGGCAATTCTCAGCTCTTTTTTCACTCCCGACATCCCTGTAAACGTAGTTGAGCCCGTGAATTGCAGGGCAATATATGAACTTGCCATCGGGAAAAACAGATACGTGAAAATGAGGAGTAATGTATTGTGCTGGACCAAAAATGGAATAAATTTTGTTGACAGGAAAATTGCAAACAGCCCTGTTATCCATCCCTTGATCGCGAAAGACCTGAATGGGACAAACGGCAGAAGCGCAGGGGTCAACAACGCACCGGCAAGCACCGATACGAGACCTAAAAGCAGGAAAGGTAATCCCCCTGCAAATGCATCCTGAACAGTATGCCGGATGGCGCAAGCCCAAAGACGACCAGGACAATCCCGCATACAACGGGAATTTTTTCATTGCAGGATTGATCTCCATCGGGGTGAGGACCAATCTGTCGGAAAGGGGAAATTTCACCCCCCGCATTTCCCTTGTTGCTTTATATCCGGCCTTGATGTAAGCAGGTATATCTTTTGCCCGGACAGGCCCGTACAGAACATGAAAACCTGCAGACTGCTTTACTCTGAATGCACTGACACCAGGAGCTCCAAGCTGCGGGACGATAACACGTCTGTGCTCCACTACCTTGTTCAACTGTGCGGCGGAAATCCGCTTTGCCAGTTCTGCGCTGTCCAAAGGTACCCTTTCCGGCAGCGCACCAGACGTTGATACCTTTCGTATCCAGAACAAGGACCCATGCATTAAGGTCTTTAAGTTCGCGTCTCAGCATGTCAAAGCTATACTTGTAGTTCGCGCTTACAAGGACATCCGAGTTATTGTCAGGACTACCCACAGCATACAGACCCGGAACAACTCTATAATCATCTCTGTATGCAGTGGTCCTGCATTTGAAATGTTCCCAGCAATCTATTCTTGAAAGAGTGCATGATATATTGGGGACCGGCCCTGCCGGAGTCATCACACTGCCGATAACCCATTCCGGGGTATCCTTGCCCGGCGCAGGATAAAGGGCAGTACCGCCGCATTCGCAGCAGGATGCCGCTTTCTTCTTACCATCCAGTTCGCTCTTAAATTTCAGTTCAAGCATATTTTTAATTTCTTACAATATCTCTTTCTTCTTAACGGGTCAAGGACACAGCAATCGGCAACGTGAAGAACGACAGCACCGTGGTGACTACTATCATAAAACCTGCGAGCGATGTGTCGAGCCCGAACCGCGATGCTATCAGGAGGGAGAGGACCATTGTCGGCATTGCCCCTTCGATAAAGCAGGATGCGAGGGCGTTCCCCTTCATGCCGAGGAGGTCCGCTATTGTAAAAGCTATAAATGGGGCCACAGCAAGTTTGATTATCACGGCAGGAATGATAAGAGAGGCATGCTTCACTTTCGGCATTGAGAGCGTCAGCCCTATACTGAAAACCATCAGCGGAATTACAAGGCCGCCGAGCATATCAAGGGCTTTCATAATAAATTCAGGAAGCCCGATCCCTGCTGCCTTGAGCACCATCCCAGCAATAAGTCCCCAGACTGGCGGCAGGGACGCTATAGTTTTAAGAGAGTCGCCTATCCCGATTTTCCCGCCTCTTCCGTATCTCGACGCCACAGCTGCTCCGACAAGCCACAGCAGAGGGGTCGCGGCAAAGAGGTCGTAAAAGAGCGCATATTTTGCCGCCCCTTCTCCGTAAAGCCCTGTAATAACCGGAAGTCCCAGGTAAACCACATTGCCGAAGGTTGCCGAGATTACCAGGACGCCCATTTCCGGCTTCGTCATGTTTGTTACTTTTCCCAAAACGGAATACGCTGCAAGGGAAACAATCATTGTGAAGATGGTTGTAAGGCCGGCGGTTACAGGCACGAGAATGGTATCGATATCGATTCCTGATATATAGACGCTCTTTATGCACAGGGCGGGCAGGAACAGGTTGAATACGAGGGCGTTGATCGGAAGCCGCATGGAGTCGGCATCAAGTCCGCCTACCCTCAGGTCGCCGGGAAAAAATCCCGGCGCAGACAATGAGGGCAAACGAAATAAATATCTCATGCATTTAACGGTTTATGCACCATATAAAATCTCTTCTTTAACGCTCTTTACGTCCGCAGTCCCTGTCAACAGCATGGCCTGGACAAGCTCATCCTTTATTTTATTGATAAGCAATGCCACTCCCTCAGCTCCGCCGCCAAAGGCGCCGACTATCAACGGCCTGCCGACCAGTGCTGCATCGGCTCCCAGTGCGAGGAGTTTGAGTACGTCTGCACCGCTCCGCACGCCGCCGTCCGCGAAAATAATCAGCTTCCCCTTTACCCGGTCCGCAATTTCGGGCAGGACATCCGCTGTTCCGGGGGTATGGTCCAGTACCCGGCCTCCATGGTTTGAGACGACAATAGCGGCTGCTCCGGCTTCCACAGCCAATTCCGCCTCGATGGGGGTCATAATGCCTTTAAGGATAAAAGGCAACTTCGTGGCCGAAACCACTTCTTTTATTTCGCGAACGGTTTTTGGACTTACGGGTTGGCCCTTTAACGCCATTGTCACTAATCCGGCCCCGTCGATGTCCATGCCTACGGCTGCTGCCCCGGCCTTCTCCGCGTCCCGGATACGACTGATAATTTCCTTCTGTTCTCTCGGTTTAATAATCGCAATGGCCCGGTCCCGGTTGGATGAGATGGCCTTCATCCCGCTGTCCCACAGTGCAGGGTCAGCAGCGTCGCCGGTCATACCGAGAGTTCCCGCCAGCAGGGAACCCGAGATTATAGCGTCAATAAACTCTCCTTCGGTAATTTTGCCGCCCATGTTATAAGTTGTCCCTGTCATAGGAGCTGCCAAAACAGGGACGGACAGTTTCTTTCCCCAGAGGTCCATTGAAGTATCGACGGTCTTGACGTCATGAATAGTCCGCATATTGAACCAGCAGTCAGCCAAAGCCTCCACGTTGGCGACAAACGATCTTCCAGTCCCGGCGCCGCCCATGCCGGGCACTTCTCCGGCGCATACCTTTCCGTTGCAAACAGGGCACACCCGGCAATAGCCCTTCAGCTTTTCTCTGGCATTTTCCCTCAGTTCCGTCAAATTCATATTTCGCTCCCTTACTCTTCCACTACTTCAAGGACAAGGTCGCCGTATTTGTCCGTAACCGGCTTTGTCACCCGCATGAGTTCATACCATTTAGCAAAGGCAGTAATGAACACCACCACCATCAGCGCCATGATTATGGCAGACATGGCAGTGAGGAGATACAGGCCCTTTGGCAGGTAGTTCTCGGCGATGTTAAGATAACCGGCGTACATACAGACAAAGGACATGAAGATCCCGGGCACGGCGGTCATCCATGCGTACTTCGCCTTCCCCATCCTGATCAGCATTGTCGTCCCTATTATCAGGGCGCTTGCGGCAAGAAGCTGGTTGCTCATGCCGAACAAAGGCCATATCGTCGCGATATTCCCCGTATAGACCAGGTAACCCCATGAAAGTGTGAAGAGGAAACTGGTTATGACTATCCCGGGCATCCATCTCTTTTCGAGAAATTTCGGGAATACCTTGCCTATCATTTCCTGAAGAAGGAACCTGCCCACCCTTGTGCCTGTATCAACCGCTGTCAGAATAAAGACCGCTTCGAACATGATCGCAAAATGATACCAGTAACCCATCAATCCCTTCATGAAGGGCACGGCTGAGAAGATGTATGCCATGCCGACGGCCAGGGAAACAGCGCCTCCCGGCCTTCCCTGGAGCTTTTCGCCCACCGCAAGAGAGAGTTGAGGCAGATTGACAGTTGCCATTCCGAGTTTTTGAAATACGGCTGGCGGAGCATTGATAGCAAAATAGTCCGCAGGCACCAGGACGCATACCGCAATAAGGGCCATTATGGCAACAAAGCCCTCAACCAGCATCGCACCATACCCTATAAACAATATATCTTTTTCGCTGCCGATCATTTTCGGCGTTGTCCCTGAACCTATGATGGCGTGGAACCCTGACAGGGCGCCGCAGGCTATTGTGATGAAAACAAAAGGAAAGACCTTACCGGGGATAATTGGTCCGCCGCCGCCCACATACTTGGTGACAGCGGGCATCTGGAATGTGGGATGCACAATAAATATGCCTGCCGCGAGTATTATAATAGTCCCTATTTTCAGGTAAGTCGAAAGATAGTCCCTGGGGCAGAGGAGCATCCAGACAGGCAGCACCGAAGCCACAAACCCATAAGCAGGAATGAGGACTGCTATCTGATTTTTCGTGAAAGTAAACATCGGGGACAGAGTCGGATTCGAGGCAACATAAGGCCCTGCCAGCAACGCAAGGAAGAGGAGGACTACGCCGATGATACTTGCCCCTGCCACATCTCCCGGCCTTATCTTATGCAGCCAGAGTCCCATGAGCAATGCGATAGGCATTGTGGAAAAGACCATAAATGTTCCCCATGCACTTGAGAACATGGCATTCACCACAGCAATCGAAAGTCCCGCGAGCGTGAGGATAAGGATAAAGAGAAAGGCGACAGAAGCCACGCCGCCACAGAGCTTGCCTATCTCGCTTTCCGCAATCCTCGACAGGCTGCGCCCTTTATGCCTCACCGAAGCAAAAAGCACAATCGTGTCATGTATCCCTCCAGCCAGCACTGCACCGATCAATATCCAGAGTGCGCCGGGCAGGTATCCGAACTGGGCAGCCAGCACAGGTCCAATGAGCGGCCCTGCCGCGGCTATTGCCGCAAAGTGGTGTCCGAATAATACATACTTATTGGTTTTAACATAGTCAATACCGTCCGCCATGCTGACAGCTGGCGTGTCCCTTTCCGCCTTCAGGCTCAGCACTTTGCCGGCGAAAAAAAGTCCGTAAAACCTATAGGCAAGCGCGAACACCAACAGGGAGACAAAAACGAGCGTTAAAGCGTTCATACCGAATCCTCCTCAGGTCCGTTATTTCTAAGCCACTCACGATCTTCTTTGCATATTGAATTCTATTCTACATAGAAGTTATTTCGCAACAAATATCCATTACTATTTCGAGATGGGCGGCTGTTCGTCGCTCTGATCAGACGGCAGAGTCGTTTTCATATTTTTTTCAAGCTGTTTTACCTTCCTTTTTTGCTCCCTCAGGGCTGAGCCTTTCCTAAAAAGCGAGGGCACGGACATTAGAATCCCCGAGAAAAAGCCTGCGGCAAAGACTATAACCAGAATGAAGGCGAGAGAACCCTGAAACCGGAAAGAAAAGAAACTTACTGTGATAACCGATGCGTTCTGTCCCGCAAAGAACACAAGCGCGATAGCGATCAAAAGGGCAAGAATAAGAAAGAACGGCACATTACCCCCTTTTTTTCAGTGGATATTAAAGAACATTATATCACACGCCCCACCTCGTTGAAAAAAGCGCGTTGTCCCCTCTTCACCTTGAAGGAGGGGCCATGAAGTCAGGGCTGATGCCATTATCGGTAAAGATCAGGGTCACGGTTACCATCATCTCATATTTTATATTATAATCCCGTTATGCATAAAAAGATCATTGCGGTCATAGGCGCTGGAAATGCCGATGAAGCGCTGCGTGCCGTTGCAGAAGAAGTTGGGAGGCTCATCGCGCGCAACGGGGCCATCCTGGTGTGCGGCGGGCTCGGCGGTGTAATGGAGGCCGCTGCAAAAGGGGCGAAGTCCGAAGGCGGCTTGACAGTGGGCATACTGCCGGGGTTTGAAAAGGGCGATGCCAATCCTCACATTGAAGTGCCCCTGGCCACCGGATTGCGGGAGGGAAGAAATGTTTTGATTGTCCGTTCCGCGGATGCGCTGATCGCTGTCGGAGGAGAATACGGCACGCTTTCCGAAATAGCTCTCAGCCTGAAAACCGGAAAAACTGTGATCGGCATCGGCACCTGGGACATAAAAGGGATCATCAAAGCGAGCAGTGCGGAAGAAGCGGTAAAAAAAGCTCTCGGGCCGTCATGAATTGTCGGAACGCAGTAGTTCTTGCATATGCACCTTGAAATTTTTCTCCGGGTTTTTGTAACCTTCCAGGTGCCCAAAGCGACTTAAGACTAAAATAAATATATAAGGTTTTTTTGCACAACTTTTTTGATTGGAGGGTTTGATGAAAAAAATTCTTTTGGTGATGATTGTTGGATTTGCTGTGCTGGCTGGAGGGGCACTTTCCACTGTTAATGCGGCCGATTTGAAAATAGGTTTTTGTGATATCGACAGGGCTGCAAATGACTCTGAGGAAGGCAAAAAAGCAATTGTTGGGTTAAGGGATTATATGTCGTCAGCGCAGGCCGCGGTACTGGAAAAAGGCCGGGCACTTGATAAACTGAAGGGTGACTTGGATAAACAGGGGCCTATGATGTCTGCCGATGCCAGGCAGTCAAAGATAGATGAACTGCAGCGCTCGGAAACGGAATACCAGAGGATGGTATCCGATGCGAAAACGGAATTTGAGAAAAAAAGAAGAGAGCTGACAGAATCCGTATATAAAGAAATACTGGAGGCAATTGACAAATACGGACAGCAGAACAAATACAGTGTCATTTTGCCGGTACAGTCGATGTTCTACAGAGATGAATCTCTTGATATCACGGATATTATAATCAAGAAATACAACGAAAAGAAGGGGACAAAGCAAACGCCGGCGGACAAGAAATAGCAGAAATAGGGACAGCGACCATTTTAGTGCCACCAAAAATGGATTCGAGCGTGTCCTTTTTTTTGCGATGCCGATGCATTCTCTATATATATAATGCTATGGTATAATATTCAACTTAAGGTTCGCCTTTTGCCCATAACAGGAGGTAATGATGGCAGATGAACATTCGTTTGATATTGTGTGCGAAGTCGATATGCAGGAAGTAACCAATGCAGTGAGCCAGGCAACCAAGGAGATCGGCCAGCGCTTTGATTTCAAGGGCAGCAAGAGTTCCATAGATTTTGACAAGGGTAAGGGGACCTTGACGCTGGCGTCGGATGATGAACAAAAGATGAAGAGTGTTATTGATATCCTTCAGTCAAAACTGGTGAAGCGCGGCGTTGCGATTAAGGCACTCGTTTACGGCAAACTTGAAGCGGCGGCTGGAAATACCGTCAGGCAGGTCATAACGCTTCAACAGGGCATTCCCCAGGAGAAGGCAAAGGAAATAGTCAAAATCGTAAAAGATATGAAGCTCAAAGTGAACTCTGAAATTCAGAAGGACCAGGTGCGCGTGAGGGCGAAGAGCATAGATGATTTGCAGGCTGTTATGGCGCGTATCAAGGAACAGGACTTAGGTATTCATATTCAATTTTCCAACTACAGATAGAAGAGGGCTAAAGGCAAAAGGCGAAAGGCGAAAGGTGCCATTACCTGTTTTTTTTGCCCTTTGCCTTTTGCCTTTTTATTTGTTACAATGATAGCCGACTTTTGACGGGGGTAAAAACAGCATATGAAAGGACATACAGCTATAATCACGGGTTCAGGGCGCGGAATCGGCAAAGCGATCGGTGAAGCCCTGGCCGGTCGCGGCGTTAATATCGTTGTTGTTGATGTCAATCTTGACATGGCCAAAGAGACGGCATCCGACCTGGAGAAGTTCGGTATCCGGAGCGTCGGGTTAAAGGCGGACGTTTCCAGCCAGGCTGAAGTGAGTGAAATTTTCCAACACGCAGTAAAAGAGTTCGGTAAGGTTGAGATACTGGTCAACAACGCAGGCATTACCAGAGACGGCCTTTTAATGCGCATGAAGGAAGACGATTGGGACGCTGTGATCAACATTAACCTGAAGGGCACATTCCTCTGCTCAAAGGAGGCTGTGAAGGTCATGGCCAAGCAGCGAACGGCCGTATAATCAGTATTTCATCTGTAGTGGCATTCATGGGTAATCCAGGGCAGGCCAATTACAGCGCTCCAAGGCAGGTATCGTGGGCCTGACTAAAACGATAGCTAAAGAGTATGCGAGCAGGGGGATGACGGTCAATGCCGTTGCCCCTGGTTTTATTGAGACGGCCATGACCGGCGCGCTCTCGGAAAATGTGAAGCAGGAAATGATGAAGGCCATTCCAATCGGCAGATTTGGCAGTGTTGCCGATGTTGCGAATGCGGTACTGTTCTTCGCATCTCCGGAATCGGGTTACATAACCGGCCAGGTAATCCATGTTAACGGCGGCATGTATATGTAATGTAGCAATAATAGATGTGCAAAGTTCGGCAGCTGAAATCTAAAATGTGGAGGGAGATTAATGGTAGACGAAAAAGTGAAAGAAATTATAGCAAAGCAGCTTGGAGTGGACCAGGCGGAAGTGACGCCCGAGGCCTCTTTTGTTGAGGACCTTGGTGCTGATTCACTCGATACCGTGGAGTTGGTCATGGCTTTCGAGGAGGCATTCAATATAGAAATACCTGACGAGGATGCCGAGAAAATAGCAAAAGTCAAGGACGCAGTAGATTATATACAGAAAAAAGTTGCATGATTGAGAACAGAAGAGTTGTTATCACGGGCCTTGGCCTGATTACCCCTATCGGTATCGGCGTTGAAGAAACATGGGACGCCGCCCTGAACGGAAAGTCAGGCATAGGGCCGATTACGCAATTCGATGCGTCTGCAATGCCTGTGCGCATTGCCGGGGAGATAGAAGGTTTTGATCCGGCAAATTATATTGAAGCCAAAGAAATCAAAAAAATGGACCGTTTCATCCATCTTGCCGTCGGCGCTGCAACAATGGCTGTCGCGGATTCCGGCTTCAAAATTACGGCTGAAAATGCCGAAAGGGTGGGAGTGGTAATAGGTTCCGGCATGGGAGGACTTCCAGCCATCGAACATTATCACAAGGCGTTTCTGGAAAAAGGGTACAGGCGGATTTCTCCTTTTTTCATTCCCATGCTGATAATCAATCTGGCTGCCGGCACAGTCTCTATAAAATTTGGTGCAAAGGGGCCTAGCTCCGCTCCGGTTACGGCTTGTGCCACCGGCAGCCATTCCATAGGTGATGCCTTCAGGATAATCCAGCGGGGTGACGCTGATGCGATGATCGCAGGCGGGACGGAATCGTGCATTACAGCTCTCGGTGTCGGCGGGTTCGCCGTTATGAAGGCACTTTCGACCCGGAATGATGAGCCTGAAAAGGCCAGCAGGCCTTTTGATCTCGACAGGGATGGTTTTATCATGGGAGAGGGCGCCGGGATTGTATTTCTCGAAAGCCTCGAAAGCGCTCTTGCAAGGAACGCGAAGATTTACGCCGAAATTACAGGGTACGGCATGTCCAGTGACGCCTATCACATGACCACGCCTGCCCCTGAGGGCGAGGGTGCGGCAAGATGCATGAGAGCGGCATTAAAAGATGCAGGCCTTGGGCCGGAAAAGATTGATTACATAAATGCACATGGCACCTCTACTAAATATGGAGATGAACTCGAAACTGCGGCAATAAAGAAGGTATTTGGAGAGCATGCCTATAAATTATGCGTCAGTTCTACCAAGTCGATGGTGGGACATCTTTTGGGAGCGGCAGGGGGTGTGGAGGCAATACTCTCGGTCCTCAGTATTTGCCGCGGCGAAGTACTTCCAACGATTAACCTGGATACCCCTGACCCTGAATGTGATCTCGATTTTGTCCCCAACAAAGCAAGAAAAGTCGATGTAACTTTTGCACTCTCAAATTCTTTCGGTTTCGGGGGAACAAATGCCTGTCTTATCTTCGGGAAATATCCAGGGAATTGAAGATTCTCTGGGTTATACATTTAGAAACAAGTCGCTTCTTGTAACTGCCCTTACCCATAAATCATATCACCACGAAAATGCGGGCGCTGCGCAAAACCATAATGAGCGGATGGAGTTTCTGGGTGATTCTGTGCTGGGACTTATCATAGCAGAGGCCCTTTATCTGGTGAAAGACCCTCTCAGCGAAGCCGGTATGTCAAAAATAAAATCCTATCTCGTGAAAGAGTTGGTGCTTTTTGAGATGGCATCCAAGCTGTCTCTCGGCGATTATCTGAGTCTTGGGAAGGGGGAGGAATCTACCGGAGGCCGCCAAAAGCGGTCTGTCTTGTCCAATGCGTTCGAAGCCCTGGTCGGAGCGGTTTTTCTGGACAGCGATTATTTAACTGTCAAAGAGCTTGTATTGAGAGTCTTTGGCGAAAGCATCGAACGCGCGATCCTTAAGAAAGAGGCCTACGACTTCAAAAGCGATCTTCAGGAGAAGGTCCAGAGCGTTTTAGGGACACTCCCGGAGTACCGGATAGTGAAGCAGGAGGGCGAGGAGCACAAAAAAATATTCACGACCGAAGTATACATACACGGGAAGCTATTCGGCAGCGGTTCGGGCAAGAGCAAGAAGGAGTCTCAGATGGCAGCGGCAAAAGAGGCCCTTCAGAAGTTGGAGCATGAATAAAAAAATAGCCTCGTGGTGTCTTTTTGATTTCGCCTCTTCCAGTTATTCCGCAATTATTCTGGCAGTTATATTCCCTGTTTACTATACCGGTTTTATCGTCGGCAACGCGGGCGGGCAGGGCGATGTCTGGTGGGGAAGGGCCATATCGTTAAGCATGGCGATTGTTGCCGTAAGTTCGCCTGTCCTCGGCGGAATAGCCGATTACGCAAGACTGCGGAAAAAACTCCTCTTTGCCTATACGGCTTTGTGCGTAATCTCCGTTGCGTCCCTTTATTTTTTGCAAAAAGGCATGAAGGTGGAGGGGTTCGCCCTTATTGTGCTTGCCACCCTGGGGATGGAGGGAGGGCTTGTCTTTTATAATTCTTTTCTTACTGAAATTGCAGCGCGTGAGTACCAGGGAAGGGTTTCGTCCTGGGGTTTTGCAACAGGATATGCAGGTTCGATTACCTCGCTTTGCCTTGCGCTGGTGCTTATAGACAAAGGGTTTCTGAGCGCAGTCTGGCCTATGTCGGCCCTTTTTTTTGCACTCTTTTCTCTGCCTGCCTTTCTCTTGCTGCCGGCTGACCGAACATCCGGGGTGCGGATATCGCAAGCCGCCGTGGAGGGCTTGCGCCATTCTTTAGGCACGTTAAAGAGGATATGGGCGGACAGGGAGCAGAAGAAGCTCCTTATCGCTTATCTCCTTTACGCGGACGGCGTAAATACAGTCATCGTTTTTTCCAGTATTTTTGCCGCAACGACGCTTCATTTTAATACGCGGGAATTGATTCTGGTGTATCTCACCGTACAGGTTACAGCTCTTTGCGGGGCATTTTTGCTGGCAAAGCCCACTGATGTCTGGGGACCCAGGAAAGTGGTGGTGCTCTCATTATATTTATGGATAATGGTATCGGTTGCCGCATTTTTCGTCGCGTCAAAGGTATATTTTTTTATTATTGCCTCCGCAGCGGGACTCGGACTCGGCACGGTGCAGGCGGCTACGAGGGCCTTTTATGCGCAGTTCATTCCTGTTGGCCTGGAATCGGAGTATTTCGGCGTTTATTCTCTGATGGGCAAGACGTCTGCCATTGCCGGGCCTCTTCTATTCGGCTACGTATCTTCGACATTCGGCAGCCAGCGTCCGGCAGTGCTTTCGGTATCGGCCTTTTTCATTGTCGGCCTCCTGATTGTGCGGACGGTCAAAGGCGGCGGGCCTAATGTCAAAAAAGCTGGTTTTAACGGATAATAACAATATCACTGTCGGACGCTTTGTTAAGTCGATGCCATGTATGATTTTACTTTTACTTTTACCTGGTGATTTTTGTAACGAATCGACAGATGGGATTGATACCACGCCATTTCCGGATCAAGTGGTTTTTGTTTTTTTAACTTGTTTTGGACCGGCGTATCATAGGAAATATGTATAGTTCCTCGCCATTGTCGAGTTCTATTGTCTGCTCAACGGAAGCAGGCTTTTTTTGCTGATTATCAGCTTCCTGTTGAAATTCCTTAACACATAAGTGTTTTCTTCTTCCCGGATTGTATAATCCTTTATGGTCCACCACAGAAAGCTGTTTCTTAATCCGTCTACAAGTACAACGCTCTTGTATTTATCGAGCTTTGGTTTGCTCTGTATGACGCCGTTGTCTTCGCTAATCTCACCATATGAAAACCAAGATAATAAATTCTGAGGTTGAGTGAAGTAAGGGAAAGGTCCAGGAGAGCATCTCCGCTCATCGTCGCATCATTCTTTTCGTAGTCTATGGATAAAACCGCCTTGATTGACTGAACCGCTATTCATCTTTGTCAAGAAATCAGATAAAGAAATGCCCTCGCGGGAAGGCTTTTCGGCATACTTCGGTGCACAGGAAGTAAACCAAGCAGGCACAAGGCAAAAGGCAAAAGGCAAAGGGCAACTTTTTCAACATATGTATGTGTTGCCTGTTTTACCTTTGGCCTTTCGCCTTGTGCCGTTTGCCTGCTATGATTTAATGTGTTCCATTGCTTGCTTCAACATTCTTCACCCCTATAATCGTTAGTCCTAAATCGGTTTTCAGACGCTCCATGTTGCCTCTGGGTATGATAGCTTTTTTAAAGCCTATTTTTGCGCCTCTTTTAGTCTTGTTTCCCCTTGAGCAACGGCCCGTACTTCACCTGAGAGCCCGACCTCTCCGAAAAGAAAGGTTTTTGAATCTATAGGTATCTCTCTGAACGACGATGCAATTGCAGCAATAACGCCAAGGTCGGAGGCAGGCTCGATTACTTTCAGCCCCCCCACAATATTGATAAAAATATCCATACCGCCCAAATGCATGCCTGCTTTCTTTTCGAGCACGGCTACCAGAAGATTTACCCGGTTAAAATCCACGCCCATACTGGTCCTTCTGCGGCATGCCGAATGTAGTAGGGGCCACAAGCGCCTGTATTTCAACCAGCAAGGGTCTTGTGCCTTCCATGCTGGCGATTACTGTAGACCCTGAAACATTGAGCGGCCTCTCTGACAGGAAATAGCTCGGAGGGGTTATTGATTTCTGTCAAGTCCGCTGTCAGTCATTTCAAAGACGCCGATTTCATTGGTCGAGCCGAACCTGTTTTTTACGGTACGGAGGATTCTGTATGGGTGTCCCCTGTCACCCTCGAAATAAAGCACAGTATCAACCAAATGTTCGAGAACACGCGGCCCTGCAATTGCGCCTTCTTTTGTAACGTGTCCTATAAGAAAAACAGGTATACGCGATTTCTTTGCAAAGAGCATTAGTTTGGCGGCCGATTCCCTTATTTGGCCGACAGAGCCAGGCGCCGATGTAAGGTCCTCAGTGAAAATCGTCTGTATTGAATCGATCACCAGAACGGCAGGTTTGAGGTCCCTGGCCGTAATGATAATGTTTTCAACCAGCGTCTCCGAAAGCAGCATAATTGTTTCGGCATTTATTGAAAGCCGTTCAGCCCTTAATTTGATTTGCTCCGGAGATTCTTCGCCTGATACGTATAATACTGTTTTCAGTTTAGGTCCTGATTTCTGGCCTGCTATTTTGCC
This sequence comes from Nitrospirota bacterium, assembly GCA_963796345.1. Lineage (GTDB taxonomy): Bacteria > Nitrospirota > Thermodesulfovibrionia > Thermodesulfovibrionales > Dissulfurispiraceae > JADFXI01. Next base: position 190,140 of record CAWCLI010000009.1, on the reverse strand, counting down.
AATGCCTGGAGGATAAGTGTGGATTTGCCGATACCCGGGTCTCCGCCAATCAGGACAATTGCCCCATCGACCAATCCTCCGCCGAGCACACGGTCCAGCTCCTGGATTCCTACACTGTTCTTCGGTCCTTTCCCCCGGTTATTGCGGTCAAAGGCTGAGCTTCAGCCAGTCCCCCGAAGGAGTTGGAGGACTTCAAAGTCTTCGGGCCCTGCCGTTCCTCGGAAAAACTGTTCCATGCGCCGCAATCAGGGCACTTGCCGAGCCACTTGGGGCTTGCATAACCGCAAGCCTGACACTGAAAAACAGTCTTGATCTTAGTCATAAATTGAGCAGCCGCATTCCCTTGCCAAGCATGAGAGAGTTTTCAATGGCTTTTAGCACGAATGTCCTGGCCCGTCCGGCAGCATCCGCAACCGATAATCCCAGCGCCAGCAAAGCGGCGATAGCGGCAGAGTATGCGCATCCGGTCCCATGAAATTCTCCCGCTATCTTCGCGCCCCTGAACCGGTGAAATGTTTTACCGTCGAAGAGCAGATCAAGCGTCTCATGCTCCAGGTGTCCGCCTGTGACGATCACTGTTTCGGGACCAAACTTCTTTAAGGCAATAGCCGCGAGTTCCATTGTTTTCTCATCCGATGCGGTTATGCCGGTGAGCGTTGAGGCCTCTATGATGTTGGGTGTTATCACTTTCGCCAGGGGAAACAGTTCCTCCCTCATGATATCGGCAGCCTTTTTTTCGAGAAGACTAGTGCCGCTGGAAGATAAGATAACAGGGTCTACTACAAGATTCCGGAGTTCATACCGCGTTACCGCTTCAGCTACCGATCTTACAGCTTCCGCGGAGAGCAGCATCCCTGTTTTAAGTGAGTCGGGCCGGATATCACTGAGAATGGTATTTAACTGTTCATATACAAAGGCGCCTTCTATTCTTTGGAGCGCGCTGATACTGAAAGTGTTTTGCGCTGTGACAGCGGACAGTACAGAGAGGCCATAGACTCCCAGGCGGTTGAAAACCTTGAGATCGGCCTGTATTCCGGCTCCTCCCGAGGGGTCCGATCCCGCGATTGTAAGGGCTGTTTTCATAGTACAATTAGTATATCAGTAACAGCGGGCAAAAGGCTAAAGGCAAAGGGTTAAAGGGAAATAAGTTTTTTGTTGCGCTCCGTGTGCCTTTAGCCCTTAGCCATTTTTAGTTTTTATTGACAAATGTGTATATTTTCTAGTATCTTATTAGTCTTGATTAATTGGTTGTTAACAGTAAGGGAAGGTGTTATAAAATGAGAACCAGATTTGCGAAGAAGAGTGATATTGAGCACAAATGGTATGTCGTTGATGCAAAGGACGAAATATTGGGCAGGCTGGCATGCAGGATCGCATCTTATATAAGAGGAAAGCATAAACCGATATTTACCCCTAACGTTGATACCGGAGATTTTATCATTGTTATTAATGCCGATAAAATCAAAGTCACCGGCAACAAGCTTGTTGACAAGATGTACCAGCACCATACCGGTTATATCGGCAACCTGAAAGAGAAATCGCTCAGGGACAGGATGCATGCGGAGCCGGAGAAAGTGATAGAGGATGCGGTTTGGGGAATGCTTCCCAAGAACAGGCTCGGCAGGGCTATGATAAAAAAGCTGAAAGTATACCGGGGGCCGAAGCACGGCCATGCTGCTCAAAAACCCGAGTTGATAGAACTTACCAAATAATACATGAATCTAAATAAGACGGTTTCGAAAAAAGTTCATAGGCAAGGCGCGCAAATACTGAGGAATGAGACGTACTTTGTGTACGTCGCAGTGACGAAGGATGCAGCGCAACGCAGTATATGGGCTTTTTGCGAGACCGTCAAATAAGGAGTTAATTAATGGCTGCGATAAATTATCTTACAACAGGCAGAAGGAAGCGGTCCGTAGCGCGCGTAAGCCTCGTTCCGGGCAAGGGAAGCATCACAGTCAATGAGAGGAATATAGATTCATACTTTCCGAGAGAGACGTTGAGAATGATCATCAGACAACCGCTCCAGATTACAGGCACATTCGCGAAATATGATGTGGTTGCCAAGGTGAACGGCGGCGGACTCAGCGGCCAGGCAGGTGCATTGAGGCATGGAATTGCAAGGGCACTGGTTGCCGCAGATGCAGATATGAAGCCGAAGCTTAAAAAAGAGGGACTCCTTACCAGGGACCCGAGAGAAGTGGAGAGAAAGAAATACGGACAGGCTGGCGCACGCAGAAGGTTCCAGTTCTCCAAGCGATAAAAGACAGTTCTATAACGGTTACGGAGGGCCTGTTCGATAGGACAGGCCTTTTGTTTATAAGGAGCATGTACAATGGTTAAAGTTGCAATTTGCGGGGGCAGCGGGTATGCAGGGGCCGAACTTCTCAGGATACTGCTGTTGCATCCCGGGGTGGAAGTAGTTGCAGTGACATCTGAAAAGTCTGCCGGCAAACGGGTAACCGATCTTTTCCCTCACCTGCATCCTTATGCGCACCTCGTATTCGGACCACTGAACAACAAAGAGGGGCTGGCTGAAAAGGCGGAGCTGTTTTTCATGGCATTGCCCCATGCCGCATCGCAGGAGGCAGTGGATTTTTTCTTTAAAAAGGGGAAAAAAGTCATCGACCTCTCGGCCGACTTCCGTCTGTCCGATGCGGCTGTATACGAAGGATGGTATAAAACCCCCCATCGTTATCAGGAGACCTTGAAGAAGGCGGTCTATGGTCTTCCTGAGCTGCACCGCGAGCGGATAAAAGCATCATGTCTTGTTGCAAATCCCGGCTGTTATCCGACGGGCGCTATCCTCGGCCTGTATCCTGCAATAAAAGAGGGAATTATTGATAACGGAACAATTATCATAGACTCCAAATCAGGTACCTCCGGAGCAGGACGCAAGGCGGAAACAGCGTTCTCCTACTGCGAAGTGAACGAAGGGTTCAAGGCATACGGCATTGCAGTACACAGGCACACGCCTGAGATCGAGCAGGAATTATCGGCAATGGCCGGTAAGAAGCTCACGGTCGACTTTACTCCGCACCTCGTGGCCATGGACAGGGGGATTTTTTCAACTATATATGGAAAGTTGGCCGGCAATATTGATACAGGCGAGGTTATCGGGCTATATCGTAAAGTTTATGGCGGAGAGCCTTTTGTGAATGTCCTTGAAGAGGGCGTGTTACCGAATGCGAAGAATGTGCGCGGCAGCAACTACTGCGAGATCGGGACCAGGGTGAACAAAAGGACGGGTACATTGATTATAGTTACAGCGATCGACAATCTCGTAAAGGGCGCGTCGGGCCAGGCAGTACAAAATATGAATATTATGATGGGATTCAAAGAGACGACTGCGCTGGAATCGTTGGCGCTTTTTCCGTAATGCATGGATATAACGAACGAGTTGCACTGCCTTAATCCGCGGCAGCGGGAGGCGGTGCTCAATACGGAAGGTCCTCTCCTGATACTTGCGGGGGCGGGGTCGGGTAAAACGAGGGTGCTCACTATCAGGACCGCCTATCTGATATACAAAGGCGTACCTGCAAGCAATGTTCTGGCTGTCACCTTTACGAACAAAGCCGCCCGCGAGATGAAGGAACGCGTTGCGTCAATACTCCACGGCAAAGGGCCGCTGGTCTCGACTTTTCACTCACTTTGCCTAAGCATCCTGCGCCGGGAGATCGAGCGGCTGGGCTACCGGAAGGACTTCACGATTTACGATACTTCGGACCAGCTTTCGCTTTTGAGAGGCATTCTTACAGAGGTGAAGTTTGCGGACAAGAGCTTCAAGATGGAAGATGTCATGGAACGTATCAGCAGGTCCAAAAACAGCATGCCGGTAACGACAAATGCCCCTGGACCAAAAACTACAAAAGGTAATGATGCGGATGCAGTCTCTGAATATCTCTATCCCAAATACCTCGAGGCGCTGAAGTCCTTCAATGCCCTGGATTTCGATGATCTCATACTGTTGACGCTGAAGCTTTTCAGGGAGTATCCCGATGTGCTCAAGAAATATCAGGACCGGTTCCGGTATATCATGGTGGACGAATATCAGGACACAAACCGGGCACAGTATGATTTCATCAGGCTCCTTGCCGGGCAGAGGCGGAACCTGTGTGTAGTCGGCGATGATGACCAGTCAATCTATGCCTGGCGCGGCGCAAGCCTGAGCAATATTCTTGATTTCGAGAAGGACTTTCCGGGCGCAATGGTCGTGCGGCTGGAGCAGAACTACCGTTCTTTCGGCAATATCCTCAAGGCAGCCAACGCAGTCATCAGGAACAACAAACGCAGGATGGAGAAGTCCCTTTGGACGACGCGGGTTGATGGCCTGAAAGTGAGAGTGTACAAAGCGCCTGGCGGGGAGGAAGAGGCTGAATGGGTGGCGGACCGTATCCAGCAGGTAAAGTACGAAAAGAAGCTTTCTTTCGGGGATTTTGCCGTGATTTACAGGGCCAATGCTTTTTCACGGCAGTTTGAGCAGGCACTAAGGAGGCTGCGCATACCCTATTCAGTGGTGGGGGGCATGAGCTATTTTGAATACAGGGAGGTCAAAGACCTTGTTGCCTACCTGAGAACTATTGTCAATCCTGGCGATGAGTTGAGCCTTCTCAGGATAGCAAACACGCCCAGGCGCGGGCTAGGGACGACCACCCTCTGCAGCCTCTCGGATTTTGCCCGTGGGCAGGGCGTTGCGCTCTTTGAAGTTTTCGGCAGGGCCGATAAAATAGACGGCCTTAAGGGGAAGCCGGCTGAAGCCGCGCAGGGTTTTGCTTTATTGATAGAGAAGTACAAATCTTTATTTGCCTCAAACAGGGAGATGGCCGGGACGCTGAGGGAGCTTAGCCGGGAGATAAATTACCGTGACCATATCCACGGGCTCTACAAGAGTCCTGATGCCGTATCGCAGCGCCTTCAGAACATCGAGGGATTCATCGAGTCCTTTGCACACTACGAAAAGAGCGAAGGGTCTCCGACGCTCCGCGGGTTCCTTGATACACTGGCCCTCACTGACCTTCTCAGGGACAAGGATGAACGGAACGGAAACGGTGTCACTCTCATCTCATTCCACTCGGCAAAGGGACTGGAATTCCCCGTGGTATTTATAGTCGGCCTTGAAGACGACATCCTTCCTCACAAGAAATCCATTTATGAGGCTGACGGACTGGAGGAGGAACGGCGGCTCTTCTACGTCGGAATAACACGCGCAATGACGGAGCTCTATATCTGCTATGCGGGCAACCGGCTGCGCTACGGCAAAAACACGCCCTGCAATCCCTCGCGCTTCCTTGACGAACTGCCTGAAGAAGTAATCAACAGAAGCGGCGAAGAGGATGACGGTGATGGTTTGGACGAGGAGGCTGCGGCCAAGGCATTTTTCTCAAACATCAGGGACATGATGGGAGATTAGATGAACTCGATTTCTTTCAGCGAGGCTTCCATATATTGTTTGTAAGGTACGAGCCCTTTGCTATCGTAAATCTTGAGGGCTATCTTGTAGGCCGACCGCGCTTCCTTGATGTTTGCCTTCCGGTCGTGGTGTTTTGACAATATAACGTAAAGGCTGCCGATCAGGGACTGTATATTTGCCATTTCAACTGAACCGTCGGGAACGTAGCCAAGGGCCTTTTGAAATGCGGTAAACGCATCGGTAAGATATGATTCCTGCAAGTCAAGATGGTACCTCTTGACCAGGGCTTCCGCCATCTTCTGGTAGACGTTGGCAATGTCGGTATTGACCACTACAACCCGGTCTTCATCGTAGAGCGTTATCATTTCTTTATAGATTGCGCATGCGTCTTCAAGTGCCTTGAGCCCTGTCTCTTTGCTATTATCGTTGTCCCCGGCGTCGGAAACCAGCTTGGCCAGATGCACGTACGAGTCTCCTGTTTCCCGATAAAGCTCGAAAAGGTCATTAAATCTGGCGTTACTTTGAAGAAAGGAAATAACATCTTTTTGGGCCGCGATGACTTTCCGTACATTGTCCGGGGTGTCCGCAAGGGAGCAAATCCTTTTACATGTATCAACCTTCCGTTGCAGGAGTCCCGCATGTTCAGTTGCGTAGTCCGAAGTAAAATATTTCAGGGCATTATCACAGGCCCCAAGGGATTTTAACAGCGAGGCTTCCGCTTTGTCGCCGAATTCCATTTCTGAAAAAGCATGATAGACGGCGGAAAGGGCCTGAAAAATAGAGCCGGTTGTTTTTGTCTCGGCGGTTTGCAGGCCCGCCGGGCTTTCCTGCGGAAATAACTGGCGCGTAATTATATCGACATGCTTGAGTGAGCCGTTGAGAAGCAGTTCGGACCTCTTGAGGAAAGCGGGATAATCTTTTTTTTGAGCGGCTTTGATATATGCAGCGTAGACAAGTCCCAGGTTGTAACGTGTCTCAAGCTTCCTGGCTTCCATAGCCTCGTCATCCGTGGAATTCTTATAATACTCCAGAAAGTTTTCATAGCATTGGATCGCATTCGGGAAAGCCGTAGGATCATCCGCACTCCATATTTGATAGCATTTGCCCAGGCCATAATTGCATTGTGCGACGACATCGGGATAGATGATACGGGAAGCGTCGTCTTTTGCGGCGATAAGAACGTCGTCGTATATCTTCCGGGCGTCATTATATATCCCCGAGGCAAGGAATGATTCAGCGTTGACGATTCTTGCGAGCAATTTGTGGTAGTTTCTTATCTTGATTTCTTCAAGCAGCAGGACGGCGGCATATCCTCCCACCATCAGAGCAAGACCGATTATTAGCGCAGCCGCAAGCAATCCTGACATTCCATTATACTATATCAGTTTCCTGAAGATTTCCACCTTCTGCCAGACACTGTCTTCCGGTCCTGTTAGTATTGCGGTCCGTCACAGTGACAGCCCATTCTTTTCGCTGACCTCTCAGTAGCTGAAAAACATGCCGCTGATTTATAATAGCTTATGCTGATCGGAGTTTTGTCTGATACCCACGGACTCATGCGGCCGGAAGCGCTTTCGGCGCTGAAGGGCGTTTCCTTAATCATTCATGCGGGCGATGTCGGGGCACCGGAAGTGCTGGAGCAGTTGCGCGCCGTTGCCCGGGTTGTTGCCGTGCGCGGGAACACCGACCAGGGGACATGGGCCCATACGCTGCCGCTTACTGAAGCGGTTGAAGCCGGGCCGTTCTCGATTTACGTGCTTCACAATATCGGTGAACTTGACCTCGACCCTGCTGCATCAGGTTTCAGTGCTGTAATTTCCGGCCATTCTCACGAGCCATTAAAAGAGAAACGAAATGGCGTGCTTTTTCTTAATCCGGGCAGTGCTGGACCCAGGAGATTCAAGCTTCCTGTGACTGTTGCGATGCTCTCAATTAAAGAAAAAACAATAGACGCCCGAATAATAGGATTAGGAGTTTAACTGCATGACAAAAAAAACGAACGTCAGGACGCCAAAAGGCTTTCTCTTTTCTACTGTTGAAGCGGCAATTAAAAAGCCGGGCCGGAAGGACCTTGCGCTTATTTATTCGGAGACAGAGGCAGCGATCTCCGGCATGTTTACTAAAAACAGGGTGAAAGCTGCACCTGTAAAGCTAGATATGAAGCGGATTAGGTCGGGCAAGGGGCGGGCGATGCTTGTGAACAGCGGCAATGCAAACGCCTGTACGGCGGAGCAGGGCATGAATGACGCAATTGAAATGACCGGGATGACTGCCCGTGCACTGGGATTGAAGCCCGGCCTGGTATATGCGTGTTCTACAGGCGTGATCGGCACTCCCCTGCCTATGGAGAGGATACGCCCAAAGATTAGTGAACTCGCAGAGGGCGTGGGCCGGTTTGGCGTTGATGATGTTGCAGCTGCTATTATGACGACCGATACATTTCCAAAGATCGTCAGCAGGAGAATAAAGGTGGACGGTGCATTCCTGACTATTTCAGGCATATGCAAAGGCGCCGGTATGATACGCCCTGATATGGCTACCATGCTTTGCTTTATTATGACTGATGCATGTGTTGAACGGTCAGCCCTGGATAGTGCGTTGAGGAGCGCAGTAGAGCAGTCTTTTAATTTAATTACGGTTGACGGCGACATGTCCACCAACGACACGGTCCTTTTGATGGCGAATGGTGCTGCCGGCAATGACCCAATCAGAAAATCATCTGCGGCCTTTGGCCGTTTTGTGTCGGCACTTTCAGAAGTGGCCCTCGAATTAAGCAAGCTGGTTGTCAGGGATGGAGAAGGCGCGTCGAAGTTTATAAAGGTTGTGATAAAGAATGCGAGGAATAATGCCGAGGCAAAAAGAGGCGCTTTTGCGATTGCCAATTCAATGCTCGTGAAGACCGCACTCTATGGCAATGATGCGAACTGGGGAAGGGTGATTTGCGTCCTCGGGTATTCGGGAATCGCGGTCAAAGAGGAAAAAACCGATATCACGCTTAACGGCATAAAAGTAGCTAAAAATGGCAGGACCACCCAAAAGGATAAAGAGGCCAATGAAAGGCTGAAAGCCAAAGAAGTCACGGTAGAAGTCGACCTCGGTATCGGAAAAGGCAGTGCGACTGTGTTCACCTGCGATTTGACCGAAGAATACGTCAGGATCAATGCGGAGTACAGGACGTAACCCCAGGGGTATTACCAGGGGATGGCTGAAAAATTCTAAACCTCAAAGCAGGAGCAATCTGTGCGGCGGCGCCAGGGGAGGATACGTGAATCTCTGCAAAGGCTGGATCGCAACATGACACAGTTTAATGCAAGCGAGAGAATCGAAACCATTGACTCTGACAAAGTGAAGGAATGGCTGGCTGCAAAAAAAGAGGATGAATTGACAATATTGGACGTGCGTCAACCGCAGGAATACCGTTCCGGACACATTCCGGGTGCTGTGTTCATTCCTTTGCCGGAACTCATGGACAGGATCGGGGAACTCGACGCATCCAGGCCCGTCCTCGCCTATTGCAGGTCCGGCACCAGGAGCAGGTCGGCAGCCGCAATGCTGCTGTCTGAAGGTTTTCAGTCCGTTCTAAGTTTGGACGGAGGTTTCAACGCGTGGAACGGATTTGTTGCGGAAGGGGATTACGATCAGGGGATGTATTTGCTCAGAGGCGGTGAGACGGAAGAGGAGTTGATCACGATCGCATGGTCGCTGGAAGATGGAAGCCGCCTTTTCTACGAGAAGGCCGCGGGTCTGACTGCCGACAATGAATCAAAGGAACTCTTTCGCACGCTGATGGAGGCTGAGGTCCGGCACAAGGAGAATATCCTGGCTGCATACAGAATGACCATGGGAGATAAAATCGACGCAGGAGTCCTCGAGAAAACGCCAATCAAAGGTGTCATGGAGAGCGGCGCACAGGTCGAGGAAGTGATCGCCTTGCTGCAGGAAAGGGGTGCCGGTCTGCAGGAGATACTCGAAGTCTCCATGCAGATGGAGGTCAATGCACTGGATTTTTACGTCAAGATGTCTAAGGAGATCAAGGATAAAAATGCGGGAAAGGTCTTAGGCTCGCTTATAGAGGAAGAAAAGAGGCACCTCTCTCGTCTTGGCAACCTTCTGGGAGAAAAGATACAGCCGAAATCATAGTCATCTGCATCAATCCTATGGTAGACCCTGATGACTCATTTTAGAAATTGTTTGTGTGAAGCAAGACCAAATTATTATATTAGCCGTTCTTCCCTTATTTGGGGAAGCAACTATTGTGCAAGCATGGCGTCCTTTATTGCTTCTCCTCACTATCGTGAGGGACCATTATCCCAAAATTCAGCGCAGTGGAAATAAGAATGGACGAAAAGGGCTTCACGAGCGGAGTATGCAGAGATATCCCAGGTAAGGGAGTCTGTATTGTGCCCCTGATACTAAATACATTTTTCTATTGATTAAATCTGCGGATTACTGGTAGAAATATATCAAGTTGGCAGAGGCTTAAATTAAGATAGTGGGACAGAAACAGAAGAAAATGGGATGTGTCGCTAATTTACACTAATGAAGGTCCGAAATGCCCCAGATTAAGAACCTGCTGGAAGTTTATAAAATGCTCCCGAAATCCAATTGCGGGCAATGCTCAATCCCTACATGTATGGCCTTTTCTGCTGCAATTATAAGGGGAGAAAAACAACTCTCTGATTGCCCTTATATCTCAAGCAGTATATCCGAACGGTTTATTAAAAAAATAGCTATACACAAATCAATAGCCAAAAACAGAGAGGAAGCAGTTAAGAAATTGAAAGGTGAAATGTCTGCGATAGATTTAATATCATCCGCGCGGAGATTGGGAGCAAATGTTGTTGGTGATAATTTAGCCATCAAATGTCTCGGCAAAGACTTCTTTATAGATCCACTGGGGAATATCAGATCTGAATGCCACACTCACGCCTGGATAACGTTCATAATACTTGACTATATTCTTCACAGTAAGGGTGAAAATACATCGGGGCAATGGGTCCCGTTCAGAGAACTGAAGAAGGGATCGGGGATGAGTCCTCTTTTCGAAAAGATGTGCGAAAAACCCCTAAAACAGATTGCCGACACCTATACAGATCTTTTCAAAGATCTTATTTATATTTTTAGCGGGGACAGATCAACAAATATGTTTTCATCTGATATATCTCTGATCTTATATCCTCTTCCTAAAGTACCTATCTTGATCTGCTATTGGGAACGGGATGGGGACCTGGAGTCATCCCTGCATATTTTCTTCGACTCGACTGTTGAGAATCATGTAAGTATTGAATCAATCTATCCGCTCGGCACCGGGCTGGCTGTCATGTTGGAGAAGGTCGTTTTAAAACACAAACATAAGTGAACTGCGGAATGGCCAATAACGGCATAACAAAGCACCACAAGTGATCGCCCAAACCTGCGGCGTTTCCATAAGAGTTTTCGTTACCACTATTTGTTTCTTTGGTATAAAAAAGGTATAATAATTATATTATGGATTTTGAGTTTGATCCCGCAAAAAGCAACGGCAACAAGAAAAAGCACGGCATTGATTTTCTTGAAGCTCAAGCGTTGTGGGATGACCCAGACTTTATTGAGATTCCAGTTAAAACCGGCGATGAACCAAGGTTTTTAGTCATTGGAAAGATTTTCAGAAAAATATTGGTCGGCAATTATTACTTACCGAAGTAACAAGGCCCGGATCATTTCGGTACGACGATCGAGAAAAGAGGAGGTTGGTGTATATGAAGGCTAAAGAAATAGACAAGAAATTTGATGAAGGCGAGGACATTTCTAAATATCTTGATATAACAAAAGCAAGAAGACCTGCGCAGGAACAAAAAAGGGTAAATGTAGATTTCCCCACATGGATGATTCATTTATTAGATAAAGAAGCAAGACGTTTGGGCGTGCCTCGACAATCCATTATCAAAGTCTGGGTAGCAGAGCGCCTTGAAAAGGCATCTTAAATCTCTAATGCTAACGAAGCGCTTGACGGGATCGCGTGAAACTGCCGCGCACCCCTTGAGCTTTAATGTTGGCATTACTATACGTGTCTTTCAGCGGTTCTATTCCTACTGACCATCTATTTCCGAAAGAAACCTTGCGCTTGTGGTAAGAAAGCGACAGTGTGAACTACAGGAAGTACCCCACAGTGCTACGAGTATGCAACATGATATGGACTCCTGTGAGTTATCTTGACGTTTGCTGAACCGAGCAAAGATGATAGCTTCCAGAAATAACAACAAAATCTCATCGCAGATAAAATAGCTGAGAAGAGGCTAATACTTTCTCTGACAATGACTGGCAGGTAAACGTAACTCAAATTTTTTATGTGGCTCTCAATCGTTCGCTTACGGTCTAATACAAAATTTCCTTATTTCATCCATATTCCCGCCACATTCACTTGCTAATCTAAGATTCATAGCGTGAGGGTTCCGAAATGAAAGGAGAAGAGATATGAAAAAACTATTTGTCGCCGGTGTTTTTGCAGTGGTAATAACATTCTTCGGGGCATATTTTGCGTCTGGCAATAGGAACGATTGCCTTCGGAGAGGACTTGACAATCACAAGATGATAGGCGGGCAACGCGGTTTCCTAGCATATGATGAAATTGACGAAGCTCTTCCTTCGGAGTTTTTCTCTCCCGATGAACTTGAGGATTTGATGGATGTCCTGAGTGATATGTGAGTCAAAATCGTGGATTAGGAAGGAATAGAGCAGCGAGCTATTCGTGACGGATCCTTAAAGTTATAGGATGAACTTCACTTATAAGTCTATAATGAAACTGTCCCGCCGGTGAAAGTCCGGCCGCCCGATACCGTGGGTCAGGGCCCAATACGCAAGTGTACCGTCCTTGCGCTTAATTACCGCGCTTACCGCGAAAGAGAGTTCTGTCTTTTAGAAATAAGCCGTAAGTCACAATGTTTCTTTCGGCGCTATCCTGAGAAATTTTCTTTTGCCGGCTTTGATGAGATAATTCCCTTTGGTGATTTTAATGTCCGGGTCGCTGACCTTCTGCTCATCGATGCTTATTGCGCCCTGTTTTATCAGTCTCATCGCCTCGCCTGTACTCTTTACGAGCCCGGATGTTTTAAGTATCTGCGGCAGCCAAAGGCTTTCGTCGTCCCAATGAAGCTCGAAAACCGGGATTTCATCAGGAATGCCTTTTTCCCTGAATATATTATCGAATTCTTCCATTGCATGAAGTGCGGCATCTTTTCCCCAATACCGCTCCACCAGTTCGAGTGCCAGGGCTTCCTTCGCCTTTTTAGGATGCACGGTCCCTGAGCGCAGCCCTTCTTTGAGATCATGCAGCGCCTCATTGCTGATATGGCTAAGAAGTTCGTAATACTTGATCATGATCGTATCGTTAATAGACAGCAGCTTGCCGTACATATCTTTCGGGAGGTCGAAAATGCCCACATAGTTGCCCAGGCTTTTCGACATCTTCTTCACGCCGTCGAGCCCCTCTAAAAGAGGCATGATCACCAGGGCCTGTGGTGGCTGGCCGTATTCCTGCTGCAACTCCCTTCCCATGAGCAGATTAAACCTCTGGTCAGTGCCGCCGAGTTCAACGTCGGCAGCCAGTGCCACGGAGTCGTATCCCTGCAGTAAAGGGTACATGAATTCATGTATGCCGATAGGTGTCTGGCTGTTAAACCTCTGCTTGAAATCCTCACGCTCAAGCATCCGCGCTACTGTTTGCTTTGCCTGCAGCTTCACTATCTCCATTGCTGTCAGATTCATGAGCCATTCGCTGTTGAACCGTATAAGAGTCTTTTCAGGGACGAGTATTTTGAAGACTTGCTCTTTATACGTCTCGGCGTTATTTAATACGTCTTCTCTCGTCAAGGGTTTTCTCGTCTCGGATTTGCCGGTTGGATCACCGATCATTCCCGTAAAATCCCCTATCAGAAAGATGATTTCATGGCCCAACTCCTGAAACTGGCGCATTTTCTCAAGCAGAACAGTATGGCCGAGATGGATATCGGGCGCTGTCGGGTCAAAACCGGCCTTTATCCTTAGAGGTTTATTTTCCTTATAAGATTTTTCGAGCTTGTGACGGAGCTCTTTTTCGAGGATGATTTCTACCGTTCCTCTCTTGATTATCGCCAACTGTTCTTCAGGAGAAAGCATAACGTATATAATAAATGCGCCGGGCGCCAAGCGTCAAGTTTAGTGCTTTAATTCATAAATCCGGTTGACAAAGACCGGCTGCTTTGATATTCTACAAACAAGCCACGAAGGCCTGGACCATGAAGGTCCACAAGTCTTCGTGGTTTTTTAATTGGAAATGACCTCTTTTATAGATAAGGGCCTGGGTTACATTGCCGGGATAATAAAGGCTAGTTATATACAATGGGAGCTGGCATCTGCGAAAGGCTTCCTTCAGAAATTTGATGCAAGGGCCAAAGTTTTTCTCTTACTGTTTTTTATCGGGATTATAAGTTTTAAGCAGACTATTCGCGCTGAAATGGCTATCGGGGCCTTTATCTTTGCGCTCGCCGCCTTTTCGCGGGTAAATGTCGCAGACTTTTACAAAAGGGTGCTGTTTTTCGGGTTTGTTTTCGGCTTTCTTGTTACGCTGCCTTCATCCCTGAATACAATTACGCACGGGGAGATCATTGTCAGACTTGTCGATCTGCCTGCCTCGTATAATTTTCTGGGCTATAATATCCCCCGGAGGATCGGAATTACGCGGCAGGGAATCGCGGGTGTCGTGATGCTCACACTCAGGGTAGTGAATTCGGTCTCGTTGTCACTGCTGGTGATCTCCACTACCCCGTTCCACGAAATTGTCAAGGCATTAAAGGTGCTGAGAATACCAGACCTTTTTTTAATGGTCCTCACCTTAACGTATAAATATATTTTTATTTTTGCCAGAACGGTTGAAGAGATGTACCTGGCCAAGAAGAGCCGTCTTGCAGGACACGTGAACGGCGCTGAAGGGCGAATGTGGGTAGCCGGCAGGATGGCATTTATTTTCAGGAAAACACAGTCGCGCTGTGAGGACGTATTCAAGGCGATGCTGGCAAGGGGCTTTTCAGACGATATACGATTTTATGGTCACCGGATTTTCAGGACAGGGGACTGGTTTTTTACCGTTTTTGTCCTCTCTGCCGGCATTTTAATTATTATTGCTTGAGGTGAGAAATGGGACCCGTTTTTGGAATCGAAAATGTCACGTACCGGTATTATGACAAGATTCCCGCCCTCACGGATGTCAGCCTCAAGGTAGAGGCGGGAGAGCAGTTCGCTGTCATAGGATCGAACGGGAGTGGAAAATCGACTTTGCTGCAGATAATGGGCGGACTTATCCATCCTGCAGAGGGCACTGTGCATTTCAGAGGTAATGAGGTATCGGAAAAGACATTACAAGGAAAGGATTTCTTGCGATATTTCCGCGAAAAAGTGGGCTATGTTTTCCAGGATTCCGATATCCAGCTTTTCTGTCCTTCAGTGCTCGATGAGCTGCTTTATGGGCCGATGCAACTTGAGATAGACGAAAAAGAAGCACTGGATAGGGCATTTGAAATGATGAAGATGCTCAATATAGAGGGACTCAAGGACAGGCCTTCCTATATGCTTTCCGGAGGCGAGAAGAAGCGCGTAGCCATTGCCTCTGTGCTTACCATGAATCCCGAGGTCCTTCTTTTTGACGAGCCGACTAACGGCCTTGATCCGAGGACGCAGTGTTTTCTTATGGAATTGCTCATTGCCCTGAACGATGCAGGCAAGACAATAGTTATTGCAACTCATGATTTGTCTCTGGTCAGCGAGCTGCACGCAAAGGTGGCGGTTCTGTCCGAAGACCACCGCGTGGAGAGTACCGGCAGTTCCGGTGATATTCTGAAAGATGAGGAGTTGCTCCTGAAGGTGAATTTGATCCACGAGCATATCCACTTTCACGGAGAAAAGGCACACAGGCATCTGCACTCCCACTATCTCTTCCACCAACATGAATAAGGAAGGCAGGTGAAGGGGAGCACCCTGTCCCTGCCGGTCCCTCATCCGGGATGTTATAATACAAGATAAACGGAGGAAGACTGATGACTGAACTGGAGAAGCTTGAAAAGTTGCTCGGCCACTGGAAGGAGCATAATGCGGAACATGCCGAGACTTACCGGAAGTGGGCTGAGAAAACTGCTCGCCTCGGCAGACAAGACCTGTCTGATATTCTTACCCGTCTTTATAATGATGCAAATGCCATGGAAAAGCTCTTTGACGAGGCGGTCGAGTCGGTGAAATAGTCCCTACGTGGAAAACGGAAGCCAGAAGATCAATGAAATCATAGAGTTCCTTTCCTATTACCTGCATGGAAAGGAGCGTGCCTTAAGGTTGGCTCTTATTGCCTTTTTTTCAAAGGGGCACCTGCTTGTAGAAGATTTACCGGGGCTGGGTAAAACGACTCTGGCTATTGCCATGGCAAAAGCGCTCGGTCTGGAATTCGGCAGGATACAATGCACAAGCGATCTTTTGCCTACAGACATAACCGGACTTTCAATTTACAATAAAAATACCGGAGAATTCGAATTTCGCTCCGGACCCATATTCAATAATATTGTAATCGTCGATGAAATCAACAGGGCTACGCCAAAGACGCAAAGCGCATTTATAGAGTGCATGGGCGAGAAGCAGACCACGATCGAGCGTCAGACCTACACGCTTCCCCGGCCTTTCTTTGTTATAGCGACACAGAACCCTGTGGAACAATTCGGTACATTTCCTCTTCCTGAATCTCAATTGGACCGTTTCATGATGAAAATAAGCATAGGTTATCCTTCGAGGGAGGCGGAAAAGGAGATTTTGAGAGGGGGCAGCAAGAGGGCCGAGTTGTATACCATGAAGCCTATGATTAATAAAGAAGACGTGCTTGCCATAACCGAAGACATCAGGAAGAGGGTGTATGTCTCGGATAAAATTCTTGACTACATGCTCGCTATTATTGAAGCTACTCGCAGTAATCAATATCTGACGGCGGGCATTTCCACGAGAGGGGCATTGGCAATACACTATACAGCAAGAACAAACGCCTACTTTAAGGGCAGGGATTTTGTCATTCCTGAGGATATCACGGAGCTTGCGGAGTATCTGATACCGCACAGGATTATCTTCAGGGAGGAATACGAACACCTCGAAAGAAAGGAGATTGTGCAATCGCTGCTCGAGTAAATACCGGCCCCGGTTTAATAAAAATTACAAAGGCGGGCTGGATTTATATTATTCTGACGCTGTTCTTCGGTTTTTCCGCGGTCAATACTGGTAATAATCTGGTATATCTTATTGTGTCGGCATTATTGGGCTTAATGGGGGTTTCGGGTTTTTTCGGCAAACGCAATTTGTCGGCAGTGGATGTCGAACTGGATTTCCCCGAGGAACTTTTTGCTGCGAGTCATTTGCCGGTGAAGATCACCCTGGTAAATAAGCGGAGGATATTGCCCGCTTTTTTGATCAGAGTGAGAATCGACAATTATGAAGTACTGTTTCCTTTTGTTCCTGCGAGGGGTTTCGCGGCGAAATATATGGATTTTTATTTCCCGAGGAGAGGCAGCTACCGTACTGAACTGTTATATATATCGTCCGTCTACCCTTTCAATTTCTTTACCAGATTCAGGAGAATGGCGCGTCCTTATGGTGCTGTTGTGTTCCCGCAATCAAAAAAATGCGGACTGCACAGTTCTCTTCAGGGCCCGGCCCTGCACGCGGGAAAGTATGCTTCCAGTAAATCGGGATATGATGGAGAGATGATATCTGTCAGGACATATATTTCAGGAGACCCTTCCAGGTATATCCATTGGAAATCCAGCGCCAGGACGGGCGAGCTTAAAACCAAGGAGTTTTCAATCGAATCCCGGCGTCCGGTGATTATCGATTTCGAGAAGGTCGACATTCCGGACAGAGAGGAAAAGCTTTCTTGTCTGACGTACTTAATAATAAAATCTTTCAGGGACAACATTCCTGTCGGGCTCAGGATGAAAGACAAGGTATACAAGCCTGGTTTGTCTAAAACACACAAGATAAGCATGCTGAGAGAGCTGGCATTATATGGTGATACATAATAGACCTGTCAGGGTTGAAGATGTAGTAAAAGTGCTTAGCTACGCTATCGGAGCTATCGGGTTTCTTTCTGTTGCCAGGCACGTAGCGCCGTCGTTCGCCATGGTATTTTCATGTCTTTACGCTGTTGCGGCAGTGGTCGAATACAGGAAAATGCATCTTGTACCCCGATGGGTGCTTACTGCCGCCGCCATATCGTTTATTGTGTTCACTTTTGCGAGAATGAGAATGGAGAGTTTCGTGCTTCCTTCCATCGAGGCCCTTTCGTTCCTCCTGATCATAAAATTATTTGAGGAAAAGGGATCCAGGGATTACATGCAGGTATACATGCTGTCAGTGTTTTTATTGGCCGGAGCAGCCCTTCTTTCATTCGATATGGTATTTCTCCTGTATTTAGTGTCATTGACGGCACTTTGTTCAACGGCCCTGATCTTTCTCACATATTACTCGCAGGACAGGGAACTGGCGCTGCGGGGTGGTGTTGTGCTCGGAATTGCTTCGAGATCCATGCTGATACCTCTGGTTGCGGCGCCTATGGCTATCATGCTGTTCATCATACTCCCGCGAACCAGTTATCCCGTGTTCGGTTTTTTCAGCAGTGGGGGGAATTCCTCCATTGCCGGTTTTAGTGACCGAGTCCGGCTTGGAACAGTTTCCGGCATACAGGAGGACACTGCGATCAGCTTCCGGGTGGCCATGGAAAAAATAAATGAGGGCGAATTGTACTGGAGGGGCATTGTGCTCGATGTCTTTGACGGGACATCGTGGAAGAGTTCGCCGAAAGCACCTGTGGGCTTTTCCTCATTGCCGGAGGTTTCCGGAAAACGTATTGAACAGACCATATATCTCGAACCTTATGAAAACAGATATCTTTTTGCCCTGGATAAACCGCGGAGCATTTCGCTCCAGCGCATTCAGAGACAGCGTGATTTGACCTTTTTGCAATCAAACAATATATCAAGGCGGATTAAGTATTCTGCATCTTCGGTCATTTCGGAAATAGCGCCCGAGAGGTTGATCGACAGGGACCTTTATCTGCAATTGCCCCCCGAATTGTCCGCAAGAGGCGCCGGTAAGATAGAAAGTCTGGCGCGACGCCTGGCTGTTAAGAATGATGCCGGGGCCACGGTCAGATCGATGCTTTCTTTTCTGAAAAAGGGGAATTACCGTTACACTCTCAAGAACCTGCCGTTGACCAGACGCCCGCTGGAGGATTTTCTCTTTAGATATCGCTATGGCAACTGTGAGTATTTTGCTTCGGCAATGGCAGTTATGCTCAGAATCGACGGTATCCCTTCAAGGCTGGTAGGAGGTTATCGCGGCGGTTATTATAATGACATGGGAAAGTATTATCTGGTCCCTCAAAAAAATGCGCATGTGTGGGTGGAGGCGTATGCAGATAATAAGGGATGGGTGAGAGTGGATCCGACACCTGCGGATAATACGGTGGCTTCCGGGAAGGACCTGTTTTTTACTGCGAGACTCCTTTTTGACACCTTCAGCTATTACTGGAACGCCTCTGTAATTAATTATGATTTTGAAAGCCAGTTATCGCTGCTCACGTCAATGCGTGCAGGCATCAAACAACTCAAAAAACCTCATTTCGACTATGCTCAGGTGAGAGAGAGTTTCATCAGGTATCTGATTTTTTCTTTCATTTCAGCGGGCGGTCTTTATACCGTTTTTGTCCTGGTGAGAAGAAGGAAAAATACATCAGAGCGCATCCTCTGGTTGTTCTTCAGAAAGGCCGGCAAACTTGGCTACATTAAAATGAAATCCGAAGGCCTCGAGGAATTTGTGATGAAGATGAGTGATGCTGCTTTAAGGGAGAAGTCATATTTATTTGTGAAGGAATTTGAAAGGTATTATTTCAGGGATGAAGAGATTAACCCGGAAACATCAAGACGTTTGAAGGATTTAATAAAGGCCATTTGACCCGCGGGATTTTGCTATACTTACATGGACATACTAAAGATATATTGATTTTAATCGATAACATTATCAGTAGGGCAGTAAAGGCGGGGACCAATTGATCTCGGCAATAATAAACGGGCAGTTAAGAATATGAGCCTGAAAAGTAAAATCACTTTTGTTTTTGTATTTCTGGTGATTATACTGACGGGGTTTATTGCGTATTTCACTCTTTCTTTTTTCGAAAATAGGATCAAATCAGATATCTCTTACAGGCAATCCGCCCTGGTTTCCGCGCTGTCTGATGAATTCGACGACAAACTCAGGACCACGCATAATTTATTGATACAGTTGTCCGGGATCATTACGCCTGAACTTGCACGGAGTCCTGACAAGGCAAGGGAGTTTCTGAATGGAAGGAAAGAGATCCTTTCGATATTTGACAACGGTCTGTTTCTGCTGGATGCGTCAGGCCGCATTATAGCTGAAACACGTGCTGCGCCGGGCAGGGTAGGCAAGGATTTGTCATTCCGTGAATATTTTAGAACCACTGTAAAAACGGGCTCTCCATATATAAGCAATCCCTATCGTTCTTCACAGTCCAATCATGACCCTGTGGTGATGTTTACAGCTCCTGTACGCGACGGAAAAGGGAAAATAATCGCTGTTCTCGGCGGAAGCCTTTCCCTGTTAAAGGACAATTTTCTCGGAAAACTGAGTCATATCAGAATAGGCAGGACCGGATATATGTATCTTTACACCACGGACAGGACAATGGTAGTGCATCCTGAAGCAAGCAGAATTATGGAGGATAGTGTACCTGTTGGAGCCAATAAACTGCTTGATAAAGCCATAGCCGGGTTCGAGGGAACAGGAGAGACGGTCAACTCGCGGGGGCTGCGTGCAATCGCTTCGTTCAAGCGCCTTAAATCAAAGAATTGGATACTGGCAGCCAATTATCCGGTAGCAGAAGCATACGAACCTCTTATGCGAGCAAAGAGGACCTTGTTGGTTGCAATTATAATCATGACCGTATGTGTTTTGCTTATCGGGCGTTTTATTGTCAGCTACTTCATGAGATCTCTGTCCTTGTTTACAAAGCATATAGAGCAACTGCCCAATAAAAGTGATGAAGCAAAGCTGTTTCCGATTACATATGATGACGAGATCGGCAAGATGGCGGGGGCCTTTAACACAATGGTAAAGGACCTTGAACGCGAAAGAGTGGAGCTTAAGTCTGAAAAGGAATGGTTGGCTGTTACACTGCGGTCGATCGGTGACGGCGTTATTACGACTGATGTGGAAGGAAAGGTTTTCTTGATGAATACAGTTGCCGAAAATTTGACGGGCTGGTCGCAGGAAGAGGCATTCGGAGGGCATCTGTCAGATGTCTTCCGCATTATGGACGAAAGAACAGGCGAGTGCCGTGAAACTCCGGTCGACAAAGTAATCAAAAGCGGTAAAATCGTGGAACTTGAAAACCATACAATTTTGATAGCCAGGGACGGCGCCAAAAGGATTATAGCCGACAGCAGCGCGCCGATTATGGACCGGGACGGGAAAATAATCGGAGTAGTTCTGGTATTCAGGGATATGACCGAGAAAAACAGACTGGAAGAAGAGCTTATGAAGGCCCAGAGACTTGAGTCTCTCGGTATCCTCGCAGGAGGGATTGCCCATGATTTCAACAATCTTCTGACCGCTATACTCGGCAACATTTCGCTCGTAAACACGGGTGCGATGACACATTATGATGCGAAGAGACGTCTTGAAGATGCGGAGAAGGCAACTTTGAGGGCAAAGGACCTCGCGCATCAGCTGCTCACGTTTTCAAAGGGAGGGGTCCCGATAAAAAAGACAGCTTCGATAACCGATATTATAAAAGATTCTTCCAGCTTACTCCTCAGGGGTTCGAACGTCGGATGTGAATATGACTTCCCTGACGGCTTATGGCCCATTGAGGTTGATCAGGGTCAGATCAATCAGGTGATAAACAATTTAATCATTAATTCGAAGCAGGCGATGCCTGCCGGCGGCATTGTCAGTATCAGTGCCTGCAACTTTGTCATGGGTGATGACAATGTGCTCGCACTTCGACCCGGAAAGTATGTCGTGGTATCTGTTAAGGACACGGGGCCGGGCATCCCCGCAGAGTATATTTCGAGAGTGTTCGATCCTTTTTTTACGACAAAAAAGGAAGGAAGCGGCCTTGGGCTATGCATTTCTCATTCGATAATAAAAAGACATGATGGACACATATCGGTGGAATCAAGGCCCGATGCCGGGACTCTCTTCAATATTTATCTGCCTGCGTCCTCTCAGGACATATCGGAAGCAAAAGGCGGCTCAGACAGGATCACTTGCGGCAAGGGGAAGGTACTCTTTATGGACGACGATGAGCTCATCAGGGAACTGGCCGCCGGAATGCTGAAAGTTTTGGGATACGATTTTGAATTGACAAAGGATGGCCGGGAGGTCCTCGAAGTATATAAAAAGGCGACGGATACGGGAGCGCCTTTTGATGCAGTTATCATGGACATGACTATCCCGGGAGGCATGGGCGGCAGGGAGGCCGTAGTAAGTCTGCAAGACATTGATCCTTCAGTGAAGGCGATCGTATCCAGCGGTTATTCAACTGATCCTGTTATGTCCGATTATGAGCGATATGGTTTCAGCGGCGTGCTTTTCAAACCGTACACTGTTCATGACCTCGGCAAAGCTTTAGATAAAGTATTTAACTGAGTTTATCAAACGCCGGGACCACCTTCAAATACGAGATTCCTGCCGGGAACGACAGATTCGACCCCGGGTCAGTCCTCCGCAAGCATTTCTCCATCAGGAGCGTGGATACTTCTCTATTATTGCATTCACCATGGCCTTGATGGTTGCCTCTTCAGGCATAATGGAGACTTTAAGGCCTGCCTTATTGATGGCCTCTTTGGTAACAGGTCCTATGGCCGCTATTTCAGCCGGTTTAAGGAGGTCCATCGCATCATCTCCCATCATGTCGATAAAATTAGCGAATGTGGCTGCACTGGTGAAAGTGGCGACAGCAATGCGCCCTTCTTTCAGGAACCGTTTAAGTCGCTTGCCATGTTTTTCCGGTTTGACCGTCCGGTAGGCAACCGGCGTATCTATCTCGCCGCCCAGTTCGCGCACCCTCTGCGGAAATATCTCCCGGGCGACCTCCGCCCTGGGCAATAATATTCTAATTCCCTTGAGACTGTTGCTTTTTGTACCTTGCCCGGTAATTTCTCTTATAATGGCTTCGAGGAGTCCTTCCGCATTAAACTGTACGGGGACCAGGTCCACCTTCAATCCGTAACTCCTGATGGTTGCTGCTGTTTTGGTCCCTATGGCGCAAAGTTTTATACCCTTAAGATCTCTTATGTCCCTGTCCTTTACAAGGAAGCGCTGCATGAAAAACCTGAAGCCGTTTGCGCTCGAAAAAACGAGCCAATTGTAAGACTCTACCGTATCTATAGCCGCATCGAGTGACGCATAGCTCGCAGGCGGAACAGTTCTGATAGTGGGGAATTCAAATATTTCTGCGCCGAGGTCTTCAAGCGGCTCGTATTCTTCCGTATAGTTCCTGGTTATTAATATTCTTTTGCCGAAGAGCGGTTTGTTTTCATACCATTTAAGCGTCTCTCTCAACTTCACTACGTTGCCTACAACCATCACGGCAGGGGGGCGTATGCCCTCTTCCTTAACCTGTCCTGCGATATCGGCGAGAGTGCCGACCACGGTTTTCTGATCAGGCCGTGTTCCCCAGCGCACTACTGCCGCCGGCGTATCCGGTAGTTTCCCGTGCTCCATAAGTTTCCGGGCGATATTGTTGATGTTCCGGACTCCCATGAGAAAGACGAGGGTATCAGTGCCCGAAGCGAGAGTGGCCCACTCTATCGTGCTTTCAGCTTTGGTTATATCCTCATTTCCGGTGATTACCGAAAAGGAAGATGAGTACTTACGGTGGGTGAGGGGTATGCCGGCATAAGCCGGAGCTGCAATGGATGAACTGATGCCGGGTATTACCTCGAATTCAATACCTTCGGCTGCCAGCAGTTCGGCTTCTTCTCCTCCGCGCCCGAAGACGAAAGGGTCGCCCCCTTTTAAGCGGCACACCATTTTACCCTCTTTTGCATTATCGATCAGCGCCTGATTTATCTGGTCCTGGGTCATTGCATGATGCCCGCCGCGCTTCCCGGCATAGATAAACTCAGCATCATGATTAATATAATTCAGTATCTGCGCATTAAGATGGAAATCATAAACGACTGTTTCGGCTTTTTGCAGACATCGCATTCCCTTTACTGTTAAGAGGCCGATGTCGCCGGGCCCCGCTCCGATAAGATAAACCTTGCCTTTCGTCATTCCTTTTTTCCTTTAGCCTGTCGCCTATAGCCTATTGCCTGTTTTTCAGCTGTTTATTTCGCCGTTTACCGGCGGGATGTCCCTTGCATACACTTCGTCGAGGATTTTTTTGGCGCCCATAGCGAGCAGGTTTTCCGCCAGCTGAACGCCGAGCGCTTCAGCATGGTCCGGGTCGCCCTCGATGCGGCTTTTTATAATTCTGTCTCCTGTTACGCTGCCCACGATACTGTCTATAATCAAATGAGAGGATGTTAACCTGGCGTGAGCGGCTATGGGGACCTGGCAACCACCTTCAAGACGTCTCAGAACGGCCCTTTCAGCCATGACGCAAAGGGCTGTTGCAGGGTGATTGAGCTGATTGATAAGCGAATGAATGAAACTATCATCAGTCCGGCATTCAATGCCGATCGCCCCCTGGCCGATAGCGGGAAGACTTATTTCTTCAGGAAGTATTTCGGTAATCCTGTCTTCCCATCCAAGCCTCCTGACACCTGCCACAGCCAGGATTATCGCATCAAACAGCCCTTCGTCGAGCTTCCTGAGACGGGTGTTCAGGTTGCCCCTAAGCTGCCCGATTTTCAAATCAGGCCTCTTATTCAGAATTTGGGAGGAGCGCCGCAGGCTGCTTGTACCGATCAGCGCGCCCAAAGGCAGTTCTTTAAAACTGCTTATTCTGAATCGGCCCTCGTGAATCCCGGATATAAAAGCATCATGAGGGTCCTCGCGCTCGCAAACAGCCGCAAGATGAAGTCCGGGAGGAAACTCCGTCGGCACATCCTTCATGCTGTGGACAGCGATATCAGCACTGCCTTCAAGCAGCGCTTCTTCTATCTCTTTAACAAAGAGTCCCTTACCGCCGACTTTTGCCAGGGGAACATCGAGTATTTTATCTCCCGTGGTTTTTATCTTATTGAGTTCAATCCGGGTCCCCGGGGAAATTCTTTCGAGCCCGGCTTTGACCCATTCCGCCTGCCACAAGGCAAGGGCGCTGCCTCGTGTGCCGATGATGATTTTATTTTTCAAGGTCCTCTCCGTTGATTCCGTACAGTTTTCTGATCATTGCGATGAGTTCATCCCTGTCTTCGGAATCTTCTTTAAGGGCGGTAGTCGGTGGATGGATAAGTTTATTCACTATCGCTGTTGCGAGGTATTCCACTGCTTTCAGCCGCTCTCCGTTCATGTCCGGGAATTTGGACCTGAATTTATCGAGTTCTTCGCTCTTTATTTCTTCTGCCTTTTGGCGGAGCGCTACAACTGTGGGCACGGAATCGAGAGAGGACATCCATTTTACATATTTTTCGACTTCCTCGCTCACAATGTATTCAGCTTTTTCGGCCTCTTTTTTCCTTTCGAGCATATTGGAATCGATCACTTCCTGCAGGTCATCGATGTCGTAGAGGTACACGTTTTCTATCTTGTTTATTTCAGGGTCGATGTTTCTTGGCACGGATATGTCTATAATAAAGACCGGACGGTGTTTTCTCTCCTTCATCACTCTGTTCATTTGCTCTTTGGTAAGTATATAGGACGGAGCACCCGTAGAGCAGATAATGATATCCATGCGCGCGAGTTCGCCGGCAAAGTCCTCGAATCTGACGGCCCTGCCGTTAAATTCTCTTGCCAGTTCACATCCGCGCTCGTGGGTCCTGTTGACCACGGCAACTTCCCTTACCCCATTATTGACAAGATGGTGGGCCGCAAGTTCAGCCATGTCTCCGGCGCCCAGAAGCATAAAATTTTTACCCGAAAGATTTATGAATATTTTTTTGGCAAGTTCCACTGCCGCAAAGCTGATAGATACGGCGTTTTCAGCTATTCTTGTTTCGGTGCGCACTCGCTTGGCCGTAGAAATGGCCGTTTTCATCAGTTTATTGAGCAATATGGCGGTCGTCTTCTTACTCAGGGCGAAATCGAAGATATCTTTGAGCTGTCCGAGGATTTGGGGCTCTCCTACAATCATTGAATCAAGGCTCGAAGCAACGCGGAACACATGTCTGACAGCGTCCGATTCAATATGCGTATAGAGGGACTCTTCAAAGCTGGTCCTGGCGATATTATGGAAGGCAGCCAAAAAGTTTTTTATATCATCAGCCGCTGAAAGGGCATCGTCCGCGCAGGCATAGATCTCAACCCTGTTGCAGGTAGACAGAAGGGCCACCTCTCTTATGCCGGGGATTTTCTGAAGGCCGTGAAGTCCGTTCTCCATTTTTGGGCCGTTGAAGGCGAGTTGTTCCCTCGTTTCAACATTGGCGGTTTTATGATTTAATCCTATGACAAGTACTTTCATGAGAATGAATGCAGGCTCTTGAGTGCGAAATTAACTCCGAAAAAAGTGAACAGAACAATAATAAAGCCGATAATCGACAAAATAGCCGCCCGCTTGCCTCTCCATCCCGCTGTCAGCCTGACATGCAGTATAAGGGCATAAACAAACCATGTTATTAGAGACCATGTTTCTTTGGGGTCCCAGCGCCAGTAGCTTCCCCATGCGCTTTCGGCCCATAAGGCCCCGGAAATTATGGCGAGAGTTAAAAGAGGAAAGCCGAGCGTAATCAATTTATAGTTTATCTCATCGAGCACCTGGACGCTCGGCAGTCTCTTAAAAAGGCCGTGCGTATGTTTCGATTTCAGGTAATGTTCCTGCAGCAGGTACATGATCCCGACGCCGAAGGCCACGGCAAACGCTGCATTGCCGAGAAAGGCCAAAAAAGCATGAATGCCGAGCCAGTAGCTTTTGAGCACCGGACTGAGCGGCTGCATTCCGCGGGGAAGCACCGATGACAAGAGCATCAGTATAAATACCAGGGGTAGAATGAAGGAGCCGATAATGCCGATTCTGTAGCGATATTGAAGGAAAAAGAATATCAGGACAATGCACCATGCGAAGAAGGACGTTGCCTCATGCATACTTGTGATCGGCAAATGACCGGCCACGACATAGCGGTAGATAATATTCGCCGAGTGCAGAAGGAAACCTGCCCAGGTGACAATGAGCATCAGGCTGGAAGATTCTTTGGTCTCCCGGAAAAGCTCGATAACAGCTATTATAGTTACAGCAAAATAACAGGTTAGTGCCAGTTCAAAAAGTATGATTTCCATCAGAAGCAGCCAAGCTCACAATTTTTTATTTTTATTTTCAGTTCGTTGGCGGCTTTACCCACTTCGCGGTAAGGCACTTTCAACTCTTCGGCGATCTGCCGGGCAGCAGGGCAGGTGAGCCTTCCGTCCATCGCCCTTTCCTTCAATAATTGCTTGACCCTGTCAAACAGGCGCTTTTCAATAATCTCATCCATATGGTCTAACAGTTCTCTCTTTGTTGTTTCGTCTTCAGGGTCAAAGTATACAGCGCGGGCAGCAGAAACGTCCCCATCTGCGGTGTGCGGCTCACTGCCTTTGGTAAATACAATAATATCAGCACGTTTAATTAACCGGTTTGCTGAGGGTTTTTCGATATTTCCGGATAAACCCAATATAAATATTACTATATCGGGATTTGAAAACTCAATTGCGCTGTTCCCTTCTATAACTATGCCGTCAAGATGGGACAGCCTGTCGATCGCAATTGACACAGTCTCTTCGATCTCATCCCGGGGCCCCTGGATCCACAAAACTTCCCCAGCCCCTGCACTGATGAGTTTGCCCGTGTCTTTATCCGGCTGTTCGAGGACTGCCTTGTCGTCGATGAGAGATGTATAAAGATCTGTCTTCGTATATTTGATAGCTCCCCATCTTGTCAGGGCACCGGCAGCCGGCAGCCGGCGGCCGGGAGGTAATACGTTCTTTCCTGACTGAACGTTTTTTCCGCTCAGGTGAAGCAGGAGGGCGACAGCAACAGTGGTTTTACCGGCGCCGCTGTGTGTGCCGCCGACGCCGATGAGAAGAGGGCGGCTCATGAAGAATAAATTCCGATCATTCTTCGAAACATATTTCCAGAAAGAAACTTCCGGCAACGGTATCGAACGGTATGCATATAATTTTGCCGTTTGTTTTGTGAAATACCGAGTGGTTCTTCCCCGCTATCATGGAAGGAATAGCCATTTCGAATTTATAACCTTTCTCTGAAAGTATTGCCTTGGCGCCGCCACAAATCATATTGGTGATCTCTCCAACACAATCGACCAATGCGTCGCTGATTCCTTCCGCGTTTTCACCGAGCATTTGAGAGAATATATGCAATATGGCGGGTTCGGTAAATGTTATTGCCAGGCTTCCCTTGGCCTGCGCCCCTCTCAAGCCAACAATGCCGGTGACATCACCTTTTGCGATCTTGTCGCTCTTCAAAAAAAGCTTGCCGGGCTTTACTTCCGTCCTGGCCATAGTCTTTATCACATTGATGGTGCTGACCACAAAAGGATTCACAAAATCGACATTCATTGTTGACCCCTATGTACATTGATTGCTGAAGTCAAATTTAAGGCTTCGATATATAAAGCAGCACCCTGTCCTTTTTATCGATCGATGCGACTATTTACGGGGCAAGGAATGTGTCTTTTGATGTGTACCGGCAACTATTGACATCCTGCCTCAATTTTTGACAGTGCACTTTCAAGCCTGACGGATTCGTCGATAATAATCTGCACATATTTCCAGCCGCCGGAAGACGGGTCGATCGCCCCTGAAAGCTTTTTGGCAACACCGCTTACCGCCATCAGCGGATTCCTTATATCATGCGCCACAGCCTGCAAAGTACATTTTATGTCCTGATCGTTTGTTATTCCAGCCATATTCTCAAAAGACGGCAGGCTATGTTTTGAAGCTGTTTCCTGCAGCTCCAGTATCTTTTCGGAAAGTCCGCTGAGAGACAAGTTTGCTTTTTCGACAAAGGCAAGGAGGTCATTATCTCTGTTCATATCAACCTTGAGACTGTCCGCAACCTGCTGTACTTCTTCAAACGTGGCTGCAATGATATCGGTGAACATGTCCTGGTCAATACCATATATATTTTCAGCCTTATGGAAAAGCGGTACCCACTCCATGCTTTCTTCACTTATGAGAGCGGCAAATTCGCGGGCCATCTCGCAGACCAGGGCGAGGGGCGGTATTTTCGTCTCTTTCTGCTCTATATTATAAAAACGCTGGCACTCGACAATAGGCGGAGGGAATTTCCAGTAAGCAAGCGCAGCAGCACCGATTTTCCTGTGATCTGTCCCGTAATTCCCAGTCTCCCATTTCAGCAGCGACTCCAGGGGATGGAGGGCCAGATCTTTCTCAACCCGCTTCCCTTTTATGAAGATGTCGAAAAAAATGAGAAGCCCGATTTCGAGGACAAGGCCCGCAGTAAAAGCCTCTTCAGGGTTGCAGGTGCGCAATCTTCGTGCAAGCGATTTCGCAATAAGGGCCTGGTAAAGCGAAGAACGCCAGAATTTTTCAAAATCCATGGGACCGACTTTGCCCATCGGGAATGTATCTCTCAGGGACAATGACAACGCCATCACTCTTAAATGGTCGGAGCCCACTCTCAAAATAGATTGCTCGACAGTGGAGATAGACTCTGATGCCCCGAAAAATGCGCTGTTCGCAATTCTGATCAGACGGGCCGTAAGACCCGGGTCCATCTCGATCAGCTCTGTCATTTGAGCCACGGAACAACACTCGTTCGAGGCGATTTCAACAAGCTTTACAGCGACGGCTGACAATGAGGGCAGCGAATGGCCGCTCCTGATCTTTTCGATAATTTCTTTTTCAGTCGATTTGTCCATTTTTTTAAAATATAACAAGTCCGACTCAAACTGTCAACAATCACAACACCTTTCGCACAGATTTTTAAGTGATGCTGCGGAGGGAACTTTCCGGCGTCGCATTTTTTTAAATCAGTCACACGGCTTCATTGGCCGGTTCTTCTTTTTTCACCTCGACCTTGTAATCGCACTCCTTGTTTTGGCAGATGTGGAATACTTCTCCAGTCTTGCTCCATTTTTCTACCAAAAAAGGCGCATTGCATTTAGGACACGGTTGCGGCACCGGTTTTTGCCATATCGCGAATTTACAGTCCGGGTAATTGCTGCAACTCCAGAACGACCTGCCCCCTCTGAATTTTCGTTCCACGATATCTCCCCCGTCGAGCGGGCACTTTACTCCGGTTGGAAGCGGTTTGGTATTTTTACATTCCGGATAGCTGGAACACGCCAGGAACTTGCCATACCGGCCCTGTTTGATTGCCATAGGAGCACCGCATTTTTCGCAGGTTTGATCTGTAAGGACCGGCTCCGCTTTCTGCATCGTGTTGTCACCCGCAAGCGGTTTCGTGTTTTTACACTTGGGGTACCCGGAGCACGCAAGAAACCGCCCGTGCCTTCCCCATTTAATCACCATGGGGGACCCGCACTTGTCGCACACCTCTTCGGTTGGGATGTCCTCGGGTTTTACCTTTGCCGTGTCCTTTGATGCTTTGGCCAGGTCACGATTAAAGGGGGTATAGAAGTCTTTGACCACCTTGACCCATTTGCGCCGGGCGCTCTCGATGTCATCAAGCTCGCTTTCCATCTTTGCGGTAAAGCCGAAATCGATCAGTTCAGGAAACTTGTCTACGAGCAGGTCATTGACTACGACTCCCAGCTCTGTCGGAAAAAATCTCTTGTCTTCGTTTTTCTCCACATACTTTCTGTCCTGGATTGTGGAAAGTATCGCGGCGTACGTGCTCGGCCTGCCGATCCCTTTTTCTTCCAGCGTTTTGACAAGGGTAGCTTCGGTATAGCGTGGAGGAGGCTGGGTAAAATGCTGAAGTGTCTTCACTTCCTGCTGCAAGAGGGGATCGTTTTCTTTCAGGGGCGGCAGTAACCCGCCTTCCTCATCCTCAATATCATCCTTGCTCTCCGTATACAGGGCCATGAATCCCGGGAATTTTATTACTGTGCCGGACGCCCGTAATTCGGTACCTTCCAGTTCCTTACCGGCCAGTTTGTCTCCGGCCTCTTTCAAACCAATTATGAATGTTGTCTGTTCGAGCTGTGCCGGGCACATCTCGCTTGCTATGAATCTGTTCCATATCAGGTTGTAAAGATTAAATTGGTCCTTGTTTAAGAAAGGTTTTACTTTTTCCGGGGCCTTGTCGGGGTATGTCGGCCTGATTGCCTCATGGGCCTCCTGGGCGTTGCTCTTACTCTTATAATGAGGATGTTTTTCAGGCACATAGTCCTTCCCGAAATTCTGAACTATAAGTTCCCGCGCCCATGTCCGGGCCTCTGCAGCGACCCTGAAGGAATCTGTCCTCATGTAAGAAATTAATCCAACTGAACCCTCGTTGCCCAATTCTATACCTTCATATAGCTGCTGGGCGACCATCATGGTCTTTTTTGCCGGAAACCTGAGCCGGCGTGAAGCCTCCTGCTGGATTGTGCTGGTTATGAACGGCGGGGCAGGGGTCCTCTTCCGTAATTTCTTATCTATTGTTGAAAGGAAGGCATCTTTAGATTTAATGTCGTCCGCTGTATTGCGGGCCGTTGCCTCATCAGTAATGAGAAAGCGCTTTCCTTCCGGTTCATCCCGGTTTATGACCAGCGAATTTCTGTATTTGTATAGACGGGCGACGAAATCAGCACCCTGGCCGCGTGCCGGATGCAGAAGCGCCTCGATAGTCCAGTATTCCTCCTTATTAAATGCTTCTATCTCCCGTTCTTTATCGACAACAAGTTTCACTGCAACCGATTGTACCCTTCCGGCACTCAATCCCCTCCTGACTTTTTTCCATAGGTACGGACTTAGATTGTATCCCACCAGCCTGTCAAGGATTCTCCTGGCCTGCTGTGCTTCCACCTTGGGGATATCGACAGTGCCGGGATTCTGCATGGCTTCCCTGACTGCCCGTTCGGTTATTTCGTGAAAGGCAACGCGATAGACTTTATTCCCGGGTGATTTTATATGTTCAGCTATATGGTAGGCAATTGCTTCGCCTTCGCGGTCAGGGTCGGTTGCGAGGTACACTACCTCGGCCTTTGCCGCCTCGCTTTTAAGTTCTCTTAAAACTTTTTCCTTGCCCGGAATTGTAACGTAATGCGGGGAGAAATTGTGCTCGACATCAACCCCCAGTTCTTTCTTGGGAAGGTCCTTAACGTGACCGATTGAGGCCTTTACGCCAAAATCCTTTCCGAGTATCTTATTTATGGTCTTCGCCTTTGCAGGCGACTCTACGATTACAAGAGACTTCACTTTACTCCTCCTTTAATTCCAGGTTATCTGGCGCCCCCTGCCGAAAATAAATGCATATATCTCTTCGGTATCGAGGTCGGTGTCCTTCATAAGTATATATGCAAGAAGCGCCCTGATTGTGTCAAGCTCCGTCTCGTCTATATATTTTGTCAGTTCAAGCGTGACAAGTTCATCCTTCACCGTTAAAAAATCTATATCGAAGGCGCTCACTTTTTTGAGCATATCGTCGGCATCGTACCCTTTATCAATGAGTTCTTTGGCAAGAACTCTCAGCATATCAATTAAACGCTTCGCCAAACGCCCTCCCTAATAAAAAAATGCAATTAACCACAGAGAACACTGAGAAAATATCAAGCTCAAAGGATTGTACAAGGACTATCCCCTCTGTGCACTCTGTGTTTTCATTTGTTTCTGTATTTCTCAAATCCATTTTTCATTTTAAAGTATGGAAAAATTATTGCCGGCTGTCTGCCGCACTATTCCCTTCATTTCGAGTCCGAGCAGCAGTCCGGACAGGCGGGCAGCGGGTATCCTGAGTTCCCGTGAAATGTTGTCTATGTGTTTTGAACCGCTGCCCAAAACATTACATATTGCCTTTTCCTCTTCATTTATTTCAAGTCGTTCGGCTGCTCGCCCTGCGGCCTTTACCGAGCGGAGGAGACCTTTTATCTGAGGAGACATCTCTTCCAGAACATCCTGAGCGCTCTGAACAGGTTTGGCCCCCCGCTTGATTAAACAGTTTGTACCGTCGGAATTGCTCGAGGTGATGTTACCTGGCACCGCAAATACGTCCTTGCCTTGTTCGAGTGCAAACCGGGCCGTTATGAGAGAGCCGCTGCGCGTTGTTGCCTCCACAACCAGCACCCCGAGGGAAAGTCCGCTAATAAGCCTGTTTCTCCTCGGGAAATTTTCTCTGAGAGGGGGGGTCCCTAAAGGGAATTCACTGATCACGCATCCTGACCCGGACAGGTCGTCCATCAGCTTCCGGTTCTCCGGAGGATAACATTTATCGAGACCGCAACCCAGCACCGCTATGCTTCTGCCCTGCGCTTCCAGTGCGCCCCTATGAGAAGCTGTATCGATGCCGCGGGCCATGCCGCTGACAATAGTGAGTCCTGACAAGGCCAGCTCGTATGACAGGTCCGATGCGGCTTTTCTTCCGTATTCGCTCATGTTCCGTGAACCCACCATGGCGAGAGCGAAGCGGTCCTCCGCAATCAGGCCCCCCTTCAGGTAGAGAAGTGTCGGGGCCCCGTCAATATGGGTGAGAGATTCGGGATATTCCCCGTCAAAGGGCGTGATGATTCGTATGTTGTTGTTTGCCGCCCTTTCTATCTCCGCGTCAACCTTGTCCCATGAGTCGAATTCCTTTATTCTTCTTGCCTTTAAAACGCTTATTTCTCCGGCAGCGGCAAGCTCTGAAAGACCCGCATTAAAGATGGCTTCCGGGGAATGAAATGCGGAAAGGAGCCTGCCCGCCGTAGCGGCCCCTACGGTATCAATAAAAGAAAGGGCAAGCAAGTATTTCAGGTCTTTTCCCATACCGCAAACACTTTAATACTTTTTTCTGCAGGCCATATCGGACAATTTATTCACCTTTAACCTCAGCGCATTGAGTTTGATGAACCCTTCAGCATCCTTCTGGTTATACACCTCTTCCGCTTCAAAGGTTGCAAGTTCCGGGGCGTAAAGTGAACACGGCGATTTTCTGCCGGCTATCGTACAATTCCCCTTATATAATTTAAGGCGGACAGTACCCGTGACATTTTTTTGCACCCCGTCTATGAATAACTGCAAGGCTTCTCTCTCAGGCGCAAACCAGTATCCGTAATAAACGAGTTCAGCATATTTCGGAATAAATGAGTCCCTCATATGCAGTACTTCCCTGTCAAGAGTTATTGATTCAAGCGCCCTGTGAGCGGCGTGCAGGACAGTGCCTGCCGGAGTTTCATAAACTCCTCTTGATTTTATCCCTACGTACCTGTTTTCCACTATATCGGCTCTCCCGATTCCATTTTCGCCTGCAATGGCATTCAGTCTTTCAAAAAGTTCAACCGGGGACAGGTCCCTGCCGTCAATGCCCGTGGGATTGCCTTCCTTATATTCAATTTCAATATAGCGCGGCCTGTCGGGCGCTTTTTCAGGAGGCACCATCATTGTAAACATATCGTCAGCGGGTTCTGTCCAGGGGTCTTCGAGTATGCCCCCTTCGTAGCTTATGTGAAAAATATTTCTGTCGGTGCTGTAAGGTTTCTCTTTTGTTGCTGTTACCGGGATCCCGTGTTTCTGCGCGTAGTCTATCAGGGATTGGCGCGAGTTGAAGGACCATTCACGCCACGGCGAGATGACTGTTATGTCCGGCTTGAGGGCGTAATATGTGAGTTCGAACCGGACCTGATCGTTGCCTTTGCCTGTTGCACCGTGGGCTACGGCATCTGCATTCTCCTTAATTGCTATATCTATCTGCTTTTTCGCTATCAATGGCCGGGCGATGGAAGTGCCGAGCATGTAAGCGCCTTCGTAGATGGCATTCGCCCTAAGCATGGGGAATATATATTCCCTGACGAATTCCTCCCTCAGGTCTTCAACATATGCCTTGACAGCACCGGTCTTGAGCGCTTTTTCGTGGACACTGTCAAGATCTTCACCCTGACCCAGGTCCGCGCAAAAGGCGATGACCTCTGCATTATAGGTTTCGATCAGCCACTTTATTACAATAGAAGTATCAAGCCCCCCTGAATAAGCCAGTACAACCTTTTTCGCCATTTCATCCTCCGCATTAATCTGATCTTACACCTTATCATAAAAAGAATAATAATAAAAGGGCTAAAGGCGAAAGGCAAAGGGCGATAGGGAAAAGAATTATATATAGTTCCGATCACTTTTAATCTATAGCCTTTTGCCTTTAGCCTATTGCCTGTTTGTTTATTGTATACTTAATGTTATGGAAACAATACGCATGCCCCGCATTATGCAGGAAACATCGAAGAGGCATCTCTATCAGGGAAAAACTATAGGTTTCGTGCCCACTATGGGTGCTTTGCACAGCGGACATCTCAGCCTTGTAAAACGGGCCAAAAGCGAGAATGATGTTGTTGTGGTCAGCATTTTTGTTAATCCCCTGCAGTTCGGCACGGGAGAGGACTTTGACAAATATCCGCGGGACGTCGATAAAGATATGGACAAACTGCGGACCGTGGACGCAGATATTTTATTTGTACCAGAAAACAAAAACCTTTACCCGGAGGGATTTGCTACACATTTTATTATAGAAGGCATTTCCGACCGGCTCTGCGGGGCGTTCAGGCCCGGTCATTTCAGCGGGGTTGCTACAGTGGTTTGCAAGTTCTTCAATATGGTAAGACCCCTGAGGGCTTATTTTGGGCAGAAAGACTTTCAGCAGACTGTTGTAATCAACAGGATGGTCGAGGATTTGCATATGGATATTGAAGTAGTCACATGTCCGACGGTCCGGGAGAGTGACGGCCTTGCCATGAGTTCGAGGAATGCGTATCTCAGCGGCGAAGAGCGCACTGCCGCAACCATTTTGTATAAGGCCCTTTCGTCGTCGCGTGAGATGGTCGAAGCAGGGGGTTCCGGGCCGGAAGAGGTAAAGGCCCGGCTTGACGCGGTGTTAAGGTCGGAATGCCTCGTTTCCGAGATACAGTACGCTGGTGTTTATGATCCGAAAACCCTCATTGAGCTGAATGAGTTCAAACGGTATAACCTTGTGGCCGGGGCAATCAGGATCGGCGGTACGCGCCTTATTGACAATGTCCTTGTTGAGTCCAAGCCTTAATACTACATCGATGTTTTGACGAATTTAGGTATGACGACGATGCCTCCCGGACTCACATGAAACCACTTCTTGTCGTCGTTGACATCATACCCGATCACTGTGTCCGATGGAACATAAACGTCCTTGTCGATGATCGCCCTGCGGATTTTTGACCGTCTCCCGATCTCGACATTTTCCATTAAAATAGACTCTTCCACTTGCGCCCAACTGTTTATTCTGACGTTCGGAGACAGGATGGAATTTTGGACCCTCCCTCCGCTGATAATGCAGCCGTCGCACACAATGGAATCGGGCGAAATGCCGAGTCTGCCTCCCTCGAACTCTTGAGCGAATACGAATTTTGCCGGGGGGCTCTGCACTTTCCGTGTGCGTATAGGCCAGTTCTTGTCATAGAGGTTCAGCAGAGGGTCAACAGAACAAAGGTCCATGTTGGCTTCCCAATAGGCGTCAATCGTTCCAACGTCACGCCAATATTTGGCCTCCTTTTTATTTTCATCCTTGAAGTTGTAAGCGAAAAGCCTTCCTGTTTTAAGGAGTACGGGTATTATGTCCTTGCCGAAATCATGGGCCGTTGACTGGGCCGCGTCCTTCTTGAGTTCGTCGATAATGGCATCGGTGTTAAAAAGATAAATGCCCATGGATGCCATGCATTGCTCCGTATTGTGCGGCATAGGTTTGGGTTCATCGGGTTTTTCTTCGAAACCGGTAATCTTCCACTGATCGTCGACCTCCATGACACCGAAGGCCGACGCAGTCTTTCTATCTATTTCGATAGATGCGACCGTGCCGAGGGCATTTTTTTCCCTGTGAAAGGCGAACATTTCGGAGTAGTCCATTTTGTATATATGGTCGCCCGAGAGGACAAGGAGATATGGCGGCGCCTCTTTTTCGATAAAATAAATATTTTGGTATACTGCATCGGCAGTACCCGTATACCACTGTTCGCTGACCCGCTGCTGGGGAGGGATGGATGCAAAGAATTCGTTCAATTCGGGATTAAAGAGATTGGCCCATCCCAGGGCAAGATGGCGGTCCAGGGAGAGGGATTTATATTGTGTAATGACCGCAATTTTTCTGATATTTGAATTGATGCAGTTGCTCAACGTGAAATCTATTATGCGGTACTTGCCTCCGAAGGGAACCGCGGGTTTTGCGCGGTGAATTGTCAGTGGATGCAGGCGCTCGCCCTTGCCGCCTGCCAGGATGATTGCAAGCACATCCTTCATGTCACTGTCTTTCCTAAAAGACTGCATGCAAAAATATAGCATAAAAAACGTTCAGCGTACAGCGCCACGCTGCGCGCACGACGCCCGACGATGTGTCGTGGTATAATTTGTCTATGTTTACAGGGCGTTTTTTTTGGAGTGTTCTTTTTTTGCTTTCCGCAATCTTTACACTTTCGCCCGTATCTGCCACAACTGCAAAATCTGATAACAAAGTGCTTATGATTACTGTCAGCGGCGTCATAAACCCTGTTTCCGCGGAATACATCGGTGGCGCTGTTAGGCAGGCATCGGACCTGAAAGCCGCTGCCCTTATCATCAGGCTCGATACGCCCGGAGGCCTGGAGAGCTCAATGCGCAGCATTGTAAGAGATATCGTAGGTTCCCCTGTGCCTGTTGTGGTCTATGTTGCACCAGGCGGTGCCCGCGCCGCATCGGCCGGCGTTTTCATTACTATGGCGGCCCATGTCGCTGCAATGGCCCCCGGGACGAATATCGGAGCGGCCCATCCTGTTGCCATAGGTGGACAATTGGACAAGGTAATGTCTGAAAAAGCGACCAATGATTCCGCCGCTTATATCAGGACACTGGCAAGGCAGAGGGGGAGGAACGTGCAGTGGGCGGAGGATTCCGTGCGCAAGAGTGTTTCAATCACCGAGACAGAGGCCCTGAAAAACAATGTCGTCGATCTGGGTGCAAACGATGTGGCGTCCCTGATGGGTGATCTTGACGGAAGGACGGTGACGACAATTACAGGACAACATGTTCTGAAGACAGCCGGTGCGAGGATTATAGAACGTGAAATGAGCCTGAGACAGAAGATACTGGATTTGATCAGCAACCCCAATGTGGCATATATTCTCATGCTCCTGGGCTTCTATGGCCTCTTCTTCGAGTTGACCAATCCCGGGGCCGTCTTCCCCGGAGTAATGGGCGGCATCTGTCTTATACTGGGATTTTACGCTTTGCAAACACTGCCTGTGAATTATGCGGGACTGATGCTGATTATCCTGGGCATTGTTCTTTTTATCCTGGAAGTGAAGATTGTGTCCCATGGCGTGCTTACTATAGGCGGTATTGTAGCGCTTATCTTCGGATCGCTCATGCTTTTCGAATCGTCCTCGCCGTTATTCAGACTCTCTCTGTCCGTCATAATTTCGGCAGCTCTTATAACGGCACTTTGCTTTGCTCTCACGGTCAGGCTTGCCTATAAGGCGTCCAGAAGAAAGCCTGCAACCGGTGCCGAAGGTCTTATAGGCATTGCAGGCACTGCAAGGACTGATATTGATCCCCAGGGCGGCATTGTGATAGTCCATGGAGAGTTATGGTCCGGGTATTCTGATGAACTTATCCCTAAAGGCAGCACCATTGTTATCGAAGCCCTTCAAGGACTTAAAGTGAAGGTGAAAAGCGGTTCCTTGAAAAAATAGGGAAACCTTCCTTACAATAGACAAAATCATGGTAAAGGCGATATTATGAAAGCCCTTGTTACGGGTGCTACGGGTTTTATCGGCAGCCATCTTGCGGATGCTCTCGTAAAGAAAGGGTTTACAGTTACCTGCCTTGTAAGGAACACGTCCAGCCTGAACTACCTTGAGGACCTTAATGTCAGGCTTGTGCACGGTGATTGTGTCCGGAAGGAATCTTTGTACGAGGCGGTGGAAGGTGTCGATTATGTCTTCCATCTTGCCGGACTGACAAAGGCGTGTTCTGAAGCGGATTTTCTGTCTGCAAACGTGAAAGGCACCGAAAATTTATTGCAGGCCCTGCTCGAAAGGAATGACGGTATTAAACGGTTTGTCTATATGAGCAGCCTGGCTGCTGCGGGGCCGAGCAGCGACGGGGCGCCGTTGAAAGAGGATTGTCCGGCGCTCCCGGTTTCGTTCTACGGGAAGTCCAAACTCGAAGGCGAAAAATTAGTATTGGATTGCATGAGCAAATTCCCGGTAGTGGTAATCAGGCCCTCCGCCGTATACGGGCCCAGGGACAAAGACATGCTCGTTTTTTTCAGGATGCTGAAATCCGGAATAGCGCCTGTCTGGGGGAATTGTCATTATTCTTTTGTATATATTGAGGACTTGATAAATGGTATACTACTGTCTACGTTCGAAAAAAGTGCCGAAGGAGAGATCTTTTTTATGTCTGATGGTGTAGTTTATTCCTCTGATGATGTTATTGATGCAATAGGCGATGCTATTCAGAAAGAGCCGATAAAGCTCAGGATCCCCCGATTTGCCATGTCCATTGCCGGATTGATCTCGGAAAGGTCGGGGAAATCGTCCATTATCAACGCTGATAAGATCCGGGAACTGAAACATTCGAACTGGGTGTGCGATACTTCAAAAGCAGCAGAGAGGCTGAAATTTGCACCTCTGGTAAAAATTAAGGAAGGAGCAAGATGGACGGCTGACTGGTATAGGATCCATCGGTGGCTATGACCGAAACGACTGATTTATTCGAAAAATGTTTTAAGTTTACAACTGCCAGGACATTGCAGAAAATGGGACTTTATCCATTTTTCAGGGTAATAGAGAGCGCTCAGGACCCTGAAGTGGTTATCGACGGCAGGAAAATGATCATGGTGGGCTCGAATAATTATTTAGGGCTTACGAACCACCCTAAAGTAAAAGAGGCGGCAATAGAGGCGATAAGGAAATACGGAACGGGATGCGCCGGTTCCCGCTTTCTTAACGGGACACTGGACATTCATGTAAAACTGGAAGAGAAGCTTGCACGCTTTATGAAGAAGGAGTCTGCGCTTGTGTTCTCGACCGGCTTCCAGGTCAATCTGGGTGTGATCTCGGCCCTGGTCGGCAAGGATGATGTTGTAATCATCGATAAAATGGACCACGCCAGCATTGTCGACGGCTGTAAATTATCTTACGGCGAGGTCAGGCGCTTCAAACACAACGATATGACTGACCTCGAGCGGGTGTTCTCGGAAAATAACGGGCGGGGAAAACTTCTGGTCGTTGACGGCGTGTTCAGCATGGAAGGAGATATTGTCAATCTTCCGGAAGTCGTGAAAATAGCGCGCGGCAACGGTGCGCGCACTATGGTGGATGATGCTCACGGAATCGGCGTTCTCGGAAAGACGGGACGTGGAACAGCGGAATATTTCGGACTGGAAGATAAAGTGGACCTTATTATGGGCACGTACAGCAAGTCGCTTGCTTCCATCGGAGGGTTTATTGCCGGTGATGAAGATATCATACATTATATCAAGCATTTCGGCAGGGCCCTGATGTTCAGTGCCAGCCCTCCGCCGGCCTCTGTTGCGGCTGTGAGCGCAGCCGTCGATATTATCGAGAGCGAACCTGAGCGCAGGGAGATGCTCTGGAAAAACACCCGAACAATGATGCAGGGCTTTAAGTCGCTCGGGTTCGAGGTGGGACCCAGTGAGACGCCGATAATACCAGTCATTGTCAAAGAAGACGAAATAGCATTCCGCATGGCGATGATGCTTCAGGAGGAAGGAGTATTCGCTAATGTCGCTGTCTCTCCTGCAGTACCTCCAGGCAAGGCGCTTATCAGGACAAGCTATATGGCTACGCATACCGATGAGCAGCTTGCACGAGTACTTGAAGCATTTAAGAAAATCGGGAAAGCAATCGGACTGATTTAATGAGTATCCCGGGGGCTTCAGTTGAGGTCAGAGAGGCAAAGACAAAAAGTGACCTGGATGCCTTCATAAGGTTTCCCCTCTCGCTTTACGCGAAGGACTCTTTTTATGTTCCCCAGTTAGTGCGGGACTTGAAAACCCACTTCTCTGCCGGAAATCCTTTTTTAAGACAAGCGGAAGTCAAATTTTTCATGGCCTCTAAAAACGGAGTGCATGTGGGACGCATTGCTTCCATTATCAACCCTGAACACAATACCTTTCATAAAGAGCGCGCAGGATTTTTCGGGTTCTTTGAAAGTATTAATGATTCACAAGTAGCAGATGCCCTACTGAAAATAGTGTACGGTGAGTTAAAGAAAAAGGGTATGGAGACACTTCGGGGGCCGATGAATTTCTCGACCAATGATGAGTGCGGATTTCTTATTGAAGGATTTGACAGTCATCCTCTGCTTATGACGTCTTACAACCCCGCTTATTATAATGAGTTGATGGAAGGCTGGGGCATGGAGAAAGCCAAAGATCTTTACGCATATAACTATACTATTATCGACAAGCTCCCCGAAAAGGTACTGAGGGTCGCCTCGATGGCGGAGAGAAAAGGGATTACTGTAAGGATGATCGACATGAAAAATTTCATGGCCGGTATGCAGACCTTCAAAGATATTTATAACTCGGCATGGAAGGACAATTGGGGATTTATCCCGCTCTCCGATGAAGAACTTGCCTATAGCTCGGGAAGACTTAAACCTTTGGTCATCCCTGAGTTCATCCTGATAGCGGAAAAGGACGGAGAACCTGTCGGTTTTTTAGGACTCATTCCCGACTTCAATTCCGTGTTAAAGCACATGCGCGGCAGGTTCACGCCGGTTACGCTGCTTAAAGCCCTGTATTACTCAAGAAAAATCACCGCGCTGAGGCTTCTTCTCTATGGAATAAAGCCGGAATACAGAAAACGGGGCGTTGATGCGCTGCTCTTTATGAAGGGGTATAACAATATCAGGCAGCGTGGCGGATACAAGAATCTGGAATTTTCCTGGATTCTTGAAGATAATATCCTGGTGAAAAGGATTTGCGAAATGTTCGGCGCTGTATTGTATAAAAAATACAGGATATATGAGAAAACAATTGGCTAAAGGCAAAAGGCGAAAGGCCATAGCTAGTCGGAACTATATATATTTTTTTGTCTCTTGTCTTTAACCTATCGCCCTTTGCCTTTAGCCTATCACGTATATCTTTAAATTTATTCGTTAATTGTGCTATCTTAAATAATGTCTACATTTTTGAAAGAGCGAAGGAACGAACTCGGCAAAGAACTGAAGGAAATTGCTGAAGTCACCCGCATCAAG
Source organism: Nitrospirota bacterium (assembly GCA_963796345.1). Lineage (GTDB taxonomy): Bacteria > Nitrospirota > Thermodesulfovibrionia > Thermodesulfovibrionales > Dissulfurispiraceae > JADFXI01. Next base: position 148,256 of record CAWCLI010000009.1, on the reverse strand, counting down.
TGCGCATATCTGAAGTCGATAGAAGAAGACGAATTCGAGAAGCTTCCGGTGGAAGTGTATACAAAGGGATATATAAGAGAATATGCTCAATTTCTCGGCATCCCGCCTGATATCGCACTTGAGCCGTATGAAAATTTCCTCCGCGAGAAAAAGGGAGGGAAAGGGAAGGTCTCTTTTCAGGAAAAAACTTCGGCTGCTTTGACCAGGGAAGTAATTGAAAGCCTGGATACTTTTAATGAGGAGGACGGGGCGGAGGATGTGAATAAGCTGTTTCCGTCTGAAGTAAAATCAATTTCCTCTTTTAAAACGCCTTCACGCAGAATTTTGTGGATTTTTACTCTCATTGCTGTAGCCGCGGGGATATATTTTGTCATTCCTGCTATCAAGAGTACCCCGCCGCCTTCGCAACAACGGAATATTCAGATTGCCCCTATTCCTCAGGCCGCGCCTCCAGTTGTCCCTGGGAATCTTGAGACCCCGTCTGTTCTTCCTCCTGTTCCCGATACCAGTCCTATTGTGAAAAGTCCCCAGACCCGTGAATCCCGTGACAGCGGCACACCCGCTGTGAGCCATGGACTCAACGAGTCTGCGGGCCAGGGGAAGCCGTCAGTCCCCAAAGACACAACAAAGGAGGCGCATGAGGTATCTGCCAAGGCCATAGTAAAGCCGCAATCCCAGGCTGAAAATAATGGCGCGGCGAAGAAGAAACATATACTGAAGATAGATGCTACCGACAAAGTATGGGTCAAGGTCGTTATAGACGGCAAGGAGAATAAGGAGATACTTTTGCAGCAGGGGGATGGAGTGAGTTACGGAGCCAATGAATCTTTTGTCCTTACAGTAGGTAATGCCGCAGGCGCAAGAGTCCGTTTTGATGGCAAACCTTTTGAGAACCTCGGCGACGAGGGTCAAGTGGTAAAACTCAACTTTCCTCCCCGGCCCTCCGAACCCCGGTCTCCAAGCGAAGAGCCGGAAAACCCCGAATAGCAGTTTGTCTTTCTTATATTCCCTATGATTACAAAAGAGTCGATCACCGCATTTTTTAAAGATAATGTCACCAAGCCTGTCAGGTTCGATGATATTGTGTTCTTGCTGGACCTCTCATCTTCTGAAAGACGCCGGCTAAAACGGCTGCTGCGAGAACTTTCTGCTGAGGGGGCCGTTGTGAGAACTAGGAAAGGGTTATACGGCCCATCTGAAGAGATGAGTCTTGCGGCGGGTTACTTCGAGGCCCACCGTGATGGCTATGGGTTTGTAATATCTGAACAGCCTGGGGAACGCGATATCTTTGTCCCTGCGCGGTCAACTCTCGGGGCGATGAACAACGACCGGGTTGTGGTCCGCATTGAGAACCGTCACCGTCGCGAGGGCAGGATAATACGGGTGCTCGAAAGGACCCATTCAAGAATAACCGGCACATTCGAGGCCGGAAGAGCGGCATCATACATAAAACCTAAAAACAGGTCTGTGCCGTTCGACCTGTATGTAGCGCCGGGCGATACCGGGGAAGCACTTAGCGGCGATAGTGTAATTGCCGAAATACTGAGCTATCCTACCGATAAGCGTCCCCCTGCCGGCCGGGTCGTAAAAGTCCTCAAAAAACCTGAGACTGTTTCGGATGAAGTCGAACTTATCATGGATGAAATGGATCTTCCGCGAAGATTTCCTGCAGAAGTATTGCAGGAGGCGCGGGACCTCCATGACCGTTCACAGGCAGGCCGCCGAAGCCGGAAAAGGACCGATCTGCGGGACCTTCCCACAGTGACCATTGACGGAGAAAAGGCAAAGGATTTTGATGACGCGGTGTCCATAGAGAGGATAGAGGGCGGTTATCGATTGTGGGTGCATATTGCTGACGTCGGACATTACGTAAGGTGGGGCACCCCGATCGATCTGGAGGCGCGGAGGAGGGGCACAAGCGTGTATTTCCCCGACAGGGTCGTACCCATGCTCCCTCATGAGTTGTCTGAAGACCTTTGCAGCCTGAAACCCGGAGAGGAACGGCTGGCTTTTACTGTCGAGATGGACTTTTACAACCGGTCAGATAAGCGGGGCATGAGGCCGGACATGCGGTCTGTCCGGTTCTATCCGAGCCTTATCAAAAGCGATGAACGGATGACCTATACATCGGTAAAGAAGATCCTTGTTGACAGGGACCCGGAAGAACGCGGACGCTACAGGCATCTTCTTGACGAGTTCGAACTTATGGGTGAACTGTGCAATGCGCTTAAACTGAAAAGGACCAGGCGCGGCAGCCTTGATTTCGATCTCCCTGAACCTGAAGTAGTACTGGATATGCAGGGCAACCTCGAATCGATTATAAAATCAGAGAGGAATTTTGCCCATATCATTATAGAGGAATTTATGATAGCCGCCAACGAGGCGGTTGCCGGTTATGTTGCAGGGCTTGGCATTCCATTTCTTTACAGGGTACATGAGGAACCAGACCCCCTGAAACTCGAAAATATCCTGAAAATGATAAATACCCTCGGGCTTATCAGGGTCAATAAGGGATTAAAGCCGCGTGATTTTCCTGCCTTGCTCAGGCAAATAAGCGGCAAGCCGGAAGAGGAGATACTCAACCATATGATCTTGCGAAGCCTGAAACAGGCGCGCTATTCTCCCGTTAACGTGGGCCATTTCGGACTCGCTTCCGTTTCTTACACCCATTTCACCTCCCCGATCAGAAGGTATCCTGACCTTGTGGTCCACCGGATTCTTGGGGCGGTCCTCGAAAAGAGTCAGTTGAGCGACAGGCAGACGAAAGAAATGCAGTCGATTTTGCCTGATATTGCATTTACCTCTTCCAGGACAGAGCGGCGGGCAGACGACGCGGAGCGGATGGTGTTGAAGGGGATGAGAGCGTGGCTTATGCGTGACAAAGTCGGAGAGCAGTTCGAGGGCACGGTCATATCGGTTATGCCGCATGGTCTGAGGGTGCGGCTCAATGATTACTACGTGGAAGGGTTGCTTCATATTTCTTACATGACCGATGATTTCTACCGGTACGATGAAAAAGAGATGAGCCTTCACGGCGTCAACAGGAAAAGGACATTCGGCCTTGGAAAAAGCCTGACCGTCAAAATTGAAAAAATTGATATGGATGACAGGGAAATACTTTTCGGCATTTAAAGAGTCTCTTGAGCGGTTTTACAAGGATTATGATTTTGCGGGCAGGATGCGTTTTGATCCGATAGAATTTCCCCACCAGTACTCCAGACCTGAAGACATAGAAGTCGTAGCTTTCATTGCATCCTGTTTTGCCTACGGTAAAGTCGATCTTTTTAAATCCGTGCTGAAAAGAATCTTTGCTCAGATGGGACAGGGCCCTGGTGATTTTCTTTCAGCTTTCAATGTAAAGAAGCAACGGGGACTCTTTGCTGATATCCAGTACCGGTTCAACAGGAATGATGACATAGTCTGCCTACTCTATGTTATAAGCAGGGTGCTGAAAAATTACGGGAGCCTGGAGGCTGCTTTTCGTGTGCGATACTCGGAGTCGGACAAGAATATAGGCAACGGTCTTTCCGGACTTGTTGACACGCTGCTGGGCATCGACACCACAGCAGTTTACGGAGACGTTGAGAAGAGGGGAGGGTTCTTGCAGTTCCTCCCTTCGCCTTCGCGCGGCAGCGCGTGCAAGCGCATGAATATGTTTTTGCGCTGGATGGTACGGGACCGTGACATCGATTTCGGCTTATGGAAGGACATTCCCAAAAACAAACTCGTTATCCCGCTGGATGTGCATATCGCCCGCATTTCAAAATGCCTGGGTTTTACCAGAAGGTCGACAGGGGACTGGAAAATGGCTGTCGAAATAACGGAATCGCTTAAAGCCATAGACCCGGATGATCCCATCAAATATGATTTCGCCCTTTGCCATCAGGGCATAGCCCGGATCTGCAGCTCGAAGCGATGCAGCGAGTGTACACTGTTCATAAAAGAGGGCTAAAGTCAATAGAGTATCCTATTTTTGTTTTTTTCTCGTTAAATTGACAAACCCCTGATTTAGAAACTATAATTATTTTAGAGATTTTTCTTATAATATTAGGAGGTTTTATGGCAGAAGGAATAATGGAACTTACGAGCGCTGCTTGGGACAAAGAAGTTTTGCAGTCGAGCGGTCTGGTGATGGTTGATTTTTGGGCGGTATGGTGTGGACCGTGCAGGATGATTGCTCCCGCAGTTGAAGAACTGGCCAAGGAATATGCCGGAAAAGTGAAAGTGGGAAAGTTGAATACCGATGAGAACCCTGATGTGGCGAGCAAATACAAAATAATGGGTATCCCTACGATCATGTTTTTCAAAGACGGCCAGAAGGTTGACCAGGTTGTAGGAGCTGTCCCCAAACCCCAGCTGAAGGCGAAAATAGACTCCCTGATCGCGGGTTGATGAGAAAAAGGTTTTATTTTGTTTTGGTGTCCCTTGCAGTCGCAGCTTTATTTTCATGCTCGAAGACAGAGCATGGAGTCAGCGTCAAGGATACCGATGCCGCCCCTTCCTTTGTCCTTTCCACTGTTAAGAGTGACCGGGTAAGTCTCGATAATTACAAGGGCAAAGTGGTCATGCTTCAATTTTTCGCGACATGGTGCCCTCCATGCAGGATGGAGGCTCCGGAAGTGGAATCTGTTTATGAAAAATACAGGGACAAAGGGTTCGTGGTGCTGGCGGTATCTATAGATGAAGGGCCCACTGCAGCGTCTGCAGTGAGCAAGTTTGCAAAAGAGTTTAATATCACTTACCCCGTGCTGCTTGATGACGGCAAAGTGAGCAGGCAATATCAATTGATCAGTATTCCGACGAGTTTCATTATAGATAAACAGGGGAAGCTCAGAAACAAGCATATAGGGCTGGGTCCCGATTTCACCGAATCTGTCTCAAAAGAGATAGAAGCGCTCTTATAAAAAAAATAACCCCTCCACACCTCCCGTTAAAGTAAGGGGAGGCTGGGTGGGGTTGACGATTTTTGAGGTGCAGACAAACCATGTTCGAATCATTAAGCGAAAAACTGGACGCCATATTCAATAAACTGAAAAGCAGGGGACTGCTTAAAGAAGAAGATGTCGACATTGCGCTCAAAGAGATACGTCTTGCCCTGCTCGAAGCGGATGTTAATTTTAAGGTAGTCAAGGATTTTATCCAGTATGTCCGAGAGAGAGCAGTAGGGAAAGAGGTGCTCGAAAGCCTCTCGCCCGGGCAACAGGTAATCAAAATAGTACACGAGTCTCTCTGTGAACTCCTCGGGACTACGAACAGCCGCATACAGCTTGCTCCTAATCCCCCCACCATAGTGATGATGATCGGACTTCAGGGTTCAGGCAAAACAACAACTGCAGCCAAGCTTGCCCGATTTTTTAAAAAGGAGGGCAGAAGGCCGATGCTTGTTGCCGCGGACCTTCAGAGACCTGCTGCAATTGACCAGCTCGTTACGCTTGGCAAACAGATTGATGTCCCTGTATATGCTGCAAAAGAAACAAAAGACCCTGTGGCTGTCAGCGAAGATGCGGTTAAAAAAGCAAAACTTGAGGGAAGGGACGTAGTAATCCTCGATACCGCAGGCAGATTGCACATCAATGAGGAGTTGATGAACGAATTGCTGCGGATCAAAAGCACTGTCCATCCACGGGAGATACTCCTTGTTGCGGATGCCATGACGGGCCAGGATGCCGTTAACATGGCAAAAAGCTTCAGTGAAAAAGTCGGTATAGACGGCATTATTCTCACCAAGATGGATGGTGATGCCAGAGGCGGCGCCGCTCTTTCAATAAGAAGTGTGACCGGCAAGCCCATAAAATTTATCGGGGCCGGTGAAAAGATAGACATGCTCGAGCCCTTTTTCCCTGACCGGATTGCCAGCAGGATACTCGGCATGGGCGATGTGATGACGCTTATAGAACACGCGCAGCAGTCTTTTGATCAAAAAGAGGCTGAAAAACTCCAGAAAAAGATCATGGAGGAAAGCTTCACTTTCGAAGACCTTAAAGATCAACTCAAGAAACTGCGCAGCATGGGGCCGCTTGAAAACCTGCTCGGCATGATACCCGGCATGAACAAGGCCATGAAAGATGTGAAAGTCGATGAGAAAGAATTTGTCAAAATAGAGGCCATCATAAATTCAATGACTCCCGAGGAAAGGCGCAACCACAACATCATGAACGGCAGCAGGAGAAAGCGGATAGCCATGGGCAGCGGCACAACAACCGCTGACGTAAACCGCCTTGTCAAGCAGTACCTGGAAATGAAGAAGATGATGAAAATGTTTAAAGGAAATAAAGGGTTCAGGTTGCCTAAGGGCCTCTCCTTCTAAGTATTTTTGCCTTGCGTGTCGAAGGCTAAATATATTACACTATTCAGTTCTTCTAAAAAAATGTTTTGCTCCTTTGCCTTTTTAAAGGTAGAATATAACTTAGGGTAGTAATTTGGGAGGTGAAATTTGGTAAAGATCAGGTTGACAAGGATGGGGGCCCATAAAAAGCCGTTTTATAGAATTATTGTGGCTGATTCCAGGGCGAGAAGAGACGGTCCTTTTGTTGAGATTATAGGTACATATGATCCAAAGAAAGAGCCATCGGAAATAAAGGTCGATCTAGCCCGGGCAAAGCACTGGATTGGACAGGGCGCACAACCTACGGATACCGTGACGAAACTTTTGAAAAGAGCGGGTATGTAGAACCGTAGTTTACCGGAATCAATGTTTTTCTGGGGGTGGCGCTAAACTAATATGGAGGTGGGGAGAGATGAAGACATTGATTGAGGCGATGGCTAAAGCACTGGTCGATAAACCTGAAGACGTTAAAGTGTCTGAAATTGAGGGCGAGAAAACCACGGTGTATGAACTGAGGGTGTTTCAGTCCGATCTCGGGAAGGTGATCGGCAAACAGGGGAAGACTGCGCGGGCAATGAGAACAATTCTGGGAGCTGCAGGGACGAAGATGGGCAAGAGGTGCGTCCTTGAGATATTAGAATAAAGATTATTTTTATCCAACGGGCAATGGGGCGTTTCTGATGAACGCCCTTTTTTTTCATAGTGTCAACCCTTAACTGACTCTGACACTAATAATTGACACCTAAACTATGAGTGCAGGATTTGACATAATTACCATTTTCCCTGAAATGTTTTCCGCCTACCTGGGGGAAAGCATTCTCAAGAGGGCGATACAAAAGGGATTGCTTGATGTAAAACTTTTTAACCTAAGAGACTTTACCGTTGACAAGCACAGGAGTGTTGACGATTCTCCTTATGGAGGAGGCTCCGGAATGGTTTTAAAGATAGAGCCGATATACAACGCGTTGAAGGCGATCAAGGCTGACGGACAGCAACGGCTTACCCTGCTGATGAGCCCCCAGGGCAGGCCGTACACACAGAAGACTGCGGAACTGCTGGCGCGTGAATCGAGGAGGATAGTTTTTATCTGCGGCAGATATGAGGGAATAGATGAACGGGTCAGGGAATCTCTGGTTGACGAAGAGTTTTCTATCGGTGATTATGTTTTAACTGGAGGAGAACTGGCCTCATTGGTTATAATAGACAGCATCGCACGTCTTATACCCGGCGTGCTTGGTGACGATGATTCCGCGAAGGAGGAATCTTTTTCGTGGGGGCTCCTGGATTACCCGCATTATACCAGGCCTCCTGAGTTTATGGGCATGAAGGTCCCTGATGTGCTGCTTTCAGGCAACCATAAAGAAATCTGGAGGAGCAGGAGAAGGGAAGCTATAAGGAAAACGCTGCTGAAGAGACCGGACCTGCTCGAAAAGGCGTGTCTGGACCTTGAAGACAGGGAGATATTAAAGGAGCTTTGCTCGGATAGTTATGTGAAGAAAGTCAGGGAGGGAAAAGATGAATCAGATACACGCAATTGAGGAGGGTTTCAGGAGGGAGGTCGCGGATTTCAATATCGGCGACACCGTCAGGATATATGTCAAAGTCGTGGAAGGCGACAAAGAGCGGCTTCAGCCATTCGAAGGAACGGTGATAGCCCGCAAGGGGAGCGGCGTCCGGGAAACCTTCATGGTGCGGAAGATGTCTTTCGGCGTCGGGGTGGAAAGGATATTCCCCGTGCATTCGCCCTCAATAGACAAAATAGAGACTATAAAACGCGGACGCATAAGGAAGGCAAAGCTGTATTACGTAAGGGACAAGAAAGGCAAGGACGCAAAGATCAGGGAAAAAGCCAGGGAAATGAAATAGCTGTTATGACGCCCGGCAGATGCTAATCGAGTGCGGATGCGATGAAGCGGGGCGTGGATCAGGTGCAGCCGAAGTTTATGTCGGCGCAGTGATTCTGGACCCGAAGCGTCCTATTGAAGGGCTGGCGGATTCGAAGAAACTGAGTGCGCGCAGGCGCGAGGCCCTTAGCGAAGAAATAAAATTATACGCATTGAGCTGGTGCATCGAGAAGGCTAGTCTGGAAGAGATCGAAAGACTGAATGTCCTGCATGCGACACTGCTGGCAATGAAGCGTGCTGTAGAAGGTTTGAGTGTGAAGCCCGGCAGGGTCTTGATAGATGGAAACCATGTGCCAAAGCTGTCTGTCCCGGCCGAGGCAATTGTTAAGGGTGACGACAAAATCCCGGCAATAAGCGCCGCGTCGATACTGGCAAAAGTTGCAAGGGACCATGCAATGCTTGAATACCATCTCCTGTACCCGGAGTACGGTTTTGACGTACACAAAGGATATTTTACAGGGGCACATATGGAAGCGTTGCGTAAACATGGCCCCTGTCCCATACATCGCAGGAATTATGCCCCCATACGCCAAATGCGATTGTTTGTATGAAGCGTCTTCTTCTCTCCGTTAAAGGTATTGTCCAGGGAGTCGGTTTCAGGCCTTTTGTTTATAATCTCGCCGGGGAATTATGTATCAAAGGATATATCAAGAATACATCGGCGGGTGTTGTCATTGAGGCCGAGGGCACTAATATCGCTGAATTTGTCGATGCCGTGCAAAGAAGGCATCCTCCCCTGGCAAAGATCGACTCTATCGGCATACAGGAGCTGCCTTCAGCAGGTTACGACGATTTTGTCATCATAAGCAGCCGGGACGAGGGTGGTTTTACACTCGTTTCTCCCGATGTCTCGATATGCGGCGAGTGCCTGAAAGAGATGTTGGATCCGGCAGACCGGCGCTATCTATATCCGTTTATCAACTGCACCAATTGCGGTCCCAGGTATTCTATTACCCGGAGAGTGCCGTATGACCGGCCAAACACTACTATGGCGCAATTCGGGATGTGCCCCCAATGCATGGGCGAGTATAATGACCCGGGAAATCGCAGGTTTCATGCCCAGCCGAATGCCTGTCCGGTTTGCGGGCCGCAGGTATCTCTGGCGATCGTCAATCCGCAATTCATCGGCATGGCGCCTGGTGCGGCCGGAAATCAGGTATCTGCAACTATTGCCCTCCTGAAGCAGGGAGCATTGGTTGCGGTCAAGGGGCTGGGGGGGTTCCATCTTTGCTGCGATGCTACGAATGAACGGGCCGTGGCATTACTCAGGGAGAAGAAAAGGAAGAGCAACAAACCTTTTGCCCTGATGGCCCCTGACTGCAATAATATCCGTAAATTTTGTGAAATGTCCGAAGAGGAAGAAGCGCTGTTGAATGATATGCGGAGGCCAATAGCACTTCTGAAAAAAAAAGGTCGCAGGCTGGAGGCAACAGGAAAGGGGCTTTCCGGGGCCGTTGCACCAAATAATAAACATATCGGGTTTATGCTGCCCTATACCCCGCTTCACTACCTTTTATTTTATTATCCTCTTGTTTCCGGGGCCTCATCCCTCACATCTCACTTTGACGCATTAGTGATGACGAGCGGAAACATTTCGGAAGAGCCCATTGTTATCGATAACACCGAGGCTGTGGAGAAACTGCATGATATTGCCGACGCATTTTTATTTCATAACAGAGATATCTTTATGAGAGTCGATGATTCAGTAGTAAAAGTCCGTGATGCGTCGTGCGGCCCTATTATCCATCGCTCATTACCCACTACCGCCTTTGTTCGCCGCTCAAGAGGATATGCACCTGAACCGGTTTTACTTGAAGAAGACGGACCGGATGTCCTCGGATGCGGGGCAGATGTGAAAAACAGCTTTACTATTACAAAAGGCAATTACGCTGTAATTAGCCAGCATATAGGAGACATGGAAAATCTCGAAACCCTTCGTTTTTTTGAAGAAACTCTTCAAAACCTGAAGCAGGTATACAGGTCGCAGCCTGTGGCTATCGCTTATGACCTGCACCCGGGCTATATGTCGACACAATGGGCGGTGGATCAAGTCGCGAAACAAAAAATTGTCGGATATGCGGTGCAGCACCACTATGCTCATATCGCAGCTATACTTGCCGAAAGCGGTCTCAAAGAAAAGGTCATTGGTGTTGCTCTGGACGGTACCGGATATGGGACCGACGGAAACCTATGGGGCGGAGAATTCCTTGTATGCGGCATAGACGGTTTTGTCAGGGCGGCACATTTTAATTATATCCCGTTGCCGGGAGGGGAAAGTGCCATAAAGGAAGGCTGGAGAACAGCAGTCGGCGCGGTTGTCAGCGCTCTCGGCGGCAAGATTAACGGTCCTGGCGGCATGAGGGCTGCTGTTATGGAATTACTGAAGGACGTTGGTTTTATCGAAAGGTATGGCCTGGAGCGGATCGGTTCCATTATTAAAGTGGCCGGCAACAGGAATTTCTCTCCACTTTCGTCAGGCGCAGGCAGGCTTTTCGATGCTGTATCAGCCCTTGTCTCTGTTGCGGACCGGAATACTTTTGAAGGCGAAGCAGCCATAGCACTCGAAAATGAGATTGAAGAAGGGGTTTCCGGTGACTATGCGTTTGCCGTGCACGGAGACACGCCATTGCGGATCGATTTTTCAGAAGCGGTCCTGCAGATCATTTCCGACGTGAGAAAAGGTGAGCCCAGGGGCAGGATAGCAGCGAAGTTCCATAATACCGTCATAGAAGTCATAGCAGTTATTGTTTCGCGAATCAGCGGTGAATATGGAATCAGGAATGTGGCCCTGAGCGGCGGCACTTTTCAGAACTCCTATATTTTCGAGCGGGCGTATGGCAGGTTGGCAGCGCAGGGATTCCATGTGCTGACCAATATTAATGTACCCTGCAACGACGCCTGCATATCTTTGGGGCAGGCATTTCTGCTCAGGGAGCGTTTGAAGGCCGGGCTGCCGCTATCTGATTGAAGCCATGATTGCTTGTCGATGTGTCCCTGTGCTATTTTAGTATGGGTATTAGCATAATACACTTACTGCATTTTACAAGGAAGATTGCGTGGTCAAGAACGACAGGTGGATTCATGAAATGGCTCAGGGGGGCATGATCACGCCGTTTCATGAGAGCCAGGCAAGGGAAGGTGTCATCTCATACGGCGTCAGCTCTTATGGATATGATATGCGGATCGGTGATGACTTCAAGATTTTTACCAATATCAATTCCACGGTGATAGACCCGAAAAAATTTGATACCAGAAGTTTTGTCGATTATAAAGGCGATGTCTGTATCGTGCCTCCGAATTCTTTTGCGCTGGCTACTTCACTGGAGTATTTCAAAATTCCAAGGGACGTGCTGGTGATCTGCCTGGGCAAATCAACTTATGCCCGCTGCGGTATTGTGGTCAATGTCACCCCTTTGGAACCGGAATGGGAAGGGCATGTAACTATAGAAATATCCAATACTACCCCGCTGCCGGCAAAGATTTATGCGAATGAGGGCATTGCGCAACTTATTTTTTTGCAGGCTGCGGAAGTGTGCAGGACATCTTATAAGGACAAATCGGGCAAATATCAGGCCCAAAAAGGCATAACATTGCCTAAGCTATAGTGCAACTATCCTGGAAAAATAAACTCATTGTGGCGCTTGACGTATCCGATCCCCGGAAGGCGCTCGATATTGTTGACAGGCTGGGCGATCAGGCAGCGGTATTTAAAGTCGGGTTTGAGCTTTTTGTCACAGCTGGTCCCGGCATTGTTGAAGAGATACAGAAAAAAGGCAAGAGAGTTTTCCTCGATCTGAAGTTCCATGATATTCCCAACACTGTTACCAGGGCTGCAATTGCGGCTTCGAGACTTGGGGTCTACATGTTCAATGTGCATGCCTCCGGCGGCCTTGCCATGATGAAGCAGTGCAGGGATGCCGTAGCAGAGCTGTGTGTCAGGGAGAACATCCAGAGGCCGAAGATTATAGGCGTGACAGCCCTTACCAGCCTTGATTCCGAAATTCTAAAAAATGAGCTGGGCATTCATTATAGCCTTAAAACACATGTCAAGCATCTGGCATCTCTTGCCTTTGCCGCAGGTCTCGACGGGGTTGTGGCCTCCCCTCAGGAAATAGGTATGATAAAGCGGGAGTGTGGAAATGATTTTCTTGTGGTTACTCCCGGAATCAGGCCGTCATGGGTCCCTCCCGACGATCAGAAGAGAACGGCAACTCCCAGACAGGCGCTGCGTGACGGAGCGGACTACATTGTAATGGGTAGGGGAATACTCGAGCAGGAGGAGCCGGAAAAGGCATTGGAGCTTATTTCTCTCGAAATGCTGACTGCTTAGTGCCGGCCGTGTCAGTTCCCCTTGACCTCTATGACTTTGAAATTAAACCTGAACAAAACAGACTTTTTGGGCCTGGCGAAAAGCGGGACCATTCTGCCGCTTTTCTGCGAGGTGCCGTTCAGTGAACCCTATCTTGTTTATGAGCAGTTTGCGGGATACGGGCAACTTCATAACAGCATTCTGCTTGAGAGCGTAAAGGGCCCGTATAAAATCGCGCGTTATTCCTTCATCGCTGTTGAACCGTATTTGCTGTTCGAAGCCAAAAACGGTGAAGTGAATGTCCGCTCTGCTGTCAGCGGAAAGAGTTCGATTTCCTTCAGGCCTCCCCTGGAAAGGCTGAAAGAACTTGTTTCATCATATCCCCAGAGAGCGGTCCCCGACCTTCCTCCTTTCCAGGGTGGCGCGATAGGGCTGCTTTCCTATGATTTCGTCAGATACCTGGAAGACATCCCGCAAAATGCCATTGACGACCTCCGCATCCCGGACATTCATTTTATGATGGCTGACAGGGTCATCGCTTTTGACCATTTCGGGGAAAAAGCGTGGATTATAATAGCCGCCGGCGCCAGGCAGACGGAAGCCGGATACAAGGATACCTCTGATATCGACTGGGACAGTGCTTATGAAGAGGCGGATGAGACGGCTTCCAGGTTCAGGGATTTATTCGGCGTGAAAGAGCGGAAGATTGCTCCCCCGCTTCCGGGCCTCCCCGCTTCCGGGTTTCAGCATGAGATAAGCAAGGCCGGTTATATGGAGATGGTAAGAAAAGCCAAAGAATACATCGCCGCAGGTGACATTTTTCAGGCGAATCTCTCCCAGCGGCTTTCGGCATTCGTTGGTGCGGCCAGCCCCTGGGAAATTTATAAAGTCCTGCGACGCATAAATCCGTCCCCCTTTGCCGCCTTCGCCGATTTCGGCAGCTATAGCATTGTCAGCTCGTCGCCTGAGCGTCTTGTTAAGGTGACGGACCGTATTATTGAGACGCGGCCTATTGCAGGCACCAGGCCGCGGGGGCAGAGCGTTAATGAGGACGCCAGGATGAGGGCGGAATTGCTGCTCAATGAAAAGGAACGGGCAGAGCACATAATGCTGATCGATCTTGAGAGAAACGACATCGGAAGGGTATCAGAATTCGGCAGTGTGATAGCAGACGAGCTTATGATAACCGAGGACTACTCACACGTCATGCATATTGTTTCAAATATAAAGGGCTTGCTCAAGGATAACAAGACATGTTTCGATCTCATAAAGGCCACATTCCCCGGGGGCACGATTACCGGAGTGCCGAAAGTGAGGTGCATGGAAATAATTGATGAGCTTGAGCCTATTGCAAGGGGGCCCTATACGGGTTCACTCGGTTATGTCGGATTTTCCGGCTCCATGGACCTGAATATTATAATACGTTCTTTTGTTCTCAAAAATGAATATGCCTATGTCCAGGCCGGGGCGGGTATTGTCGCGGATTCAGATCCTGAAAGAGAGTATTACGAAACTCTGAAAAAGGCTGAGGCGCTGATAAAGACTATAGAGCGATTGCATCATTAATGTATAATGGTGTATTTTAAAGTGCTGTTATTATTTTAAAAAACGGGACAGGATATATACATGAAAGTGCCATTCTCAGGAAGGATCGCCACAAAACTGCTTTTTCCCCCTATTCTGTTCATGCTTGCTCTCTTTGCGGTCTTTTGCGTCGGTTTTTATTACCTGAGCCCGTGGAACCCTTTTGAGGATGCTCATAAACGGCACCTGATAAATCTTTTGTCCGAAAAAAAACTTGTCGTCGATATGTTGTTTGAGCAGGGCGAAAGGAGCGTTGAATACCTTGCCGGCAACGACATTGTCAGAGAGGCCATTTCCACATATACCGCCCAGGAACCTGCGGTTAAAAAGCGGAAAAAGACTGCTTATACTATGAGAGATATGGCACAGGCAGCGTCGCTGAAATTGTTTGATAATATGGTGCCGGCTTCCCCGTGCAAAATGTTCGCTCTCTTATCAAAGGATGGGAAAATTATTTCGGGCAGCCAGAGAGACCTGATTGGCAGCGACTGGTCGGACAGAGATTTTTTTGCGAACGCTGCTGCGGAGACTCAATCTCCATCTCAACCAGTTCGTGTAATACAGAGCGGCGACAGGGGCATGGTTTTTCTGGCGCCTGTGTTTGATGACAAAAAAAATCTGATGGGTTTTATCTATGCGGTACCTAATATTGATAAGATCACCAGACTTTTGCATGTCGAAAGAAGCATGTATAAGACAGAGAAAGTCGAGATGATCGACAGGGAAGGCAATCTGGTCCTGACCCAAAAAGGTTTTCCGGACAAGAAAATCAGATTCAACTTGCCGAAGGATGAAAAAGGGAACGCGGTAAGGTTGAAAGATAACCTGTTCTTCTATGTCGTCAACCTGGAGAGCGCCCCTTTCCGGCTTATTGCAACTATCGAGAAGCAGGAGGTTATGCTGCCAGTGAACATTGTTTTGGTACTGGGCGCCATATTTTCCTGTTTGACCATTATTGTGCTGGTGTTTCAAAGCGCTTATTCAGGGCCGAAACTGATTTCGAAGCCGGTTGGACATTTGGTGAAAGCAACTAAAACTATTACAGAGGGCAGCCTCGATAACATTGATTTGGGAAAAGAGTTCAAGGGGGAATTACTTGAACTGAAAAGGGCCTTCGAATCGATGGTCGAGGAACTGAAGAACAGGGAATCCATACAAGTGGAAAAACTCAAGGAAGCGGAGGCAAGCGTACCTTTGGCCCCTTTTGCAAATATTTCTTCTGAATTAAGGACGCCCTTGTATTCCATCGCAAGTGCAGCGGAAGGAATGATAGGGAATGGACACCATCCAGCCGAAGATGACAGAAAAGCTCTTTATGACATGCTTTGTTCTTCAAAGTCCCTTTTGATCCTTGTGGACAATCTCTACGATTATGCCCAGCTTTCACAAGAGAATGTTGTGTTTGCCGCTGAACCGTTCAGTCTCTGCGAGCTGGTTGATGAGGTTTCATCATCTGCGAAAGAACTTGCGGGCATGAAAGAAATAGAGGTAATAGCGGATTGTCAGGAAGTATTTATGAAGAAGATGATACATACGGACAGATCTCTTCTCAAAAAGCTGCTGTTGAATCTCGTGAGCAATGCTGTTGGAAATACGGGCGCCGGAACTATTACTGTTTTGTGCAGTGAAGTATTGAAAGACGGCGTAGAGTACGTCGAAATATCCGTGGCCGATACCGGAAAAGGATTCGGAAACGATGAAATCGGGCAGATGTTCGAAGACATGGCGTCTCCCCATTCATCATTGGGACTTATTATGTCACGGAAAATGGCTGAAATCCTGGGGGGCAGTCTGGAAGTCGAGAGTCTGTCCGGCAAAGGTTCAGTTTTTACCGTGATTATACCGGTTAAGGCTATTGTCTATTAATCAGTTTGTCGGCTTGCAAGCTTTTCATCTTACTAAAGTGGAGGTAATATTAACATACAGTGAGCACCGATCAAAAAAATAAGGGCTTTGCCGACAAGATTTGGAATTTGTTTTCTTCAATAAAGCTTGCAGTGGTTGTTTTCTCTACAATATCGATCACTTCTATTGTGGGCACTGTTATTGAACAGCAGGCTGAACCCGAACGGAACATAAAATTGCTGTCGAAATTGTTTGGTGACAGTTTTGCGCCTGCCGCTTTTCACATATTGGATGCGCTGGGGTTTACCGATATGTTCCGGTCATGGTGGTTTTTGGCTCTTCTGTTTATTTTTGCGGCAAACCTGGTGGTCTGTTCCATTGAGAGACTGCCTAAAATCCTGAAAGTGGCGAGAGAACGGATCAGGCCTCTTACTCCTGAACAACTGAATGCCCTGCCGATAAAAAGAGAGATTGTTTTAAAAAAGCAATCGGGGAAAGTCAAGGAATATGCCGCAGATATCCTGAAAAAAAATGGCTTCCGGGCAGCTGTTCGTGAGGAAGCCGGTGCTGTGCAGTTATATGGGGAGAAGGGCAGATACAGCAGGGTCGGTGTGTATGTTACACATTTCAGCATTCTTCTCATTCTGGCCGGTGCGGTTATCGGCATGTTTTTTGGATTCAACGCATCGCTTCAATTGATGGAAGGGACCGCTTCGTCAGTTGCCTATAGAAGCAACGGCACTACGATACCACTCGGTTTTGAAATAAGGTGTGACTATTTTAATGCTGAGTTCTATGAAAATACGGATACACCCAAGGCATACAGAAGCCGTCTGACTGTCCTCGAAAATGGCAGGGAAATTGTCAAGAAAGAGATAGACGTCAACAATCCGTTGCGCTTTAAGGGCATTACTTTTTACCAGGCCAGTTACGGCTACTCTCCGAGCAAGGATTCGACATTTGAATTTACCGTGACATCGAAGGCCGGGAAGAAAGAAGATATTAATGTAAGATTCGGCGGGTCATTCACTATTCCGGGCACTGAGGTAAGCGGCAGAGTGGTCGATTTTAGTCCTGCCCTCGGGGTAGACGAGTCAGGGAAACTCTATACGTATGCGGATATGATGAATAACCCCGCGGCATTTGTCGAATTTTCGGAACACGGCGCTGTGAAATACCGGCAGTGGATACTGGCGCGGGACCCGCATACATGGAAGGTGGGTGACGGCGTCGTTGAGTTCACGCATCTCTGGGGTGCCCAGTATACGGGGCTGCAGGTCAGGAAAGACCCCGGCGTGTGGATCGTTTATCTCGGCTGTCTGATCATGGCTGTGGGTCTTTATGCTTCGTTCTTCATGAGTCATTCAAGATTATGGATTCGGCTCAATGATGAAAAGGGCGGTACGAAAGTTATAATTGCCGGAACAGCGAATAAGAATAAACTTTCTTTTGAACACACGATAGATAAAATAGCAAAGGAAATAGCAAAAGCCGGTAGTAAGTAGCCGGTAGTAAGTAGCAAAGGGAAAAAAGTAAGTGACAAGTGCCGTCATTCCCGCGCAGGCGGGAATCAATGTTTTCTCCTTTACTACTTACTACTTACTACTGGCTACTTATTTTACGGAGGTCATATGGACAGTTCTCAATTTTTCGGCATATCAAGCATTGCTTATATACTTGCGATGGTTGCGTATATAGTGTACCTGGCTTTCAGGAAATCAATGGTTGGTGTTATTGCGACAACTTTAACAACTATCGGCTTCGTATCGCAAACAATAGCATTCATTATGCGCTGGAAAGAATTTTATGATATAGGCAGGATGGGGATACTCAGGGCTATTCCCCTTACAAACCTCTATGAATCGCTGATATTTTTCGTCTGGTGCCTGATACTGGGATACCTGATAATAGAGTGGAAATACAAGAACCGCTCGTTCGGTGCTTTTATTACCCCGATCGCGGGAATGGCGCTTGCATTTATCGACATATCCGGCATGGACAAGAATATTCACCCTCTGATACCAGCCCTTCAGAGCAACTGGCTTTTGGCCCATGTGACCATGAGTTTTACCGCATATGCGACCTTTGCCATATCTTTTGCCACGGCATTGATGTATTTGGTGGTTACATCAGAGAACAAAAAGGGGGCTCCCTATCTTTTTTGGACCATCACTCTGGGCATATTTGTTTCAGTGCTTGTTGCCATGGGTTTCGATTTTTTTGTTTTCAGAGTTGCAGCCGGTTCGCCTGAATTCATTAAGAGCTACCTGTTTAAAGCTACATTTCGCAACAGCTCCGGTGTAATATCGCTTGTCAGTTATGCCTCTGCTGCGGCCTTTATATTCATTGTCTGGAAATACGGCCTTGTTCTCAGGAACGTCATAACCTCATTCGCGATATCACCTGACCTGCTTGACGACTTGACTTACAAATGTATCGCTGTGGGTTTTCCGATATTTACCCTTGGCGGTCTTATTTTCGGCGCTATATGGGCAGACCAGGCGTGGGGCAGGTATTGGACCTGGGACCCGAAAGAGACGTGGTCCCTTATAACGTGGTTTGTTTATGCCTTTTATCTTCATGCAAGGTTTTTAAGGGGTTGGAGAGGCACGAAGATATCCGTACTTGCCGTAATAGGATTTGTCTGCACAGTGTTTACCTACCTTGGTGTGAACTTGTTGCTGAGCGGGCTGCATTCATACGGAGGAGGGTAAAAACAAGGGAAAGGGCTAATGGCAAAAGGCTAAAGGAAAGTCTTTTTTTCATTTGCCATTTACCTTTAGCCTGGTGCCTTTTGCCATGAATTTATTAGGTATTGATACATCGTGCGATGATACGTCGGCAGCGGTAGTGAGTGGCAGTGGATTAATCCTGTCTTCTATAGTTTCTTCTCAAACGGAGATTCACAAGAGATATGGAGGGATTGTCCCTGAACTGGCATCGCGGATGCATATCGAAATGATATGGCCTGTTGTGGATGAGGCCCTGGGAGCGGCGAACGTTTCTCTTGATGCGGTGCATGCCGTTGCCGTCTGCCACGGTCCGGGCCTGATCGGCTCACTGCTTGTTGGATGCGGGTTTGCAAAAGCCCTGAGCTATGCCCGAAACATCCCTCTCGTCGCTGTGAACCACCTTGAAGGACATATATTCTCCGCCTTTCTGGAGCAGGAGAAGCCGGAATTCCCCTTCCTTTCCCTGATCGCATCAGGCGGACATACAAGCCTTTATATCGTGAGGAGTTTCGGACTGTACGAAGAACTGGGCAGGACAAGAGACGACGCCGCAGGAGAGGCTTATGACAAAGTCTCGAAACTCCTGGGGCTCGGATATCCTGGCGGGCCTCTTATAGACAGAATGGCTCGCGATGGAAATGCGGAAGCATTTGACTTTCCCCGTGCCTATCTGCCTGAATCGTTTGACTTCAGTTTCAGCGGGCTGAAAACAGCGGTAAAATTGACTGCTGAGAAGAACGCGGGATCGCTCGGCAATCGCGGTTTTCTGGCTGATATTGCCGCCTCTTTCCAGGCTGCTGTGGTTGACGTGCTGGTGAGGAAGATGCAATGGGCCATAGTAAAGACGGGAATACTCAACGTGGCATTGTCAGGCGGTGTTTCGGCAAACAGCGGTCTGAGAAAGAAGATAGAAGAGATGACCGCTGAAAGGGGAGCTAAAGTTTTCCTGCCGTCGCTCGACCTCTGTACGGACAATGCTGCGATGATTGCCTCTGCCGGCTACCACCGTTACATCTCCGGCGACACTGCAAAGCTGGATTTGAACCCAAAGGCTTATTTGCCATTATAATGAACAATTAATAATGATGGATTATGGAGTTCAAATATTTAAAATTCCTTAATTCATCATTGATAATTGTTCATTGACAATTGTTTAAGGGAGCGGATGATGCATTTTCAGGGAGTGGCTGGATTGCTGGTGCTGACGGGATTTGCCTGGATCATCAGCGAAAACAGGGCAAAGGTCAATTACAGGGGAGTGCTTGCCGGTATCGCGTTACAAATAAGCATTGCCGCCCTCCTTCTTTATGTGCCGGCCTTCAGGAGTGTCTTTCTTTTTCTGAACCGGCTTGTGCTCTCGCTTGAGGAATCCACCAGGGCCGGGACTTCATTTGTGTTCGGTTATATCGGCGGGGGTACCCCGCCATTTTCTGTCAGGGACCCCGGATCAAATTTTATTCTGGCTTTCCAGGCGCTTCCATTGGTATTGGTGATCGGTGCCCTTTCCTCGCTTTTTTTCTACTGGAGAATCCTGCCGTATATTGTGAGGGCATTTTCGCTGGTGCTGCAAAAGACACTTAATGTGGGTGGTGCGCTGGGGCTGGGAGCTTCCACCACTATTTTTTTGGGCATGGTCGAGTCCCCCCTTGTTATAAAGCCCTATTTGCGGGATATGTCGAGGAGCGAGATTTTCTCTCTCATGGTATGCGGAATGACGTGTATAGCCGGGACGGTAATGGTTTTGTATTCGACAATCCTGAAAGGCGTCATTCCCGACCCGCTGGGAAATATTTTGACCGCATCTCTCATACACGTGGCTGCGGCTATCACGATTGCACGCATAATGATTCCCGAGACGGGCATCCAGTCGAGCGGCTCTTTGGTTCCCCGCCAGACGTCCACAAGCTCCATGGATGCAATTGTGAAGGGTACGATAGACGCCCTCCAACTTCTTTTGAATATCATTGCAATGCTTCTGGTCATGGTTGCGCTGGTACATCTTGTTAACATGGGCCTTGATCTTCTCCCGTATGCGGGAGGAAAACCTGTTACGTTGCAGCGTCTGTTAGGCTATGTTATGGCCCCTGTGGTTTGGCTTTTCGGTATCCCCTGGTCAGAAGCTCAAACAGCAGGCAGCCTTATGGGCACGAAAACAATGCTCAATGAACTGCTGGCCTTTCTCGATCTTTCCAATCTTCCCCCGGATGCGCTCAGCCCCAGGAGCAGACTGATCATGACGTATGCCCTGAGCAGCTTCGCAAATTTTGGCAGTCTCGGCATTCTGATCGGCGGGCTCGGCAGCATGGTCCCTGAACGCCGGACCGAGATTGTGGCACTCGGCATCAAGTCGCTGATCGCCGGAACGCTGGCAACCTGCATGACCGGAGCGGTGATAGGGATTTTACAGTAACGAAATGGGATTGTCTTAAAACTATGGATAAGATTACATTTCTTCACTCTCTTGTCGAGACGTACGGTTATTATGCCTTGCTGGCAGGGACCTTTTTTGAGGGAGAAACGATATTGCTGATCGGCGGACTGGTCGCCCGTTTGGGGTATCTCGACCTGTCTGTCGTAATGGTCGTTGCATTCATAGGAAGTTTCTCAGGCGACCAGTTCTACTTCTTTCTGGGAAGAATGAAAGGAAGGGAATTGCTGGCTCGGTATAAAATGTGGGAAAAACGTGTGGAAAAAGTGCACTGCCTTATGGTGCGTTATCATGATCTTATAATGGTCGGGTTCAGATTTGTATATGGCATCAGGATTCTGACTCCTCTGGTCCTCGGCATGAACAAAAGCGTGAAGGCCGGGCGTTTTATTCTGTTTAATGCCATAGGTGCTGTGATATGGTCCGTTGCAGTCTCGGCAGGGGGATATTTCTTCGGGTATGCCATTGAAAAACTTATCCACAATGTGAAGGGGCTCGAAATTACTATTTTTGTTGTTATTCTGGGTATAGGTATCGCTGTCTGGGCCACCAGGAAATTCAGACGGAAAAAGTGTTGATGAAGACAGCGGAAGGGGAGCAGTTGCTGCACTTCCGCTACTATTATTATTTGACAACGGCGGTTCAATTTGCTATACAATAAGTAAAAATCAGAGGCAGGAAGAGGAAAAAGGGGGCAGGGCGTGACATTCAGAAAGAATTGTTGTTTATTTTTGTCCGGTTTAATTTTAGCATATTGCGTTTACGTTAATCCGGCAGTGTGTGCAGAACAGTCTCAGGACGAGTCTACGGTTGAGAAGAACAAGAAAGAGATACTTAAAGATATCGATCTGTTTGAACACGGCTTGCATAGTACAAAAAGCTGCGTATCCGAAGCCAAAACCATCGAGGAACTCGAACAGTGTCGTATGGATGTGAGATCAATAAAACTCGAAAGAGCTTTCGATATGCTTCAGGAAATAGGAATGACCCCGGAAGAAAGAAGACTCTATGAACTCAGACCCGACAAGTTCAGGTAAGATAGCGGGCGGCCGGCAATAAAGCCCATAAAAATAGCCAGTTGAGAGGGACCGAAAGAAACTGGCTATTTTTTTGCGCTAATACTTGACAAAATTGGTAGGGTATTATAACAAATACATTATGCTTAAGTTTGTCTACGAAAGGGCAATATGGCGTCAGGGCAATGTTCGAAATAGCCCGGGGTTATCCGGTGCAGCCTGTAACCATAAAGAAATATCGGAGAAGCAGGACGTCTCTGTTGCCTATCTGGAGCAGATATTAAATACGCTCAGGAAGTCCGGGCTTATCAAAAGCGTTAAGGGGCCGGGCGGAGGGTACCTTTTGACCACCAGTCCGGAAAAAATCAGCATTGCCTCTATCGTGAGTGAACTGGAAGGACCTGTTGCAATAACTTCTTGTCTTGACCCTGACGAGGGCTGTGTGAGGGTGGATAACTGTGTAACGCACCTCCTTTGGAAGGCCCTTGGTGAACAAATAGAAGCTTTTCTGAGAACAATAACATTGCAAAACCTGGTATCGGGTGATATTTATTCAATCAAAGAGAAAGTTAGCGGTATATAGATGAAATTTGTCCACGGAGTCAAGGCGGATATTACTGCCGATATCGTATATATGATGTGTCCGATGCATCTCCTTAAACTCGATGAGATGATCAAAGGGCTTGATCGGGGACAGGTGCTCGAGATATTGACCGACTATGATGGCGCGCTCGAAGATATCCCGCAATGGTGCGAACGGACTGGAAATGAATTCATCGGACTGGATGAGGATGAGGATTACTACAGGTTTTATGTGAGGAAAACAGCGAATGGCAATTAACAATTACGAATTGGGAATTATTAATTAATGAACAAGTCCTCAATTGATAATTTTTAATTGTTAATTCTTAATTATCATCTTAAGGAGAGATTATGAGAAGGTGTTATTTCGATCATGTTGCCACTAACCCGTTACACCCTGAAGTGCTCGATGCAATGATGCCTTATTTCAAAGAGGATTATGGGAACCCTTTAAGCATTTATGATCTCGGCACGAGTGCGAGAGAAGCTATAGAAAAGGCGCGGGGCCAGGTGGCAGGCCTGATAAATGCAAAACCCCAGGCTATTGTTTTTACTTCAAACGGTGCTGAGGCCAATAATTTTGCGCTCAGGGGCATCGCTTTTGCACGTCAGAACCAGGGCAAGCATGTGATCGTCTCAAAGGTCGAACACCACTCAATTCTGAATTCTGCGCGGTTCCTTGAGAAAAGCGGTTTTGTCGTTACTTATCTGCCGGTTGATAAACACGGCATTGTTGATCCGGACACTGTAAAGAAATCGATAAACAAGGAAACTATTCTCATTTCCGTAACTCACGCCAGCAGTGAAATCGGCAGTATTGAGCCCATCCGGGAGATAGCGCAAATTGCAAAGGAGAACCGTGTTACACTGCACGCCGACGGCGTAGCCACAACCGGCAATATCCCCGTCGATGTAAAGAAACTCGGAGTTGATCTCTACAGCATGGCGGCACACCAGTTTTACGGTCCAAAAGGGGCCGGGGCCCTTTACATAAAGGAAGGGACGCGAATCGCTCCGCTCATTTACGGTGGAATACAGGAGGGAGGCAGAAGGGCCGGCACCGAGAATGTGCCTGCGATAGTGGGAATGGGCAAGGCGGCTGAAATTGCCGGACAGGAATTGCCGGGGAGAATGGAGCACTGCAGGAAATTGAGAGATGCTTTGATCGAAGCGGCGTTGAAGGTGCCGAATGTCCATCTTACCGGTCATCCTGAAAAAAGGCTTCCCCATCATTCGAGTTTTGTTGTGGAATTTATTGAGGGCGAAGCCATGCTCTTAATGCTGTCGATGAAAGGAATATTGTCGGCGAGCGGCTCCGCTTGCTCTTCCAGGGCGTTGAAGTCTTCGCCTGTCTTGCTGTCGTTGGGCATCCCGTCGGCGCTTGCCCAGGGATCGATCGTCTTCAGTCTCGGTACGGACAATTCCATGGAGGATATCAATTACTTCACTGAGGAATTTCCTCAGGTGGTAAAAAAATTACGTGACATGTCTCCCTTTTCAAGCGCAAGCGGCTGGGGCCAGGGCGCAGAAGGAGATAAATGTTATACGGGAGGTTAAGCAATGTATTCACAAAAAGTGATGGACCATTTCATGAATCCAAGGAACGTGGGTGAGATCCCTGACGCTGATGGAGTTGGCATGGAAGGGAACCCTACATGCGGAGACTCCATGCAGATTTTCATAAAAGTGGAGAATGACAGGATCGTTGACGCCAAATTCAGGACTTTCGGTTGCGGTTCCGCCATTGCAGTCAGCAGTATGATTACGGAACTGGTGAAGGGGAAAACGCTTGACGAGGCATTGAGCATCTCCAAAGAAACAGTTGCTGCTGAACTGGGCGGGCTGCCTCCCCAGAAAATGCATTGTTCAAATCTTGGGGCAGATGCCCTGAGAAAGGCAATCGAGGATTACAGGAGCAAGAAAAAATCTTGACAAATTTGCTGTATACTTCTAAAATTCTGTGAATTGTTCCAAAAGGATATAAGAGTGAACGTGTAATGAAACCATACAAACTGCTGCTGGCTGATGACAGCCTGACGATCCAGAAAGTTGTCGAACTGGTGCTTGCCGACGAGCACTTCGAAATAAAGACTGTCAATGATGGAGAAGCCGCCCTTGAGGCAATTGAATCATTCGGCCCTCATATTGTGCTTGCCGATATCGAGATGCCGAAATTGAACGGGTACCAGCTTTGTGAAAAAATAAAGAACAATGCCTCTACGGTCCATCTGCCTGTTGTCCTTCTTGCAGGAGCTTTTGAACCCTTCGATGAGGAGTATGCAAAGGCAGTAGGCGCGGATGATTACATTATAAAGCCTTTTGAGTCCCAGGAATTGATCAGCAAGGTCAAATCGCTTATGGTAGGCATTGAGCCGGAGGCAGCGGAAGCCCCTGCGCCAGTCGATGTCGAGGAAATTCCGGAACCGTCTTTTATGGAAGAACCTTTGCCGGAAAAGGAGATAGCTTTCGAGACAGAGGACAAGAACGAATCGAGGGCTATTGCTGATGAGGAATACGAGGCGAAAACTGCCTTCGTATCGGCGGACACGGGATTTGAGGATGATCTTGCAAGTGCCCTGAAAACCGAAGAGGAAGTTCCTGCCGCTGCCGGCAGCTGCGGACTTATCGATACGCTCGAGCTGCCTTCCAAGGATGATATTCAGGATATCGTGAGGGAATCTGTCGAGAGGAGGGTATCCGATATTCTTGGCAGCGATATTGTCCCGGCTTTATGTGCTGCAATTAAAGAGGATACTTTGGCAACATTATCGCAGACAGCGCCGAAGATCATAGAGGATGTAACAAAAGAACTGGTAGCTGAAGTGATGCGGTCTCTGCACGGCGAGATTAGTGCGGCTATTAAGAGGATCGTCCCTGAGGTGGCGGAGACTATTATCAAGAAAGAGATTGACAAAATTACTGCGCAGCCCTGAAAAATTGTCTATTATAAAGTCCCTGTTTTTTTCGATTTATAGTCTGACTATTACACATGAATAAGGTAACTGATACGGATATGGAAATAAAACAAAACTATCAACCGGAAGAAATTGAAGATAAATGGTATGCACTCTGGGAATCACGGGGATATTTCAAGCCTGATCCGGGGGCCGGCAAGGCGTCGTTCAGCATAGTTATACCCCCTCCCAATGTTACCGGTTCTCTTCACATGGGACATGCCCTCAATGCTACCGTACAGGATATACTTGCCAGGTGGAAAAGGATGTCGGGATACAGTGTGTTGTGGGTCCCCGGTACTGACCACGCAGGTATTGCAACGCAAAATGTGGTCGAAAGGGAACTGACCAAAGAA
Organism: Nitrospirota bacterium; assembly: GCA_963796345.1. GTDB lineage: Bacteria > Nitrospirota > Thermodesulfovibrionia > Thermodesulfovibrionales > Dissulfurispiraceae > JADFXI01. Next base: position 122,221 of record CAWCLI010000009.1, on the reverse strand, counting down.
GGGCTGAACAGGTATGAACTGGGCAGGGATGCCTTTATCGAAAGGATATGGCAATGGAAATCAGAATACGGAGGAAAAATAATTCACCAGCTCAAGAAGCTGGGTGCCTCCTGTGATTGGTCAAGAGAGCGTTTCACGCTGGATGAGGGATTGTCCAGGGCGGTACGGGAGGTGTTTGTAAGGCTTTTTGACGAAGGTCTGGTATATCGCGACAACCGCCTGATAAACTGGTGTCCACGCTGTCATACCGCATTATCGGACCTGGAAGTGGAATATGAAGATATTGACGGAACTCTCTATTACATTAAATATCCTATTACGGGTACAGAGGCGGGGTATGTAACCGTTGCTACAACGAGACCTGAAACAATGCTCGGTGATACGGCCGTTGCGGTGAATCCCGAAGATGACCGTTATCTCAGGCTGATAGGCAAGACAGTGGAACTCCCCTTTACCGGCAGGAAAATACCCATAATCGCCGATCCGGCTGTTGAATCGGCATTCGGTACGGGTGCGGTGAAAGTGACTCCGGCCCACGATTTTAATGATGAGGCAATGGGAAAACGCCACGGCCTTCTTTCCATAAGCGTTATTACCGAGGATGGTCGTATGAGCGCTGAAGCGGGAGAAGAGTGCAGGGGACTTGACCGCTACGACTGCAGAAAGAAACTGGTGAATGACCTGAAAGACATGGGGTTGCTTGAAGGAGAAAAGAAACACCGCCATGCGGTCGGGCACTGTTATCGCTGCAAGACTGTTATCGAGCCTCTCCTGACTGTCCAGTGGTACGTCAAAATAGAATCTCTCGCTTCCGGGGCGGTCAAGGCGGTTGAGAGCGGCAAGACGAGACTTATACCTCCTTCGTGGGACAACAATTACTTCGCATGGATGCGGGACATAAAGGATTGGTGCATTTCGCGGCAGATATGGTGGGGGCACAGGATTCCTGTCTGGTACTGTCCTGACTGCAGCGGCAAGGATGGGCGCAAACAGGGTGAGCTGATCGAAAATATTTTCTTTAAACCTGTGGACCTGTCAGGCAAAACTGTTGCCGGAGGCATTTATTCAGAGTTGAGGAAGATGGGATTCAGCCATGAGGACATTTTGAGAAACTCCAAAATAATCCGGGTGGGAAAAGAGGTCACCCCAATATGCGGGAGAGAGGAAATAACTGGATGCCCTGTTTGCGGCGGCAATCACATTATTCGTGATCCCGACGTTTTGGACACATGGTTTTCCTCGGCCCTATGGCCCTTTTCAACGCTGGGGTGGCCTGACATGACTGACGATCTGAAGAAATTTTATCCCACCAGTGTCCTGGTGACGGGGTTTGACATTCTTTTTTTCTGGGTGGCGCGTATGCTCATGATGGGATTGAAATGCATGGGTGAGGTGCCCTTCAAAGACGTTTACATCCACGCCCTTGTGCGCGATGCCAAAGGACAAAAGATGAGCAAGTCAAAGGGTAATGTTGTCGATCCCCTGGTGATGATAGGGAAATATGGAGCTGACGCCTTCAGGTTCTCTCTTGCCGCCTTTGCGGCGCAGGGAAGAGACGTAAGATTTTCGGAGGAGCGGCTGGAGGGATACCGGCACTTCATCAATAAACTCTGGAATGCCACTAAATTTATTATCCGGAATGAATCGTCATGGAAAACGCGGGACCCGTATGCCTATGGCGAAAAACTGGACATTGCCAGCAAATGGATACTGAGCAGGCTGGCATTTGCAGCGGGCGAGGTCAACAGAAATCTTGATAATTACAGGTTTAACGATGCCGCAGCTTGCATCTATCATTTCATCTGGCACGAATTCTGCGACTGGTATCTCGAAATTACAAAACCGTTGCTCTATCAGGAGGACAGTGATGAAAAAACCGCTGTTGTCGATTGCCTGTTCTTTGTTCTGGAGCAAAGTCTCAAATTGCTCCATCCGTTTATACCCTTTGTAACCGAGGAGATATGGCACAGCGTATTCGACGGAGACGCATCGTTAATGCTCATGTCTTATCCCAGGGAACTGCCGAGATTTCATGACGCGGAACGTCAAATGGAGATTTTACTCCGTGCCGTAACCGGGATACGAAGTGTTAGAGGTGAGTTGAATATAACGCCGTCACTGGAAATCAGGGCGGATATCAGGACGCTTTCACAAGAAGTGCAAAATGTTATTGAAAACAATATGGTATCGATCAAGAAATTGACCAGATGCAAGGAGATTAACGTGGGGCCTGAAATACGCAGAGTCGAGGGTTCCGCAGTTTCAGTACATGAGGGAATGGAAGTATACATACCTCTTAGTGGATTGCTCGACGTTGGCGCGGAGATAAAGCGGCTTCAGAAAGAAGTGGCCAAGATGGATGAGTCACTTACTTTTTTGAATAAAAAGCTGCTTAACGAGGATTTTTTAAAGAACGCACCGAAGAATGTTCTGGAAAAAGATAAGGCCAAATACGATGATCTGCAGGCCAAAAGGGTCAAGCTTGAGGAGAACCTGAAAATTCTGAGGACCATTTAAAATTTAAAAATGCGCGGAGGTGCTGCTATGGAAAAAGAGATGCTTGATATAGAAGGTAAGAGCCTTGACCTTGTAGAGGCTGAATTCATCACTATCAAGCAAAGTACTGTAAGGTCTGTTGACGGCGGTCATGTGGAACTGCAGCAAGTGGGCTCATTGAGCATAGATGGCGAACGCATCGAAGTGACGCAGGGTGCAGCCGTGCTGATGAGAGGGGAAAATCTGACCCTGAACCAGAGTATCGGAATATTGGCAGCAGGCAACAGGACTGACCTGAACTTCTCCTTTACGCCGGTTGCGGTGTCCTCAGGGGAACTCAATGCGAACAAGAGCGCTGCAGGGGCCATGATTGCCAACCAGATCAACGCCAATAACAGTACCTCGATTCTCATGATCGGCAGGAATGTAAACGGCACTGTGACAACACTTCTCGACTGGCGCAGCGCCCTTGCCATCGGGGCGGTGGCCGGAGGCATATTCGGGCTCTTTTCTCTTTTCAGAAGGCGTTAAGAAAAATGTTTTCGGGACTGATCGCGGAGACAATACGTCTTGCCCTTTTGGAAGACCTCGGACATGGAGATATTACCTCGTCCCTGATTGTCCCGGAAGACAGGAGTGCAAGGGCAATAATACGTGCAAAAGAAGACCTTGTCCTTGCCGGCATGCCTTTTGTGAGAGAGGTCTTTTCAATAATTGATTCCTGTGTGGAAGTAAACGCTTTTCTTGCCGAGGGGAGTGATGTTCCTAAAGGCGGGGAAATAGCGGAAGTAAAGGGAAGTGCGCGGTCACTCCTGGCAGGAGAACGGACTGCATTGAATATATTGCAACGTGTATCCGGCATCGCAACATTGACCCGTGCATACCAGAGGCTTGTCTCGGACCTGCCGGTGAAAATTGTTGATACGCGGAAAACAGCGCCCGGCATGCGTTTTATGGAGAAATACGGCGTGCGTGTCGGCGGAGGCACAAACCATAGATACGGACTCTATGACGGCATCCTGATAAAAGATAATCACATCAGGATTGCGGGTGGGGTTAAGGAAGCTGTGGGGATGGCAAAAAAGGGCCACCATTTATTAAAGATAGAAGTGGAAGTCAGCAGTTTTGACGAACTCCGGGAGGCGCTGGATGCAGGCGCGGACGTTATAATGCTCGATAATATGTCTGTGGAAGACATGGCGCAGGCTGTAAAGATTACAAAGGGCAGGGCGCTACTGGAGGCATCGGGAAACGTTTCGACCGGCAATGTCAGGAAAATCGCTGAGACCGGTGTTGACCTCATCTCGGTCGGCGCGTTGACTCATTCTGCAAGGGCTGTAGACATCAGCATGAAAATAGTCTAGATGAAACGGACGATCACAAACGTGCAAACACGCCTCTACCTCATTTCGGGCCTTATCCTGCTAGTTGGTCTGGGCAGCGCCATCCTGATTTATCTGACGGCTGACAATACTTCGGACAGCGATTTCCGTCTTGAAGATTCCAAAATGTATATGCACGATCTGGAACTTTATGGCGGAAAGGCGAATGTGATGGCGAATGAAATGCGAAACTGGTTCGACGGGTTATGGCATGGAAAATCCCTCGCATTCACAGTGGCCTTTATTGCGGTTTCCTTGTCTTTAGGGTTTTTCTTTGCTGCCAGGCATTTACCGCACGACCAGGAATCCGATTCCTGATCTCAACACCGTTTCCATTTGGACTTAATCAGCGCATTATGGTATCTTAAGTGGGCCTCAAATTAGCCACGGTTTCCCTGAATTATGGAAGAATTTACCTACAAAAAAGCTGGTGTTGATATTGACGAGGGTGACCGTCTTGTTCGCCTTATCTCGCCTATTGTAAAGAAAACATTCAGACCCGAAGTGCTCACTGATATCGGTTCTTTCGGCGCGTTATTCAAGCTTGACACTGCACGCTATAAGGAACCTGTCCTGGTGAGCGGCACCGATGGAGTAGGTACAAAACTTAAAATCGCTTTTCTGACTGATAAGCACGATACAGTCGGCATAGACCTGGTGGCCATGTGCGTCAATGATATACTGACTTTAGGGGCCGAGCCGCTTTTTTTCCTTGATTATTTTGCGACCGGAAAACTCGATGCGGATAAGGCAAAAGATGTAGTGAAGGGGATTGCGGACGGCTGCAAGGAGGCTGGATGCGCCCTGATCGGGGGCGAGACCGCTGAAATGCCGGATTTTTATCAGGGCGGGGAATACGATCTTGCCGGTTTTGCTGTCGGGGTGGTGGAGAAAGAAGGCATTATCAACGGCGGACGCATTGAAGCCGGCGATGCAATTATAGGAGTCGCATCGAGCGGTCTTCACAGCAATGGATATTCCCTGGCGCGGAAAGTGTTCTTTGAAGCCGCGGGATTCACAGTGGACAAATACATAAATGAATTGAACGCCACACTTGGAGAGGTGCTGCTTGCCCCGACCAGAATATACGTCAATGCTTTTAAAGCGATTAAAGACGACGTCGACATAAAAGGAATGGCGCATATAACGGGAGGGGGCGTAACAGGCAACGTGCCGAGAATCATAGGGGAGGGGCTTACTGCCGTGATAAGGGAGAATTCATGGCCGGTGCCCCCTGTGTTCGAAATGCTGCGGAAGCTGGGCAATATTCCGGAGAGTGAGATGAAAAAAACCTTTAATTTGGGTGTCGGTTATGTTATAGTAGTACCGGAAAAAGCTTCTGAGCTGTCCATTTCAAGACTGAAACAATATGGATATGATGCGTACCATATTGGTAATGTTGAAAAAGGAGAGACGGAAAAAATACGTTATGTATAGGGCAAGGAAGCTCCTTAGAAAGCTTTTTACTCCAGTCAGCATAATGCTCATTCCGCATGACAGCAAGCGAACTATCAATTTCAAACTGCCCTCAATAGGTATTATTTCTTCGGTTATCCTGTGGCTGGTGGGAACGGTTTATGTTATATCCGCTGCAGTCGGCACTGTTGAATACTACCGCATGAAGAACAAACTCAATGTTTATAGTGCCAGGTTCATGGAATTGCAATCTACCATGGTTACGCTGAAGAATGCCCAGTCGGAATTTGAAAGATTGCTTTCATTCAAGAGCAAAAACAAGATTCTCGAAAATATAGACAGCAAGGCCCCGGCCAAAGTCGCTGCCTACGATGAAGGTTCCATGGATATGGACGTATTGCAGGCACAGATTAAGAAGACAATTGAAAGCGTGGACGCCATAAAAGATTTCTTAAAAGAGCAGAAAGACGTTTATATCGCGACGCCGAGAGGATGGCCTGTCGATGGCCGGGTCACTTCAGAGTTCGGCCCCAGGGCGAACCCGAGAGACGGGAGCCCCGAATTTCATTCAGGCCTCGACATATCTGTTCCACCGGGAACTCCGGTGCGGGTCACTGCTGACGGAATCGTCAGCTTTGCCGGATGGAGTACCGGCAGCGGAAATCTGGTAGCAGTCGAACACGGTTTCGGCAATTCCACGCTTTATGCCCATAATACTTCAATTGCCGTTAAGGTTGGTCAAAAGGTCAAGAGAGGCGATATAATCTCCTATTCAGGCTCTACAGGTGATTCCACAGGACCTCATGTTCACTATGAAGTCCGGCACAACGGCAAGGCAGTAAATCCTCGGGAATTTATCATGGAGGCAAAAAATGTTCACAAACAAAAATAGTAAACTGGAGGCCCTGATAGGTCCCAATTCGGAATTCAAGGGAGATATCACAACTCAGGGCACATTTAGAATCGATGGCACCTTTACCGGCAATATAGTTGCTGATTGGGTCATTCTTGGTGACAACGCATCGATCAAAGGGGACATAACGGCCCGTTCGGTGATTATTGGCGGCAAAGTTGTCGGTAATGTGAAGGCCGATGAGCTTGTCGAGATTAAAAATACGGGTCAACTCACCGGAGACATCAGCACAAGAAAGCTGTCTGTTGCCGAAGGCGGTGTTTTTGAGGGACGTTCTCTGGTACATAAGGATGAAACCAAGGTAGTCGATTTCCCCTCGAAAGAATCTGCGGGAAATTAAAAAATAGCTGAGAGTCCAGAAGCCAGGAGCTGAGAGCTAAAAAATAGCTTAAGGCTCTTTGTTTTTTTAGCTCTAGGCTCTTAACTCTCAGCTTTCCTGACTGGAATCAGCAGCATCGGTATCCTGCTTCGGCTTGATAATTTATGGCTCACACTTCCCGCCCAGAAAGCGTCCATCCCTGTTTTCCCATGGGTGGCCATTACAATGAGATCGATTTGAAGTTTCCTGGCCGAGTCGTCTATTACGACGGCCGGATCGCCCCTGAGTACGTGGGCGATTGCTTCAAACCCCTCGCTCCTGAGCTCTTTCAGGTGATTCTGAAGATACTCTTCCGAGTTTTCAACCGACATCTCCAATATTTGAGACATCGTTCCGGGCAAAAAACGGCTGGTCACCGCCCCCTGACCTGAAAGGTCGCCAAACCCCGGAATAACTACGGCCAGATGCAGAATCGCGCCGGAAGTCCTCGCCAACTCTTTTGAGACAGGCAGGGACTGTTCGTGGTCCGGGTCGCCATCCAGGGGCAAAAGGAGGGCCCTGCACGAAAATTCCGGAATGCTTCCATCTCCGCCCGGACGTGTGACAAGTACGGGGAGAGACCCCTTTGAGATGATCTTCTGGGCAATGCTTCCCAAAAAAAGGTGAAGCGCCTTGCCGCGGCCATGCGAACACATTATAATCAGGTCATGATGCAATTCATCAGCGTGCTCAACGATACTCTCAGCCACATTGTCCACTTCTGTTGTGTGCACATGAAAATCAACATCGACCCCTGCTGGAAAGGCCCTCAGGGCGGTTTCCCTTAAATAGGCTGTTGCTTCGTCTGTATTCTTCAGATGTGTCTGACCGTGGACTTCACTGGGAGCGTTCCTCTCTATCACGTGAATCAGAGTCACAACAGCCTCGAATTCCTTTGAGAGAAAGGCGGCTGCCGGCAGCGCAGCCTCTGCCATCATCGATCCGTCTAACGGGACCAGGATATGCCTGAACATGCAATCACCTCTTAAACGGTCTCGTAAAAAGTTCATATGCTAGTTCCACCCCAGCAAGTCTGCGACTTTCCGGGGACCCCTGGCGTCGCGCTGCATTCTTCGTCACTCGCACCCCAAAAGACTTCGGCTTTTGGGGACCCCGTGCGGCGTACGAAAAAGTACGCTTCATTTCTCAGAATTTGCGCGCCTTGCCTATGAACTTTTTACGAAACCGTTACTTTAATAGAGTATCATAAATAAGATAAATATTTAGTACAATGATGAATGCCGCGATCAGGCCGGTGATGGCGGTAGTGATTCGTTTGTTGACCAGGTGCCCCATGATATCCTTGCGGCGTGTAAACATTACAAGCGGTACGATGGCAAAAGGCAACCCGAAACTAAGTACCACCTGACTCAGCACAAGAGTACGGGTCGGGTCTAATCCCATAGCTATCACAACCATCGCCGGCGTCATTGTCACCAGCCGGCGCAGCCATATAGGAATGTGTCTCTGAAGAAAGCCCTGCATGATGACCTGACCTGCGCTGGTCCCCACTGTTGAGGACGAAAGTCCGGAGACGAGCAATGAGACGGAAAAAAACCACTTTGCGGCCTTTCCCAGCAGAGGTTCAAGTGTTCGATGGGCCTCTTCAATTGATGCAATATTCGATAAACCGGATTTGTGGAATGTGGCTGCTGCCATGATCAGCATGGCTGCGTTGACAAGGCTCGCAATTCCCATGGCTATGATCACGTCCGCAGTCTCGTAACGATAGAGTTTGAGCAACTGGTTTCTATCTTTTACAACTATGCGTCCCTGTGTCAATGCAGAATGTAAAAAAATGACATGAGGCATGACAGTGGCTCCCAGTATGCCGGAGGCCAGCAGAACGCTTTCCGGTCCCGAGAACTGGGGAACGACGGCATGGTACAGGACCTCTCCCCATTGCGGCTTATCAATGGCGGTCTCGATCAGATAACAAAGCGCAATCACCCCCACCATTGAAGATATGACTGCTTCCAGTGGCCGGAAGCCATAGCGTTCGAGGCCGAGAATGAGGAGCGTCGAAATCGCGGTGAGAACTGCGCCTGCCAGAAGCGGTATGCCGAGCAACAGATTAAACCCCAAAGCGGCCCCTAAAAATTCCGCAAGGTCGGTAGCCATAGCCACCAGTTCCATCAGGACCCACATAGCGATGACAACCGGCTTTGAGAAATTCTTCCTGCAGTGTTCCGCCAGGTTCATTCCGGTTGCTATGCCCAACTTGGCTGACAGCGTTTGGATAACCATCGCCATCAGGTTGCTGGCCATAATGACCCATAGCAGCAAATACCCGAATTGTGCTCCGCCCTGAATATTGGTTGCAAAATTACCGGGGTCTACATAAGCCACACTGGCGATAAATGCGGGACCCAAAAAGGGCACCAGGCGTGACAGACGGTTCTTTTTCTGACTGCCTTCCAGGACGTTTCTGGCCGCTTCAATCGTCTGCAAATCCGACTTCATGCTATAATTATAGCAAATCAAAATGGCCGCAATGAGCAATAAGAAAAAAGGGAGATTTTAATGAAACAGGTTTTTCTGGATACTCTTTCTCTCGAAAAAGCACTTGAGATTCTGTTCAAACACCTTGACGAATCAGGCTTGCATGCTCTCGAGGCCGAGATGATCAGTGTCACGGAAGCTCATGGCAGGGTCGCCGCGCAGCCTGTTTTTGCTAAATACTCGTCCCCGTTCTATCATTCCGCTGCAATGGACGGGTATGCAGTCCGATTTGCCGACACGTTTACGGCAAGTGAAACAACTCCGCTTTTACTGAAGATAGGGCAAGACGTCATATATGTCGATACCGGCGATCCTATGCCGGAAGGATTCAATGCCGTGATCATGATAGAAGATGTGAATGTAATTTCCGATTCCATCGAGATTTACCAGTCTGTGCCACCCTATCATAATGTCCGGACAATAGGAGAAGACATTGTAGCCACAGAATTGATAATCCCTGAAAACCATTTGATAAGGCCGATTGACGTAGGAGCAATGCTTGCGAGCGGACATCTTGATATTAAAGTAAGGAGAAAACCGAGGATAGCCATTATTCCCACGGGCACGGAAATCGTCGAGCCGGAAAGCTTGAGGGAGCGCCCGCCCGTCCCACCTGAGATAATCGAATATAATTCTGCGCTGCTTAAAGGACTTGCTCATGAACTCAATGCTGAAACGATAAGGTCCCCCATTATTAAAGATGATCTTGAGGCAATTAAGAAGGCGCTCTACGATGCATCTTTGCTGTACGACATGGTTTTGATCAACGCCGGCTCAGGAAGGGGCTCTGAAGATTACACATTGGCAGCGATTCAGGCATTGGGAGAGGTCGTGGTGAATGGCGCTGCAATCAAACCTGGGAAACCCATCATAATCGGCTTTATCAATAATAAGCCGGTGTTCGGTATCCCTGGCTATCCCGTGTCTGCTTATATAACTTTTCAGCTTTTTGTAAAGCCTGTAATTGCACGTTTATCAGGAGCGACTGCGGACACCGGCGAGGAAATACAGGCGGTGATTTCAAGACAGATAGCTTCTTCTCTGGGCATCGATGAATTCATCCGCGTAAAGGTCGGAATTGTCGGCGGGAGGCATATTGCAACCCCGGTTGGCAGGGGAGCTGGACTGCTCATGTCACTGGTAAGGGCCGATGGGATAGTGAGAGTGCCTGCCGGTTCAGAGGGATTGAGTGCAGGCAGTGAAGTGACGGTTGAACTATTGAGAAATAGACATGAGATAAAAAATACTATAGTTTGTATCGGCAGTCATGATAACACACTGGACGTACTGGCAAATAGTATAAAGAAGAATTACCCGGCGTATTCCCTGTCTTCCGCCCATGTAGGGTCAATGGGGGGATTGATGGCGCTGAAAAGGGGAGAAGCGCATTGTGCCGGAACACATATGCTCGATGAAACGACGGGGGAATACAACGTGCCCTTTTTAAAACGGTTTTCCCCTGACCGGAAAATAGTGCTGGTTAATCTTGCTTACCGTCAGCAGGGACTTCTTGTAAAAAAAGGCAATCCTAAAAAGATTGTTGGATTTGAAGACCTGCTGAGAGACGATGTCCTCTTTATCAACAGGCAGCCCGGTTCGGGCACGAGATTGCTCCTCGATAAATATCTTAGAGAAAAGGGTATCAGCCCTTCGATGATTAAAGGTTACGAAAAAGACGAATATACACATATGGCAGTTGCATCCGCAGTGCTTAGCGGGCTCGCCGATACGGGATTGGCCATTTACTCATCCGCCAGGGCTCTTGATCTCGACTTCATCTCCGTTGCCAAGGAACGTTATGATCTTGCAATTCCATATGAGTTTATGGAAACTGAAATGATCCGTATTGTCCTGGAAATAATCAGGAAAGATAATGAATTCAGGGAACTCGTTCAGTCCATGGGCGGCTACGACATCAGGGACATGGGCAAGGTGATTTTTGAGGGATGATCTTTAATGGCGGCGGAATATCAGGAAAGCAACAACTGCCGCAATGATGAAAAGGATGACAAGGATCTTCATCAACCAGCGCGGCTTCTTTTTTGAGACCGAAACAAGACCGTAAGTTCCCCAGACCATATTACACTATACAATAAAGCGGCTGTCAGTTGGAATAGGCCGGACTGGATTTCTTATATGAACCTCATTCTTCTCTTTAAAAACGATTTTATCTCAGGCAACCTTGTGCGCCTCAGTGACCGGCGCATGCGGCATGTGCTGGAAGTGCACCGCGCATCCGTCGGCGATGAACTCTGCGTGGGATTAGAGGGTGGTGATATCGGCAGAGGAGTCGTAACTATATTGAGCAGCGACACTCTGGAAATGGAAGTCCAGTTCAGCAGGAAGCCTCCTGCCAAACTGCCTCTGACTCTTGCTCTTGCCATGCCGAGGCCCAAGGTGCTCAGAAGAGTGCTCTATATGGCAAGCGCACTTGGTGTCGTAAAAATTTTTCTCATTAATTCCCGCAGGGTTGAAAAAAGTTTCTGGAAAAGCCCGGCGTTGGATAAGGTAATTATTGAAAAGCAGTTGATACGGGGGCTTGAACAGTCCCGCGACACTATTATGCCTGAAGTGCTGCTGCGCCCCTTATTTAAACCGTTTGTTGAAGATGATATGCCGCATATAATTAAAAATACGCTTCCCCTTGTCGCGGATCCGGACGCCCGCGAGATTATGCCGCGCAATGCCGGATGCCCCGTGACTCTCGCGGTCGGGCCTGAGGGCGGGTTCATTCCTTACGAAATTGACCTGTTCCGGTCATTGGGTTTCAGGGTGGTCCAGGCAGGAGAGAGAATTCTTCCTGTTGAAGCGGCGGTCCCCTTCCTGATCTCCAGATTGTTCTGATTCTGCCGATTCCATTTTTCATGTGGTATAATCAAAACCAAAAAGGTTTTCAATATATGCACCCTATTATAAGAACAGTATCATTGAATCTGGACCAGCCGTCTTCATCCGACAAGAGGGCCGACAAGGAACGGTTGCTGGATGGATTGAAGGGGATCGGCATTACTTGTCCTGTTGGAATCGATCTTAAACTTCTCAGAAAACTTCCTTCGTATTTAAGAGAGCGAGATTTTTCCATGACCCTCAGCCTCGCTATGATGGGAGATACCTGCAATATCGTCGAAATCGGGAGAAGTTTGTCCTATGCAGTGGCTGTCGATATAGGCACAACAAATATGGTTGCGTCGATGTTCGATGTTATTACGGGAGAACGGATCGGCAGTGCCGCATTGGAGAATCCCCAGGTCCGTACAGGGCCGGACGTGCTCACAAGAGTGCATCTTGCTATGGGCGGGAAGGGCGGCTACCTGCATTCACTTTTGATTGATGGAATTAATGAATTGATCGGCAAAATCTGTGCCGGGCACGGCGTGGCAACCGAAGACATCGGTGCAATTATCTTTGCCGGCAATACTATTATGACCCACTTTCTGCTTAATTTATCTGTGGATGCTATTTCTGTTGAACCGTATATTCCGGTTGCTCACAAACCTGCTTTTATTTCGGCCGGTTCTATCGGCGTAAGTATACATGATCAGGGTATCGCTTACATATTTCCGAATGCCGGAAGCTACGTAGGCGGCGATATAATTTCCGGGATCCTTTTTTCGGGCGGCTACAAACAAAAAGAGCCGTTTATTATTGTCGATGCCGGGACTAATGCCGAAATTGTCCTGGGATGTGACGAATGGATAATGGTAGGGGCTGGAGCTGCCGGACCCGCACTCGAAAGTGGTATTGCCGAAGTGGGTATGAGGGCGGAAGAAGGAGCTATCTCCCATGTTGAAATGCGCAATGGCGATGATACGGTCATCATAGAAACAATAGGGGACAAGAAACCCAAAGGGATATGCGGATCGGGCATGATCGATCTGATTTCGGAACTATATGCTTCGGGCATCATTAATCAGCAGGGGAAGTTTAGCGGCAGCTCACGAAACGTAAGGGAGACAAATGGGATCAGGGAATATGTCCTTTATGAATCAGGCGGCACTGTGCTTGTTATAAAGGAAACCGATATAGAAAATTTTCTGCGTTCAAAAGCCGCCATGTTCTCTTCGCTTCGTGTCATGGTAAAAGCCGTAGGTCTTTGTTTCAGGGACATCGCACGGTTTTACGTGAGCGGTGCGCTCGGTACCGGAATAGACACTGACAAGGCCATCCGGATAGGGTTTATTCCCGATATTGACCGGTCCAGATTCATCGCGCTGGGAAATTCTTCTCTTGCAGGGGCCGAAATGCTGCTTCTGGACAGCGCGCTCATAAAGGATATCGATGCTATTTGTGCAATGGTGACCTACAGGGAAATGAACACTGACGGCGAATTCATGAGGGAGTTTCCCGCAGCCATGTTTATCCCGCACACCAATCCCGAAGTCCTGAAATGCTGACGGTCTCGTAAAAAGCCCATATGCTGCGTTACGCTGCATCCTTCATCACTGCGGCGTACGGAAAGTACGCCTCATTCCTCAGGCTTTGCGCGCCTTGCCTATGAACTTTTTACGAAACCGTCTGGAATGATTTTCTTTCCTTTAGTTCACTTTGACAGCTGGCGTATCGCTGATACCGAGGTCGATATCGTCATCGGGGATGATCCGCTTGGCGCCTATGAATCGCCTGAAATAATACGGTGTTTCAAGACTGTCGATGGTAATTTTTTTGGCAAGAGAAGAAGCATGTATAAAAAGGTGGTTGCCGAGGTAGATCCCCACGTGCGAGGGAAAAGATGCATAAGTCTTGAAGAAAACCAGGTCCCCTGTTTCAAGATCTTCTTTATCGACAGCTTCGCCCATAGTGAACTGTTCACGGGCGCTGCGCGGGATGTTCTGACCTACAAAGCTGAAAACTCTCTGTACATATCCGGAGCAATCCAGGCCTATAGCTCCGTTTCCGCCAAAATGGTAGGGGAGGTGAAGCATCTTTTTGGCAAAAAGGATAATGCGGTCTTGTACGCTGAGATCAGCAAGAACGTCTTCTGAAGTCGACAGTTCTTTCACCTCTTCCAGGCGGGCGGAAGTGCCTGCTCGGGTAGGTTTATCAACATAGATATTATCGGGTTTGGCAGGGCTTTCTTTCGTATCCGGCGCTATTTTGGCCAGGTAGAGCTTTTGGCCGCGCTTCAAAGCTTTTCCTTCCAGGCCGTTAATTTCTTTCAAATCGTCTACGTTAATTTTGAAACGCTTCGCAATTTTATGTACCGTATCTCCCTTTCTGGCAGTGTATGTATTAGACTCATGTCTTTTGGCGTTGACCATGATCTCCTGACCTGTCTTTAATTTGCCACGTTTCAGATTATTGGTCCTTTTCAATTCATTGACCGTAATCCCGTATTTTTTCGCAATCGATTTTAAAGTATCGCCTTTTTTTACTATATATATAATTTCCTTGTTACGTGTTTCAGAAGTTTCAGGACCCGATTTTTTTGACAAATTCTTTTTTGAATTATGAGTGGGATACTTAATCCTGTGGTTCTTTTCAGACGCAGGAATGGACAGCTTCCTTCCGGTACTTAATTTGACGGACTTAAGGTCGTTAGCTTCTTTTATTTCGGATACTTTGACTTTGTATTTCTTTGAAATCCTCTGTAATGTATCGCCTTTCTTTACAGTATAGGAAACATTTGCACCGGCTGTCTGCGTGATGAAAGAAAGAGCAACAATAAAGGTCAACACTGCGCAAAATAGTTTCAGAAGCTTCATGCTGCAACCTCCCTCAAAAGAAATTTATGCTGCCTCGTCCTTCAAAAAATCACTTACAGGCGGCAATTCACTTAAATTCTTGAGGCCAAAGTACTGCAGGAACTCTTTTGTCGTCCCGTATAGAAAAGGCCTGCCCGGGCGTTTCTTTTTTACCTATGATTTTAATTAAATGCTTATCCAGCAGGCTCTTGATTGCGCCATCGGAATTAACGCCGCGCAATTGGTCTACCTCCAGCTTTGTTACTGGCTGCTTGTATGCGATAATGGCTAATGTTTCGAGTGCGGGTTGTGAGAGCTTGTTGGTCTGGCTGATATGCTTAAAACGCTTATCTACAAGCGTGATCGGGATCGGTGACCATCTGGTATCCATCTGCAATCCCGATGATTAAAATACCGGAATTCCTCGACTTGTAATCCGAAGACAATTCATCCAGCAGTTTTGATTTCATGTTCAGACAGTTCTGTTGCCTTTGCAAGGCTGCTGATGGTTACCGGTTCGCCGGCAACGAACAGCAAGGCTTCCAGACCGCCTTTTTAAGAAAATCCTCCATTGCTGTGCATTATAACAAAGTGTAACTTGAATTTCAAACAAAAAATTGGTTAACATAAACATCAGGTAATAGGTAATGGGTCATAGGTCATAGGTTGAACTGTTTTTTACTCATCACCTATGACCTATCACCTATTACCAGTTTCATATTGCCCAGTACCTCAAATTATTTTGAAGGTTATATAGATCATGAGAAGATATGCATTAGCCTTTGCCTTGATCTTTGCCTTCACCTTTGCGTTTCCCTGCCCGGTTACGCTTTCAGTACAGGCGGTGCGAAGCTGATTGCAAGAAATGTCATACGTTGACCTATCAGGATGCGCTTGGCATACTCAGAAAATGAACTCCAATGCTAAAATAACCGGTATCCAGATAAGCCCTGTTAAAGGTCTATGGGAAGTGTACTATAGACGATAATGGCAGGAAAGGCTTTTTCTATACGGATTTCTCAAAGAAATTTCTGGTTGCCGGGTCCTATTGTTGAGCTTGACAGCGCAACCAACAGTGCCCCGGAAAGCCTTGATAATCTCCAGAACAACAGTAAAGTAGATGTCTCGAAAATCCCCCTCGATAATGCATTGATACTGGGCGATCAGGGCGCTAAGAATAAAGTCATTGTTTTTACCGATCCGGAATGCCCATTCTGCGCCAGGCTGCATAAGGAAATGAAAAGAGTTGTGGCGCAAAGAAAAGATATAGTATTTTTAATAAAATTATTCCCCCTGGCTGCCCATAAAGACGCGTACTGGAAGGCGAATTCCATAGAGTGCAAGAAATCATTGAAGATGATGGATGATAATTTTGAAGGTAAACCGATCCAGAAGTTCGCTTGCGCTGCAAAGGAAATTGATGACAATCTAAAAATAGCCGAATCTCTGGGAATCACAGGTACTCCAACATTGATACTCCCTGACGGAAGGGTGCACGATGGGAACACTGCCGGCTGATAAGCTTATCGACCTTATTAATGGGAAATAATGTCTAAACCGATGATGTAATGAGAGGTTCTGCCGGTACGCTGATTATTTTATTGTCAGCGTATATTTGTTTTATTCGCACTTTTTTTTCTCATTGTCTATCTGCCCCGCCTGATGAAGAAACAGGCGCAGGCCACCGAAAATACCGGAATCAATATCATGATGGGCGCCTTTAATGCGCTCGGCGGCGAAATAAAATCCCTTAAAGAACAACTTATAATGAAGGAGCGGCTTGCTGCCCTTGGTGAAGTTGCTGCCGGTATCGCTCACGAGTTCAGGAATCCTATGGGCGTTATTGCGGGGTATGCACGGCTTCTGCTAAAGGGTTTTGATGAGACGGACAACAGAAAAGAGATTGTCCAGGCCATCCTTAATGAAATAGAAGAAATGAACCGTGTCATGGAAGAGCTGCTGAAGTTTTCAACAGCGGAACCCATAAACAGGATAGATATAGAACTGTCAAGTTTTATTAAAGATATCATAAAGGGCATGGGAGAGAAGGCCTCTGAAATCAGTTTCTCTTCCGGCGATGGTTTTTCAGTTAAAGGAGATAAGACACTTCTAAGGCAGGCTGTGAAAAATCCTGTTCAGAACGCGGTGGACGCAGGCGATGAGATAAATATAAATGTAGAAAAGACGCACATGTCAGGCAGGGAAGGAGTATCTATTGCAATTAATGATAACGGCAAAGGCATACCGGAAACAGATTTGAACAAGATATTCATGCCATTTTATACCACAAAAAGCGGGGTTCAGGCATCGGGCTGGCTCTGGTACAGAAAATTGCGTTGGCCCATGGGGGATGCGTTAGTGTGAACAGTAAAGAAGGGAAAGGCAGCACATTCCGGTTGTTCTTACCTTTACAATAAAAAATAGGTTATGGGTAATAGGTAATGGGTCATAGGAAAAAATATAAAAACAGGCAATGGACCGAAGACAAAAAAGAGAAAGAGCCTTTTTCTTTACTATTGCCTATAACCTATAACCTATGACCTATAACCTATGACCTGTGTTCTTATAGTTGAAGATAAAGAGAGCATGGCTGTCATGCTCGCCAGGACGCTTGAGTCCGAAGGCTTTTCTGTCCGGTCAGCACCGTCAATAAAGGACGGTCTTGACGCTCTTTCCCATGAAAACATCAGCGCAGTGATTACCGACCTTAAACTGCCTGATGGAGACGGTATGAAAATAGTGAAAACAGTGAGGGAAGGGTTCCCTTTCATACCTGTCATCGTGATGACTGCTTTTGGCAGTATTGAAATTGCGGTCAAAGCGATAAAAGGAGGAGCTTATGATTTTGTTACCAAACCTTTTGATCCTGACCATCTGATCTTTATTCTCAAGCGGGCGTTGGAAGAGCGGACTGTGAAGAAAGAGAACATTGTACTTAAACATGAATTCTCAGATTCTTGAAGATGCCTGAAATCATCGGGCCGAGCCCGCAATGGAATAGTATAATGGAAAAAATCAGAAAAGTTGCGCCTCTCAAGACCACGGTACTGGTTCTGGGCGAAAGCGGCACAGGCAAAGAGATTATTGCGCGGGCAATCCATCATCTCAGCCCGAGAGCAAAAGAGTCTTTTATTGCAGTTAATTGCGCTGCAATCCCGAAAGAATTGATTGAGAATGAAATATTCGGACATGAAAAGGGCGCTTTTACAGGAGCTTCGGAAGTAAAACCAGGACGCTTTGAGCTTGCTGACAGAGGCACGATATTCCTTGATGAAATAGGCGATATGGAACTGTCTCTGCAATCGAAACTGCTGCGAGTGCTTCAGGAAAACGAATTTGAGCGCGTGGGGGAACAAAACCGTGAGGGTCGATTTGCGTGTAATAGCTGCAAGCAATAAGAACCTTGAAAACGAAGTTTCAGAAGGCAATTCAGGGAAGACCTTTTTTACAGACTGAATGTTTTCCCCATAATCATTCCTCCCCTGAGAGACCGGAAGGAAGATATCATACCGCTTGCGCTTCATTTTATCGGTCTTTTCTCGCTGAAATGAACAAGACAGCCCCTTCCCTTTCAAAGGAATCTGAACGTGTATTGCTGGATAATGAATGGAAGGGCAATACACGGGAACTGAAAAATATAATTGAACGTCTGTTATCCTGTGCGATGGTCATGTTATTGGGCCGAACACCTGAATCCGGCATGGAGCAATATAGCGCACGGCCTGGAGATGAGTTGCATTGTCTGAAATCGCGCAATCTGCAGTCAGGAACGCTGAAAAATCCAGAATAGAAGCGGTGATGGTGCAGACAGGGGGCAATAAGACCCGGGCAGCGGAAATACTTAAAGTGAGTTATAAGACATTGCTTACCAAGATCAGGGACTATGGGATATCTTGATAAAAAAGTGTAGCAAGTTTCCTGGTTATATGTAATTTAAGCCTCTTTTATCGTGTCCATAGGCAGTTCCTCAATTATGTAATCTGTTTCATACATATGGGAAGCGGGTTAAACAGAAATCACATGCATTTTTCATAATGACTTTGCAGCATATTGATAATAAAAAGAATATTTTGTGTTATATTTCAGGCATGTTAATTGCCAGGAAAGGGCAGCTACAAATATGAAATTAAAAATATTTTTGCAAAAAATCAGATACAGGGCCATGGGAGAAAAAAATACAGGCAAAGACCAGCAGGGCATGGTATTGGTGCTTGTACTGATGCTGCTTGTGCTTTTTACAGCAATGGGAATACTGCTGATGTATATGGTTACCTCGACCATAAAATCTTCGGGGCTGTTAAGGATGGAGGAAACAAGGTTTTACGGCGCTGAAGGCGGTGTGCTTGCTGTGACGGCATATATGACTCAGTATCACAGGACCGATGCTCCCGAGGACATTACTAACTCGACAACTTACCAGACGACGGTAACATATCTTGGCCAGACGATAAACTATCCGATAGGCTATTCAACGCTGTGGAAGGGTGCGAATGTCAAGATCAACTCTGTGTCACCTCCTGCCAACAGCACGGCGGAGATAGAGGCAGTTGTTTTTATTCCGGTGTCCCCTGTCGGATACGGCAATGAATAAGGAGGGATTTATGATGAAGAGATGTCTGACGGCAATATTTTTCCTGGTGTTCTTTGTCTTTGGCCGGAGCAGTGAGGCGACGGTTTATCAGGTTAAAATAAATGTTAACAGTCCGGCAGCAGCGGTAAATTATCCTGTGAAAGTTTATATAGACGCCGGTACGCTTCAACAGGCAACTGGATCAACGTACCCGGATATGAGGGGGTTGAGGTTTACAAACGTATCGGGGACACAATTGCCTTTCTGGATACACATTACAAAGCACGCGCAGCGGACGATCGGGAACCTGCCTGTATGGGTCCAGGTGGACAGCCTGGCGCCGGGCAATAATACTATTTATATGACTTACGATCCAGGCATAAGCAATGCCAGTACTACTCCTCTCCCTAATGGCAACACATACTGTGGAGCCCAGGTGACGGCTGTATCGGGTGGCGCGGCGCTGCCTGCAACTCCTTTTTCCGGGGGCCAGTGCGGTGAAAATGTATTTGGCACAGGCATGTTTGCATTCGATTATAATGAGTATCTTTCGTATACCTATCCCAACGGAGGCTGCGGTCAATGGGTATCAGCCACAGCCAGCGATGGCAAGTGGGTGAGTGGAAACGTGAGTGGACATAGCACCTATATCTACGGGTTCAATACTGTGCAGACCGCTAATACTTTTCTATTGCATTACCGGTATCATCTTAACTCAACGCCCTCATGGAATGTTTATTTGTTGACGCAGTATAGTCCGGCCCCGACTTCTTCAACCGTGCTCAATGCGGATTCTACCCATGGCTATAGGGTCCAGGTCAACTATCTTAGTACTTCCGGTTCAGGACTATATTACAATTATAGCATCCAGGTACAGGTCAGAACAGGCTCATCGTGGACTAATGTAGGCAGCAGTATGGCCTGGACCCCTTACTCTAACACTGTAAATGAATTCGACATCAAGGTTACAGCCACAACCATATCGATTACTGTAAACGGCGCGTTGATAGGTTCTGTTAGCAGAAGTGACAGTTTTAGTAGCCCTGGATATGTTGGTTTTTATTCGACCGACACAAACGGCGCTGAATGTGACAGCTTCGCTACAAATACAATCAGTCCAATATGGGTGATCAACAATGACTTAAGCAGTGAGCCAACTGCAACCGTCGTTGGGAACGCGGATATCCAGATGGATGAAACGGTCCCCAATACTGTTGACGCTTCCTCTCCTTACCTGGGTCAAAATGTCATTGAGGTCGTGCCTAAGATGCAGGTATTGGCCGACTATGTAAGCGGCAATACCCTCGATAAATATATATACAGCGGATATCCTTTGGCGAGTATACAGCAGGGATCAACACAGTGGTTCAAGTACCAGTTGTTTGTGAACAACCGTGGGAGTTCGTCAGATACCTTTAATATAAACCTTTCAACTGCGCCGGCGCAGTACAGCGGCAGTTGGTATATAGGTTATTCTTATCCGGCGGGCAGCACTGCTATAGTCGGGAACCTGCCCGGTACAGGCGCCACGCCCACATCAGGTCAGGTAACTCTTGCAAGCGGGGCCACCCAGGAGATAGATGTTTATGTTATGCCTTCCACCAATGCCCTGTTTCAGGGAAATCAGGGCAAACTGGCCATGAATTTTAATGTTACGTCGACCGGCGATTTCAGTCAGGACAATGTCCAGTTTGTCGCCAATGTCCAGGGGAAGTCAGGCTGTTACTGGCAATATCAACTGCCGATAAACATCAGTTATACCGACAGTGCCAAAACATGTAATCTTTTGAACTACCAGGTATTGGTTACTTTAACTAACTTCGATTTCAGTGGCGCGCGGTCCGATGGGTCCGATTTAATGTTCACCGACGCATCGGGAACCATGATACCTTTCTGGATAAAGTCTTTTAAGCGGGGCAGCAGCGGAAGCGGGTCTTTCTGGGTACAGGTCCCCGCGATAACCAGTAGTTGCACGCCTTCGCCGCCGACCGGCAGTTGCCCGTCAAGCTGCGCAGCGACTGCTGCAAATACTACTATTTATTTATGGTGGGGCAATAGCAATTATACTGTCAGTCAAAGTAATGAGAACAACACCTTTGACTTGTGGGAGGACTGGTCTACCGGGGGCAGCAGTACGCGAACAGCGGGGACGAGACCCGGATGCCCTGATGGCTCAAATGACACGGACAGTTCTTTAAACTGCAGCGGTCAGGTATCTGATCCGACAAGGTGGCTTAACAACCCGAGTCCGAGCAATCCGTTCAACTGGTGGACTACGGTTTATAACACCGGATTGCCGCCGATACCTACAAGCACAAGCAACACCAGCAGCAATAGCATCCAAACCATTTGCAAGCCCAATGGACAGGGGACCAACGATGCCGGACCGATCTTGAGCAACGGAAGTGTAAAGTGGACAAACTATGAGGTCATGTATGCATCAAGACAAGACTCATGCGGTACCCAGGCCACTTATAACCCTGTTCTTTTTGCCGATTCGGGGAATATGTGGGGATTTGAGTCTTTCAATAATGAATTCATATTCCGGCCTTTCACTTACGGAACGGACTGGACCTGGAATTACCAGAATGGCGTGAGCTCTGTTTCCGGATTCGACAGCACTTACCCTATATCCGGCAAAACATATATAAATAAGTTGCGCGTATTCCACAATCCCAGCTCTGGTCAAACGCACCTGAAAGTGATGTCTACAACAGCCAACAGCACGCCATCAGACACCGATTCCGATACTGGCTTCTACACATTGGGCGATATTTATCCCAGCGCTCAGGTAACAGCTGCTTCCGGCGGGATAGGCTTTGGCGGATGGGATGGGGGACAGAATTATGGGAATATAAGGGTACGCAAATTTTGCGAACCTGATCCTGCCTACAATACAAGTCCGGGCAACACGGTATCGACACCGCCTAAGCCGATTGAGACGCTGTCAACGCCTGCCATAACTCCGCCGCTGATGAATGGAAGGGCTGTTTTGCTGACTGCCTATCTGACCCCTTGGACATGGACAGGAGATTTGACCGCCATCTATGCCGACTGTTATATAAACGGCGACTGCAAGTCAGGAGAGAACCAGACCCAACTCGGCACTATAAGCCTATGGGGAGATACGAGTGCTTCTACTGCCACCGGTTTCGGCGCCCAACTTGAGGCGGCGGTAGCAGGTGATGACAACAGAAGCAATATAAACGATGCCAGTTGGCAGTATGACGGCAGGTATATCTTCACGGACATTGCAGGCCAATCAGGCAATTATGCCTTTGGAAAGACCAACTTCTCGACCCTTGCGCCTTTGCTGGGCGTGAGTACCGCCGCGGCGACGAGTCTGATCAGATACGTACGAGGGCAGTACCAAACCGCGTATGCGCGTTCAGCGGTGCGGAACCTGTGTACAAGCGGGACTGCAGATACCTGTCAATGGAAACTTGACGATATTATACACTCCAGTCCTCTTGTGGTCGGTATCCCCAATATGATGTACTCAGACCCCAATTATTCCGCTTTCCAGAATTCGAATAACGGCAGGGACCTCGTTACTTATATTGGAACGAACGGAGGAATGATCCATGCCGTCAGGATGGCTTCTTTCAACACAACCACCAATCAGTACCAGAAAGATGCTACAGCCACCGAACTCTGGGCTTTTATCCCCAATGGCATACTTGGCAGTCTTTCGTCCATCGCAAACGGGAACCACCAATACAGCGCTGACGGTCTGTTAAGGGCCATAGATATAACATCCGGAAGCACGTACAAGACCGTCCTGGTAGGAGGACTGCGCAGCGGCGGACAGAGCCTGTTTGCCCTCGATATAACTAATCCTGAATCGCCGTCTGTACTGTTCGACATCAATGCAGGCACTAATCCGGGAGCTTTTGCCAATATCGGCAGATCATGGTCTGCGCCGGCCCTTGGCAGGCTGTGTGAATCACAGACTTCCGGCGTATGCACCGGTGGACGTTGGGTTGCTATTATAGGATCAGGCCCGGACCCTTATGACCTGAACAATCTGACCAAGACCGCATATCTCAGTATCATAGATCTTAGTTCATCACCGGGTTCTGTGATTAAACAGATACAGGTTTCTTCCAAACCCGGGAACATAACTACGAATATAGCTGCCTTAAGGGACCAGAACGGTTATATACAGAAAATATACTTTGGGGATTATTACGGGGCCTTATGGAGAGTAGATCTGTCGACCTCCGCTAAAGTGACAACCGTTGTTGGTTTATCCGGTTTGCGTACACAGGACATGCTTTTTCAGCCGTCGGATTATGCCACCTCAAATATAACTGCTCACTATCCTCCTTCGAGACCGATTACTGCTCAGCCTGCTCTGGGGTATGCGGGCACTAACCAGTATTGGGTATATTTCGGCACAGGGGATTATGATCTCTATAATAGTTCTTATCCGAGCCAGGCGTTTTACGGATTGAATGACACGGGAAGTCTATCACCATATTCAGATGCGCAGCTTACTGACATGACTCTATCGACAGCGGTCAATGGCAATAATAATAGCTGGTTTATCACATTGGGGCAGACCAGCAGTGTTGATGTGACTTTGTCGGTAGACAACACTTGTGTAAACTCCTGTACGGATACCGGTAAAAGTGTTACATACTGCAGTTCCATTTGCACGACTATTACAAGCAGTACCAAAGACTCAAATGAGCGTGTGTTGAATCCCGCCGCGGTTTACGGCGGTTATGTTTTTTTCAGCACTTACGACCCGTTGAATAACCCGTGCGGAGGCGGGGTGTCAAGGTTTTATGGTGTTCAGTTCACCTCGGGATCGACGCCGGCGGGACTAATGCTTTCATCAAACAATGCGACTCCCATAAGGAGTACTGTGATCTCAAGCAGTGGAGGGGTGCCTAGCACTCCTATGATTTTTTCGGGCAGCGGAGGCCAGGGGCAGGTCGTGGCCGCAGGTCTCGAAAACGTGTCGACCGGCGGTTTGACCAAAGTGATGCTGGATCCCAGTAAGTTTGGACAAAACATCAATATACTCTACTGGCGAAGGAAGCGGTGAGGACAAGGATGCCGGATCGGGATACCGCAGGCATGAGTGGAATAACATTAATCGAAATGCTGGTTGTGATATCAGTGATAGGTATCCTGGCTTCTATAGCTACTATACAACTCACTGGTACGTTACGGCACATGAGTGTAAAAAGCTGCGCAGAACAGATTGCGTCGGACATAAAACTGGCCGATACTACGGCCAGAGCACAGGGGCAGAGGGCAATGGTTGCGATAACGAACAGTTCGGCTCATGATTTGGGAAATGGCGCCCTCCTGCATGAGCTTGCCTTTCTCGATGCCAACCGCGACGGGGTTTATGATGCCGGTGACACCGTGGTTTCCCAGAATTCCTGCGACAGCACAGTAATAATGCAAACACAAAGCGATCCAAATGGCCTGCATGCCTGCCAGGGCATCAGTAATGCGGCATGCCTGTGGTTTTCTGCGCTCGGCACTATTAACGCTAACTCACCCAATAACAACATAAGGATGACAAATGTGGGTGACACCACATACCTGGTAAGGATCAAAGTTGTTTCTCTTACCGGTTATCTCAGAATTCAGTGGTGCCAGACAGCCGCCGGCGTTGATTGCTCCAAAGACATTAACTGGAAAGACTTTTAATATGAGATACTTGCGGAAGCCTCAACACGGATTTACCCTGATAGAAGTAATGGTCGCCATGACAATACTCCTGATAGGATTGCTCGCTTTCATAAGCATACAACTTACAGCAATCAGGATAAATGATGTCAACAGGAGGTTTCTTATTGCCCAGGATACAGCATCGAGAGAGATCGAGTCCGTCAAGGCACTGGGTTACACCGGGCTTCAAACAAGTTCGAATTTGCTGAACACCAGCATGGCGTACGGGTATAGCGCTGCCCTCTCAGGGCTTGATGCCACATACCAGTTTCCAGGCATTGACCAATCTTGCAGTTCTCCTTACTCGTACTGCGTATATAAAGGAATCACTATTGCGAGAAGCGCTAAGACAAACGGTGCGACAAGCGGCATGATACCTTACTATTATACGATTAAGCTCTCATACAACACGAACTATCTCTCATATCCCATACTTGGAAATGGGAATATGACTGTATACTGGATGGCTGGAATAAACCTTAAAACCTTAAACATAAACTTCTTTATCGAGTGAGGCTGTGTAATGGGGAAAAAATGTTTGTTCTCACAAAAAGGTTTTTCTCTTGTTGAACTCCTGACAGTTATGGCTTTAACAGTAATCGTCGGGGCCGCGGCCGTCTCAACATACTCAAATTTTGTCAGCAATTCAACGAGAGAATCGGCGCTTAATGCATTAAATATAGATACAAAGATCGCCCTCAAGCTGCTGGAGAATGATATCCAGATGGCAGGCTTTGGACTTCCGATAGCTGCAAGGGCGGCATCCGATCAAAAATGCAACTACAATGATGACTCTTTCTGCAAGAAAGATACTGACAGACTCTTTTTGGCTGACGGAACTCAAATGCTGACGGATATAACGGACAACGGCGAGAATGACGGCAATATACCTACTTCGCCGACTGACTATGCTTCTATTATTACACTGACTAAAAACAATGGTGGGCAGCCTAATGGAGGCTATTATGCATCATTGACGAATGCAACGAATACTGGAGATACTTCTTTAACCGTAAATACGTTAAATATAGATAGCGGACAGGAAAATCTGAATCAGTACAACGGCAGTATACTTTTAAATAATACTCCTTCAGATGATTTTATAGCTAATCAGGCCTTAATTATTACGGACAGCACGGCTACGCCTGACATGAAAGTTGAAGGCCACATAATTGCGAGTATTAGTGGCACTACGCTCGACCTGGCTGCCAACGAAGCTATTTCAGGTCCGATTTCCGGTAGTTATGGTGCAGGTTCTCAGGTAGTGCCTGCTGTCGCATGGTATGTCATTAAAGATCCTGACGGCAAGACTTATCCTGACGGCTCGACGATGTATTGGCTATACAGAAACCAGAACAAGGTTATTCCCAACGTTGACAATTTTCAAGTGACCTATGGTTACTATGACCCAAGTTCTGGCATGGTATGGGATATCCCTCCAGGTCCTCCTCCAGGTCCCCCATCAGGTACAATACCGCCATCCACAGCAATCACAACACCACCAACAGCCTATCCATTTCTTCAGCAGTTTGATTTGACGGGGGGTGCAAGCGGCAAATCGTTGAATTCGTTAAAGGCCATTCAGATTACCCTGACAACAAAGTTTGTTTACAAGGGCACTACCCAGCTCACTACGTATAAAACCATAGTTGCATTAAGAAATTAGAGTGACCTTGGAAATCCTCATAGGCAATGCGCTCAAGTTCTGCAGGGACCGTGTGCCGCATTCATATTTCAGTTGAGCAAAGTGGGAAAGATATGGCTAATGTCGGAACTTGGCACAGGCTCGACCTTTTATTTTACAATACCTGTACAAAGGGAGATAAAATCATGACAAATACCGATCAGCCTATCGAAATTTTACCGGTGGAGGACAATCCCGGAACTGCAGTGAGGTCCAATGAGGACTTCTGGCTGACCATTGTGAAATTGCCGCCGAACATCAACAGATGAATAATAATACTATAAGAGTATTATTGATAGAAGACAATCCCGGTGACGCCCGTCTTATCAGGGAAATGCTCACTGAAGCAGACAGCGCCGTTCTGTTCACACTGGAATGGCGCGACAGACTGAATGCGGGAGTGCAGAAGCTGGCAGAAGATGGCGCGGATGTAGTCCTGCTCGATTTGGGATTGCCTGACAGTCAGGGGTTTGATACATATGCTGACCTGCATTCACAATTTTCCGGCATACCGATTGTAGTACTGTCCGGTCTTCCCGATGAGTTGCTGGCAGTCAGGGCAGTCAGCGACGGAGCGCAGGACTATTTGGTCAAAGGACGGATTGACGGCAAACTGCTGGCCCGTTCCATCAGGTATGCTATCGAGCGCAAGAATGCGGAGGAGAGGCTGCAGGACGCATATGCCAGCCTGGAACGGCGCGTGGAGGAGCGTACTCTCGAGCTGTTGAAAGTAAATAATCAATTGAAAGAAGAAATAGAGATTCGCAAACGGGCAGAAAATGAATTAAAGCACTCGAATAAAAGCCTCCGGAATTTTACTCATGTGATTTCACATGACCTGAAGTCGCCTCTATACACAATAGGCGGGTTCGCGAACCGGCTGGCCAGGCGCTACAAGGGTAAACTGGATGAAGGGGCCGATGAAATTATTGATGAGATCGTCAGAGGGGTCAACAGGATGCAGGATCTTATCAAAGATCTGCTGGAATACTCACAGGCTGTGACAAAAAAGATACAATTCAAGCCGATCTCCTGTACCTCTGTTGTCAAAAAGGCAATAAGCAATCTTAAGGCGGTCATCGATGCAAACCATGCCGAGGTAAGATATGATGATCTTCCGACGGTAATGGCCGATTCCTCTCAACTGATCAGTCTGTTTCAGAACCTGATCGACAATGCCATCAAGTACCGGAGAGTCGACACACCGATGATTCACATCTCGGCTGAACAAAAAGAAAATGAATGGCTATTTTCTATTCTGGACAATGGAATCGGGATAGACTTGAAAAACTCGGAACGGATATTCGGGATGTTCCAGAGGCTTGACATGGACCGGCCTGGAACAGGCATAGGCTTGGCAACTTGCAAAGAGATTGTCGAACAGCATAGGGGCCGGATTTGGGTGGAGTCTAATATAGGAGACGGATCTATTTTTCTCTTTACCATTGCTTTTGAAAATCCTGATTCTCCCGATCGGTGAATTGATTGAAGTTTTTTGCCCCTTGGGAAGAAGGAGGAATCTCGCCTTATTGCAAGAGGTAACAAAATTATGACATACACTTTGGGCAATAAGTCCTTTCGCAATATTGTTTTTGCTGTAATACTGGCCCTGGGCATTGCCTTATCTATCATGATCTCCTCATTGGGTTATTACGCTGACAAGAAACTGATACAGGTGGAATTTTCGGTATGGCTCAGGAGACGACGGAAAACATATTCGAGCCTTTCTTCACCACAAAGGAAGTCGGCAAGGGCACTGGTCTGGGGCTTTCCATGGTATACGGAATAATCAAGCAGCACAACGGCAACATCGATGTGCACAGCGAGGTGGGGAAGGGGACGACATTCAGGATATACCTGCCCCTGACACAGACAAGGAGAGGAGAAATATCCAAGCCGGTCCAAGCTTTGCCCGGAGGGAAAGGTGAGACGATAATTATCGCCGAGGACGAACCTCAGGTGAGGGAGATTATGATGTCCCTCCTGCAGAAGAATGGTTATAAGATAATAGAGGCGGAAAACGGAGAAGAAGCAATAAGAAAATTCAAGGAAAACAGAGGTGTGGTGTCCCTTATTCTCCTTGACGTGATAATGCCGGTAAAGAACGGCAGGGAGGCATACGAAGAGATGAAGGGTATCGAGCCTGGTGTTAAGACGATATTCATGAGCGGCTACACTGACGATATAATATCGAGAAAGGAAATACTGGAAGAGGGCTCTGATTTCATCTCAAAGCCTATTAATCCTGACACATTGATGAGAAAGATAAGGGATGTATTGGACAGGTAGCACTTGCCCGGAATTCTTTTTCTCCTGACAATATAATAAAATAATCATGCACTATTAATGAAACACTGAGAGTGGGATAAGTGCACGGGTGTAAATGTCCAGTGACTGTGTTTTCTGTGACTAATTATATAATTCATATTTACATATTATCATATAATAGGTATAATAAAGTATATCTATGAAAAGGATTGGTGAGATGTAATGGAGACGGTAATAGTAGGCGAAAGAGGGCAGGTTACAATCCCTAAAAAATTGAGGGACCGGTTCGGCATTAAGTCAAAGTCTCCTGTAGTGTTTGAACTCAGGGAAGACGGTATTATGATTAAACCGGCGTTGACTGTGACTGTGCGTGAGTTCCCGGATAGTCTCATCAAAGATGTGACAAAGGCCGATGAATTGAAAGCAGGGGAAAGAGAGAATATTCTGGCTAAATGGAAAAGAGAATAAAGGTCTCTCTTGACAGCAATGTGCTGTTTTCAATTGCGTATACGGGGAAGGAAAACTCGCGCTCGTTCTTGATCTATGAGATTCAGGCCCTCGGCATCCTCAAGGTTTATCTTTCAAACCTGGCCTGCGAAGAAGCTCTCTCGAATATCAGACGAAAAAAGCCCGAAGCTGAGGATCTGCTCAACGAACTGATTGCCGGATCAAAAGTATTGGAGGATGTAGTCACTCACCTCAGTACCCCAGTATTGGGAAAGCTGCCGCTGAATGACCGGATCATTTTATCAACAGCGGTCTATCATAAGATGAATGTTTTTGTGACCGGCAATGAGAAGCACTTTAAACATCTCTATCGCAAGAAAATCCTGAACACTTTGATACTGAAGCCGGTGGATTTTCTGAATATGGAGTTTTGAGTTTTAAAAAAGCGTCTGACGAAAGGGGAAGCGGCTTACGGCGGAGTGTAACAGAGGTCGAGTTTGAAGATAGATGATATCGAACGTCACAAGGAAAGCCTTGAGTTGCTGAACATCTCAGGGCTGCTCGACGAATGCAAGGAAGGTTTAGAGGAAATCCGCCAGGGTGGAGGAAAGAACCTGGATGCCCTGGACGGTTAAGTTATCCACGAAGGCCACGAATTATTATGAGCGCCTCGATAAAGATTCGCGGAAACGAATTAAAGAGGAATTGCAGGACCTGCCCCACAGTTATTTGTTGGGAGATTTTGAATTTAGACTAATTGCCAAAGACAACTTTGAGGGCTGTCTTTACGCTGAGCATTTGATCTGTACTGATCATTCCTACACGCTCGACGAGGCGTTCCTCAGCTACGGAACGAACTTGGAAAAGATCTATCACGGATTTCTTATCAAGGCCATTTTCCTGCCCCGGGGTAATGGCAACCATCCAAGGAACAGCATTGAATTTGTCCTTGTAATCAGTAATTGGGGCTATGATCTTTAGTGGGAGTACGCCAACCGCATCGTCATTAACTATGACACAAGGGCGAGTCTTTTTAATTTCAGCCCCGATTGTGGGATCCAGATTAACGATCCATATCTCCCTTTGTCTCATTTGAAATCCTCACTGTCCAGAGTTGTAAGGGTAAGAAGATCGGTATTCTGCCGGTATTCTTCAACCATAGATCGCGCTATTTTTTCGACCTTCTTTCTCTGTTGAGATGCTTTGTAGTCTTCAAATGCCTTGGCAATAAGCTCGGACTGAGACAGAGCGAGTTCTGTTGCAAGTCTTTTGATTTCCCTGGAATAACCGTGTGGTAATGAAACGGTTATCCGGTCATGCTTTGAAGTTGTTGCCATGATAGTACTCCTTCCTTGGGATTTTATATGTCTATAATGGCATATAATTATACGGAAAGCAATATGCATTAAAATAAGCTTGAAGTTATGTCTTAGCTAAAAGAATGAGGTGCCCGAACTGAGCGGAATATCCAACAGGGTGTCAATAGGCGTTGAATAGCGGGTTTCCCCCCACTCCTCATTTGGATGGTTTTTGAAACGGGAAATCCCTTTTAAATTAAAACCGCATAACGTGAGCTTACGTTGACATTAGGCAGGAATTATGATATAAACAGCGAGTGAAAACAATATATAGAGTTAACATATCAAAATTAACTGCTATCACGTTATTATTATTGTCATGTCTTGTTGGAGGAGTCGCATGGGGACGCCCCCTGATGCCGGTCGCCTTCTGCAAGAGACCGAAAAGGCATTGCCTCCTCAGCCTCCGCAAAAACCATTTGAGGCAATTCCTGTCCCTCAGGAACCTCCCATGAAGGGACTCAAAGAAGCTAAGCTGTACGTGAAAGGATTCGCCTTCATAATGGACTTTCCTGTAGTGCCTGAATCCGAACTGCAACAGATAGTGAAAGACTATACAAACAGGGAAGTCACCTTTGGAGAACTGGAACAAGCGGCAGCGAAAGTCACCAGGTATTTGAGAGGCAAAGGCTATTTTCTGGCCAGGGCATACATTCCCCAGCAGGAGATAGTTGGCGGCATAGTAAAGATCAACGTTATCATTGGTAGGGCGGAAGTCGGAAAAGACGGCAAAGTAGTCGAAGTTCAGGGAGAACTCAAGCGGCTTAAAGAAAGCGTAGTGCAGGGCATAATTAGTAAAGAAGTGAAAGCCGATGAACCCTTAGAGTTGAGAAAACTTGAAAGGGGCATCCTTCTGGTAAATGATCTGCCGGGAGTGACTCCTCGACAAACCTGTCGGCAGGCAGCACAACCGGGACCACAAAAATAGGAGTCAAGGTAAAGGAAGGCCCTCTCATAACAGGGAACGCGGGTTTCGACACTTTCGGCAACAGGTATACAGGCCGGGAGCGGTTTATCGGAAACTTCAACATTAACGATCTTACCGGTTACGGAGAAACGATAACATTCAGTGGGCTGCAGGTCGGAGAACCGGTGTTTAATATCAACAAGGGCAATATGTGGATGTGGCGGGCAGGCGGGCAGGTGCCTATAGGTTACTCCGGACTGCAGGCCGGTATTGCGTATACTTCATTGGGATATAGAATCGGCGAAGAACTTTCAGATTTGGACTCGCATGGTACGGCAAGGACCTGGACAGCAAATACTACATACCCGATAATACGGAGCCGTGAAAATAATCTTTACGCCAGCATAATATACGAACACAAGAATTTATTTGATGCAACAATCGTATCTGTCAGCGACAATAAACGACTAAACGTGATCACAGCGGGCTTAAATGGGGATATATCAGACACCTTTGGAGGCGGCGGATACACAGCGTATGGGCTTTCAGTGAAGGGGGGTCGTCTTGAACTTGGCAGGGACCCGGACAATCTGGCGGCTGACCAGCAGACATTGAAAACCGACGGCGATTACTGGAAATTAACTTATAACGCGTCAAGGCAGCAGAATATAGGCAGCGGCTTCAGCCTGTATGGTGCTTTGAACGGTCAGTATGCAGGCAAAAACCTCGATACATCGGAGCAGTTCATACTTGGAGGTCCGAGCGGGGTGCGGGCCTATGCTTCCGGGGAGGCGGCGGGAGACGATGGCGTATTGATGAATATGGAGATCAGAAAGGACTTTCCCGGTCCAACGCCGCTGGGGCATATTCAGGTCCTGACGTTTTTGGACTATGGCTGGATAGTGCTGCATAAAAATACGTGGGTCGACTGGAACAGCGGAAATCCTGCACTCAAGAACAGCTATGGACTCAGCGGGGCAGGGGCGGGACTCAATATCAGCAGGACAGCTCTTTATCTTGTCAGGGCATTCTGGGCGGCAACGATAGGCCCCAATCCCGGCAGAAGCGCAGCAGGACTTGACAGCGAAGGCAGGAAACATGACAACCGCGTCTGGGCGCAGGGTATATTGTTCTTTTAAGTCATCAGAGCATAGCAAATTTTCCGATCCGGGGAAGGGAGAATGAAAAACAGCACATGGAAACGAACAACGTTTTTGGGAAATATAAAGGTGCGAATAGTTTAAAATACGGGAAAATAATGTATGCGACTTTTTTCAAAAAAGGGATGACGCCATGCCTGTCAAATTTGTAGGAGTTGCCGGGCTGCCCCGTTCGGGCTCGACCCTGCTATGCCAGTTGCTGGGAGAACATCCGGACATCTATTGCGAGGGTCTTAGCTCTCCCTTGTGCAATACGGTCCTGGCCGTGCGCCGCTTCATCAGCGACGACGACTTCTTTCTGTCGCAACTGGACACTCAGTTTGATACCACTTACGGCCATTTGAGATCTGCAATGAGCGGCTTCATCAATGGCTGGTATGACGGCTGCGGCAAAGCGATTGTGGTGGACAAGAACCGCGCCTGGCTGCATTGCATCGAGTTTCTGCTCCACCTGGATCAGAATGCGCGGATACTGGTGCCTATTCGTGAGCTGGGGCAGATTTACGGATCCATCGAAGCGCAGCACCAGAAGACGATTCTCATAGACTTCATAGACCATCTGGCTGATTATGACCGGTTTGGCCGCGCTGACCAGTTGTTCGCGAAGGATAAATCCATTGGGGCGCCGCTGATCTCCATCCAGGCGATGTTTGATTTTCCCCAGACGGTAAGGGAACGAGTTTTTTTTATCAGGTTTGAAGATATGCTTGCACAGCCGGAAGAAACGATGATGAAGGTTTTTGAGTGGCTGGGTTTGGCTGCCTGCCCGATAGACCTGGAAAGATTGACTGTGAGCGCACATGAGAGCGACAGCCACTATCGCTTCAAATACCTGCACCGGCGGCAGGCAAAAATATCGCCGCCGCTCCGGCATGACATTCCTCCCAGGATCCAGAAGCAGATTGAAACGGTCTGCGCATGGTATTACCAGTTGTTTTATCCGGAGAAAAATAAAGGATAAGCATGTCGGGCGAAGTTGTATGTAATAGCGCTACGGTTACCCGTGAGTGCCGTGAGCGGCTGAATGGCCATAAGTCCGTAGTGGTTTGGTTCACCGGGCTGTCGGGTTCAGGAAAATCGACGCTGGCCCACGCTGTCGAGGAAGTCCTTCATCGGCAAGGCTGCCGCACTTTTGTCCTCGATGGCGATAATGTACGCCGCGGACTGTGCGCCGATTTGGGGTTCTCGCCGGAAGACCGGCGGGAGAATTTGCGCCGGATCGCAGAGATGGCCCGCCTTTTCCTGGAAGCGGGGGTGATTACCCTGGCGGCCTTCATTTCACCCATGTGTGCGGACCGGGAGAGAGTAAAGAAAATCGTCGGCGCGGAGAACTTTCTGGAGGTGTACGTACGCTGTCCGGTGGAGGTGTGCGAAGCCCGGGATGTCAAAGGCATGTATCGCCGCGCGCGGACCGGGCAAATCAGGGACTTCACCGGGATATCTGCTCCCTATGAACCGCCTGAAGCGCCGGCGTTGGTTGTGGACACCGACAGGAACGACCTGGCTGAGTGCGTGGAGCAGGTGCTGCGGATACTGTCCGGGATTGATGGGCTGTTGCCCAACTCAGCGATAGGAGATTAGCGCCTTCTATTTATTTTCGTGTATGAAGATGGCGTTGATTTGTCCGATGTTTGTCCCGAGTTTGTCCTCGGCTGCCAGCATGATGGCAGTGATAAGCTTTTTATCCATCGCTCCTGTCGCACTGACGGCAGCGTCATTAACAGGCTGTATGCTCAGCGTATTCCCGCTCTGGCTGACGTTGTATTCAAGTATAACTCCGTCCGCGGTTGTTATAGAGAAGGTGACGCTCCTGCCTCCCTCGCTGACTGTTATCGGCGCTGCGCCGCCAGGCGCTGTGCCTTGTGTGAGGGACACAGACCCGCTCCCGATATTAAAGGCAAAGTCGCCGTAAGCTTTTGTCCCTTCATTTGTTACCGTATAAATGGTCAATGCTCCCGTTGAGGTCCCGCCCGTATTAGACGTTGCGCTTGCGGGCCCTGACGAAGGAGACGCAACAGATACCGTCAGGGTCCCTCCCTGGTCAGTAACAGCCATATTGCCCATGTCAGCTCCATCGACCGAAAGCCTGACAGACAGCGTGCCTGCACCTGCTGCCACAAAAGAAGATGCCGCAGGAGTGGTGTTCACAGTAATCAATCCTCCGCTAAAGCTCGTTTGGTCCGATGCGTCTGTGTCACCAGCGGCATAATTAGGGGCGGTAACGTCTGATGTTGTCGGCGACTGCTGTGGAGTTGTTTGTATGGCGTTATTATTTGTTATTACCAACAGAGTACCTGCATCCGGGCTGTTAGTTGTCGGTGTTGTAGTAGGTGTTGCCGCGGCTGTGATGGTCAACGTGCCTGTGCGCGTGCCTGTAAAGTCGTAGCCTTGCTGGTCGGAATAGACGGTTATGGTATAGACCCGGGATTTATAGCGCCTACGGCAGTGCCAATGTAAAATATATGGTTGCCGCCGTTGCTGCTGAAAGCCGTCCCGTCGTAGGCAATGGAGCCACCTACCTTTGTTGTGCTGACGGAGGCGGTGGTCAGGAAACTGCGGAGCAACGGATAAGTGTCGCCATCATAAATGCGCCAGACTGCGCTTGTGCCGCCTGTATCGTCAATAGACCAGCCAACATTGCTGAAGGTGGACAGTGATTTCATCCCGGCGGTGGTCAGGCCCGTGCCGCTGGCACTTGTTTGCTGATTGGAAGTCTGTTTGTCCCAAAAACTGTTGCTTATGCTGGCGCCGTTAAAACCCGCCAGCCCGCCAACATCGCTGGTGCCGGTCACACTGCCGGTGGCGTAGCTGTTGCTTATGCTGCCGTAGTTGTAGCCCACCAGCCCGCCAACATCGCTGGTGCCGGTCACACTGCCGGTGGCGTAGCTGTTGCTTATGCTGCCGCTGCCGTAGCCCACCAGTCCGCCAACGTAGTTATTACCGGTCACATTGCCGGTGGCGTAGCTGTTGCTTATGCTGCTACTGGGGTTGTTGCCCACCAGCCCGCCAACGTAGTTATTACCGGTCACACTGCCGGTGGCGTAGCTGTTGCTTATGCTGCCGCCGTAGCTGACGATGCCCACCAGCCCGCCGACATTGTCGTTGCTGCCGGTCACACTGCCGGTGGCGTAGCTGTTGCTTATGCTGCCATTTTGGTTGGAGCCCACCAGTCCGCCGACAATGTTATTACCGGTCACGTTACCGGTGGCGTAGCTGTTGCTGATGCTGGCGGTGCCGCTGTTGGTGCCAGCGTTGCCATTTTGGTTGTAGCCCACCAGCCCGCCGACATCGCCGTTGGTGCCGGTCACGTTACCTGTGGCGTAGCTGTTGCTGATGCTGGCGTTGCCGCTGTTGGCGCCGTTTGTAGCCCACCAGCCCGCCGACATAACTACTAGCCGTTTACGCGCCGGTGGCGTAGCTGTTGCTGATGCTGGCGGTGCCGCTGCCGCCGCTGTAGTTGTAGCCCACCAGCCCGCCGACAGTGCTGAACACCGGTCACGCTGCCTGTGGCGTAGCTGTTGCTTATGCTGCCGTTTTGGTTGGAGCCCACCAGTCCGCCAACGTTGTTAGCGCCGGTTATATTCACGTTTGTCAGCCCCACATTGCGGATAATCGCGCCGTTGGTAGCGCCGAAAAGTCCCACATCATTGGTGCCGGGAGAGCTGATGGAGAGGCCTGTAATGGTATGGCCGAGACCATCAAATATGCCTGAAAAAGGAGTGACACCGCCAACAGGCGTAAAAGTACCGCCGGTGGTGATATCACTGCCCAGAGCGTAATGTCCGGAAAGGCCGTTCTGCATATTCTGCAGGGCGGCCAGGCTGTTTTGAATGATGGTATAGACGGCGTTGTTTATTTTCAGTGATGTGCCGGCTCCCAGATTGACCGTGCCTTTGAATGTGCCATTAGTATTAAACCCGACATTCACTTTGCCGCTGCCTGGTTCGAGATCGAGACCCGCCGTGCCCGTGGCGGTCATGACGGTATTGATGTCCACATCGTTGGTGGCAGTAAGCGTGAGCTGATGGGTGCTCCAGGAAACCGCGTCGTTGACATTGACATTGCCATCCGATCCGCTGCCGCTGGTGCTGGCAATACTCACGTTGCCTCCGCCTAACTGGGAGGAGAGGGTGGCGCCACTAATGTTCCCCCCGCTGGCGGCAATAGTGAAGCCGTCCGGGTCGATAAGCCACGCACCTGTCTTGCCGTAGGGCGCAAGCGTGGTGACACGTGCGCTGTCTGCAATGTTTACCGTTCCAGCCGAGGTCTCTATGAACCCGCCATCCCCGCCGTTGGGGGCCGAGGCATCCAGAGTGCCGCTTACTTTCACAGTACCGTTCTGCATATCGGCCAGGAGCATGATGACGCCGTTTTTGTTCCCTATAGTCTGTGCCTGGATGATGCCTTCGTTATTGACCACGGCGCTCGACAGGCTGTCTGCTGCTTTTGCGCTCATGATCACCTGCCCGCCATCAGCCTGCACCAGGTTCTTGTTATCGATAAGGGCATTGACCGATCCCTGATTCACAGTAAAATTGATGAGGCCGTCGCCATCAAAGTCGAGACTTACCGTGTCTCCTGCTGCCATGGCAACAGTGCCCATCCTTGCACTGACGATCCCTTTGTTTATTACCTGGGGCGCAAGGAGTGCAATGTAACCGCCGTCGGCAGCTGTGAGGGTGCCGCGGTTGACTATACGGCCTGCGCCGCCTGCATTGTTAAAATTATAATTGCCGTTCATAAAATCGCTGTCACTCAGACTTAACGTGGATGCCACGAGGCCCCCGACATTCACGTTTGCAGAGCGTCCGAAAATTATGCCGGCGGGGTTCAGCAGAAAGACCTGCCCGTTGGCGGTCATTGTTCCAAATATGGCAGACGGATCTCCTGACAACACGCGGTTCAGGGCTATGGAAGAACTGTTAGGCTGGTTGAAATTGACCCCTGCGCTTTTACCTATGTTGAAAGTCTGCCAGTTGATGGCAGCCTTCTGGCTGGCCTGGTTGATGTTCATCTGACTGCCGTTCGTGTTGATATATGCGGTACCGGCAGTAACCTGCCCACCTGTGGGCAATGCGTTGGCAGCGGGAGATCCAGCCCATGCGGCACCGGCGCCGGCAGAAAGCCAGAACGAGGACGCGAGTGCCGCTACAAGGACGCCTCTCGCAAGGCCGCGTAATACGCTCTTGCCTTTTGCGTGAACTATCTCGGCTACGGCTATGTAGCTCTTTAGCCGTTCGCTCCAGATAAGACGGTATATACGGTTCATAGAGGCATGGTCGTTCATTATCCTTCTCCTCTCTCACCCTGCTTAGCTATTGCCGTCCTTAGATAAAGGATAAAACTTGTCCTGTTTAATGTCAAGAGATATCTTTTAACTGTAGAAGTCGAGAAAGGGTGGGGTGCTGTTCCCGGAATCCACGTTTAGAATGTGGGCGTCGCTCGAAAAGAACCGAATATGCCGGCAACATATGTCTGCCGTTGCTGATCAAGGCACAATACAACCGTTGAATATCGCTCACGAGTCTTTTTTGCTGAGAATATAGTAAAATAACCGTGTACCATTAATGAAACACTGCAAGGAATCCCCGATTCTTAGGGTATTCATGAACATATGACGAAATATTACATATCAACTTTTGGTTGCCAGATGAATGTCCATGATTCGGAAAAGATATCCGGCATTTTGAAGTCAGAGGGGTGCGTAGAAACTGACAGTCCCCATGATGCAGACCTCGTGATTTTCAATACCTGCAGCATACGTCAGAAGGCTGAGCAGAAGTTTTTCAGTGAACTCGGGAGGCTGAAAAAGCTCAAAAAAACAAAGCCGGGATTAAAAATAGCGGTGGCGGGTTGCATAGCTCAGCAGGAAGGGCGGAGCATGTTAAAGAGAGTTCCTTATGTTGATTTTGTTATAGGACCTCAGAATATACATACTGTCAGAGATATCTTTTATTCGAAGGGCGCTAAGATAGCGGTCGAAGACAACCCCTTGATTGCGGAAACAGAACTGCCCGCTGCTAGGACCGATTCGATGAAGGCCTGGATCAATATAATGTATGGCTGCAATAATTTTTGCAGTTATTGCATCGTGCCGTACACAAGGGGTAGGGAGCGGAGTAGGGCCAGCCTAGCAATACTTAATGAAATCAAGGGACTTGCCGATAAAGGATATAAAGAAGTGACACTTTTGGGCCAGAATGTGAATTCGTATAACAGCGACATGAGTTTCCCGCAATTACTTGAAGCTGTGAATGAAATAAAAGGAATTTCACGCATAAGGTTTGTCACTTCACACCCGAAAGACCTTTCCGATGATCTTATATCTGCAATGCAAGACCTCGAAAAAGTGTGCGAACACATTCATTTGCCGCTTCAGTCCGGCTCGACCAGGATATTGTCATTGATGAACCGTAAATATACGTTTGATGAGTACAGAGTCAAGGTTGATAAAATACGGAAAAAAATACCTGAAATTGCGATAACTTCAGATATTATTACCGGATTTCCGCAAGAAACACTTGAAGATCATAGGCTCACTCTTGGCGCCTTGCAAGAAATCGGGTTTGATGGTATTTTTGCCTTTCACTATTCGATGAGATCAGGTACTGTCGCGGCTGGAATGTGCGGGCAAGTGGATTATGACGTTAGGTTGTCGAGACTTAACGAAATACTTGAGGTACAGAATAATATTACGGAAGAGAAGAACAAACCCTTTGTAAAGACCGCGCAAGAGATACTCCTTGAAGGTGAAGATAAAAAAGATTCGGCGAAAATGTCAGGGAGGACAAGGACCAATAAAATCGTAACTATGCCTCGTAATGACTCATTTAGGGCCGGCGATCAAGTTAAAGTGACAATAATAAAAGCTAACCGACATTCACTTGAAGGGATAATTGAAGAAGGATAGAAAGGCACAAAGTAAAAGTAATACATGAGAATATCAATTGTAACTCTAGGTTGTAAAACGAATCAGGCTGAAAGCTTTGGGATTGAAGGCGCATTAAAATGTGATGGTCACGAGATTGTGGCCATCTCGGATTCTCCTGATCTGTGCATTATTAACTCATGCTCGGTGACTGCCAAGGCTGATCAGCAATCCAGGCAATTGATCAATAAGGCCTTAAGAAATAAAGCTAAAGTTATCGTTACAGGATGCTATGCCGAATTGAATGCGGATGCGATTAACGCAATCGGAGAGAAAATCACTGTCTTTAGGAACATCGAAAAAAGCAGTATTGTCAGTACATTAACTAAATCAGATTCAAGCATTAACTGCAATTTTTATCCCAGACAGCGGCCTATTGTTAAGGTGCAGGATGGCTGTAACTATTCATGCACTTATTGCACCATTCCGAGGGCCAGGGGAAGATCGAGAAGCGAATCCTGCGCTGAAATTATCGATAGTATAATCAAATACACGTCTGCGGGATACAACGAGGTTGTACTGACTGGCATACACTTGGGAACATATGGTCTGGATCTGGAACCTAAGAAATCACTTTCATTTCTTTTAAAGGGAATACTTAAGAAAACTGCAATGCCAAGAATAAGGCTCAGCTCACTCGAAATTAAAGAAATAGATGAAGAACTACTTGATATTATGATGGACCGCAGAATCTGTAATCACCTGCACATTCCACTTCAGAGCGGTGATGATCTGATTCTCAAAGCGATGAACAGGACGTATTCAACTGAAGAGTACAGACATAGAATAGAAGTTATCGCAAAGAAATTCCCTGATATTGCCATTGGTACTGATCTTATTACAGGCTTTCCCGGGGAAGACGAGAAAAGCTTTGTAAGTACATGCAGTTTCATAGAGACCATGCCTTTTTCATATATACATGTTTTCCCTTATTCATCGCGACCCGGAACAGTAGCTGCTTTAATGAAGAATCAGGTTCCAGAAAATGTGAAGAAAGAGAGAGTCAGGATTTTAAGATTAAAAAGTGATTCGAACAGAAAGAAATACATTGAAAGCCAACTCAATAAGACACTCCAAATAATAGTGGAGAGAAGAGGCACTGAAGGGTATGAGGGCACAAGCGCCAATTATATCAAGGTTCTGGTACCAAATGGTCTCGATCTTCAGGAAGAATCCCTTATAAATATAAGGGTTACGGGATATGAAAATAATCGGGCACTCGGAAGTGGCGATAATAATTGAAAACCCCTTAACATTTAATCCTTTTATGTCTGCCTATAACTTATACAAGATAGATAGAACCTAGCAAGCACGCTTTTGCCGGACAATTATCAACCTGATTTGTAACATGTTATCAACATTTGCTGTTTATTTAATATGTCCGATAAGATATATTATGTAAAGTATAATGTTTTCCAAGTTGCGGAAATCCAAGCACTTGGGGGCTTATATGAAAGTAACTGCCTTGGTTATGATTCGGTTGTGTCCTTTTTGTAACATTCCCTGTAACAATCCTGTAAGAAAAAGCTGATTGTGCTTTCGTGAAATGGTATTCTGATTCCTTTGAGTCTTTCGGGGGGTCGAATGGCTAGTATATGAAATTATTGAAGAATCTACGGGTGAGTATGTTTTATTTGAGAAAGGCGTTTTTCTTACTGCTTTTACCAGAAAGAATTTTCGTCAACAGGTTAACGATGTTGGTCGGGGTGAAAACTTTACGGGTGCCATGCTTCGCATTTTGAATGATAAGTTCCCTTTGAAGTGTGATCGTCCTGTTCGTCCTGTCCATCCTTTAGCCGTCCAGAATACTGAAAAACTTGCTGATCGGTTGCGTGAACGTGGTTTGACGGTTTTCAAGCTCAGTTCTCTTAAAGAGTCGGATGTGATCGATTATCTTGAGTTGAACGGGTATGTTTTGGAGGGGCGTCTTGAAAGTGGTTTGCCTTATGTATCGCCTTTGTTGGATTTTAAACGTTGTACATTAAGGAAAGAGGAGGTTTGAGGGTGCCTATTTTGTCGCCTAATTGGGTGCGAGAGGTTCGGGGGCTTATTGAGCAGGTCGAGCAGGATATTGAAGGGTTGAGTCAACAGGTAGATGTTGTTGACCAGGGTGATCTCGAGACGGTCATCTTGTCGTCTATTATTAATTTGGGGAAAGCGGCTCTTGCCCTTCCCCGTAGTTACGGAAATTAAAAGGGAGGTTTGAGAGATGCGGTTTAAGGTTGTTGGAACGATACTGAATAAGGGCCGTATGCCGGCCAGGGAAGGGAAATCCCGCTCGTAACATTTATACCATTATGGTTGATCGTGATGGGAGTGAGGAAAAGGATACTGTTACGGTTTTTTCTGATCGGGATTTGCAGCCGATGACTAAGCAGGATTTTATCTTAGGCGCGTTTATTAAAATGGCATCTGATGAAACGCCGGTGAGCAAGGAGGTCAAGAAATAAAATGCAGCCTTCCGATTGGCAGGTTGTCATGCAGCAAGCGGTGGGCATTGGGCTTGGTCTGATGTTTGCGTTTGCCGTTATTTCTTCTTTATAAGGGGTTACCGTGTTGACTTGGGGTTCATCTTGGACAATTAACATTATCCCTCTGACGGGTGTTGCTAACACTGATGCTTATTTCACTCTTATTTGGGTCGGTATGGTTTTGTCTGTCGGGGTGGCCTTGGTTTTGCGGGTTTTCACAAAGTCATGATTGATCTTGTTCATAATACGATTACTATTAACACGTCTGTTTACACTAACACACTTGTTTTGTTGTTGGTTGCGGTTGCTGTTGCATTTGGCATCCGGCAGGTTGTTCGGTTGTTTAAGCATACTTCTTGAAATGTCCAAAAAAAAGGAGGTGAAAAACAATGAGAAAGATGTTTGCTAGGGTTGGTGGAATCATGGTTCCTGTGCTGTTTGTTGCGTCGAGCGCGATGGCTACAGGGACGGATTACACTACGGACGTTACCATCGATACTACTTCGATGGGGGGCGGTACTGTTCTTATTCTGACTGCTTTGGGTGTTGCTTTCGGAGTCAAGCTCGTTGTCGGATTGTTTAAGGGGAGGTAGTTTTATGCTGCAGGCGTGTCGTGTATGGGTTTGTCCTTTATGCGGCACGCCTTTTTTTATTATGGAGGGGAAAAAAAGATGAAATGGAAAGTGTTGTTTTTAGCTTTTGTGTTGTTCTTGTTTTTTGTGGTTGTTGGGTCTTTGAGGGCTGCTTTTGTTCCTGTGGTGCAAGAGAGGGATTTATTGCAAGAGTTGGCGCAGAAAAAACATAAGCAACAAAAACAGCGAGGGCAACAAAAACAGCGAAAAATAAAGGCATTTTTGGAAATAAGTCAGGAGGTCGTTTTATGAACTTTATTTTGGTTTTTTTGCTTGTTTTTTTTGCTTCGTATCCTGTTTTTGGAGCGACTTATTATGTGTCTCAGGATAAGGCTGGTACTTCTGGTCAGCAGTTAAATGGTCGAACCATACAGGTTGGTGATGGTTCGGGTAATTATCAGAATTATACCTGTGGGAATGTCGATTTGGTAACGGGGTCGGTGTCGTTGACTGCTGCTGGTGCCGTTTATCAACTTGATAGTGGTGGCAATGGCATGTTTACAGGGGTTTCGCCTTCGGGGTGTTTTTCGGGCAGTGAATATGGGTGTTCTGGTTCCTCGGCGAGTTGTCCGGGCGGTATGTCGAAGATGATGCAGTCAGGTGGTGGTCTTGAATATTGTTTTTGTTGTACTTCTCTTATGGGGCCGTCTGCCGTAACGTATGGGGGTACTGGAGGGGCAGGTGGTGTTGCTCCTTTTGGGTTTGAGCCGGGTGCTGTGTGTCCGGGTGTAGTTTGTGGTTTTGATTCTGTTGTGCATCCTTTCCATTTGTATTCGTCTGTTACTACTCCGCCTCCCGTTGTGACTAGTAATCTTGATGGAAGTACCATGAGCACTAATCCGGTTAATGGAGTTCAGACGACTACGGGTATGCCCGGTGGTGCAACTGCTGTATCAACGCCAACTTCTTCGAGCTCTCTGGTTTCTGCAGGCGGGTCTGGAACGACTGTTATAACTTATCCTGATGGTTCTACGGTGACCGTGGCTCGTGGTGCTGGTGGTACTGCGACGATTACGGGCACTACGGGGCCAACAAATGGGACGACCGGTTGCGGTATTGCCGGTCAACAGGTCGGTGGTGGTGGAATAATCAATATAGGGGGTGCGCAGGGAGTTGGTGGGACTGGTTCTGGCTTGGGGGTAGTGGTGTTGCATCTGCGCCAGTCGGCACTGATTACGCCGGGACACCTGTTAATCAGGCACCTGGTGCTTATAATACGGACTTGTCTGGGTCTCCGTCGAACAGTTCTATTCCTACGCTGATCGGTACTTTTGTTTCTAATAATCCTTTGTTGTCGATTATCCAGGGCAGCGGGATAAGTGCTGTTGATACGGCTTGTTCGTTGAATCAGTCTTTTATGGTTATGGGCCGGACTGTGCCTATTAATATCGATTGGTGTCCTTATCAGAGCAATCTTAATTCGATAGGTACTGTGATATTAGGAGTAACAACCTTAACATCCTTAATATATTTGT
Source organism: Nitrospirota bacterium (assembly GCA_963796345.1). Classification (GTDB taxonomy): domain Bacteria; phylum Nitrospirota; class Thermodesulfovibrionia; order Thermodesulfovibrionales; family Dissulfurispiraceae; genus JADFXI01. Next base: position 77,879 of record CAWCLI010000009.1, on the reverse strand, counting down.
TTTGGAGGGGGTAAATTATGGGTTCTATAGGTACGTTGATAGCCTGGTTGATGGGTGGACTTGGTTCTTTCTTTGCGGATTCTGTTTTGCGATGGGTAGCTTTTAAGATTGTGATTACTGCGTTGTTTGTTACGGTTCTGCCTGTGATTTTGAATAACGCTTTTTATGCTTTGATAAATGCTATTTTCGCTTCTGCGACAAGTCAGTTAAAAAGGTGTTGCGGGTACGGTTAATAGCGGTCATTCTTTTGTCTTTCAGCTTACGGTATGGTTGCTTGGACTGCTGTTCAGTTAAATCTGGTATCTGCGTTTAGCGTGATGATTTCGATATTATGCGTTAAATACATATTAGGGTTAATTCCGTTTGTTCGGTTATAGCCGGAAGGTGTGTTATAAATGATAGTTGTAGAAGGTCTGCCCGGATCCGGCAAGTCTTTTTATATCGTTAATTGGATAATTAAGCGTCATTATGACTACGATAAGGACTATTTTGAGTTTGCTCCGAAGTCTGAAAATCCGGTGCGTATTTATACTAATGTTGCGGGCCTTAAGCTAAAAATGTTTATGATCTTGTTGAGGCCATCGCTGATCGTCCGGAGCGTAAATATTTTGTTCACGGTGACGAAGTGAAGCTTCCTGCAGGAAGCGTCGAGTCTTTTTTTTGTAAGTATAATCCTGATATTAAAAATAGTGTTATTGTTGTTGATGAGGCTGCTGCCGAGGAGTTTTTTTATCTGAAATTCAATAAGCCTTCTGTGATTGAGTTTTTTGCATGGCATCGGCATATGGGTATTGATGTTGCCTTGTTGGTTCAAGATGTCTCTTCTGTCGTGCCCTTCTCTTCGTAAGCTTGCTGAATATCATATGCATGCTGCCCCTACAAGCCTTCGTATCGGCAGTTTTAGGTATGATAAGGTTGTGGGTGGTCAAAAAACTGGCAAAATCTTATTGAAGTATGATAAGCGGATTTTTGATGTGTATAAGAGCGTCGAGGATGGTGCGGAACATTCAAGGGTCAAGAGTGTTATTCCTAAGTATATCTTTTTGGTGGTGGTCGGTTTTTTCTGCGTATTGTTGGGTTTTCGGCTCTTTCTCGGTATGTTTAAGCAGAAGATCGTAGCAGGGACAAAACCGGTCGTTGTAGCGTCTAAACCTGTTGTTACTGCGCCTGTTCCGATGGCTAAGACAGTTACTATTGGGAGCGATAAGGGGCCTGCTGTGGTGTCTTATCCTTCTGTCCCCTTGTCTTTGGTCGCTCCTGCAGTTCCTGTGGAGGTTCCATTGATTGTTGATCCAAAGTCTTACTCGGATGTCCAGGACAAATGTGATTTGACGCTTACGGTCAATAGTGATGGTAAGAGGGAGGTTTTCATTTGCGGCGATTTCAAAGTTGCGGCGTTGGATGGGAAGGTAGTCGAGTCTTGGCGCTTTAAGAAGCCTGTGCCGCGCGTAGTGGAGGGTTCGAGTGCCCGGAGAGACGGAGCGGAGCGTGGCGGGGGTCTCATGTAAACTTGGTAGTAATAAACCTGCACAAATCAAACAATGTTGAAATATAAGGGAAAGGGGTAAAATGGACTATAGAGACAGGTATTTTAAGGTTAGGAATAATGATGGGGATGAAATTATCATAGATCGTTATATGCCGAAGTCGTATAAGAAGTTTGCTCGGCATTTTATGAACTATTGCCGTTTGAATAGGATTACCTATTTTAAAGCACTTCTGTTCTTACTCAGGTGGAAGATAATTACCGCCCTAACCTATTGAATAAGTTTCTTACTGCTCTGAGAACGAAGTATAGCAGGGAAAAGAACGGGATAGTGTATATCAAGAATACGGAGGTTCAGGAAGAACGTCGGGAGAAATTTGGCGATATTGTACTTCACTGGCATTTAATCGTGGGCTTTTCGGGTTATACCGATTTCGATAAATCTGCTTTAGATACTGTGCGTAATTATTGGGAATATGGCAATTTTCATGTCGAGAGTGTTACGAGTGCTAGAATGGGTATTAAGTATATAATGAAGTACATACAGAAGTCCCTGGATAGTCCTGTCCTTGATTTGTTTGGAAATATGAGGCGTATAACTATGTCGAGGTTGCCTATGTATTTTCGTCTCCAGTGGCGTTATCTTATGGGTATGATCGTTCATTTTTCGTGTGATTGGGAGTATATAACGAAAGAGATGAAATTTGATAAGTTGGGCGTGTACTTTACTACGGGCTTTAAAAATGCGTGGGGCCGGTTACATAAAAAAGAGTATTTGTAATGAGTTTCCCCGTGGCGGCTTGTGGGTAAAGAGTTACCCGGACATCGAGATTTTTTAGGTCTTGATGCCCGGATGTTGTTTTTATTCTTCGGTTTTTACTTTATCATCAATGTATCCGTCATGCATAAGGCCGTATCCTATTAGTTCTATTTGATTTGACAGGGATTCATCATTCCAGATTATTTTAATAGCATACCGTATAATGCCATTTCCTCTTACCCGTCTGTCTCCGTAATACACCTCGTTGTCAGGCGCGTGTTTATCTGCTTTTCCCCGTTCCTTTATCACCCCAATTATTTCTCCATCTCATGGAGTTTGCAGGCCCCCCACCATTTATCGGTGTGATTTTGTATTTGAGGTTTCATTGTGTATTGTCCACCGCAGGCATACGAGTGGGCCGACACGATAACCTTCAGGTTTGTTTACCACAATAGGCCTGCCGCATACCGGACATTTTTCCGGGAATTTAGGCATTGTGCGGGTTTCTATTGGTTGAATGATTTCGTGGTAAATTAAGTTAAGGTCTTTACCCATCATTACCTCCTTATTTAATAGTTAAATACTGTTCAAGAGCGTTAATAATAACGTCGATGTTTGTTACATCATCCATAGCTGCCTTGAGTCTTATGGCTTTATGCAGCCTGACCGGGAGCCTTGATATTGTGTAGGATATGCAGGCTTCTTTCGTGTAATCGAGTTGTACTGGTTTAACCGGTATAACTTTTTTTGTTTTTTTTCCTGCCTTTTTTGTCGTCATTTTTGAGTTCCTCCTTGTGGGTTTGGATGTGGTGTTTATTTGAGATGAAGGGTCCTTTGCAAGCGAGCCTTGCCGTTTCCAGTGTTTGCAACATGCAGTAGTCTCTTTGATAGCACACCATACATTTCATAGGGCCTTTTCTCCTTTTTTGTTGTTTTGCCCTCTAAACCGATCCCCCAGGGCGGGGGGCCTTTCGCTGTCTGAAGGCCCCCTGCTCTGAGGGATGTCTCTAAGCATCTGAAAAATAGAGCCTTGAGCACAGCGAGGGGCGTTATCCTGTCTATTTCGAGTGGCAAGGGTTGTGACAACGGTCTTATCGTTGGCGCGTTCCTTGTGAGTGAGACACCTTTAGTTGTATTTTTCTGATGTTTCCTTAGTGTTTCTGTTGCTTTTTTTTTTGCGATATGGGATACTAACCCGTAAGGGCCAAGACAGGGCTGTATCTGGCTTGGTGCATAGCATCGTAGCCCGGTTCCAAAGGAAATCGCCTATTTGGGAGTTTTGTGTGGAAGATTGGCCGAACTGGTTTAAGGTATTTTTCTTTTATATTAAATGGGCTGTTGGTATTCAGATCGCCTTTATCGTGTTTTTGTATGGTCGGGATTGGTTACTTCCTGAATATAAAGAGAAAAAGAGGAAAAAGGATAGTGTATTGTTTAGTAAAAGGAAGCGAGAGTAGGAAATTTTGAATTAGATCATAGGGTTATCTTCTACAAAAAATGTTATGTTAAAAGACGAAAAGAATAGATAAAAATTTTCTCTTGTAACTTACTGAAAAATCGATTGTTTCTTCTCCCCTTAATTTTTCTCTTGACATAAGATATATTATGTAAAGTCATATTCGCATCTCCTTTTTCAAAAACAGATAGTTATGTTAATCATCTTTTGAATTGTATTGATTATGCCCCCACTTGTCTCTAAAATGTCAGATACTTGTAATATGAATGTCACATTTGGTCGGAATACCTATACAAGCGTTGTATTGTCCGGAGTCGGGCATTCAGCCCGGATACCTCAATCACAGAAATGAAAACAGGTTATCCAGTTATATCAAACAGATGCCACGTTATATCTATGAAAGTCGAAGCGATTTTATAGTGATAATCTGTTGTTTTTATTTGAAAACAATGATATAGTAAAAGCGCCGGAAATTTGTCCTTAAAACCATTACGTAACCTGGAGGACGTTGATATTATGCATTTTTCGAAGATGCTTATTCCCACAATGCGGGAAATACCCTCTGAGGCTGAAGCAATCAGCCATAGACTTATGCTGCGTGCCGGCTATGTCCGTCAGCTTGCTGCAGGACTCTACATATTCCTCCCTCTTTGCTGGAGAGTTTTTAATAGAATCAACAGGGTTTTGCAGGAGGAGATGGATGGTATCGGTGCCCAGATGATTACCATGCCTATCCTGCACCCTGCTGAGATATGGCAGACGACAGGACGTTGGTTTGACATCAAGGAAGAGATGTTCCGTCTGAAGGACAGGAACGGCAGGGATATGTGCCTTGGAATGACTCATGAAGAGATCATGACATGGCTGGCGTCAAAAGAGATCCATTCTTACAGGGACCTGCCTCAAATATGGTATCAGATACAGACGAAACTGCGTGATGAGGCCAGACCCAAGAGCGGTGTATTGAGAACCAGGGAATTTGTCATGAAAGACAGCTACAGCTTTGACGCTGATGTGGAAGGCCTTGAAAAGAGCTATGAACTCCATGCGTCGGCTTACCATAAAATTTTTAAGAGGTGCGGCCTCAGGTTCTATCAGGTCGAGTCCGACCCGGGTATGATGGGAGGAGCGACAGCCCATGAATTTATGGCGCCGAGTGTTGCCGGTGAGGATGAGATAGTACTTTGTCAAAGATGTAACTATACTGCTAACGTTGAGGTTGCCAAAACAGTCTCCCCTCCCGTTGCTAACATGAATTGGGATTATGAGAAGATCCATACACCCGGCATGAAGACTATTAAGCAGGTATCCGATTTCCTGAAAGTGGAAGAGCCTTATTTTATAAAGAGTCTTTTGCTTGTTGCTGAGAAGGGTCCGGTATTGGCCCTGCTCCGCGGCGATCAGGATCTCCACGAGAAAAAGACAACGCGCGTTATAGGAAGTTTCAGACCTGCTCAGAGAGATGAGCTTTTTTCTATCCTGGGAGTTGAAGCTGGTTTTATCGGTCCAATGGGACATAAGGTGAGAATAATTGCGGATCCTGCACTTAAAGACGGAAGTTATATAAGTGGTGCTAACGAATTGGATTATCATATAAAAGGTGTTAAAGCTGGTGTCCACTTTGACGCCGAATGGCACGACCTGCATACCGCTAAAGAAGGCGATATCTGCCTTGACTGCAACAGAAAGATCAATATTGAAAAAGTAATAGAAATAGGAAATATCTTCAAACTGGGGACCAAATATTCAGTGGCATTAAAGGCTGTATATCTTGACAGTAACGGCGAGGAAAAGCCGCTGATAATGGGCAGTTACGGGATTGGGCCTGCACGAATAGCTGCTGCTGCCATAGAACAAAACCATGATAAGGACGGTATTATTTGGCCAAAGACCATTGCGCCCTTTGATCTTGAAATAATACCTTTAAACATGAGTGACCCGAGGTCTGTTGAAGTTGCGGAATTCCTTTACAAGAATCTTTCAGAGATATATAACAGCATGTTAGATAGAAATATCGATGTTATGCTTGATGACCGTGATGTCAGGCCAGGAGTTAAGTTCAAAGATGCGGACCTTATCGGAATTCCTGTGCATGTAATCATAGGCGAGAAGAATTTAAAGGAGAACTTGATAGAAATTAAGATCCGCCGGACCAGGGAAATTCTTAAAGTAAAGCTGGAAGATGCTGTTGGGAGCATTATTAAAATAGTCCATGACGACTCAATCCTCTGACGCGTACCCCTCGCCTTATGCAGCAATAGACATTGGCACAAATACTATCAGACTGTTGATTGGCTGTCTCGACAAAGGGAATTTAATTCGCTGCCGGGCAGAGCGCGCAGTGACTCGCCTTGGCCGGGATTTAACGAAATATGGCATACTTAACAAAGATAGTATAGATAATACAATAAGATCACTCATACAATTTAAATCAATAATTGATCAGTTCAAGGCACAAAAGACCATCGCAATTGGTACCAGTGCCTTACGCGATGCGAGGAACAGTCAGGATTTCATTGCAGCGGTGAAGTCACAGACAGGCATTGACGTAACTATAATAAGCGGGAACAAGGAAGCGGATCTGACTCTCAAAGGCGTACTGGGTCATGGTTGCGCTCCAAAGATGCCTGTTTTCATTACAGATCTAGGAGGCGGAAGTACCGAATGGATATTCTGTAACGGGGACGCCAATTTCAAAGGGAGTGTTCAAATAGGCGCTGTCAGGTTATATGAACAGTTTATTCGGAGTGATCCGCCTGCACCGGAAGAGATAGATCATATAAGAAATCAGATAGTTAAATCAATTCAGGACTCCTTCCGGGATTCAGGAGTCAGTTCCCTCATTAGTGAAGATAAAGTCGGCAGTTTTATCGCAACCGGCGGAACAGCGACAACAGTCGCGGCAATCGATATTGGTATTGATACCTACGATGGTGATAGGATCCATTTGCACAAGATATCTTATCCGACACTCGACAAACTGTTCGGTCAATTGTCCCTCATAGCTATAGGCGAACGTGCTAATGTCCCAGGGCTTGAGCCCGGTCGCGCCGATATAATAATTCCAGGTATCCTTATATTATTGATGTTAATGGAAACACTTAAAGCTGATACTTTAACAATCAGCGATTATGGATTACTTGAGGGGATACTATTAAGTCAAGGCGAATGGCAAATGGCAAATGGCTAAAGTTCTTTTCTTTAACCTTTAGCCCTTAGCCTTTAGCCTTCTGTTATGTTTATGTTATACTTTGCCTTATGAAGCAGGTTTTTAAGCGTCCGGACTGTCTCAGGAAAACACCGTTCCGCTTCTGCCCTGGGTGCGGCCACAGCCTTGTTCACCGTCTTATCGCCGAAGTGATCGGAGAGCTTGGCATTGTAGAGAAAGTCATAGGCATGGCACCGGTCGGCTGCGCTGTTTTTGCCTATGATTATTTCGATTTCGATATGATTGAGGTCGCTCATGGCAGGCCTCCGGCAGCAGCGACAGGTATGAAAAGGACACTTCCAGACCGCATTGTATTCTCCTACCAGGGCGATGGTGACCTGGCTGCAATCGGGACTGCGGAAATCATTCATGCGGCAAACAGAGGAGAGAATATCAGCGTTTTTTTTATCAACAATGCTACATACGGCATGACTGGTGGACAGATGGCCCCGACGACATTGTTGGGGCAAAAAACCAGCACTACCCCTAAAGGAAGAGACGCCGCTACAGCAGGGCACCCTCTTCGCGTTGCAGAGATGCTGGCCACTATTGATGGCGTCTCGTTTATTGCCAGAACTTCTGTTGATTCGGTCAAAAATCTTTTGCAGACAAAGAAGATGATAGAAAAGTCTTTCAGGTGCCAGATGGGGAACAAAGGGTTCAGTATGATAGAGATCTTGTCGCCCTGCCCCACTGACTGGGGTCTTTCACCTGATAAAGCTGTGGAATGGTTAAGGGACGAGATGATGACTGTTTACAAACTCGGGATTTTTAAAGATGGTTGAGAAGAGAATTCCAGGGGTCAAGTGACGATGGAGCATACTATTATTATAGCCGGATCAGGCGGTCAGGGCGTTCTTTTCATGGGCAGACTCATGTCATATGCTGCGATGTTGGAAGGAAAAGAGGTTACATGGATGCCCTCTTACGGGGCAGAAATGCGTGGAGGCACAGCAAATTGCACGGTCATAATTTCTGATGACATGATCGGGTCTCCCGTGATTCGGAATCCCCGGATACTTGTTGTTATGAACAATGCTTCATACAGCCGTTTTGCAAGCAAGCTCCTCCCTGGAGGGACAATATTGTATGATTCCACCTTGATCAATCTTAATGACACTGGAATAAAGCCGCTTTCATTTCCCGTTAATTCAAATAGTTATAGCCCACCTGAGTCCCCTGCCAGGGAGCTCGGTGTGCCGGCAAGTATGATTTCGACGACAATGAACAGTACAAAACTTGCCAATATGGTGATGATAGGCGCTTTTATATCCTCTACCGGCATACTGTCAGTTGATTCGGTCGTTAAGGCATTAGTCGATATGACTCCTCCAAAGAGACAGAGCATGACAGATATCAACAAACAATTAATAATGAAAGGATTCTATTTCTTTGAAAATAAGAAAAGCGAGAATAACTGACGTAAAGCACATACAGAAATTTGTCAATGAGTTTGCGAAAAGAGAAGAGATGCTGCCGCGTGCTCTTAATGAATTATTTGAAGGGCTGAGGGATTTCGTTATTTGTGAGGATAACGGAATTATAAAAGGAGTCTGCGCGCTTCGCATTTTATGGGAGGATCTTGCTGAAATACGGTCCCTTGCCGTAAAAGAGACCGATCAGCGGCAGGGAATAGGCAAATCGCTGGTCAGGAAATGTCTCAAAGAGGCCGTTGATCTTGGAATAAGAAGGGTTTTCGCCCTTACCTACCAGCCGGACTTTTTTAAAAAAATAGGGTTCAAAGAGATTGATAAGGCAAAATTGCCTCAGAAAATTTGGGGCGACTGCCTGAAGTGCCCTAAATTCCCCGAATGCGATGAGCATGCGGTTATCATTACTTTGGAGTGAGCTGTATTCTTATGTCAGCTTGCGCCCGCAGTTCGTCAATGTCTTTTTTGAGCTGCTTGTTAGTCTCGATCTCAGTAAGGTATTTTTCAATTTCATCTCTTACGGCAAAATAATCCAGTCCCTTGAATTTGTCTTTATTGTCACTGTAAAACCTCTCTATTTCCTCTTCCTCTATGATAATGGATGCTTTAATCTTGATGTCAGTGTATTCCCGCACCAGTTCATCCTCGTTCGGAGCTTCGAGACGCATTTTCTTTGCCGCCTGGACCAAAAGCAGTCTGTTGATCATTGAATTGATTATGTCCACATCTGAAACATTGCTCAATGTTTTTCTGGTTCTTTCTGCATTTTCATTGAATTCTGATAAAGTAATCGCCCTGTCGTCGACATAGGCAACAACCCTTTCCAGGATGTCAGCGTAAACACAAGTAGCAAGTAGTAAGTAGCAAGTAGTCAAGGTAAGGAAAAGAGAGGTAGTAAGTAGCCAGTAGCAAGTAGCCGGAAAAGACTTCACAGCGCTTTTTTCATGGTCGTTATTTTGGAGTGATTTGTTTTCGATTATCAACTTATTAATCCTCTTTTGTTTCTTGTCGATAGCCTTTCCCTGACTACTGACTACTTGTTACAGGCTACTGTTTTTTTAGAACGCCTGACCGATACTAAAATGCAATGCACCGAAGCTTTCTCCGCTTTGCCTGCTCAATTTGACTCCATAATCGACCCTTATGGGTCCGACAGGAGTATTGTATCTCAGGCCAAGGCCTGTTGTGAATTTGAGACTTGTTACACTGATATCCTTGATCTTATCATACACATTACCTGTATCCACAAAGGTGACTATGCCGAATCCCCGTCCCACATCGGTCCTCAGTTCAAAATTGCCCATTAGAAATGCATTTCCTCCTATGGGAGTGCCGTCGGCCCCCTTGGGTCCTAACGTGTCCTGGTCATAGCCCCTGACTGTTGTCCTTCCTCCCAGAAAGAACCTCTCTACGATCGGCAGTGCGTTGGTATTTCTGAAACCCTGCGCTGCGCCGCCTCGCAGAGATACAGCAAGCACTATCCTCTTGCTCAAACTCTGATACCTATTCACGTAGAGCAGCGTTTTGAGAAAATCCGTCTGGGAGAAGAACACATGTGACGCAGCTTTAAAGGACAATCCCGCAAGAAAACCTTTTTTCGGATCGAAAGGATTGTCCCTGGTATCATAAATGAATTCGGGACGCAGGCCGCTGATGATGAGCGAGCCCGTATCTTCCCTGCTCAATACTATGTCCGGCTGAACATCTTTTGTCTTGACTACCGAAAAATCATAATATAAATCGCCTTTGAGTGAGTCGCTCAGTTTCTTTTCTACGCCAACGCTTGCGGTTTCCCTTGTCAAACGATAACTTGTCACGCCGGTGTCGAAGTTTTTTTCGATTTTATTTTCGAAAAGGGCCAATGCCTTCAGTGTCAGTTCCCTGTTCAAAAAGTGCGGCTCTGAATACGACAGTATTACCCTTTTTTCGAGAGAACTTGCTTCGGTCCTGATCGATGCCTGCCGGTCCAAACCGAATAAATTCCTGTAGCTGAGGCCGAGAAAACCCCTGTATCTTTCGTATTCGCCGTAACCGACACCAAAATCAAAGGAACCGGCATCTGCTTCCTTGAATTTATAAAGGATGTCTCTCTGTCCATCGCTTTTTTCAGATGGCACTACCTCGACATCGGTAAAAAGCCCAAGACGATAGAGGCGCTGCTTCTCCTGAATCAGTTTGCTGTAGTCAAAGGGATCGTTCATCTTGTGTATGAACTCCCTTTGTATAACAAGTTCTTTCGTTTTTTCATTGCCTACTATAATGCTCTTGCCGAAAAGCGTCAGGTTGCCCTCTTCCACATCGAACTCAACTTTTGCGGACAGGTCCATAATCTCCCTTTCAACTGTAACTTTTGCCTCACGATAGCCCCGCTGGTTATACATCTCAATGATTTTACGTCTGGAGTCGGAAATATCCACCTCATTGTAAGGATTGCCGGCTTTCAGCGGAATCGCCTTTAGCAACTCGGCGTCAGAAATGGCTTTTGCGCCGGATATTGCAATATCAGTTATCTTCACAGGTTCTTTCTCACTTACGTCGAATCTGATAGTAACGTCTTTGTCGTGTATGGCTATTTCCGGTTCATGGACTTCCATATTCAAATAGCCGAGGGCACGATAATAGTCAATAAGGTTGTTCTCATCGGATTCCAGATTATCGGGATTGTAGTAATCGCCTGCCCTCGATATCAGAATGTCCTTCAGCTTATCCTGTGGGATAGAAACCCCTTCAAAGTTTACTGCCTGCACCCTGTAACGGTCTCCTTCGAATATGAATATGTCCAGCTTTGTGACATCATCTACAGTCGAAACAACCGGAGCGGCCTGGATAAAAAGAAAACCATTCCTGTGATAAAGTGATATGATTCTTGCTATGGTTTCTTCTATAAGGTCATCGCTGATTTCATTAATCTCAAAAAAAGGCACTTCTTTCATAAGCTCGCCCGATTTGATTTTTTCATTACCGCTAAAAGTTACTATGAGCTTTCTTCCAGGATCAAGATTTATGCTCAGTACACCTCTATCAAAAGTATACGACAGGGACGAACCTACAAACGCCTCTTTCTTGCAATATTGAAGGACTTTATTCCTGAAAGCGTCCATTTTGGTAAGGTCAAAAATGTCGCCCGGAGAAAGAGTTAAATAGTTGCCGACTATATCGTTATGAGAAGGCACTATGATCTGCCTGATGACTTCAGGCTGCCCTTCACTGATCACCAACTCCAGAGCGGCCTTATTGTTCCTGCCGGGTTTCACCGCATAAGCGATGCCGGCCTTAACGAACCCTCTTTGCCGTAACGCATCTTTGGCCCTTGCCACACTTTCCCTTATTTTGAGGTCGTTTAAACGCTCCCCAGTGTCAAAGCCGAGCTGGTTTTTTATGAAACGGGCTGAAAAATAATCATTGCCCCTGACGGAAATCGAATCAATGACAGGCTTTTCTTTGACTATTATAGAGATAGCAGCATGCGAGGGACCAGAGCTTTCGATAATAATGTCCTCAAAAATACCCTTCAAAAAAGCGCGTTTCACACCTGCGCTCAATTGCGACATGTCGAGAACAGAGCCCTTATTAATATTAAGAAGGTAGAGAAGTTCAGATTCCGAAATGGAAAACAGGTCCGTTACCTTGATTGAGCTGACCGGGACAACAGAAATGTCAGCGGCATTAACAGAAAGGTCAAAAGGCAAAAGGCAAAAGGCAAAAGGCAAAAGGCAGAGGAAAATTATTTCTTTAGCACTCTGACTTCTATCCTTTAGCCCTTCGCCTTTAGCCATTCTTTTTTTCATTTAAATCCAAAGTGGAATTTAATGTCCCCGCCTATGCTCCCCAGTTCATCCCTGTCGCCCACAAGCGATACATGCTGCCCCAAAGGGTATTCTATTCTCCATATTTGTTCCTCACCAGTGCTTACGGCTGCGCTGTAAGTGACGTAAAGCTTGTCACCAAGTTTTTTTGAAACAGTTACCCTGGGAGAAATTGTTCCTGTGGATTTCGACACTGTCGTAGTCGTGTCCGCAGTAGATTTTGTAGATACCGAAGGTTCTATCTGCACGCGGTCAAAACCGGTAATAGTCTTGAGACGCTCCTCAATGACATCCTGCATTTTCCCGGTAAGGAAAGAAGTTGCCTCTCCTGCGCCTATGCCGCCTTCCATGCCCCTGAGGTTTTTACCTATCTGGCCGACGGTCAACAGGCTGAATATATCGCTTTCAGCCAGGAAAGGATCTGATGACAGGGAAAGATTAAATTGATCAATATATCCGTCCAGGCTGAGCCTTATTGTATAGTTTCTCACTTTGCTCTCGGCCACGATAGTGAAAAAAGGGGCGATCCGGTTAGGGTTGGAGAAATCAACCGTCGTCTGCACTATCCTGAACTCATTATTTCTGAAATAAACTATGCCGTCCTTTGCTTCCACCTTTCCCAAAACAACCGGCTGTCCGACAGTCCCTTTCAAAACGACATCCATTTTCAGTGACGCCTTTGCTATATTGTTGTCTATCAGAATGTTGGAACTCGATACCCGCACATTTAAATTTGTGGTATCGAGCCTGGAGGATTCCACTTTAGGCCTCTCTCTTTGCCGGGCGCTCAAAAGCCAGCTTTTCCATTCAATTCGCTCAGTATACCGCGCCCTCTTTATATTGACATCTCCGAGAATTGTTTGCGAGTCGAGCGTACCCCTGTAGTTCAGGTCGGCATCGAAATTGACGAGGAAATCTTTTGACACAGAGGCCGTGATACCCTTCAGACGGGAATTGAGGATAAACCGTTTGATAGTGAATTTTTGCAGATACGCAGTGCCTGTTGCTGTCACATCTCCGCCCGCAAGCTTCCCCGTGCACCTGTCAAGTATGATACGGTCCTGATCGAAATAGAGATAAGCTGAAACGGATGAGAGGCGGTAATGGATATTCCTGAAGGCCAGGCTGCCGTTAGAGATATCCATGTCCCCGTTTATTTTCGGGTTGTTCCAGTCGCCGGTTATCGTCAGGACAAATGACGAATCCCCCTTTATTACATCAATGTTCTTCGACAATGCCTTGAGCGGAGAAAGTGAAGATGACCCCTCTATAAGAAGGTCGTAGCCCGACCCTATGGACACGGTGCCGGCAATCCTGACTTGCGATGTCTCGCTTTTCATCGAAAGCGAGACTATGGAAAGTTTTTTGTCTTCCAGTTTGACCGTAATCCCGGAACTGCTCGAAAAACCCGTTCCGTAAAGATAGACATGGGCATTGTTGATGGTCGCCATGGCATTGATATGTTCCTTATCGCCTCTGGCAACAATATTACCCCTCAGATTAATAAGCAGGTCGTCGGGAACATCCTTCAAAAAATTTGCGACGATGAAATCGTAACGCGTGGACTGCAGGTCCACCGAGGCATTCCAGGGCAATTTCTCTGTAAGTTGAGCGTCTCCCTTGATCGTCATCTTTTTATCAAGCAGACGGGCCATGACTGTTGCATGCTTTCCGTTCAGCGTGGCCTGTATATCGCCGCCGCCCATAGGCCGCCCCCTGTAAGCCCCGGTACGTATGTCGCTTTTTAATGACATTACCGGATTCTCAAAAGTCCCTTCGCCCCGAATATTCAGATTGAAAAGAACGACTGTGTCAAAAAAGTCATCGACAAAAAGCTCTTTATATTGCGCCCTGAGCTTTTCTCTTTGTTTATCAGGAACAAAATCGGAGACCTTAATTGATCGGCCGATGACATTGATGGAGAATTTGTTATGCGGACCGACGACCCCCGAAATATCTGCAGATGAAGGCCCTTTCTTCAATCGCAGCGATTTGAGACCGAATGCGCCGCCCTCATATGTGACGTGCCCGTCTGCGCTGTTCAGGGTATATTGGTCAGCTATAGTCATGTCCTTCCCATGTACCTCTCCGGAAAGTTTTATCGCGGCGAGAGTGCCAGAGAGATTGAAGTCCGTATTCAAAACTCCGCTTGTCGTCACTTTATTGGAAAACATAGAGGACAATGTTTTCATATCAGCGTTCCGCAAAGATAGTGAAAGGTCAAAATCGGGGTTCTTGAGGTCGAACAATGAGACAGCCCGCGGGAAAAGCACACTGCCTGAGGCGCTGATTCTCTCACGCTCTGAAATGGCAGAAAAATGCTTGACTGTCAGGCGGTCTTTTTTGTAATTTACGTCGCCGCTGACGGAGTCAAAGACAAAGACCCTGTTGTTTACGATAGCAGCCGAACCGACGCCACTGGTTGAAAGGATTGTCCGCTGAGAGTCAAAATGGAAATCGATATCAGGATTATTCAGACTTCCGGACACGATATGAGAAAAATGTGCGGGTCCGGAAAGCGCGGAGAAATATGGAAACAATAAATCCCCCGCATCCTTTGTGTCCCCTGTACCCTGAAAACTTAAGGTGTTGTTATTAAGATTCACAGAGCCGTAGGCAAGGAGCCTGGACTTATCCGTACCAAAAGACAAATTATCAAAGTATATTATATCGCCCTTCATATTGAAGCGGCTGCCGGCCTCCTTCACCCTGCCCAGTACATCACGCCCTGCAATTGTGTTCCTATAGGAAAACTCACCTGCAGGATCAAAATGATTGCCCGCGGACGTCAGCGTACCGTTTATCTTTCCCTCGGGGAGTACGTGGTCCAGCCCTATCAATTTTAAAAGTCCATTGCTGGAGACATCCGATGCCTTAACTTTGACTTCAAAATAATTTACAACAGGGAGACTTATCATAGCTTCGGCAATGGCGTTACCCTGAAGGAGCCGTCCATGTCCGTCCAGGAACCTCATTGTGCCGTCCTTATACGAGATATTACAGTTCAACTTTTCGATGGGCACTCCGAAGAGATCGCCTTTATCGAGTTCAGCCTTGCCTTCGACATGCAGTTTATTGACAGGACCTTTCAAATAACCGTCGACGCTTAGATGCCCGGCAATTCTTTCCTTGACCTTCAGCAGTTCCATCAATGTTTCAAGAAATAAATCGCCATTGATTTTCATATCGACGAAAACCGAGCCGAAACCGGACTTCAGGCTGTCAATCCCTATCGACCCCTTGACAGTAAGTTGTCCCTCGCCATTTTTTTTCAGCCCGAAAATCTTTTTTACGGTATCCAGATATATAGTGGCTTCGGACAAAAACCTTCCGGTAAGGCCTTTTGTTTCGAGCGACCCCGAGGTGAACACACCGGATTTATCGGAAATGATCTTTAACTTTTTCAAATCGATAAGGGAGTCTCTCAAAAAAAAGACCATATCCAACGACCCTTTGGCCTCATTTAATCCCTTTTTATCGAAAGCCACTCTCCTTGATGAAACTATAAATTTTGGGTACCGCGATACAGTAACATCAGCATGCAACCCGCCCAGCAGCACCTTATAATCACTGTCCCGATAAGAGAGTTCGGCATCATCCAGCGTGACTGACTTGACCTCGACTTTAAACGGAGTTTTCGGCTCGCTCGCCAGATATTTTTTTACATTTGCGGAAATTTCCTCGATTTGCTTTTTGTCTGCTTCAATATTCGGTTTTACAATGACAAGCCTGTTAATAAAAAGTTTTTTTTGCAGCAGACCACTTAGCCCTATATACCCTTTTACTCTCTCGGCCTCAAAGACCCGCTCACCGTTGTCATCGAACGACTTGAGCCCTTTTATTTCGGCAAACAGGGGAAACAGGTTGACGTATATCTGCTGGGCAATAAACTTTCGGCCCGTAGCAGCTTCAAGTTCAGGCAGTATTATCCTTTTGAGTGCGTTCGAGATATCAGGACCTCTCGACGCATATAAAAAAATGCCGAATAACAGAAGGGCTGCCGCTATATAAGCGAATCGTCGCTTCATCTGATTATTCTCTAACCCCGGCAATCATCTCGTCATCCGCTTTTCCTGTGCTATTTCAGAATCATACAAAGCTCCCAGGACCCCCAGGACAAAATCACCAGTAAGTTTAACACCATTGCGCTGCAAATAAAAAACATCCTGCGCAATGCCCTCCTCTGTATTTATTACAGCAGACGTTATAGATACTCCGTGCTGAAATAATTGTTTCGAGATATCGAATAACAGACCTATCCTGTCGGGAAGCAAAAGTTCCAGAAGGGAGTGGCTTACAGAAGTCTCATTATCAATCTCGATGAAGCTCTCCAGCCTTTTCCCGCTAATGGTGCGTTTCAAGACGCCCCTCTCGGGACAAATCGGGGAGCCGAGCACAATAGCGCTGTAAAAGTCATTTTTCAACTCCTCTTCCAGGCCTTCCCACCAGACAGAACTCCAATTTGACAATAGGACCTTGTCGAGCGCCAAAGCATTTTGACTTGTATAAATCCGGGCCCTTAAGATATTAAGTCCCTTGCAACTCAGCACGCCGACAATTTTTGAGAAAAGTCCGGGCTGGTCATTCGTGGCTATAGTTATCTCTGCTGTCCTTTCAGTCGGCTTATTCACTACTATCGCCAGCACTTCGTCTTCAACGCGGGAGGCCAGCAGGTAATCGGCATGCATTGCATCGGTGGTTGTGGATATAACATACCTGTCCGGCATTGACTCGATGAATTCCTGCACTTCCTTATCCGATGTCTGTATCGCTTGGCCCTTATTCCGCGCAGATGGTCCGTGGTCTTCATATAGAGGTCATAGAACAAATATGCCTTCCAATCGGTCCAAAAATCGGGATTTACCGCTGTCATGTCAGCATATGTTATCAAATAAAGCGCATCAAGGTTTTCTTCATTCTCAACAATTTCAGCAAGTTGTGTCACTGTCTCAGGCGCCTCACTGTCCCTGGCAAGAGCAAGTTTTGAAAGCACGACATGATTTCTCACCAGGAACTCAATCCTGCTTCTGTCCTGATGTTCGATATCGAAACGCTCCATAATGGTTTTCAGCATCTTATACCCTGAATCTTCATGGCTTCCGCTATGCCCGCCGTAAGCGCCTTTTCCTATATCATGAAGCAGTATGGCAAGATACAGAATGTCCTGTCTCGACCTTTTCAGAATATCGGACAGGTATCCCAGCTTTGCCTGCCGGGGGGTTTTAAGCAATTCAAGGTTCTTTACAGCAATCAGCGAATGTTCATCAACAGTATAGCGATGATAGATCTCATAAATGACCAGATGCCTTAACCTTCCAAACTCGGGTATAAAACGGTCGAGTACCCCTGTCTCATGCATTTCACGGAGTGTCTCGATATACCCTGCTGCCGTTCAATATCCCTAAGAAATATGACACGGATTTCCTGGACGGGCGGATTTTCCTGCTTATAAGAATGGACCTCCCCCTTATAATTTCCTTCACCTGATAACTTAATTTCCTGCCTGAAACCGAATAAATATGAATGCCTCCATAATTTTGTCGACATCTCTGAAAATGCCTTGTCTTTCACGGTTATTTCATTTTTTGCAATATAAAAATCATCGGTGATCCTCTTAATGCTCAGGTTTAGAGGAAAACGTACATACTTGCGTCCGCTGATGTTCATAATCCTGTTCAGTACGCCGCTGATCACTTTCGCCTTCTTATAATAGAGTCGCATCATTATTTCCGCGTGCAATAAATCTCTTTGTGTCTTTGAAACCCATGAGGCTGCGCAACAGATGCTCTGGAATTCAAAGGAAAGGATATCGTTCTTGCGTTTTGAGAGTATATGCAGGCTTAAACGTATCTCTTAAAAGAAAATCGAAAGCCTTCATTAGATGCAGATAATCATTTTTTGGCAATACTGCTGCCAGACCGGTGATATCTTGTACTTTCAAAATGACCTTTGAAAGCCAGGTCGAGCGTGTGTATGTCCCGCAGTCCGCCTATGCCGTCTTTAATGTTCGGCTCGAGAAGATAAACGGAATCCTCATACGTCTTATGCCGTACGTTGACTTCGCCGAGTATGCCTCCCACAAACTCCTGCTTCTTTTTAAATAATATTTTCGGATAGATGTCCCTCATGAACTCATCGTAAAGTGTTTTGCTTCCGGCAAGAAATCTTGAATCAATGATAGCTGTACGTGTTTTCAGGTCACTGATGGCAGTCCTGCAGACGCATTCATCCAGGGTCCTGAAGCAATGGCTTATGTTCAAACCCATGTCCCACAATTTGTAAAGCACTGCCTGGGCCGATTCCGTTGTCTTTTTGTCCCTTCCCTTGGAAAGAAGCATTATATCAATGTCCGAATACGGCACCATCTCACTGCGCCCGTAACCGCCAATAGCAACAAGCGCCAGATCATCCGGCGCACTTGGATTGTCGCTGTTCTGAATGCGCCTGACAGCACCTCGTCAACCAGCGCTGTCAACTCGAAAACTATTGATTTGCCTGTGTCCCTCGGCGATCAGTTCAGATGCTCTCTTGCACCACTGACCGCTTATATCATCCTTCATTCAGACTCCAAAAAGTCCGTCTTCTACTTCACATAAGACTAATTGTAACATAGAGTTTCTTTATTAATAAAGCTATGGCCCATTGGTAAAACAATGATATTGAAATATTTACCCGTCACGAAAAGAGAACCTTCTGGCATGCTCGAGTTTAATCGGGCATCCATGGCGCGTGAAGTTGCCCTAATTGTTTACTGGATACCGAGTCCACTCCAAAAAGTCTTGACTTTATGGGGACCCTGGCTTTCAGGAATGATAAAATGAGTTTTAACTGTTTATTGGAATTGATGATGCAGGGTGTATTCTTATTGCTGGATGTCGAGGATAGAATATGCTGTTAATAATATGAGGATATTTCTAAATATGTGCGGATAAGCATAAACAGCTGTATTGATTATAATTGTCCCGCACTATATCGGAGAAAATAATTTCAATTTCATTTTAAAGGAGGTTTTTTATGCCGTATGATGCAACGAAGTTAGCTGACTGGCAGATTTCCGAGGAAGCGGAAAAAAACATGCCCACCGCGGAAGATTGGCGTGAAAGGCTCGGACTGCAGAAAGACGAGATGCTGCCGATGGGCAGGCTGGCCAAGATCGACTTTCTCAAAGTCATCAACCGTCTCAAGGGCAAACCTGACGGCAAGTATATCGAGGTGACTGCCATCACTCCTACCCCTCTGGGCGAAGGCAAAAGCACCACCTCCTGCGGTTTGATGGAAGGTCTGGGCAAGCGCGGCGTGAATGTGGGCGGGGCCCTGCGCCAGCCTTCCGGCGGCCCTACCATGAACGTTAAAGGCACTGCTGCCGGCGGCGGCAATTCCCTGCTGATCCCAATGACCGAGTTCTCCCTGGGGCTCACAGGCGACATCAACGATATCATGAACGCCCATAACCTTGCCATGGTGGCAATGACCGCCAGGATGCAGCATGAGCGTAACTATAATGATGAGCAGCTTGCCAGCGGCTCACCAAGATGAGGCGGCTCGATATCGACCCTACCCGCGTGGAGATGGGCTGGATCATGGACTTCTGCGCACAGAGCCTGCGTAATATCATTATCGGTATCGGCGGACGGACAGACGGCTTTATGATGCAATCCAAGTTTGGGATAGCCGTTGGATCAGAGTGCATGGCTATACTGTCTGTAGCCAATGACCTCGCGGACCTGAAAAAAAGGCTGAACAATATTACTGTTGCCTTCGACAAGAGCGGCAAGCCTGTCACCACGGGTGATCTGGAAGTCGGCAACGCCATGGCAGCCTTCATGCGCAATACTATCAACCCTACCCTAATGTGCACGGCTGAATACAATCCCTGTTTTGTTCATGCAGGCCCTTTTGCAAACATAGCGGTAGGCCAGTCCTCCATAATCGCCGACCGCATCGGACTGAAGCTGTTCGATTACCATGTGACGGAGTCCGGATTTGCTGCGGACATCGGATTCGAAAAATTCTGGAACGTCAAGTGCCGTTTCAGCGGCCTGAAACCCCACGTATCAGTGCTCACCACCACTGTCCGCGCCCTGAAGATGCACGGCGGCGGTCCCAAGGTTGTGGCAGGCAAAGCATTGCCTGAAGAGTACACAAAAGAAAATGTGGCCCTTGTCGAGAAAGGCTGCGCCAACATGGTCCACATGATCAACGTAATCCGCAAGTCCGGCATTAACCCGGTTGTTTGCGTCAACCGTTTTTACACAGATACAGACGCGGAAGTGGCCGTTATCAAAAAGGCTGCCGAAGCCGCCGGTGCCCGCTGCGCAGAATCCCAGCACTGGCTTAAAGGCGGCGAAGGCGCTCTGGAACTGGCTGATGCGGTCATCGATGCCTGTAACGAAAAGAACAAATTTAAATTCCTTTATCCGCTTGAAATGAAGCTGCGCGACCGCGTCGCGCTCATCGCAAAAGAAGTATACGGCGCCGACGGCGTCTCCTGGCTGCCCGAAGCTGAAGCCAAGGCCAAGATGCTGGAAGAGGACCCCAAGTACGCCGACTTTGCCACCATGATGGTCAAGACGCACCTGAGCCTCAGCCATGACCCGGCTATAAAGGGAGTGCCAAAGGGCTGGACTCTGCCTATCAGGGACATCCTGATTTACTCCGGAGCCAAGTTCCTGTGCCCGTGCGCAGGGACGATCAGCCTCATGCCCGGAACGAGTTCCAATCCGGCCTTCAGAAGAATTGATGTCGATACCAATACCGGCAAGGTGAGCGGATTGTTCTAAACTCCGCTTTGATATGCTTCCTCAAGCCCCCCGGGTTACCGGGGGGCTTTTTTATTGGGGCAAAAACTTTTTTTGTTACATATAAAATACATAAAGGTCTTATCATATAATCTTATTAAATGGCCATGCTTGTTGAGAAAATTTTTCGCGCCAATTGTTATCTCTTGGCCCTTTCGCTGGTACTGCACGGCTATTTTCATTGCCCTGGCATTTTCAGAGATAGGGGTTTTTGATCTTATCCGCGGTTTGCCGATACGCCGCTCACCGCGCTCCTTATATCTGAAAATCATCCGGACCGAACATTGCCTGTCAGGCGAAAGTGTCCCGGAAACACCGCCCCACAGATATATCATCGTGCGAATGATAACGCCGCACTCCGGAAACCAAACAGCTGTTCAGGAAAATGCGGTCCATTCAGAGGAAGCCACAACTGCTCAACAAGTCATTGTTCCTCTGATAAGTCCGCCTCGAATCCCCCGGAAGTCCCTGACCTTTCAAATAGCCCCGTATCTCATGAACAAAAAGCAACAGACTCTTCAGGTAGCCCTGCCATGATACGCCTGCCTTGCCCCCGACAACGGTCCGCCTGCTGCCAGGCCCGAAAGCCGGGGCTGGACTCCTGAAAAACACGCGGGAAAAACTCTTCTTACAGTCTATATTGGTTCGGTATTTATGTCGGAAGAGCCGAGACTTGAAGCTGTCAGCGCTAAGGGTAAGTTCACTATAAGAAGCCAGGTGCATTCTGCGCCTTTTATTTCCGCATTTTACAATGTGGAGGATTACGCCGAGAGCAAGGTTGTCGATGGCCTGCCTGTCAAGTTCAGGATAAAACAACATGAGGGAAAATACAGGAGTGACAAGGAAACCATTTTTCGATCCTGACAACAAGCATGTGACCTATATTGATTATTTAAAGAGGACCAAGGATGACTATTCTATGAACGGTACAGAGTTGTGGGATTTGATCTCCGGATTTTATTACCTTAGAACACAGCCTTTTGAAGTAGGGAAAAGCTGTGTATATCGATATTTTCGACAGCAAGAAATTTTTCACTGCCGAAGTCAACGTAATAGGAAAAGAACGACTCAAATTCTCCAACAGCGGGCGAATATGTAGATACTGTTAAAGTGAAACCGCTCCTGAAATCCGAAGGTCTGTTTCAGAATAAAGGAGATATTCTGATCTGGCTCACAGATGACGAAAATAAAACTCCTGTAAAAATCGAGGCCAAAGTTCCTATAGGGAAGGTTGTTGCTGATTTTGACATCTCTGGATTTTAACTCCTTAATTATTGCCCTGTCAGTAGGTTATAATATAAGTTAAATGAATGTGAAGGACTTCAGAAATACATTATATGTCAGGGGTGCGCGGGAGCACAACCTGAAGAATATCGATGTTTCGATTCCGAGGGACAAAATAACTGTCATTACGGGGCCCTCGGGTTCCGGAAAATCGTCTCTCGCCATGGACACGATTTATGCCGAAGGGCAAAGGCGTTATGTGGAGAGCCTTTCAGCATATGCACGGCAGTT
Organism: Nitrospirota bacterium; assembly: GCA_963796345.1. Taxonomy (GTDB): domain Bacteria; phylum Nitrospirota; class Thermodesulfovibrionia; order Thermodesulfovibrionales; family Dissulfurispiraceae; genus JADFXI01. The sequence goes on along the minus strand of CAWCLI010000009.1, from coordinate 55,420 downwards.
CCTTGAACAGATGCAGAAGCCGGAGTTGGACTATATTGACGGGCTCTCTCCGTCTATTGCCATAGACCAGAAGACGGTCACCAAGAGCCCCAGGTCTACTGTGGGGACCATCACCGAAACTTATGACTACATGAGGGTATTGTATACCCGCATCGGCATCCCGTATTGTTACAAATGCGGGGCTGTTATTGCAACTCAGGACATCAACAATATTATCACTGCCGGTATCTGCGCTGCCCGAAGGCACCAGGATCCAGGTCCTGGCTCCTCTCGTAAGAGGAAGAAAGGGCGAATACAAGAAGGAACTCCATCAGATGAGGACCGACGGATTTGTCAGGGCCAGGATTGATGGAACATGATGGAGCTTACCCACGATATTACACTCAAGAAACAGCAGCGCCATACTATTGAGATTGTCATCGACCGGCTTATCATAAAACCTGCAATAGAGCGGCAAGTCAAGCATGCTATTGACACGTCGCTGAAATATGCCGATACCGTGGTAATAAATCTGATTGATGAGAACAGGGACATCCTCTTCAGCAAAACGCTGGCCTGCCCGAATTGCGGTATCAGTTATCCTGAGATAGAGCCGCGCCTGTTTTCGTTCAATAGCAAATATGGGGCCTGCCCAAAATGTAACGGCATGGCATCTGAAGGAATAAGCGATGATGAGTTCCCTGATTCTGTTTACGAAAGTGAACTTACCCACCTGACCCCCTGCAAGACTTGCGGAGGCATGCGGCTTAGAAAAGAATCACTCAATATAAAGATTAACGGTATCAACATAGGCCAATTCGCGGCAATGTCGGTTGAACAAGCCAAGGCATATATAGACAATCTCACTCTTTCCGAAAGAGAAAAGATTATCTCGAAAAGAGTCCTGAAAGAGGTCGCGGACCGGCTCGCCTTCCTTGAGAAAGTGGGCCTGGGCTATCTGACTCTCGACAGGCCGTCACTTACCCTCTCCGGAGGAGAGGCGCAAAGGATCAGGCTGGCAACACAACTTGGCTCATCTTTTACAGGGGTCCTCTACGTCCTTGATGAACCCAGCATAGGACTGCACCCCAAGGACCGCGGAAAATTGCTCAATAATCTTGCGTCAATACGTGACAGCGGTAATACCGTCATCATTGTGGAGCACGACGAGCAGACTATCCGTTGGGCGGATTACGTCGTCGATATGGGACCGGGCGCCGGTAAGAACGGCGGCTGGATTATTGCTTCGGGCACCCCTGAGTACATTCAGGATTGCGAGTCGTCCATCACAGGGAAGTATTTAAGCGGGAAGCTCAGCATTCCAGTACCTCCTAAACGCCGGATACCGAAAGACTTCATTCGCATCGAGGGTGCTTCCGAGTTCAACCTCAGAGGAATAGATGTTTCCATTCCTCTAAAGTCTTTTGTTTGCGTTACGGGGGTATCCGGTTCCGGGAAAAGTACGTTGATATTTGAAGTCTTATACAAGTCTCTGGCAAAGCAGTTGTATAACAGCAAGGTGACCCCCGGGAAGCACCGGCGCATTGAAGGACTGGAAAAAATAGATAAAGTGATTTGTGTCGATCAATCGCCGCTCGGAAGGACCCCGCGGTCAAATCCTGCAACTTACACCGGAATATTCACTTTTATACGGGACCTTTTTGCCCATCTTGCCGAATCGAGAGTGAGGGGTTACAAGGCCTCCCGCTTCAGTTTTAATCTCGCCGGCGGCCGCTGCGAAACCTGTCAGGGCGATGGCCTGAAAAAAATAGAAATGCACTTTCTCCCGGATGTGTATGTTACTTGTGATGTTTGCAAAGGAAAACGATATAACAAAGAAACGCTTAACATCTATTATAAGGGCAAGAATATAGCGGACGTTCTTGAAATGACGATTTCCGAGGCCCTTGATTTTTTTGAGGCAATCCCTCCACTCAAACAGCGTCTTGATATCCTCGAAGATATAGGGATGGGATACCTGAAACTGGGTCAACCTGCGACAACACTCTCCGGCGGCGAATCCCAGCGCCTGAGGCTCTCTAAAGAACTGGGCAAAAAGGCCACCGGAAATACTTTATACATTCTCGACGAGCCGACGACAGGCCTGCACTTTGTCGATGTGCAGCGTCTGCTGAATGTTATAAACAGGCTGGTTGATATGGGCAACAGCGTCATCGTCATCGAGCATGATATTGACATCATTAAATCGTCCGACTATCTAATCGATCTGGGCCCGGAAGGCGGCAACGAGGGAGGGCGGATTATTTCCACAGGCACTCCGGAAGAAGTGGCCGCCGATGAAAATTCGCACACGGGGAAATTTTTGGCCCGCAGTATGTATGAAACTCTGCGGAGGTAAAGACATTATGCGGCGCAATAATATCACACTTGCCGACAAGGTCCTGCTTTCGGTATGCATCTTTCTGTCTTTTTACAGTTTTGTTTACGTGAGAGAGGCGGTCCCGAAAGGGAGCGAAGTCAGAATAGAAGTTAATGGCGAACTGAAGTACACTTTTCCGCTCAATACGGACAAGACGGTGGAGTTGAGCGGAGTAATCGGAAGGACGACAGTTGAGATAAAGAGCGGCAAAGTGAGAATAAAAGATGCCCCCTGCACTAACAAAATCTGTATTCATGAAGGATGGATTGACAGGGGCTCTATTGTCTGTCTTCCCAATAAGGTTGTTGTAACTGTTTCAGCCCCGGACAAAAACAGAGGACCGGATGCAATCAGCGGATAAATACCGGATTGCTCTCCTGGCATCATATGCCATTGCCCTGCACGGCCTGGAGGCGCTTGTCCCTGCTCCGATACCGTGGTTGCGCCTTGGACTTTCGAACATAATTACGGTTATTACACTCTTTTTCTACGGCATAAGACCTGCACTGATGGTCACTATGGTGAGAATTGTGCTTGGCTCCTTACTACTGGGAACATTCCTGGGCCCTGCCTTTTTCCTGAGCCTGAGCGGCGGTCTGGCCGGGACTGTTTCAATGGGCGTTGTCATGACTCTTTTCCCGGAATCTTTCGGCGTGCTCGGCATTAGTCTGATAGGCGCATTTTTCCATAATTTAGCGCAACTAACGACTGCCTATTTGCTTTTTGTCAGGAAAATCGAAGCAATACTTATAGTGCTGCCTTTTCTGCTTGCAGCAGGGACTGTTACCGGCGCATGCAACGGCCTGGCGGCAAGATACCTGATACGGGAGATAGAAGCGGCGCAACAGAAAAAAGAAAAAATCTAATTGGGGTCAGCCCACGACTTGAGGATTCTGAACATCGAGTCGGTAGCCTTGGCTCGTTGAGCCGCAAGCCGCTTACGACCCCGCGCTTTGATAACTTTCACATCTAAAGAAGTGGGCTCACCGCTGTTCAAGCCTTTCTTGATTTCGGCCCTTAGCTGATCAATACGCAAAGCGTGTAGCCGGTCTCGTTCTTCCAGAAGGCGTAAGGCTTCGCGCAAGACTTCGCTTGCGGAACCATACAGCCCGCTTGCGACTTTCGTTTTAACCAGTTCTTCAAGCTGTGGCGTAAGTGAAATGTTCATGATTTTATCCTCCTTCTCACCTTCTTCATGATAACATAAAATGTCAAACCTTGTTATAAAAAGGCAGGTTTTCTAGATTGGACGCAATCCTACCGGGGATGTACTTCTTGTGCCACACATCGAAAAGGATGACTGAGAAATAACCAGTCCCCCAAGTACTCAACAAGGCAGACGACTTTTTCAGGATGCCTGTTTCACCGACGAGTCCTCACTAGTTGTAGAGTGGTTCCACTGCGGAGTCCAGGAAGAAATCTTGTCAGCAATTCATTGTTCCAAAAATGCGGAGTATAAGCAGGACCCCTCGGCAACTTCAACATTCTGTGGCGACCCCTAATAGAACTTGTACCTGCGCTCGCGTGCAATATTTTTTATCACTGTCAGCGCACCATGCAGTCTCTGGAGCTTCAGACTCCTTTTCCTTATGAGTTCTACTTGGTGGTAAGGGAATGGTTCGATACGAATTTCGGTTTGTGCCCTCATCACTGTCGAATATAACGCTTTGAGAGACTCTTCATTAAAAGACTTCAGAAAAAGCGGGTTCACCGTTATGTATCCCTCGGCAATATCCGAAACAATCGCTTTGAGATTTCTTTTGCCCTGAGCTATCATGTCTTGAGCTTTTTATGCGAGTATTTACGTTTCAGAGGTCTCCTCTTTCTTCTTGACGAATAGCGGTGATATCCATATCCCGACTTCATAGAGCAGTATTATTGGAATTGCCATAAGTGTCTGGTTAAAAGCATCCGGGGTGGGCGTAAGGATGGCACCCGCAATAAAGGCGAACAAGACGGCAAACTTCCTGTTCTTTGCGAGCATCCGGGGAGTGACAATGCCCATTTTAGTCAGGAAAATGATGGCTATGGGAAGTTCGAATATGACGCCGAAAGCGAGAATGAACTTGAGACAAAAATCCGTATACTGTCCAACGGAAAGCATCGGCATAAGGAAATCCCCCACTTTATAAGTGAGGAGAAACCCTATCGCAAAAGGCAATACTATGAGGAAGCAGAAAGCCGCCCCTGCAAGGAAAAGAGCGGTTGCAAAGAAAATAAAGGGCAGAACATACTTTTTTTCTTTGGGCAGCAGGCCCGGAGAAATGAATAACCAAATCTGATGGAAAATCACCGGCAAAGCAAACAGTATCCCAGCCACAAAAGCCACCTTCAGATTCATCCAGAATGCCTCTGTCGGCGCCAGGAATACGAGTTTTGTGCTCTGCAGCTTATTGTGCTGGACAAAATGCATCGACAACTTCGTTACGGAAAACTCCAGGTTGTATTTGAGCGGAAACATGAGAAGACCGAAGATTTCCTCGGAATAATTGAAAGCAACCGCGAATGTGACTCCCAGGGCAATAAGTGAGACAATAATTCTCTTCCTGAGTTCGCCAAGGTGATCCATCAGGGCCATTTTATTGTTTGCCATCGGCAGTCTCCAAAAACACTAAAAACAGACGGTTTCGTAAAAAGTTCATAGGCAAGGCGCGCAAATCCTGAGGAATGAGGCGTACTTCGAGTACGCCGCAGTGACGAAGGATGCAGCGCAACGCAGTATATGGACTTTTTACGAGACCGTCAGGCGTGGTTATCTTTATGTGGGGTTTCTTGTTGTCCCTTGCTGTCCGAATCATGCATTTCCACTGCTTCTTTTAGTTTCTGTTCAAGAGTTTTATCAGGAGTTGAACGCGGTTCATGCCCCGTGTTGATGTCGATATCCATCTGGTCCTTGACGCCCTGCAGCGCCCTTGTGAACTCAGCCAGCCCCCTGCCTATCGCAGCGCCGATTTCAGGAAGCTTTTTGGGTCCGAAGACCAACAGTGCCACTACAAAAATAACGACGAGTTCCGGTAAAGTAAAATTGAACATGCGCTTTAGTATAACACATTGGGCAAGCCATATTATTGTTCATAAATTTTCTGAAGGGGCTTTTTATCTTTCGGTAAAATTATGCTGACCGAAAACAGAAAGCGGAAGTCGGGACTGCGGTTTTCGATGTTGAAACCCGCACCGATTGTTGTGTAAAGGTTTTCAAGGGTGGCGATCCTGTAACCCACTCTCCATTCAACCAGGTCAATTCTATTCCTGAAATATTCCTTTCTTGCCACTAATTCGGCCAGCACTTTCGAATCATGCGTAATTGCCAGTTCGGTCCCTATGTTCACATCGTATTCATTGCTCAGCTCCGACCTGCCAGGTCTTTTATACACCATATTCAAATGGCCTTTGAAAGGGCCGATCTTTTTTGTTAAAATCAAACCGACGCCATGCTGTCCATGGGTGGAGAAGTCATCATCTCCGGAGGGAGGGGCAACTGTAAGAATATATGCGACTGCCGGGTAATACTGGCCCTCATCCAGGACCCTGTGTTTGACGCCGAAGTTTGCGTCTTCGAGACCTGAGACACGGTTTCCCCAGTTAAAGTCATAGGGGAGAGTCATATCGATTTCAAACCTGTCATGAATACCGTAGGCAATCTGCGCCGTAGTTCGATAAAAATTCGGGTTGACCGATCGCTCAAATCCAAGACAAATCCCAACAGTGTTCTGTTGAAGGCTTTCTGTACTGAATGTGGAAAATACTCCGTAGGGCGGAAGCGGACGCAACCCTTCGACATCAAAAGCAAATGCAGATGAAATGGGCATCATAGAAATAATGAGGATTATCCATATTCTCATTGCTTGGATGAGAATATCAGAAAAAAAAGTGGTAAGTCAATATAACATAAATAATAGGTGATAGGTCATAGGTCATAGGTGATGGGTTATAAGACATGAAAAAAGTATTTTGTTTTTTCCTATAACCTATCACCTATTACCTATAACCTGTATTTATTTTATTTCCCGAAAGGACATACCGGATAGGCGCATTTCCTGCATCCGAGACAAAGCCCTCCGTGCCCGAGTTCAGCGAGTTCCATCCTGCCGATACGCTCCCCGGCAAGCACTCTGGGGAGGATAAGATCGAGGACAGTGGTCTTGTGATACATGGCGCAGGCTGGAATGCCGAGGACAGGAATTCTTGGGATTTTCCGTGCCTATGTAAGCGATCTGGAACATGGAACCAGGCAAAACGGCTGCGCTGTATGCCACATCAACAGCCCCAAGATCGAGGATGGCAAAGCGTGTTATATCATCAGGATCAACTGACATGCCCCCGGATATTATCAGCAAGTCAGCGCCGGCGTGAAGCAATTCCTCAGCTCTTTTTACGATAAACTCTTTATCATCCGGGGCATAATATATCCCGATTATTTCACCATTAAAAGATGCTATTTTTTTTGTAATTACAGGTGCAAAAGCATCCTTTATTCTTCCATAAAAGACCTCATTCCCTGTAATTACGACGCCGGCCCTGGGGCCTCGATCTCCTTTACCATTATTACAGGTGTTGAATTCCTGGCAACTGCGACCGCCTCGTTCAACCTGTCACGCTTCAGCACCAGCGGGATAGCCCGGGTACCAGCGACAATCCGGCCTTTTGTAACTACTGTATTATCATGAAGAGTTGCGCACATTACCTCATTGCACTGGTTGAAGCTGCTCAATGCGGGCTTATTGATCTTAAGAAGACCGTCCCTGGACGCAATAATCGAGATTTTCCCTTCCTTCGGGGCGCCGCTTATTGATACGCCCTCACCCATAAGCGCCTAGCCAGTGCGTAAGCGGCATTATCTTCATGTATCTCGTCGATCAGCAACTTAAAACAAATAGATGGTCCTTTCCCAGCCGCCGGAGATGACCCATGTCTTCAGGCCTGACAATATGCCCTTTTCTGAATGCCCTGCCTTTAAAATCATCTTTGGTCTCGCCCTCCCGACCTGTTGCGTATTTCCGTTACATCATGGGCCAATACCATTCCGACCGCGTCTTCTACCGGCACTGTCCTCACAACCATGATAGTAACCTCCGCTATTTTATAGAAGAAAGGTCATAGGTAATAGGTGATGGGTCAGGGGTAAAAAACCTATCACCTCAATTCAACCCTATGACCTATTACCATTCTTTATGACCTTACGTAGCCCTAACAGAAAAACCTTATTTCTGAGATCTTGTCCCTCTGGTTTCGACAGTTCTCCCGTGTTTTCCAGTGCGATAGTAAGTGCCGCCGGCACATGGTCTGCACAGGATTTTTCCCTCGCGGATCACTTCACTCATATCCTGTATATATTCTCCGCATGAAGAGCATTGGACCCTGCGCAAGGGTCTCCCCGGCATATCCTCAGGCCTTATTTCAACTGAAACTTCCATTATTTCAAAAAGCGCTTAGTCCGGCATGATTTTGTATGCCTCTACATTGCGCCGCGTATTTGTCCTCCAGGTCAGGGAAAAGATTTTTTGCCTTATCACGGGAGTCGTTCAGGGCAATTACACGTACCGCCTTTCCAGTCAGAGTATTAACGAATGTCGCAGCCATTTTGCCATAGTCCATAAATTTCATTGTCCTCTTGCCGAGACTGCATCCTGTTACAGACTGCACTGCATCGACGGCACATCTGTCCATTTCGACAAATACGAGAAGTTTTTTTCTGTCTTTTCCCTTGGGATCATCGATTCCAACAGCACTCAGTCCAAGCAAGGCCATTCTTACACCAAGCACCTGCCCGGGGCAAAGATGTCCGTGAAGTTTGGCCGATTCCTGCAAGAGGATTTCAAAATCATTCAGCCATTCATAATCTTATTTATAGTATAACGCCGGATTCAGCGTTTTTATGGTATTCCTGAATCGACCTTATGCTCAACTCTTTCTTTTGGAGCATTTCAATTGCTTTTATTACTGCCCGTGCTCCGGATATGGTTGTCGTATAGGGGACCTTGAATTGCAGCGCGCTTCTTCTTATGGAAAGAGAATCTCTCTGGGCCTGAGTCCCTGTTACCGTATTTATAATAAAATTTACCTCCCTGTTCTTGATCAGGTCAACTATGTGAGGGCGCCCTTCCGTCACTTTATTGATAACTTCCACCTCTATGCCGTTTAGGTTCAGGAACTGAGCAGTACCCCGGGTGGCGACAAGACTGAAACCCATATCGATTAATTTTCTCGCAATCTCGACGGTATGAGGCTTGTCTTTGTCTTTTACGCTGATAATAATCTTTCCTGATGTCGGGATCTTGTTGTAGCTTGCCGCCTGCGCCTTCGCATAAGCCAGGCCGAAATCTTCATCAATGCCCATCACTTCACCAGTTGATTTCATTTCAGGACCCAGTATGGTATCCACTCCCGGGAACCGGTCAAATGGGAAGACAGCCTCTTTTACGGCAACATGCGTCACCTCTTTTTCCTTTGTCAGCCCAAGTTCCTTCAGGGTCTTGCCAAGCATTACCTTCGCCGCAAGTTTTGCAAGAGGAACTCCGGTGGCCTTACTTACAAAAGGTATTGTTCTGGACCCGCGGGGATTAACTTCCAGTATGAATATTTCACCCTCCTTGACTGCAAACTGCACATTCATCAATCCCTTTACGTCGAGTTCCTTTGCCAGCGCCTTTGTCTGTTTCCTGATCTCTTCAACAATAAGATGGGGCAATGAGTAAGGAGGAATTGAGCATGCGGAATCTCCTGAATGAATACCGGCCTCCTCAATATGTTCCATGACCCCGCCAATTACGACATCGTGCCGTCTGCGATAGCATCCACGTCCACTTCTATGGCATCTTCGAGATATTTGTCTATCAAGATCGGGTGTTCAGGCGATGCCTTGACAGCCTTTTTCATATAGTCGGTCAGAGAGCCTGCGTCATAAACGATCTCCATGGCGCGGCCGCCCAAGACATATGAGGGCCTGACCATTACCGGATATCCTATTTTCGCCGCTACGGCAATTGCCTCTTCAATGGACATGGCCGTATCGCTTTCAGCCTGTTTAAGTCCCAGTTTATGCAGCAGTTCCTTAAACTTTCTTCCTGTCTTCCGCCCTGTCAATAGAATAAGGAGAAGTACCCAGTATCTTTACTCCCTCATTCTCAAGGGGCACCGCAAGTTTCAGAGGCGTCTGTCCGCCAAATTGAACAATAACGCCCTCAGGCTGCTCGATATCGATGATATTAAGAACATCCTCAATGGTCAGGGGTTCAAAGTAGAGGCGGTCGGCAGTATCATAATCAGTACTGACTGTTTCGGGATTGCAGTTGATCATTATAGTCTCATAACCGAGTTCCTTGAGGGCAAATACCGCATGGACACAACAATAATCAAACTCTATTCCCTGTCCGATCCTGTTCGGACCGGAACCGAGAATTATCACTTTCTTTCTGTCAGTCGGATTTGCTTCGCACTCAGCAAATCGCCCCTTTGGCAAAGTGAGAGGTGCCGGGTCCAAGATGTATAAAACGGCTTCTCATATGTCGAATACAGGTATGGAGTATACGCCTCAAACTCTGCCGAGCAGGTATCGACAAGTTTATAGACCGGCCTCAGTCCGTTACTTCTCCTCAGGTCCCTGATTTCTTTCTCTGCTTTTCCGCTCAATGCAGCAATGCGTTTATCGGAAAAGCCGTATTCTTTTGCCTCCCGCAACACTGCAAAGTAAGAGGCAGTTTCCTCTGTCCTGGCTCTCCGTGCTCCGATCGTCTTCCGGGTTATCAAAGGTCCTCCATTCAATAATCTGCCTTATATTATGCAAAAACCATGGGTCCACCCTGGTAAGCGAGTAGACCTCTTCGATAGAAATGCCCTGTCTGAGTGCCTGGGCTATATACCATATCCTGTCGGCATTGGGAGTTTTCAGTTTTGCCCTTATCTCCTCGACTGGAGTTATCGACAGGCTCGAAACCCGCGGAGCCTGTCTCAAGACTTCTCACTGCTTTCTGAAGAGATTCTTTGAATGTTCTGCCTATAGACATTACCTCGCCTACCGATTTCATTTGAGTGGTGAGTGTCGCGTCTGCATCGGGAAACTTTTCAAAAGTGAATCTCGGGATCTTTGTCACCACATAATCGATGGCAGGTTCAAAAGATGCCGGGGTTTCTCTTGTAATGTCATTCCTTATCTCATCAAGGGCATATCCGACAGCAAGCTTGGCCGCGATTTTTGCAATCGGGAAACCCGTTGCCTTGCTGGCAAGCGCTGAACTCCTTGATACCCTGGGGTTCATCTCTATAACCACCATTCTTGCCATTCTCTGGGTTTAACGCAAACTGGATATTGGACCCGCCGGTATCAACGCCTATTTCCCGTATTACGGCTAATGGCGGCATCGCGCATTCTCTGGTATTCCTTATCGGAAAGCGTCTGTGCCGGCGCTACGGTTATAGAGTCGCCGGTATGGATACCCATAGGGTCGAAATTTTCAATGGAGCAGATGATGACGACATTGTCTTTGTTGTCCCTCATCACTTCCAGTTCATACTCTTTCCATCCCAGGACTGACTCCTCTACAAGCACCTGGCCGACAGGGCTGAGCTTCAGCCCCTTCTCGAGAAGTTCACGGTATTCCTCAATGTTATACGCAATGCCTCCGCCGGCCCCTCCCAGCGTGAATGCAGGCCTTAGGATGATGGGAAACCCAAGATGCTCTATAATATCGAGTCCGTCCTGCATCGCTGTTATGGCGGCACTCTTCGGCACTTCCAGTCCGATGTTTCGCATTGCCTTTTTAAACAACTCCCTGTCCTCAGCTTTTTTGATCGCATGCAGTTTCGCGCCTATCAGCTCCACCTTATAACGGTCGAGCACTCCGGCTTCGGAGAGTTCCACCGCCAGATTGAGCGCAGTCTGACCGCCCATTGTCGGCAATATGACATCAGGTCTTTCTTTCTTGATAATCAACTCAAGAAATTCTACGGAAAGAGGCTCAATATAAATAGCGTCGGCGGTTTCAGGGTCGGTCATTATTGTTGCAGGATTGGAGTTCACCAGTACCACCGAATATCCTTCCTCGCGAAGAGCTTTACATGCCTGGGTGCCCGAATAATCGAACTCGCATGCCTGTCCGATTACAATAGGTCCCGAGCCTATCAATAGTATCTTTTTGATATCCGTCCTTTTAGGCATTCATCTCCCTTTATAAGTTTAAAGACTTAAAGCATTACTGGTCACACATCTCGTCATACCCGCGAAGGCGGGTATCCATGTACTATTTTGGAAAGAACAGATTCCCGCCTTCGCGGGAATGACGGCTTTGACGTTGTGCTTTGACACTGTTTTTTTATCCTTTTTCAATAAGCTCCCTGAAACGTTTGAACAGATGCGCGGAATCATTCGGGCCCGGACCTGCCTCGGGATGATGCTGGACGGACATGACGGGCAATTCGACATGCTGCATGCCTTCTTCAGTGCCGTCATAGAGGTTCCTGTGGGTAAGTTTGGCCTTGCCCTGCACGCTATGGATATCCACGCAATAATTGTGGTTCTGCGATGTTATCTCGACCCTGCCAGTCTCAAGGTCCTTCACGGGATGGTTGCCTCCGTGATGTCCGAATTTCAACTTGTATGTCCTGCCTCCCATTGCCAGCCCGAGTATCTGGTGGCCAAGACAGATGCCGAATATCGGCTTCTTGCCCATCAGTTTTCGTGCATTTTCAACGCCGTAGGTCACTGTTTCAGGATCTCCCGGCCCGTTGCTCAGTATAATGCCGTCGGGATTCATGTCGAGTACAGCTTCAGCCGGGGTTTGAGCGGGCACCACCATTACATCGAAACCCGCTTCAGCCAGATTTCTTAAGATATTAAATTTAATTCCGAAATCATAAACCACGACTTTTAAAAATGGGAGCTGTCTTTCGGCAACGCACCACTTCCAGCAACCCTCAGACCATTTATAAGGGGCCTTTGCAGTAACTTCCGCAACAAAATCAAAGGCAGAGATTCCCGGGTGGGCCCGTACCTTCATAAGAAGACTGTTCGGGTCTGCATCAGTGGTGGAAATTATTCCCATTTGAGCACCGTGGTTTCTCAGATGGCGTGTCAGGGCCCTCGTATCGATGCCTTCAATGCCGGTCACTTTGTTCTCCAGAAGATACCGCCCCAACGGGACCTGTGAGCGCCAGTTGCTGGGGAAATCCAGATATTCCCTTACAATAAACCCCTCAACTTTAGGGCCGCCTGACGACTCCACATCCTCTTCATTTATTCCATAATTGCCCATCTGGCTGTACGTCATAGTAACAATCTGACCTTTATATGATGAATCAGTCAGTATTTCCTGGTAGCCGGTCATTGAAGTATTAAAAACAACCTCGCCTATTGTTTCACCGGGTGCTCCAATCCCCTTGCCTTCAAAAACCGTTCCATCAAACAACACCAGCAATGCTTTACTCATCGCATTCCTGCCTCATATACTACCCCTCCAACTATGGTGATTACAGGCATTCCTTTCAGTACCCATTTGTCAAAAGGAGTGTTCTTTCCAAGTGATTCAAATGAAGCTGCTTCAACCCTGGTTTCCCTGTTCAGGTCAACTACCGTGATGTCGGCATCTGCGCCCTCACGAAGGGTCCCTTTACCGAGACCCATTATCCCGGCTGGATTGCAGGTCATCTTCTCAACGAGATTGCCGATAGTCAGAACGTTCTCCCGGACAAGTCGAAGACTCAGGCCCAGTGCCGTTTCAAAGCCGGAAATCCCTGATGGGGCCTTATCAAATTCCCGGAGCTTTTCATCCCGGTGATGGGGAGCATGATCGGTGGCAATAACATCAATAGTCCCATCGCGCAGCCCCTCTTTGACGGCCCCGGCATCCTTTTGCGTCCGCAAGGGGGGATTCACCTTTGCGTTGGTATTATATCCGTTCACCGCTTCTTCGGTAAGGCTGAAATAGTGCGGGCATGTCTCTGCAGTGACCCGTATGCCGCGCTCTTTTGCCTGCCGTATAAGCCTTACGGAACCTTCTGTCGAGATATGGGCAATGTGAAGCCGGCCCCCGGTCAATTCGGCAAGTATTATATCCCTCGCAACCATAACTTCTTCGGCAGCTGAAGGAATCCCCTTAAGGCCGAGGGTTGTGGCGAGAGCACCTTCATTCATGGTGCCATCGTCTGAAAGGGCAAGGTCCTCACAGTGAGAAATGAGCGGGACATTGAACACCCTTGAGTAATCGAGTGCTCTTCGCATCACTAAACTGCTCATGACCGGCCTTCCGTCATCGGAAAAAGCCTTGCATCCGGCATCATACATAAGGCCCATCTCAGCCAGTTCTTCGCCATTCTGTCCTTTCGTGATCGAGCCTATAGGGTAGACGGAACAGAACCCCTCCTCGGCCGCCTTTTTGATCATAAACGCAGTTACCGTGGTGTTGTCATTAACAGGATTTGTATTCGGCATCGGGCAAACGGAAGTAAATCCACCCCTGACAGCTGCCCTGGTGCCTGTCTTTATGGTTTCCTTGTGTTCGTACCCGGGCTCCCTCAGATGGGCATGCATGTCGACGAGTCCGGGGAAAACATACAGACCCGAGGCATCAATAGTGCGCTCTTTCAGAGCCGGAGCGCGGTGCTGATTTCCATTTTTCAGCCTGATTGCGGCTATCCTGCCGCCTTCGATATAGACATCGCCGATGCCGTCTATCCCCTGTGAGGGATCGATGATGTGCCCGCCTTTTATAAGCAGATTTTTATTCATTTTTTCTTTGGCCTGACAGCAGGTACATCACAGCCATCCTTACCGCGATGCCGTTGGTGACCTGGTCGAGGACGACCGACTGTGAACTGTCCGCAACGTCCGAAGCTATTTCGATGCCCCGGTTCATCGGTCCCGGATGCATAACTATAGTATCCTTGCCGGCAAGATCAAGCCTCTTCATGTCCATTCCCCAATATTTAAAATACTCCCTCGTGGAAGGGAAAAACCCTTTCCCCTGCCGCTCCGTCTGTATTCTCAGCATCATAACGACATCTATATCCTTAAGTCCCTTGTCCATATCATAAAAAACTTCTACGCCATAATCACCCACTTCAGGAATAAGCGTTGGAGGTCCGAGCAATCTGATGGTGGTATCGAATTTTGAAAGAAGGTAGATATTCGATTTTGCCACCCTGCTGTGATATATATCGCCGACAATGGCAATCTTAAGCCCGTCAAGAGTTCCCTTCTTCTCAATGATACTGAAGGCATCGAGCAATGCCTGCGTCGGGTGTTCATTAATGCCGTCTCCGGCATTAATGACCGAGGCGTTCACGTTGCGTGCAATAAAATGCGGCGCACCGCTCGAATAATGCCTGATGACTATGAAATCTACGCCATATGACTCGATAGTCTTCACCGTGTCATAAAGGGTTTCGCCTTTAACAACACTGCTGGTGGAAACTGAAAAATTCAGCACGTCCGTGCTCAGCCTTTTCTCAGCGAGTTCAAAAGAGGTTTTTGTTCTTGTGGAAGGTTCATAGAAAAGGTTGACGACTGTTTTGCCCCTGAGGGCGGGCACCTTCTTGATGTCCCTTTTCAGCACATCTTTGAACGATGATGCCGTGCTGAGCACCTCTTTGATCTCTTCCTTTGACAGATCCTTTATTCCAACAAGATCCTTGGTCATCATTCCACTGCCGTCGATTGTATGAGCACTCTGTCTTCCATGCCGTCCTCTTCAAACTGCACCTCTATGTTCTCGGAATGCGAGGTGGGGATATTTTTACCGATAAAATCAGGACGTATGGGCAGTTCCCTGTGCCCCCTGTCAATAAGAACGGCGAGCTCTATCTGCGCCGGCCGTCCGTAATCCATGAGAGCATCCATTGCGGCCCTTATGGAGCGTCCCGTATAAAGCACATCATCAACCAGTACAATCTTCTTTCCGTTGATGTCGCAGGGTATGCTGGTCGTTCTGACAACAGGATGGTTCTTCCTTATACCTACGTCATCCCTGTAAAGCGAGATATCCAGCGACCCGACATCAATCCCGGCATGTTCTATTTCCTGGATCTTTGAAGAGAGCCTTCCTGCAAGGTGTACCCCCCCGCGTTGGATGCCGACAAGACACAACCCCTCCGTCCCCTTGTTCTTTTCGATTATCTCATGGGCGATCCTTGACAGTATCCGTTCAATATCTTTTTTATTAAGCAGTTCTTTTGTCATGGCACGCAAAAAAAAGGCCTCCTCCTGTTTCCAAGAGAAGGCCATCATATATTCTGTAACAGTTCAAAAATGCTCCTTTTAGCCTCACAGGGCTATCATTAAAGGCTGCTATATTTAATCATAAATACTCAAATTTGTCAAAGTCTGTTAAACTCTGACCCCATTCATTCTTATTGCTCAGATATTGAAAATATTAGGAAAATTTAATATACTAAATATGGAGGTTCTATATAATAGGATGTCCAATGGAACGTCAGAAGAAGCTCCATATCTGAATAGCTTACGCTCCCATGCGTCGGACCCGCCGGGGATTTTGCCTGTTTTGAAATTCATGAAACCGAGAAAAAAAGGAGATAAAATATGAAAAAAAGTATATCTGTTCTGATGGTTTGTGCCGCTCTGTTCTTTGCTTCGACATTTTGCGTGTCCGCCGAGGAAATCAAGGTTGGAGCCGGCGCGGCACCGACTGAAAATGTCCTGAAACCGATCAAGGCGGCTTTTGAAAAGGCCACAGGCATGCAGCTCAGTATCCTTTCATCGGGACCCAAGGTAGCCATGATGGACCTGGAGAGGGGCGTGTTGGATGCGGCGAGTGCCGGACTTACCTTTGAAGACTGGATGGGCCTAATGAAAAAGGAAGGCGTCGAGGTGAAGGACCCTTCGGCATATCAGCAGGTGACTATTGGAAAGGACAAGATCGTTGTTCTCACCCATAAGGACAACCCTGTCCCAAAATTGACGAAGGACCAGCTCAAGGGTATCTTTACCGGGAAAATTACGAACTGGAAAGAAGTGGGAGGAAAGGATGCCGCCATCCTGGTTGTTTGGGGCAAATTGATCCCAGGCACAAACAGCCTGTTCATTAAAAATATGCTCGACGACAGTCCGGTTTTGAAAGAGGTGCTGGACGCGACTACGGCAGAAGACGTAAGACAAAATGTCGCATCAAACCCTGAAGCAATCGGAATCGGTCCTCTGGCAGTTGTCGATGCTTCCGTTAAATCCCCTGAAACCCCTGAAATTGGCAGGCCTATCATTCTGCTTACAAAGGGAAAGCCGTCTCCCAGAGTTCAGAAGCTTATCGATTTCATAAATGGAGAGGGACAAAAATATATAAAATGACAATTAAAACCAAGTTGACTTTAAACGTTGTAATCGTCCTTGCAATAGTCTGTGCTGTGGCGCTGACAAGTATCATCGGTATGGTATTTGTAAAAAACAAGCTGTTTTATCTGACCGAGCGCAGCACCCCCTTTCAAATCAGGACTGTTGAATTCCTGAAGGCCATACAGGGTACAGCTGCAGATCTCGTAAAAACGATGGCTTCCAGGGACATGGCCGAGTATAAGACATACCGTTCCGGGGCCGAGAAATCTCTTTCGGAAGTCAGGGATGCCCAGGGTGCCCTGGAGTCGCTCTCAGGCGGGGCAAGAATGGAGACCAGCGACGAACTGCACAAAACTGCGGCCGATGCGTTCACGATAACCGAGGCAAGGCTTAAGGCTGAGGAGGACGCTGCTGCCGCCAGCAGGACCATTTCCCTGAAATTGGGCGAGACCTCAGGAAAATTAAAAGAGCTGAAAGACAAGATATCCGCTCTGCAGTCGGGCGATTCGGCGGCATTTGTTTCGTCACTTGGGGATACCCGGAGCATCTCTTCCAAACTCAGGACCATTGAATCTCTGAAGGTCGCGCTCAAAGATGTCCAACTTACAATTGCCGAGATACAGAGTGCCCGCGATAAAAGAGCGCTGATTATCGCCCGGGGCAAAATGAACTCTACAATGAGCAAGGCCCTGCAAAACGACTATGTGCGTGGTTCCAAAGATATCTGCGGCGACATAAAGACACTCGGAGATAAAATGGATGAGCTGCTCAAGATCAGGATGACGCTCGTGGGACAGCCGGGCAGCGGAGCCAATCCTCAATACGAAGCCATAAACAAGGACGTAGGGGAAAGGTTGTCATCCCTTCATCCTGTCCGTAGAACAGGAGATCATTAACGCCGGACAAACCTATGCCACTGATACGAAAACGCAGGAGGATGCCTTCTCAAAGTCCCGTTTTGCGGACGACGTGCTTTCCGGGAACGCTGATCTTGGAAACCTTGGACTTCTTGTCGAAGCAGGTTCGTCGAAACTATTCGCTGTCAATTCGCCGGGAGAGATTGAGACAATTCAGAAGGAACTCAGGCAGACATTCGACAGGATGGACGTCGTCGAAAAGAAGATGGAAAAACTTCTGACAAATCTTAATGCACCGAAAGAACGGAAAATCCTTGACAACGCAGGCAATGCTTTGATGTCGGTCCGGACGATGCTTTTCTCACAGGACGGCGTCATTTCAAAAATCCGCAACCGGCTCGAAATGAGAGAAAAAGCGCTCCGTGCAACCGACAGGTTGAGAGACATCGTAGCTAATCAAACTGTAAAAGGTAAAGAGACGGTTGTGGTTGCGCATGGTGATCAGGAAAAGGCGATCAGCACGGTAAATAGAATGATAAGGTTCAGTATCTTTCTTATCGGAGGAATAGGAATAGGCGCAATATTCCTGGGGATAATATTCGGAACATGGGTTTATCGTTCAATCTCCGGCCCGCTGCGCAACCTTGTAGGCATTTCGGAAGAAGTTGCAACAGGGGACCTTACTTCTCATATCAGCGGTGGCTCTGCGGACGAGGTAGGCACTGTCCAGTCCTCAATGGCGAAGATGGTGGGCAATCTCAGGGACATTGTCGGTAAAATACGGACTGCTACGGATAGCCTCGCCGGCAGTTCCGGAGAACTCTCCTCGACGGCCAATTCCCTTGATCAGGGTTCCCGTGAGCAGAGCCTTCAGATAGAACAGTCGGCAACAGCCATGACAGAGATGTCGCAAACTACAAATGACGTGGCCCGTAATGCGGCTGATACCGCAGACATGGCGCAAAAGATGCAAAACATAGCTAAGCAGGGAAAAGATGCGATGGGTAATACCGTGGCCGAATTATCGGAATTCACGCTCAGAGTAAAGGAATCTGCGGCCAAGATTGAATCGTTGGGACGGAAGTCCGGAGACATCAAAGATATTGTGACTCTCATTAAAGACATTGCCGATCAGACAAATCTTCTTGCACTGAATGCAGCGATTGAGTCGGCGAGGGCCGGGGAGCAGGGAAGAGGCTTTGCAGTTGTTGCGGACAATGTCAGGCAACTGGCTGAAAGGACGACCCTTGCTACAAATGACATAGCAAAGACTGTCAATGACATGCAGGTGGAAGTAGCTGCCTCCATAAAATCCATGTCCCGGGAGCGGGATTCTATAGGCAAGGTCGATGAACAGGTCCGCAGCACACTGACATCTATCGAGGAAATGGTCTCTTATGTAGAGAAGGTATACGATATGGTACAGAGGATTGCTGCGGCAACAGAAGAACAGTCGGTCGCATCAGAGGAGGTTTCCCGGAATATGGAGGGAATAGCCGCGGTAACAACGGAGTTGAGCAGCTCCGTCAAAAAGATAAATCAGGCTTCGGAAGGCCTCGGCCGTCTTGCCACTGAGCTGAACACTGCTGCGGCCTGGTTCACTGTTTAACGCCGTTAACTCGCCGTCGCGCCCTGTCAATAGTGCGATAGTCAATAATGTATTGATAATTTGCGGCAATTTTTGTTATTTTATATTTTCATTATGTCTGGCGACCTCAGGATGACTGTCGATTTTCCAGGTTCCGACAGAGCAGTTTAAAATGTAAGAATGCCAAGCGCTCAATACTCTGTCAGTTGCGATTTGAGGGCTAAGGAGTTAATCATGAAATTGACGGGTGCTGAAATAATTCTTGAGTCCCTTAAGAAGCTCGGCGTAAAATATATTTTTGGATACCCCGGCGGAGTCATCCTCAATATCTTTGACCTGCTGCATGATGACAAAGATCTGAAGCTCATACTTACGAGACATGAACAGGGCGCCGTGCATGCTGCCGACGGGTATGCGCGGGCGACCGGAAAGCCCGGTGTCGTGCTCGTGACTTCAGGCCCCGGAGCCACAAATACGGTCACAGGCATTGCAAATGCTTCAATGGATTCGATACCTGTTGTGGTCCTCACCGGCCAGGTGCCGACAGTTCTGATAGGCAATGATGCCTTTCAGGAAGCTGACATAGTCGGGATAACCAGGCCATGTACAAAATATAATGTCCTTGCAAAAGATGTAAACGAATTGGCAATGCAGTTGAAAGAGTTGTTCCATGTGGCGGTCACCGGACGTCCGGGGCCAGTGCTGATGGACCTTCCAAAAGATGTAACTTCCTCCAGGGCAGACTTTATCTGGCCTGATAAGGTCGAAATGCGGAGTTATAATCCGACTTATGAGGGAAACAAGTGGATGATAGAGAAGGCCGCACATGAAATAGCCCGGGCAAAAAAACCGGTCATCATTGCAGGCGGCGGCTGCATCCTGTCCGAAGCCTCCCACGAATTGCGGGAGTTAGCAGAGCACACAAATATACCGGTCACCATGACTCTTATGGGACTGGGAGCGTTCCCCGGCACACATATGCTTTCATTGGGCATGCTCGGCATGCACGGCACTTATTATGCGAACAAGAGCATCCAGGAATCCGATCTTCTGATAGCAATAGGCATGAGATTCGACGACCGGGTGACCGGAAAGATCGACGGTTTTGCCCCCAATGCCAGAATCATACATATCGATATAGATCCAACTTCCATCAGAAAGAATGTCCGCGTTGATATTCCCATAGTCGGAGATGTCAAAAATGTCCTGACTGTTTTGAACAAGGTGCTAAAAAAAGACATAAAAGAGCCGTGGGATGAAATAAGAAAAGCCTGGCTTAAGTGCAGTTGATGTCTGGAAAAAGGAAAGGCCTCTCACCTATACCTACAGCGAAGACGTCATCAAACCTCAGTTTGTCGTGGAAAAGATATATGAGCTCACAAAAGGTGATGCCATAATCACTACCGAAGTCGGCCAAAACCAGATGTGGGCAGCCCAATTTTACAAATTCGATAAGCCCAGGCGTTTGCTGACTTCGGGCGGCCTCGGCACTATGGGTTTCGGCTTGCCCGCAGCCATAGGCGCACAGCTTGCCTTCCCTGACAAACTCGTTATTGATATTGCTGGTGATGGCAGTATTCAGATGAATATACAGGAATTGGCGACAGCAGTGATCTATAAGCTTCCTGTAAAAGTTGCCATTCTGAAGAACCGCTACCTCGGGATGGTAAGGCAGTGGCAGGAACTCTTTTACAAGGAGCGTTACTCGCATACCAATCTCGACGTAGATATAACTCCGGATTTCGTTGAACTTGCGCATGCATACGGAGCTGTGGGACTGCGGGCGACCAAACCCGATGAAGTCGTGCCTGTTATCAAAGAGGCATTCAGGATAAAGAGACCGGTGTTCATGGACTTTGCAGTTGACTGGAAGGAGAAGGTTTATCCCATGGTCCCTGCAGGCGCCACCCTGGATACCATGCTGTTCGAAGAAGAAAAGAAGCCTGAGAAAAAACTCAAGGTGGTAAAATAATGCGCCATACTATATCTGTGCTTGTTGAAAATAAATTCGGCGTTCTTTCGAGAGTTTCCGGACTCTTCAGCGGCAGGGGATACAACATAGAAAGCCTCTCAGTGGGTGAGACTATCGATCCCCAGGTATCTGTAATGACGGTAGTTACCTCGGGTGACGACTGGATTATCGAGCAGATATCAAAACAACTTAATAAACTGATCGATGTCATAAAAGTTACGGACCTCACCGAACTCGACCACGTTGAAAGAGAGATGGTGCTGATCAAAGTGGCCCCCCGCCAGGAATACAAGGCCGAAGTGCTGCGGACGGCCGAAATATTCAGAGGGAGAATAGTGGATTCGAGTCAGAACACTTATACCATCGAGATTACCGGGGACGAGAAAAAGATAGAGGCTTTTATCGAGATCATGAGACCAATGGGGATCAAGGAATTCGTGAGGACCGGAAAAGTTGCCATTGCCAGGGAAGTAACAAAGCGTAAAGCGTGATAGGTGATGTGCGGCCGGTAAAAAAATCATAGTTTAGGTTTCTTCACACTCAGAACAAATATCGGATTACTCAGTACAGAAATAGAGGGGAGGAAAATGAGCAACAATAACAAAGTTTATTTAATTGACGTCACAAATAGAGACGGGGTCCAGACATCGAGAATCCTGCTGCCCAAGCTGTCAAAGACCATGCTGAACATCTATCTCGATGAAATGGGTATTTACCAAAGCGAGATCGGCTTTCCCACACTGAAGCATGAGATCAACTACATTAATGCCAATCTCATGCTTGCCAAAGAAGGAGTGATCAAGAGAACGCACCTGGAAGGCTGGTGCCGCGCGGTCCCGGAAGACGTAAGGATTACTTTTAAGAATTGCCCCGACATAAAACATCTGAATATTTCGATGTCGACCTCGGAGATCATGCTGCATGGGAAATTCCAGGGCAGGAAATCCTGGAAGGACATAATAAAAACTGTTTCAGAAGCCATTAAACTTGCAAAAGAACTCGGCGCTGAGACAATAGGTCTTAATGCGGAAGATGCATCCAGGACCGAACTCGACCGGCTGATTGAGTTTGCTGTCATGGGCAAGGAGACCGGCGTGGACAGGTTCAGGTACTGCGACACTCTCGGTGTTGACGATCCCATTACTATATATGACAGGATAAAGGCCCTGTCGCTGGCCACAAAGTTTCCCGTTGAAATGCACTGCCACAACGACCTCGGAATGGGAGAGGCCGTTTCGGTTGCAGGGGCTCAGGGCGCGATAGAGGCAGGCGTTGATTCATACATAAACACAACTATAAACGGCTATGGTGAGCGTGCAGGAAACTGCGACCTCGTGTCCACTATACTTGCATTGAAGTTCTCGCATGTACTGAAAGACAAGGTGCCTCTTGACGAGCATGTTGATCTGAAAAAATCATGGAAAATTGCCAAATACGCTTCTTATGCCTTCAACCTCCCCATCCCCATCGGCCAACCGGGTGTGGGTGCAAACGCCTTTGCTCATGAATCCGGCATTCATGCCGACGGCGCTCTGAAAGACAGGAGAAATTATGAATTATACGATCCCGAGGACGTCGGCAGGGGAGAACCCGAACTCAGCGAAACAGGAAGGGTCATCACTACCGGCGAATACGGCGGCATCAAAGGGTTCAGGCACGTCTACTCGAAGCTCGGCATAGAATTTCATGATGACAACGAGGCAAGGAGAATACTGGAGCTGGCGCAGTATGCAAACCTTCATACTCAAAAACCGCTCACCGATGATGAGCTGAGACTGATTGCCCATAGACCCGAGATTGTGAGAACAATACTTACCGTTGATCCTTAAAAGAAGAGGAAGACATGGGTAAAGGTCTTTAGGATGATGTCATTTGCAAAAAATGATATAATGGTTTCGTATGGGCCTGAACCTGACTTGCAGGGATCATAATCATAAATGTTAACAAGCGAGTGGCTCGAACTCCTGCTTATAGCGGCCTGCATTTTTATCAACGGTTTTTTTGCGGCCTCTGAGATCGCTGTTGTGACCAACCGAAGGTCCCGCATCAAACAGTTGGTGGATGAGGGCAACAGGAATGCGGCTATCCTTTACAAGCTCAGGGAAAAGCCCGATCGGTTCCTGGCAACTATTCAGATAGGCATAACGCTGACTGCAGACCTGGCCTCAGCCATAGGCGGCGCGGCAGCGGTCAAGATCATCAAGCCGATGCTGCAGGCAGCGCCGATACCGTTAATTGCAGCCTCAAGTGAGGCTATCGCAATCGGCTTTGTCGTCATTGTCATAACATTCTTCTTCCTTGTCTTCGGTGAACTCGTTCCAAAGTCTCTGGCGCTTGCAAACCGTGAGGCCGTCGGCCTCTGGGTTGCTCCGTTGATTGAAAGGTTTGCAAAGATCGCAAACGTTCTTGTCACTCTCCTGACCGCCAGTTCCAATATAATATTAAGGCCTTTTAAGAAAAAGGCGTTTACGGAGCGGCAATATGTTACCGAAGAGGAAGTTAAACTCCTCCTGGAAGAAGGGGGAGAGCAGGGAGTTTTCGAGCCCGACGAAAAAGAGCTCATCCATAGCGTTTTTGAATTCACGGATACCTCGGTCAAAGAGGTCATGATCCCCTCTCCACAAATGGTTATCATAAGCCTCTCGATGCCGGTCGATAAAGTGAAGGAAATTATTTCGGAAGAGAAGTTCTCACGATATCCGGTCATCGGCAAGGACCTTAATGACATCCGGGGAATCCTTTATGCCAAAGATTTTTATAATCTGCTTTTGAAAACCGGGAATGTCAGCATTCACCGGACAATCAAGCCGCCCTACTTTATTCCTGAAACCATGAAAATAAGTATTTTGCTGCGTGAGATGCAAAGGAAAAGAGTCCACATGGCAATCGTCATAGACGAGTATGGCGCTGTTTCCGGACTTGTGACCATGGAAGACCTTCTTGAAGAGATAGTCGGCGAAATTCGGGATGAATACGATACCGAGAGCCCTGTTATACAGCTTGAGGACGGCTCCATGATTATCGATGCATCGATCAGTGTCGGTGACCTCAATGAAGATTACAATATTGCTATTCCCGAATCGCCTGAATACGAGACGCTCGGAGGATTTATCGTGATGAATCTCCAGCGAATTCCGAAAACCGGTGATACGATCGATTTCGATGATAAACGCCTCAGGATTCTCGAGATGGTCGCGCAAAGGATCGCAAAAGTGAAGATGGAAAAGATTGACAGTGAGTAGAGTTCCGTTATACTATTATCAGCACAAAATAAATACTAAATAATAATCAGTAAAATATGAACAGCAGACTGTAATCTAATTACTGATTAAAATGGAGGAAGTTATGGAAAAGTGGAAGTGCAGCGTATGCGGATATGTCTATGATCCCGAGTATGGAGACCCCGATTCAGGAATAGCCCCTGGGACCCCCTTCGAAAAGATACCCGACAGCTGGGTGTGCCCTATCTGCGGCGCAACCAAAAGTTTGTTTGAAAAAATATAATTATGAACGTTGAATGCTAAATGTTGAATGGATGAAGTGTTTTCGTAATTTAACATTCAAAATACAATATTCAACATTTCTTTAAGAAAGGGAGAAACGATGAATGCCATAGAGATATCCATCAGGATGGAAACCGATGCCATAAAGTTTTATGGAGAGGCTGCCGGGAGGACAAAACATCCGGTCGGAAAGAAAATGTTCCTCTCAGTTGTCGAAGACGAAAAGAGACACCTCGAAATGCTCAGGACCCTGTTCAAGGGATTGGATTTGACTATCAATAACGTCAGTCCCATGAAAAACGTGAAGAGTATCTTCGCAGAGCTCAAAGACGAGATGATGCAGCGGGTGGAAGCCTCAGTCGATGAACTTGAAGTCTTCAAGATAGCCATGAACATGGAAAAAGAGGGAGTGGAGTTCTACAAAAAGACATTGGCGGAAGCGAAAACAGAAAAAGAACGTATGCTCTTTGAACGGCTCATTAAGGAAGAAGAGCAGCATTTCGCCATTTTCCAGAATACCTACTCGTTTATGACGGATACAGGAAACTGGTTTATGTGGGATGAGCACAGTATGGTCGACGGCGGCACTTCCTGGGCGTAAAAGACCGTAAACAGTAATGGGTAATGAGTAGAAGAAAACTCATTACCCATTACGCTATTTCAGTCCCAGTACATCCTGCATATCGTACAGCCCTGGTTTCCTGGCGGCAATCCACAGTGCGGCTTTTAAGGCCCCCCGTGCAAAAGTGTCCCTGCTCGATGCCTTATGTGTAATCTCTATCCTCTCGCCCAATCCTCCAAAGAGGACCGTATGTTCGCCGACGATGTCTCCAGCCCTTACTGTCTGGATGCCTATTTCCTTCCTCGAACGCTCACCGATTATCCCTTTTCTGGCATACACACCGACCTCTTCTAGATTCCTGTTTACCGCTTCGGCGATAACCTGTGCCATTTTGAGGGCCGTTCCGCTCGGAGCGTCTTTCTTGAGGCGGTGGTGCGCTTCGATAATTTCTATATCATAATCATCACCAAGCACCCTTGCGACATCCTGAAGCACCTTAAAGAGGAGATTGACACCGACACTCATGTTAGGGGCGAGGACAACAGGGATTTTGCCGGCAAATCGCCGTATTGTGTCAATTTCGTCCTTCGAAAAGCCGGTGGTGCCTATGACCATTGCCTTACTGTGTCGTGACACAATCTCAAGGTTCTGCAATGCAGCGGAAGGAGCAGTAAAATCGATAACCACGTCTGCCTTGTCGATTATTGCTTCGAGCGAATCGCTGACCTTCACGCTTGATTCCCCTATGCCTGTCAGCGGTCCGATATCCTTGCCAACGGCTTCACTCCCCTTTCTCTCCAGTGCGCCGGCAAGCCGCAGTTCAGGGTACTCTTTCGACAGCGCTATGATCCTCCCGCCCATTCTACCTGCTGCGCCGGTAACAATAATGCTGGTCATCGCCGTTTGTCCTCCTCACTCTTCATCGCGTTTTTCTGGTACTTTATCCGTTGAGTCATCAGCCTGCTCACCGGGGACCTTGTACTCTTCCGTTGCCCACTTGCCGAGGTCTATAAGCTTGCACCGTTCAGAGCAAAAAGGCTTATACG
Organism: Nitrospirota bacterium; assembly: GCA_963796345.1. Classification (GTDB taxonomy): domain Bacteria; phylum Nitrospirota; class Thermodesulfovibrionia; order Thermodesulfovibrionales; family Dissulfurispiraceae; genus JADFXI01. Next base: position 29,258 of record CAWCLI010000009.1, on the reverse strand, counting down.
GGTTTTCTTCCCAGGTTGTCTTTTTTTTACATACAGGACACTGAATCTGCATAATTGCACCAGAGTTCAGACCTTACGAGGGTCTTGCTGTTGCCTGCTGTATTTTGATTCTTTTGCCTTTCATAATCATATCGTCCACAGAGCGTATAACACGGTCGGCAAGCTCCGCAGGCACTTCCACAAAGGTGAACTTTTCGAGGACGTCGATATTGCCTATTTTGCTGTAAGGTATGTTTGCTTCAGATGCTATCGATTTTACAATGTCCGCAACTTTGATCTTGTCTTTCCTGCCGATAGTCATAAAAAGACGAACCATACCTTTCGTTTCCGTCTGCTCCCCGGCTGACTGTTCTTTAATTTCTCCGTAAGCGGCAAAAAAAGCCGCGGCAGCTATGTCGGCAAAACTGTGCTGCTCGGAGAGTTTTTTAACAGCCTCCATATACCTCGCGTGGTTGCCTTCCTCAATTATGCCGGAGATGTCCTTCATGATATTCTTTTCCCTTGCCTTGATCACATCCTGCGCAGACGGCAATTTCTTCTTATCGATCACGGTTTTTGCAGTCTGCTCGATAAGCTTTAAATGACGGTACTCCCTCGGAGTTACAAACGTTATGGCTATTCCTGACTTCCCCGCCCTGCCCGTCCTTCCGATCCGATGCACGTAGCTGTCGGGATTCTGGGGAATACTGAAATTGATAACGTGGGAAACATTCTTTATATCCAGCCCCCTTGCAGCCACATCCGTGGCAACAAGTATATCGAGCATGCCCTCCCTGAACTTGTACATTACCTCGTCTCTTCGGGCCTGGGTAAAATCCCCGTGCAGTGCGCTCGCGTTATATCCAAGCTGGCCCAGTTTCATGGAAACGTCGTCGACCTGCAGTTTCGTGTGGCAAAATATGATCGCCAGTTCAGGGTTTTCGACGTCGAGCAGCCTGGAAAGTGCATTTATCTTGTCCCCTTCCCGCACCTCATAAAAAACCTGTTTTATCTGCGGGATAACGACGTCCTTGGGATTGATGCGTATCTTTTCAGGTTCATGCATATGTCTCTTGGCAATATTGATAATAGGTTGCGGCATCGTCGCAGAGAAAAGCAGTGTTTGTCTTGCGTCAGGAATTGCCTTGAGTATTGTTTCTATATCTTCGATAAACCCCATGTTCAGCATTTCGTCGGCCTCATCGAGCACCGCCATCTTTACTGATGAAAGTGAGAGTGTCTTCCTGTTGAGGTGGTCGATTATCCTGCCAGGAGTACCCACGACTACATCAACCCCTCGTTTCAGCGCCTTAATCTGGGTATCGATGGACTTCCCGCCGTATACCGGCAGCACCACGATCCTTCTGCGGCTCCCTATGCGGTCGATCTCCTGCGCTACCTGTACGGCAAGCTCTCTTGTCGGCTCCAGTATGATTGCAAAAGGACGCTCGTTTTTTCCGCACATTTCAACTATAGGAATGCCGAACGCCGCAGTCTTGCCCGTGCCGGTCTGGGCCTGCCCGATAATGTCGGCCCCGCCAATGATCATTGGAATAACGGAAGCCTGTATGGGTGTAGGCTCTTCATACCCAATTTCCGCTATTGCCTTCATCGTCTCTTTTGACAACCCAAAATCTTCAAATCTCATATATTCATTTACCTCTCTTTTTCTCCATTGCAAAAACCTCACGGCTTTTTTACATGCAGTGAGTTAATAATAACATTTCAACGGGTTATTTAGTATACTGGCGAAAAAGCCTGGCGACAATCCAGATTGCAGCATAAAGAACCCCTAGCACAACGACATCAGTCGGGCCCACAGGCAAATCCCACAGATAAGCGATATAGAAGCCCACGAACGCAACTACACCACCGATCAAAGAGGCCAGCACTGTGAACTGGCGCATATTGCGTGCAAGCAAATGCGCTGTCAAAGCCGGAATCAGCAGAAATCCGAATGTGATCAAAGGACCCACACTAAGCACCGCTATAGAAACGGTCAAGCCGATAAGCAAATAAAGCAGCACGTCCCAGAAAGTAACATTTTTGCGAAGCGTAATTGCCATCTCCCTGTCAAACGAGACCAGGAGCAACTCCTTGTGGAACAGTCCCAGCGCACCTAAGACAAACATAAGCGTAGCCGCAGTCAGCACAAGATCGAAATTGGAGATGGTGATTATCTCCCCTTTCAGCATGTCGAGCCAGCCGATTTCGCCGTAGGGATTTTTTGACAGCAACAGGATGCTCAACGCGGCTGACACCACGTATGCAGTGCCGAGTCTGCCTTCGGGTTGTCCTCGCCCCCGTCTTTCCAAAAACGCCAGCACAAGGATAGCGGTCAGCGAGAATGTTATCGAACCTGCAAAGGCAAGCGCGTGTGCGCTATGTGATCCGTGCTCGGTAAGATTGAACCCGAGCCACATGGGAAGCGAAAGCGCAATAGCAACGCCTGTAGATGAGATCTGAGGCAGTGCCACGCCCATAAATACCAGCCGGCGCATCACGAGAAACACACCCACGAGCGGGCAAGACAGGCCGACGAGCACGCTTATATAAATCGAGTTGCGCAGGAGAAAATCAGGCGAGAGAATCTGACGAAGCGTTTCCATATCAGCCGACCCCCTTTTCAAACATTTCCGCCATCCGTTCAGCAGTAAGCAGATCGCGCGCCGGGCCGTGGAATACGTTGCCCTCGTGAAGCCAGATAACTTGCCCGGCATAGTGACGCACCGCGGTAAAGTCGTGCGTTACAAGCAGGACCGTGATTTTTCTTTCCTTATGCATCTCAGAAATGAACTCCAGCACCGCATGCGCGGTCTCACGGTCTACACCGGCGGTGGGCTCGTCAAGCACCAGTACGTCCGGCCGCGCTGCCAGCGCACGCGCTATCAGTACACGCTGTTTCTGGCCTCCGGAGAGTTCCGCAAAACGCTTATGGGCGAATTCCCCGGCCCCGGTCGCACGCAGACATTCGCGTGTGAAAGCGCGTTCGCCTTTGGGTACAAAACGCCCTGGCCGGACACGCCCGTACACACCCATAAGGGCAACCTCAAACCCCGTCAGCAGATATACTGCGTCAAACTGTATCGATTGGGGGACGTATCCAAAAGCGAGCGGCGCGTCTGACAATGAGGCGTTGATACTGCCCGATACCGCTGGAAGGAGCCCAAGTATGGTCCTGAGCAGAGTAGACTTGCCCGAACCATTGGCGCCGAGAATTGCGGTAAAACTGGCACGGGCAATAGAAAGCGAAAGACCGGACAGCACAGACTGGCCGTTATAGCCGATGCTGAGGTTGTCCATTTTAATGAGTGCTTCATTCATAGTCTGTTGTGTCTTTGAATCTTCCTTGCCCGTATGGCATTTACCATAGTGTTAATAATGTAGTCCATCATCCTGATGTACGTTTCAGTATGCGGCACGCCGCCCGGCATTATGGGCAGCGTTACCATAGTTGCACCGGTCTGTTCGGCAATGCGTTTCGGCACCTTTTCAGGGAACTGCGGCTCGCGCACGACTATGGAAACATGACTGGCCTTCATCGCTGAGATCAATTCCTCGATGTGGCGCGCCGTCGGATCGATGCCCGGCCTCAATTCAATCGTGCCAAAATAGTCCATGCCGAAGCGCCTGGCGAAGTATGGCCAGTGCTCGTGATAGGACACAAACTTCACTCCCTTGAGCGGCCTGACTTCTTTCTCCCATTCGACAATGCTGGCGTTGAGCCTGGCCAGATACGCATCCCGGTTGCGCGTGAATTCCGCCTTATTTTGCGGGGCGAAGGCGACCAGGGCGTTATAGATGTTTCCAATCGCAACCTTTGCCGATACAGGATCGAGCACATAGTGCGGGTTCCCGTACGGATGAACATCACCGGCGGAGTGGTCAGTTGATTTGGGCACTTCAACCGGTACGATGCCCTGCGAACAGTCCACATAGCCGGACCTGCCGTATTGAATGCGCGGATTCTTGCTCGCCTCAATCAAAGCAGGAAGGAAGGCATGTTCGCAATCAAACCCCACCAGGAACAGCAGGTCCGCCCGGTTCATTATCGGCACAAAGCTCGGTTTCATCGGCACCCCATGCGTGTCTTCAACACCGGTAGCCAGGCTGTGCACCTCCACCAGGTCACCGCCCACAGATCGCGCAAAATCAGCGAGGTCGGTGAGCGTTGTTACAATCCGGATTTTGGCCGCTTGAGCGGATGTCGCGCCCACGCAGAACAACCCCACGATCAATATGATCGAGAATAAATTAAACAACTTTAATTTCATATCGGCTTTCCTCCTTTCCATAGCTAACGTTGCTGCCACCCATGCGAGTGTGAGCCGATGATCCAGGCCCATTGCAGATAAACAGCATGATCACTGTGCAGACCAGATGCGATGGATGCAGCATTTTGGTCAGTGTACGTATACTGAAGCCTCAGCTGGTTCCAGTGGCTGAGCGCCCAAGTAATATACGGGGAGTATGCGGTTGTTTGCAGCTTGTTGTTATGGGCGTCCTCGACAAAATCAAACAGGAACCCGGCTGACCACTCTCTATGGAACTTGTACGTCACATATGAATACACACCCGATGAGTCAACAGAGCGGCTGAACACAGGATTGATCCCATTATTAACGTCATACCGGTTATCGCTGTGAAGCAGTTCGGTGCCCCAGGTAATACTCTGGAACTGATTATTGCGAAGCGGCTTGTAGCTCAAAACAAGGTCTAATCCCATCAAGCGACGCTCGCGTTCAGTAAGCGTACTGCCGTCAGACATGGTAAACGGCCCGCCGCGGTCCTGAGTCCTGGGGTTCCACATCGCTGAAATTCCGGGTTCGAGCGAGATATCGGGCGTAAGGTCGAAATCCGTTGACAAGCGCCCCCAGTAATTCAATCCCCCTATCCGGCGGAACTCTCCGGGATTGTCGGGATTCGGCGGATCACCGCCGAAGTTGTCGCCGACACCCATTGTCAGGCTCACATAATGCTCTATAGGCACGAGGTAATTGACCTGCAAGCCGTCTGTCCTCGATTCGCCGCCGATGTATTGGGACAAGACCAGAGGGCGATTCACAAAGGGCAGTTCATGATCGTGAATGTACGCCAAACGGCCGAACTCTCCGAAGAAACGGCCCCCTTTTACCTCCAGGTTCCATGGCAGTGACGTTGTCTGCAGTGCGGCCTCCTCAATGCCAAAAGTTGCTTCACCGGTGTGAGCATCGGCCGAAGCATTGGCCACCACGTAAGCCTTAGCGAATGGATCGACCGAGGCCGCTGCATTCAGTTCTACGGAACGTTGAAACACATCGAACCCGCCGGGCCGGTCGCTGCCGGTCTGAGACGATCCCCTGCTGCGATAAGAGAAAATAGTCTCGCCCACCAGCCCGATGGACGGGTTAAACTCACTCGGCAGGACTTTCCTCTGAGCTTCAACCACCTGATTCACTTTTTCATTCAGCTCCTGTACCTGCTGCTGAATCTGTCCTGTTTCAGTCGGCTGATTGGCAGCCGGGCCACCGGACAAAGCAGACGTCTGTGCCTGATTAACTGCAGTTTTTAATTCTTCAATAACTTTATGCTGCTCATCAATGGTTTGCTGTTGTTTTCTAAGGGTTTCCTCCAGGGTCGTCAGGCGTTCTTCCAAAGTCTGGGCAAACGCTGCCGTCGAAAACAGTAATAACATGACCAGCGTGATGAGCGAAATCACGATCTTCATAATGGCTCCTCTCATTTAAATAATTAAACATTCGGACCTCAGAACTCACAGAGTAGAACATAAGTGCGCTGCGATCTTATTTCTTTTAATAAACTCTGTGTTCTGGCTTAAAGCCCGGCTTAGAAGTCCCTGCTTCTGACTACTATTGGATATGAACGGCAGAAGGGGACCAGAGAGGAGGGGCGCGGCTGAAAAATGCGGATTTAAGTATCGGGGTAAAAAACAACTCCTTTTCCGATACTGCCAAGCCAAAAAAAATAAAAAATAACGCGGGAGGGAAAAAAATGAAAACTACTGAACATACCTGATGTGCTGCTACGCAGACCGGACAATCATCATGGTCGCAATCATCGTCGTGATGATGGAAAGCCGTTATAAAAATGCTTGCCGCAATTAATATCAAAACTAAATAAAATATCTGTCTGCGTCGTCTCATCTTGTCCTTCACAAATAGAAATGTTTTTCGTTTATATGATACTCGACCGCTTCTGTAAAGTCAATTTTTTCTGATGTTTTGTTTGACAAAGTTTTTGCCTTTTTTATAAGATTGTAGTTCATCACGGAGAAATAAGAGGACAATGTACTTCCAGGACATAATAGCGTGCTTAAATGATTTTTGGTCCAAGAAGGGCTGTATCCTTCTTCAGCCTTATGATACCGAGGTGGGGGCGGGCACGTTTCACCCTGCCACTTTTTTCAGGGTACTGGGCCCTGAACCCTGGAAAACAGCTTATGTCGAGCCGTGCAGGCGTCCGACTGACGGGCGCTATGGTGAGAACCCGAACAGGCTCCAGCAGTATTATCAATACCAGGTGGTCCTCAAGCCGTCTCCCATGGAAAGCCAGGATTTATATCTCGAAAGCATGGCGCATATCGGCATTGATCCCATTAAGCACGATATCCGTTTTGTTGAGGATGACTGGGAATCGCCCACCCTCGGCGCATGGGGCCTCGGATGGGAAATATGGCTCGACGGCATGGAAATTACACAGTTCACTTATTTCCAGCAGGTCGGTGGAATTGACCTTAAACCGGTTTCCCTCGAAATTACTTACGGCCTCGAGAGGATAGCCATGTATTTACAGGGCATCGATAATCTGTTTGAAATAGAATGGTGCAAAGGAATCAGGTATGGAGAGATTCACAAGCAGGGAGAAATAGAGTTCTCAAAATTCAATTTCGATTTCGCCAATACCGATTTGCTCGTGAAACAGTTTGATGCTTATGAAGGCGAATCCAAAAGCATGAATGCCCTTGGCCTGGTGTTGCCGTCCTATGAATACTGTCTTAAGTGTTCCCATACGTTCAATCTGCTTGACGCACGCGGTGTCCTGTCGGTAACGGAACGGACAGGCTATATTGCAAGGGTGAGAGCGCTTGCGAAAGCCGGCGCTGAAGCATTTCTGAAACAGCGGGAGGAAAAGGGGTTCCCTCTTAGCGCCCCTATTGTAAACGATAAAGCATGAAGACTAAAACTGTTTCTGAAAAAACTGCCGAAATCACGCCTATGCTTCTCCTCGAAATAGGTACGGAAGAGATACCGGCCCGCTTCCTGCCGGATGCGATAGGGAAGCTCAGGGACAATGCGGCAAAACTTTTCTCGGAATATGCCATAGGTGCGGAATCGATAAAAACATATGCGACCCCGAGGAGATTGTCACTTATGGCAGAACTCCATACGTCGCAAAATGCCGTTGCAAAAGAGATATGGGGTCCTCCTGTAACGGTTGCCTTTGACAGTCAGGGGAACCCTACCAAAGCTGCCGAGGCATTCGCCAGGGCCAATAATATATCCCTTGGAGATATATCCAGGAAAGAGAAAGGTAAAGGGACTTACATTGTCGCGATTATTAAGGAAGAGGCAAAACCGACCGAGGCGCTTCTTCCCGAACTGTTGCCCAGACTCATTATGTCCATTCACTTCCCCAAAACGATGCGATGGGGCAATGGCGATTTCAGGTTCGCGCGTCCTGTACACTGGATACTTGCCCTGTTCAACAACCAGCGGGTGTCGTTTGAACTGGACGGTATGAAAAGTAGCGGCAGGACTCGGGGACACCGCTTTCTTGCCCCGGCCCCGTTCGAGATAAAAGACAGTAAAACATATATAAACCTTCTTCGGAATAATTTCGTCGTACTCGATATGGAAGAACGGATGAAGATGATAAAAGAGGGCTCAAAAAAACTTGCTGCCTCGGTCAAGGCCTCACTCGTGGCTGATGAGGAGCTTTTGCAGCACGTCGTGTTTCTTGTGGAATACCCGACACCTGTGCTCGGCACTTTCCCGGAAAGTTATCTCGCTCTTCCTAAAGAACTGCTTGCCACGGTCATGAAAGGGCACCAGAAATATTTTGCCCTTGAGAGCTCGGAAGGCAGGCTGGACAATCATTTCATTGTTATCAGCAATACAACTCAGGGGAATTCGGAAAACGTCAGGAAAGGCGCTGAACGTGTATTAAAAGCCCGGTTTGAAGATGCGCGCTTCTATTACGAAGAAGACCTGAAAGTCCCCCTTATGGAACGCCTCGAAGGTCTGAAAAAGGTTGTATATCACGAGAAGCTGGGGACTCTGCACGATAAAACTATGCGCATTGCCTCGATAGCCGAGTTTATTTCCGCGCAGAGCTTTAAAGAAAAAAAGAAGGATATAAATACATCTGCAATGCTGTCAAAAACAGATATCATATCCGGTGTGGTAAGGGAATTTCCGGAACTTCAGGGCCTGATGGGCAGCTATTATGCCGCGCATGAGGGATACGACAAGAAAATTTCGAGTGCCCTTGCCGAACAATACCTTCCCGCATTTTCAGGTGACCGCCTCCCCGAAACCCCTATAGGTTCTGTTCTCAGCCTTTCGGACAAACTCGACAATGTTGCGTCCTTCTTTATGCTCGGCCTGTCCCCCTCCGGCTCGGAGGACCCTTTTGCTCTAAGGAGGCAAACAATCGGGATTATAGCCATTTTGCTTGCCACCAGGTGCACGTTATCGGTCTCATCACTCCTGGAGAAGGCGCTCAGCCCATTCAAACTCAGGAAGAAAGAGACTGTCATGGATAATCTCCTCAAGTTCTTTGAACAAAGAGTGGACGCGCTCTTTCAAACTAACGGCTACCCTCAGGACGCCGTATCCTCTGTGCTTGATTTTGTGAAAGATGAACCGCTTTTTGCTGTGAAAGAACGTCTCGAAGCAGTCGTTAAATTTAAAACTGAGGAAGACGTTGACACGTTCCTGCTTGCCCTGAAGAGGATCAACAACATAGCTCCAAAAAAAGATGTCCCTGCTCCCGACAAAACATTGTTCGTTCAGGAAGAGGAAAAATCCCTTTTCCGGGAGACCGAATCACGGGCTGCTGAAGTGGTTTCCCTTATTAAAGAAAACAGCTACTACGAAGCCATCAACGTGCTGAAGGAACTTACAGGACCTATAAACACATTCTTCGATAAAGTGCTGATTATGGATAAGGACGAGGGAATAAAGCAGAACCGCCTTGCGCTGCTCAAAACCATACAGCAACTTGCACTGCACATCGCGGACTTTTCACAGCTGCAATAAAAATCAGGCGAAAGGCTAATGGCCAGAGGCAAAAGGGTAAGGGCTATAACAAAAAAGCTTTTTTATTTTTTCCTTTAGCCTTTTGCCCTTCGCCATTTGCCTGCTTTCTCCTTTCAGGACACCACCACGAGATTGTCCCTGTGGATTATTTCATCCGAATACTTATAGCCGAGGATATGTTCTATTTCGGAGGTTTTTTTCCCTTTTATCTTTTCTATATCGGCTGAGGAATAGTTAACTATGCCCTTTGCAACTCGACTGCCCTTTGAATCCACGCAGTCCACCGCATCGCCGGTATCGAATATGCCGTCAGTGCTCACAATGCCGGCCGGCAATAAACTCTTGCCGGACTTCCTGACAGCGCGGACCGCACCGTCATCTATTGTCAGGGTCCCCCGAGGTTTTATTGCATAGGCGATCCATCCCTTCCTCGAAGAGATTTTCCTTACGCTCGGCGTGAATTCCGTCCCATGAGAAACTCCGGCCAAAAGAGAAGCTATAATGCCCTTCTTCCTGCCGCTTATAATATTCACCTTGATTCCATGAGAAAGGGCTTTTCGCGCAGCAAGGATCTTTGAATACATTCCGCCTGTTCCAACAGGGCTCCCGGTCCCGCCGGCAGCAGCGATGACCTCGGAATTAACGGCGGCCACAAAAGGAATAATCTTCGCACCTGCGTCCTTTTTCGGATCGGAATCATACAGGCCATCAACGTCAGACAGAATGATGAGCCGGTCAGCATCGACAAGTCCGGCCACAAGTGCGGCGAGCAGGTCATTGTCCCCGAATTTGATCTCATCGGTGGAAACGGTGTCATTTTCATTGATAACGGGAATAATCCCATATGAGAGGAGCGTCATCAGCGTATTCTTGGAATTGAGGTAACGTATACGGTCCGAGAAATCTTCACGGGTCAGGAGGGCCTGCGCCACCTTCCTGCCCAATGTCTCGAAACTCCTTTCATAAGCCCTCATTAGTGATGCCTGGCCGACCGCCGCTGCAGCTTGTTTCAGTCTTATTTCTTTGGGCTTCTCTGTGAGGCCAAGCTTTTTCATGCCGGCAGCAACAGCGCCGGATGAAACGATCATTATTTCATTACCGCTGTCCCATGCTTCGGCCACATCGGCAGCAATAGCCCGGATCCTTCTGATATGCAGCCACCCGGATGCATCGGTCAAAATGTTACTGCCTATTTTTACGACTATCCGCACTCCTTTTTCTTTTCCTCCACTTTGCCCGCCAGATAGATGATCAGCCGCTTCACCCCTTCACCGGTGACAGCGGATATCGGAAAGAAATCCACTCCTTTTTCTTTACAGTATTCGCTCAATCTTCGCAACCTCATTCCATCACCGGCTATATCGAGTTTCGCTCCAGCCACTGCCAGGGGCTTCTCAGAAAGCTCAGCACTGTATAATACTAATTCCCTGGTTATCTTTTCAAAATCATCGACAGGGTCCGTGGCCGCCATATCTGAAATATCGACAAGATGGAGCAGGATTGACGTGCGCTCAATATGCCGGAGAAACTGAAACCCGAGCCCTGTCCCGCCGTGTGCGCCTTCTATAATCCCCGGTATGTCAGCCACCACGAAGCTTTTGATGTCTTCCATCTTGACCACTCCCAGGTTAGGCACAAGTGTGGTAAAAGGATAATCTGCAATCTTCGGCCTCGCAGCCGAAATGACAGATATGAGCGTCGATTTCCCGGCATTGGGAAGTCCGACAAGCCCCACATCGGCAAGCAGCTTTAATTCAAGCACAAGCCATTTCTCTTCTCCCGGTTCTCCAGGCTGGGCAAACCTGGGCGTCTGGCGTGTAGCGGTGGCAAAGTGGGCATTGCCCTGCCCTCCCCTGCCTGCATGAGCGGCAATGATTTCGGCGCCCTCGTGGTCCAGGTCCGCTATTATCTGCCCGCTGCCTTCATCTGTGATCAACGTGCCGACAGGCACCGGGATAACCATGTCCTCGCCATCCTTTCCGTGTTTGTTGCTGCCCTTGCCGTGCTCTCCCCTTTCAGCTTTATATTCCCTCCGGTAATGAAGGTCAAGCAGGGTATTCAACTCTTTTACCGCGCGAAGAATAACATTTCCACCCTTGCCGCCGTCTCCTCCGTCAGGGCCTCCACGCGGCACAAATTTTTCCCGCCTGAGGCTCACACATCCCGCGCCGCCATCGCCGGCTTTGACATATATCTTCCCATAGTCTACGAATTTCATAAATAAAAAAAGGCAGGTCGCCATGACCCGCCCTCAGGTATCCCCCTAAAACATCCTTAATATACGGCCAAATCTATACTGTAACCGGTGCCTGCGGGGTCTCCGGCACCGGTACCGGATACACACTCACCTTTTTCCTGGTTTTATCTTTTCTTTCGAAAGTAACAATACCGTCTATTAATGCAAAAAGCGTATCATCCGATCCAATGCCGACATTCGTGCCATTATGGACCTTGGTCCCGCGCTGCCGGACAATAATGCTGCCTGCACGCACGAACTCTCCGCCGAACCTCTTTACTCCAAGTCTCTGTGACTCGCTGTCGCGCCCATTCCTCGAGCTTCCAACACCTTTCTTGTGCGCCATATCCAACCTCCGTTGACAGTCTCGTAAAAAGTTCATATGCTGCGTTGCGCTGCATCCTTCGTCACTCGCACCCCAAAAGTCTTCGACTTTCGGGGACCCACTGCGGCGTACGGAAAGTACGCCTCATTCCTCAGGATTTGCGCGCCTTGCCTATGAACTTTTTACGAAACCGTTATTTCCATAATTTTTAATGTAGTGTACTGCTGCCTGTGTCCTACGATTTTATTATGCGCCTTTTTAGGCGTGGTCCTCAACACCGTAACCTTGTCGCCTTTAAAAGATCCCACGATCTCTGCCTTGACACTTGCGCCTTTCACATAGGGATTGCCCCATATCGCCTTGCCATTGTCTTCAACCATCAAAACTTTGTCAATCACTATTTCAGTATTGGCATCGGCGTTGATCTTATTGACGCGTACTGTGTCTCCCGATGTTACTTTTATCTGCTCGCCGACTGCTTCAACTATCGCATACATGCATTCACCCCCGAAATAATTTCGAATGTATATTAAAACAAAAATTCCACTCTAAAGTCAATCAAATCCATGACCAATAAGGAAGGGACTGGGAGGGGCAGGCTATTTCTCGGCCCGCTAAAACTGCTTACATTACCAACACAATGTTTCTTGAAATTGCGATATTCGTGCACATTTCCGGTTGGGGCTCGGCGTTACTCGCCCCCGCTCCAGTACACCCGTGCTATCGTTCCGATAAATAGCCTGCCCCTCCCAGTCCGATTTATCATTAAATAAATAGCGGGAGAAGGGGAGCACTTGTTTTTCGACGAGATGCACGGGTGTACTGGAGCAGGGGCGAGCACCGGTTCCACGAAAATCATTGATTTTTGGGGAGCGCGAACGGCGAGTGAGCCGAGCCCCAGCCGGGAATGGGTACGAATAACGCAATTGTAATAAGTTTAAACTGGTAATGATGTAGTTCCAGATCGTCGAAAAATAAGTGCTCCCCTTCTCCTGTCTTCCCTTACGTTTTCCGTTTTGCCTTTAGCATAGGGAAAGTAGTATTATAATAATTGACATCATTTTGTAAGAGGAGAATCAACATGCCTATATACGAGTATCAATGCATCGTCTGCGAGAAAATTACCGAGGCCATGCAAAAGTTCAGCGATGCCCCGCTTACAGCCTGTCCTGAATGCGGCGGTCAGTTGAAAAAGCTTATCTCGAACACTTCCTTTGTCCTGAAAGGAACAGGCTGGTATAAAACCGATTATGCCGCAAAAGACACGGGAACAGGAAAAAAGACGGCTGAAAAAAGGGATGCAGAAAAGACTGCTGACACAACAACCGGGTCCAAAACCAGAGGATACAAAAAAAGCCAAACCCGAAACCAAGAAAGAGACTGCAGCCGCATCATAACAATAAAATGCCAGGTCCTCATATCCATGTGCCCTACGAGAAAATAACAGAGCATCTGGAGTTTCTTAACCGGCACAAGTTCAATCTCGAGATCTATTTTAATGCGGCGACCCTGGACGCAATAGATACTGTTTCGCCGGACCTGTTAAAGACCTCTCTGTCTTATACTCCATCGCTTTCCATGCACGCCCCTTTTATGGACTTGTGCCCGGGCGCGATAGATAAAAAAGTGCGTGAGGCGACAATAACGCGCTTTAACCAACTGCTGAAGATCGCCGGGGATTTGAAGCCGGAATGCATAGTCTTTCATTCAGGTTATGAAAAATGGAAGTACGGGCTTTCCATCGACCTTTGGCTGGAGAAGAGTATTGAAACATGGGTCCCTCTCAACGAAAAGGCAAAGAATATCGGCGTCAAAATAGCGATCGAGAACATCTTCGAGGACAAACCCGCGAATCTCAGGCTGCTGATGAAAGAAATGGATTCGCCTAATTTCGGCATATGCTTTGACACCGGCCACTGCAACCTTTTCTCAACAGTCCCTCTGACCGAGTGGCTTGATAATCTTGGTCCTTATCTCATCGAGCTGCATCTCCATGACAACGACAGGAGCGCTGACCAGCACCTCCCAATCTGGGACGGCACATTCGATTTCAGAACATTATTCGGTTCGATAAAATATGATCAGCTCATTCTCACTATAGAGTCGCATTCTCCCGAACGGGTGCTGAAAAGCATGCGCCGCATCAATGCCCTTCTCTCATCTCTAAAATCGGAATAAAGGGTGTTCAGCTTTCTTAAGGCAGAAAGTTTGACCCGGAATCTCTCTTTTTCAGCTTCCTTTTTTGCCCTGCGCCAACGCCGCCATCTGTAAGGCATCGCGAACTAAGGATATCAACAGTACCTATCAAAATGAGATTTTCGCCTCCGTCCTGTAACATGTAACCGGGCTATGATGTCGATTGTGTGACTTTCCAGAATAATTTGCCAACGTGGTAAAATTATCTACGGCCGCCATTCACAAGCGGATGAATCTTCGGTAAAATGCGGATACGGTAAAACATTCCAGCATGTGACAATGCCATTTTTCCACTTTACCACATCGACATCTCCATCCTGGGATATAATCACTGCCAAGGCATCGTGCAACTCATTGCAAAGGTGATAAACCGCCCTATGCCTCATACCTACGCCGTCCATCGATTCCAATACTGTGTTATCACCCTGAGAATCCAATGCTCGTGCTATTTTCATCTTATCTGAAGGACCCAATATGACTCCCCCGAAACCGAGGAGTTCCTGTCGTTGCGTCAATACGACAGCTCCATCAACAGCAGTAAGACCGGCGACGAAATGGGCATATTCAAAGACAGCCTCATCGAGCTGTCTCAGAACATCATTTTTGCTGGTAATATATTCCGTCCAGCCCACAATCCGATCAGGCTGACCCGAGTCTCCGTAGCTCTCCGCAAGTGTGTTCATGATTTTGAGAAGCAGTGTGCTAAACCTGTTCCGCGGCTCTTCCTCTTTAAACAGGTACTTGATGTTCAAATAATTATTCGGCGAACAGGCCTCCTGTCTTCTTTCCGATGACAGCGAGATTAAAGTACCGCCATGGTGAGAATTGCGTACTATACTGATTATCCGTTTTATAATCTGCCGCCCAATCAAATGCGGGAAATTCCGTTCAAGCAAAGCCCAGGGTCCCTTCGCCTCTGACCGCGCAGCATCATGGAGATTCCAGAGGCCCATTGTCCCCTCGCCGACGCTCTCCCTGAACCAACTTGAGTTCAACACGCTTTTAGACGGAGTCAGAATCCTTCCATCACTCAGCATAGCGATCATTTCCGGGCCCCTGCACACAACTATGTGGCCGGCTCGTACCACATACAAAATAAGCGAAGGAGGCAGCGGCGAATATCCAAGACTTCCCCCCCTTATCGCCTGTATCCACCGCTGGCCTGAGTGTACTATGCCCCAAATCTGCAGTGCCCCTGCGGCATTCATTTTAACGCCTATCAATGAACCGTAAAAATCTACAGCGGGCGCCAATTTACGCAACTCATATTCGTTGAAGGCGCGTGGTTCACTTAAAATCAGCCTGTGAAGGCTATCCGGCGGTCCATCTTCGCCAGAAAGCCTCTCCGGGTCTATCAAAATAAGCCTGAATTTCAAAGCTCTTTCCTCTTCCGCCATTATGCTTGTCTGATAACAAGTTGAAACAAGCTCATCTAAGACATCGCAACTCGGTAATTTGTCGCATTTGATGTGTGGGCCAACGCTGCACGCATTAAATCCGGATTGGCCGGCATTCCATTTGTCGATAAGCATTTCCACTAAATTATGCGGATAACAGTGAAGCATATTTTATCTCCATCTCGCGGGAAAAACCATTCGAAACGTGGTGCCTTTACCTTGTTTGCTTTCCAATTGAATCGTACCCATGTGTTCAACAGCTATCTGTTTCACTAAAGGCAATCCCATTCCGTACCGGTGCACCTTTGTAGTGTAGAAAGGATCAAATATTTTCTCTATCTCATCCTCAGGAATGCCGTGTCCCGTATCAAACACGGAAATTATCACGTGATCATTCTCTGTTAAAGCCGTTACGGTTATTTCTCCGCCTGAAGGAGTCGCTTCAATTGCATTTCTGATAACCTGCAGGAGGGCAACTCTCCACAGGTCCTTCTGCATATTTATTTTCAGGGGCATTCCTGACAAATTGAAAAGCAACTTTATCCCTTTGCGATCCGCTTCCTTTTCAATTATAGGAATGACACTTCCTAAAACTTCATTGACATCCTCGTAACTGAATACCGAGCGCCGGTCCTTGAGTATTGTCTGAAATTCTTTTACTATAGCCTCGAGTTTCCCGGCTTCGGTCATTATGCCCGAAACCGGTTCTTTCAGGTCAGCCGGCATTTCCTTTTCCATCATCTTTTTGCACAACCATGCTACAATCGTGGCAGGATTTCTCACTCTGTCTGCCACAGCCATTGCCATAAGGCTCATTGTTCTTTCGGCCACAATGGTCTCAATCGCCTCGTTGAATGCTTCAATCTGCTTTTGATGTGTTATGTCACGGAGTATGCCGCGATAGGCGCAAATCTTTCCCGTCTCGTCGCGGATAGCTGTCCCTGTTAAAAGAACATGCAACAATTCTCCATTTTTTTTCTGAATCAGGATTTCGCAATCCTTCACGTGACCATGTCTTTCTATAATTCTTTTGAGTTTCTCTGCGTCGCTTTCGTTAAAAAAAAGAGACCCTGCTTTGCTGTTCAGAATTTCTTCCTTTGAAGCATACCCCAGCATATTGACGCCTGCCCGACTTATATCGGTGAACTTGCCTTCCAGTGAAACTGAGAATATCGCCAGGTCCGGCTGGGAAAGCGCCAAATCTTGTATCGATTCGGGCGTAGTCTTCGCTCCCAGATAAAAGGCAATTACCTCTTCAATATCATCCAGAGTGTACGAATCCCATTCCCTGCCGGGTATTCTTGATGCCGGACAATTGTTCTGAGTTCTTCTTCCCATTTCGGTCCTCTCCATCGCAAACCGGGTTCAGAAACTGGTCATTTTCTTACAGTTGATACTAATTTTCTTATCCGGCTGTTCCAACATTTTCCCTTGCAGTTGCATTTCATCCCCTGTGATGTCACCAGAAACGTTCAGATTGAATAAGTCCAGGTTGCCAAAAACGGTCACTCCTGTTAGATTGAACCTCACGACCATAATAGTGGCATCGATTCTGTTATCCTGGAGTTTGAAGTTTCCGTCGTAATAATAATGTGAATCACCTCCCAATAGTCGGTTACCTTTGAAAACTGCCACGCCGGTGCCGAAAAAACCCAACCGAAAATAAACCGTCCAAAGTCCTTCCAGATTTTCCATTTTTTCTCCTTTTGAGATGTTGCTCAACTCGCGTGTAACCAGCCGCACAATAAGAAAACTATTTTCATGTCTGCTCTTTCCGGATAACAGACATGATGCCTGCGTAGATATCGCGGCTCAGTCGCTCAAGAGCAGTGCTCATAGTGTCAACGAGTTGATCATAGCTGCTGCCTCCCATCTGTTCCCTGATTCGCGATCCCTTTTCCAGGAGTAACCTCCCGTCTTTAGCAAATATTCTCCATTGGCCCTGCAACAGCACTGAATCACCGAGCTTTCCTTCGAAATGGTCCACCAGCACTTCGACTCTGTATGCAGCAGGCAGTTCACTAGCCCGGTAGGGTGTCCAGCGAACGACGGAAAACCGATCAGCAGGCAGAAGGCTGGAGATGTTCTCTGCCAGGACACGGCTGACATCGCTTTCAAGAGAACCGGCCCATCGGTCAAATTGCGCGAGTTTGAGTTCATTCTTTCCGGAGCGGGTCACTATCTGAGGCCGGTCAAGATAGTCGGGTACGCGAACGGGACCTATGGCAATAACTAGGCTGTTGGAGGGCGACATATCATGAGTGACCGGAGCCCCGCCCTGCAACGCGGTTAACTGATAGAACTTTGACGACGGTCCACTGGCACATCCGGTCAGAATCATGAATAATGCCAGCATGAAGAGCGCACGCTGATCCAGACAAATAGTTCTCATTTCAGTCTCCTTTAGCCGGGCTTTTCCCTCTAAGCAACGCTTCAGGGTGGCGTTCAAGGTAATCCGCCAGCACACGGATGGAACGGGAGAGTTCAGCGATCTGCTCAAGGGTCCTGCCTATCTCATAACCGAGGTTTGCATTCTGCACGGCGATTCCATTGAAATTTTCGACGGCTTTGTTTGTTTCTTTCAGAGTGGCTTGAGCTGCTGACAGGGTTTCTTTGATGCTCGATGCGATCTCGCCGGGTGTTCCTTCATCAAACCTGAGTGTTTTTTTGGCCTGCACAAAGGCTGCCCGGGCGGCATCCGTTGTTCCCTTGATATCTGAAGCAAGAGGCCCGACTTTGGTATTAAGATTTTCTACGAGTGCATCAGTGTTTTTGAGCAACTGATTCAGCGAGCCAATGCTCGCCTGCAGGTCCCCGGAATTAACGAGCCTGTTTATGCCTGCAAGGGTTTCGTTTAATCTGTCAGCGATCTCCCTGAGCGGCAACTCCTCCAATCTTTTTGTCACTTGCTCCAGACTCGAAGGAATTGTCGGGATCTCATGATATCTTTTTTCGAGGCCTACAAGCCTGATCGGAGTATTCGGATAAAAATCAAGATTGACTACGAGTTGGCCGGTAACAAAACTCTGCAGCTGGAGCTGGGCCCTCAGTCCTTTTTCTATCAAAGCCTGAAGATACCGTGGGTCATAGCTAAGATTCTCCCCTATCGGCACGATTTTTTGCTGGTATATTTCTGTATAAACCGGTACAAAAGCCATGAGGTTTTTGGCATTGACCTCCAGGACGATATCGGTCACCTGCCCTATCTGGACGCCGCGAAACACAACCGGCGCCCCGACCTGGAGACCTTTCACCGAGCCCTCAAAGAACATCACGTCCTTGTTGACCTTTTTGAAGAACTTGTCTGAACCAAAGACGACTACGCCCGCAACTACCAGAGCCAAAGCGCCCAGGACAAAAGCTCCGATGAGGCTCTTGCTTGCCTGTTTACTCATTGTTTTTCTCCTCAATCATCAATATCTGACTTATCCCTTTTTGTGCACGTCCCTCTCCCCGGGTAAGAAAGTTGATCACTTTGGGGTCCTTTGACTCGCTGAGGAGTTTTCTTGGATCTCCTCCGGCAATCATCGTTTTTGTGTCGGCGTCAAGAAAGACCGAGTTGTTTCCGACCGCAAAGATGCTCGCCAGTTCGTGGGTCACAACAACTACTGTAGCCCCGAGACTATTTCTCAGCTCGATGATTAGTTCGTCGAGCAGATGCGCGCTGATCGGATCGAGCCCGGCAGAGGGTTCGTCAAAAAAGAGGATTTCAGGGTCTAATGCCATGGCGCGGGCCAGTCCTGCGCGCTTCTTCATGCCTCCACTGATCTCAGCCGGATAGTACTCTTCGAAGCCGGCTAGTCCGACAAGTGCAAGCTTGAGCGAAACAATCTTCTCCATCTGACCAGTACTCAGATTCGTGTATTGCTGGAGCGGGAGGGCAACGTTTTCAGCAAGAGTGAGAGAACTCCAGAGGGCGCCGCTCTGATAGAGTATGCCGAATTTCCTCATGATGATCTTCTGTTCCTCGGGCCCTGCGGGCCAGAAACGCAAACCGTCATAGAGGATATGTCCTTTTGTCGGCGGCAAAAGTCCGACCATGCTCCTCAAAAGGGTGCTCTTCCCGCACCCACTGCCTCCCATGATTACGAATATGTCGCCCCTGTTAATGGTAAAGGTTAGGTCATGCTGGATCATATTACTCCCATATGCGACCGTCAGGTCCTGTACAACTATATGGGGCTCTGCTTTCTCCATTTCCGCTCTGTAGTCCTCAGATGTTCAGCACATTACAAACAAAGGTTATCACCGCCATAGCCACAACGATGCTGACTATGCTTGTCACCACTGCAGAAGTTGTCGCCTCACCGACTGCTGCAGCGCTCCGTCCGCACTGTATTCCGCGGAGACAGCCCGCAAGCGCCACGAGGACGCCAAAGACCGCGGCACTGAAGAGCCCGACCCACAAGTCGTTCAGGTGCACGGATGTACGGGTCTTGTTGTAGTATTCCATGAAATTAAGGTCAAGTATAGAGACACCAATGATCAGGCCGCCGAGTATTCCCATCAAGTCTGCATAAAGACTCAATAGAGGCATCATGAGGAAAAGGGCGAGCATTCTCGGGAGAACGAGGAACTCCATCGGTGAGACGCCAAGAGTCTTCAAGGCGTCGATTTCCTCATTCACCTGCATCGTACCGAGCTGCGCTGCGAATGATGCTCCTGTACGACCAGCCATGATAATCCCTGTCATAATAGCCGCAAGTGCCCGGACCATCCCAATCCCAACGAGGCTGGCGACGTAAATCTGTGCACCGAAAATCTTGAGCTGAATGGCGCCGATAAAGGCCAGGATGAGCCCGACAAGGATACTGATAAGGGAGACGATCGGAAGAGCTTGCGCACCGCATTCCTGCATCGTGAGAAGAAGATCAGAGGGGCGGAACTGGGCTTTTCCCAAGGTTAACTTCACGAAGGCGACGGCGGCATCGCCGATGAAACCAAGCATTTCGAGATTAGAACGCCAGAAAGCTATCGCGTAGTCGCCGAGCTTGTCGAGAAAAGAGGTTCTGGCTTCTTCCCTGCGGACTCCTTTCCTTTCGGGTACTGCAGAGGCAAGGGCCAGGATCCTCTGCACGCCTGGCGGCAGGCCGTCTTTATCGACAGTAATATGCATTTCGGAGCCGATCTCGATGATACTCGTAAGGAATATTATGAGGCCGCTGTCCCATCCTGTCATGGCCTGAGTATCAAAGGTGATTCGGCTGACCGGGCCCCCGGACTCGATCTGGCGCCGCAATTCTTCACCCTGCGGAAGTTGCCTTCCCAATTTCCATTCCCCTGATAGTCGCACTGTCAGTGTGGCGTCGGGAAGACGCAGCAGGGTCAGCCCCGCTTTCCCCCCAAGTTGTATGTCACCCGCTGTTGTCATTTTAGCAGCCGCCTTTAAATCAGCCCATAGGCTTTGAGTTGCCTGGCTGTGCTCGAGACGAAGACCTTTAAGACGGTGATCATAGGTATCGCGAGCAGCACCCCTGCAAGGTCGAACAGGATGCCGCCGCCCACGACCCCGATTACCACCACGAGCGGATGGAGTTTGACTGCGCCACCGAGGACGAGCGGTTCGTAAAAAACGTTCTTGAGCAGCTCGGCCAGTCCCACGGCGGCAATCACCCAGATCGTGATGTTCCCTGTGTTCACCATCGGCAGGAGCGGATGGATTTCCTCGGCCAGGATGGCATAGGCCAGTCCTCCCATCAAGGCGACCGCCGAGCCCAGGTATGGGATCACGTTGGTCACGCCGGTGAAAATCCCGATGGCGATCGCCCAACGAGGGTGGACACCCACGATGGCGAGAAGCAACGTCACGGTGAGGCCCAACAAGGCGCACTCCAGGGAAATGCCGCGCATGTAGTCACCCAGTGCGCGATCAATATCTGCCAGGACCGCTAGCGCCGGTTCGAACAGACGGTTGGGGACCGCTCTGAGGAGACCGCGCTTGATCTC
The DNA here is from genome assembly GCA_963796345.1 of Nitrospirota bacterium. Lineage (GTDB taxonomy): Bacteria > Nitrospirota > Thermodesulfovibrionia > Thermodesulfovibrionales > Dissulfurispiraceae > JADFXI01. Next base: position 7,919 of record CAWCLI010000009.1, on the reverse strand, counting down.
GCCGGTGTCCCGCAGCAGGAATAGGAAGATCAGGGGTGCTATGATCCAGGTGGAAAGGATGTGGCCCAGCGTTGCGATAGGCGTCTTCAAGGCCAGTGTCGGTGTCTGGGCAACAGCCGGAGGTGCTGTTCCAACCGCCCCGGTTTTCGGGAGTGCTGCCGGCTCGCGCACCCTGAGCGTCTGGAGATTTATGCGAAGGTAATCGAGCAAATGGTCGGACCCGGGCGGCGCCTCGGGACCACGAAAGCGCGAGGCGATGAATTGGGTTTGCTCTTCCGGCGTAAGGGCCAGAAGCCGGTTGGTCCGATCCACTATAGGGTCCAGCTCGCCGTGCGTCAATCGGTAGATCCAATTGCCTCTGGTCAGCGATTGGTCAAGTCCCATCAGGTTCTTGTATCCTTCGTTGATCTTGTAATCCGCGCGAACCCTGAACTCGAGGGCCCCGATTTCGCTGGGCATGATGGATCGCACCCGATTCGCGATGAAAAGAGCTGCAAGCACAAACACGAAAAGCAACAGCCAAATCGCCAAGCCTCGCGGCACCCGGTGACGCTCAAGGTGGATAACGAGGGGGTGACAGATGTACGCTATTAAACTGCTGACCACAATGGGAACGATAAGGCTCCGCAGCTTCCAAAACAGGTATGCGGCAACGAGTGCGCAGGCGGCAGCCACGACAGACTTGAAGATCGTCCCGGCAGGGCTGAAGTCATTGCGGGGGGTCACTGTTCAGGCTCCTTTCCTCATTGAAATATTCAGCCTCCATAACTATCTGGAGTCTCATGGCGATGATGTAGGCCAGCTTCTTGAGAATTTTATTCGTCAGGAGTGGAAAGTTGTGACCGAGGGCGTCCAGGTCGGGACGGCCGATAGCCACCAATGAGACCGGGCCGCGGGCCAGGCCCGACGTCCAGTGAACCATCTCTGATCCCACGACCGCCAACTCTTCTAAGGTAGCCGGCGGCTCCAGCGTGACAAGGGGCACTTCCTCCCCATCCCGGTTTCGCCTCACGATCTCAACGACGCCGCCTCGCACGATGTACATCGCCGTGCCGGGTTTCCCCTCTTCAAAGATGTACTCGCCGTCCCGGTAGGTCCGTTCGTGGAGGATCCGGGCGAGCCGTCTAAGGTCCCCCTGCGTGAGATCCTCGAATAGAGAGACCCGCTTGAAAAAGTCCACGAGGTCCCGGCCTCTCTCTCCCGCTGCCGCCTTCGGAGTGGGGCCGTACAGCGCGCGCGCAGGATCCAGGGTATCCAACAAGTCCGCGTGCTTGTGCCACTTGAGCAGGATTTTCTTGATTCCGGCGATATGGAACTTTTCCTTCATCGAAGTCACCTCAAGCAAGAATAGCCTGTTTCAGCATGCCGGTACTATTTCTCGTCCGTATGTCCTGGTATAATTCCCGGGCCATAGTATCTCTCCCTAATTCCTGGATGGCGCAAGCAACCCGATTGTTTTGTTAAGCTCGACTTGTGCAAGGCGGTATTCAAGAGACGCCTGAAGCACCTCCGCTTCTGCTTTTTTTAGTTCCGCAACAATTTCAACATACTTGGCCGCCGTCACGGTCCCCGCCTTAAGCCGGTTTCCGCTGAGACGTTCATTTTCCCTGCGCAATAAGAAGACTTCACGGGCAACGTCCACCATCGATTTCGTTTGTTCAAGCTTCCGATATCCCTCGTCCAACTCCACCTTAATGCGTTTTTCTATTCGTGACAGGTCTTCTTCTGCTTGTGAGAGTTGAGCGCGCCTTTGGCCGACTTCACCTTTTCGTTTGCCCCAGTCGAAAATGTTCCAGGTCAGTTCAGCTCCGAAGATGCCGATGTTGCTTTGCAGGAACGGCGAACCGTCCTGATAGATATGCCGGGCAAACAGCGTTACGTCAGGGATGTATTCGTCACGAGCGGCACTCACCGCGTGGTGTGATTTTTCTACAGTTTCGCGAGCTGCAAGCAGTTCCGGATTGCTGGACAGTGCCTCTGCATAGGACCGTTCTCTGGGTAGCACCGATAACTCCGGGAGACCTGCCTCAGTGACTTCCAGGGGGGCGCCGCTTGCAAATCCGAGCAGATCATTCAGTTCCGAGGCCAGGTCGGAAATACGGTTCTCAGCAGTCAGGAGCTCTTGCCTGGACTGGAGCAGGTTGGCCCTGCCTGATATTTCTGCCACGTCAAGAAGATTGCCGGACCTGACACCCTCTTCATTCTCCTTGAGGTTCTCCTGTGCTGCAACCAGCATGGCCTCGGCAGTCTCTTTCTGCTTGTACGCTACCAGTAGTGCGTAATACAATTTGTGTACTGCAAGAACAATCTCATTTTCAGATCTATTCAGTTCTGTTTTTGCAATTCCCTTGTCTACCCTGGCGATTTCATTGGCCTCATGGATCTTCAGCAATTGGGTCAGCGGCTGACTGAGGGTTGTTTCGCTGAGAAAAAAAGTGCTGGAACCTTGATTAATTGAGACATCATGGCTTGGGAATGAACCGAAACCGGGTACATTTCCCATACTGCCGGCGGGTATATTTAAAAAATCTCTGCTGGATAAGGCGCCAGTCTTGGAACTGTTGGACAGGCGGGGAAAATACTGGGAACGAGCTGTGACTGTCTTCTGGTCAGTCTCCTCCACCTTCGCCCGGCTGATTTTTAACACGGCATTCTGCCTGATGGCTATTTCAACTGCTTCGGGGAGTGTAAGGGGATGCCTGACGTCCTCCGCCGATGCCTTTCCGCCCAATCCCAAAAGAGCACACGCCGCGATTACTACGACAGTCGTCATAGTTTTCACTTGACGGGCTTTGATGACCACATACAGAACAGGAATAACCAAAAGAGTGAAGAACATCGAGAAGATGAGACCGAACGCGATGACGCTCGCAAGCGGGCTCCAGAGGCTCGATCCCGACAGTATCATGGGCGTCACTCCGACTGCGGCAGCCATAGTGGTGAGGAAGATCGGCCGCAGCCGCCGTGCTCCCGCATCCTTTGTCGCCTGCTCCAGTGTCTCCCCCTCTGCGAGTTTTTCGTTGCAATAATCTACAAGGATGATGCTGTTCCTCACGACAATGCCGCACAGGCTGATCATCCCCATGAAGGCTGTGAACCCAAATGGGTTATGTGTGATTAGAAGACCAAAAACCGCACCGAATAGTGTCAACGGGATCGATGACATGACCACCAGTGTGTCAGATATTTTTCTGAACTGGATGAGCAGGACCAGGAATATCGCCACCAAGCTGATGGCAAGTGCGGCGATCATCTGCGGGAATACCTCGCCTTGGTTATCTTTTTCGCCGCCGTAATAAATACGGTAGCCGAGCGGAAGCGTCAGAGCCTTGATCTGTGGCATCGCCCGATCCAGAATTTTTGAGGCGTAAAACCCTGGTTTGACGTAGCCGCGAACGGTCAAGGTGCGCACACCGTTTCTGCGAACGAGCCTGCTGGTCTGCCACTCCGGTGCCAACGTGGCAACTGCGCGGAGCGGCACCCTGGCGCGGGTCAGTTCCGAGTTTACATAAGTATTCCCGATATCCGCGAAAGATGAGCGGGAGGCCGCGTCGAGTCGCAGCTTGATATTGACGGCGCGGTCGCCTTCCCAGAAGGTACTCACCGCAGCGCCATCGAATGCCCCGGACAGGGTCTGTGATAAGGACGACTCGGTTATCCCCAGACGGTTTGCCAGCTCATCGTCGACTTTTACGTCCACCATGTACGAATCGTTGAAGTAGTCACGGTAAACGTACTGCGAAGACGGTACTCTTTCCAGAATCCCCTGGACCTTTTCCCCTAAGCGCTTAAGTTCTGTGATATCGTCACCGGAGATGCGTACCTCTATGGGCGCCTCCATCTGGGCGCCCTGTTGCAGCTCCTTGACAATGACTATCGCTTCAGGCGCCAAAGCTGCCAGAGATGGGCGCAAATCCCCGACTAGCCGCGAGGTCTCCTCCACTGAGGTTGTGTTGACTATAAACTGGCCGTAGGCGCCGTCAGGCTGCTGAGGATTTACATTGTAGTAGAACCTCGGAGCGCTCTGGTCGACGAAGGTGGCATAGTGAGTGATTCCTTTCCTGGACGCAAGTTCTTTTTCGATCCGCGCCATAACTATGTCAGTAGCCTCAATCCGCGTTCCCTGCGGCATCCATACATCGATAACGAACTGGTTGCGCTCGGCGGAAGGGAAGAACTGCTGCGGAACAAAAGAAAAACATATGACCCCAAAGGCGAACGCGCAGACTCCCAAGGTGATAGCCAGCCACTTCCTGTTCATGAAAAAGTTGATCAGTTGGCCGTACTTGCCCTGCAGCAGGTCGAGCAGGCTCTTTTTTCCCTTGCCTTTGGCCTCCGAGGCATCGTGGTCGTGCAGCCCTTTTTTGATAAAGGATCTGCACAGTAGTGGAGTGAGCAGGACAGCCACAGTGAAGGAAACCGCCAGGGCAATCGCCACTGTGATGGGAAGCGCCACAATGAACTCTCCCACCGATCCGGTAATTATCACGAGCGGCAGGAAAGACGCTATAATCGTTACAGTCGCGGTAAGCACCGGCACCAGGACCTCGGTGGCGCATTTAGAGGCGGCCTCTTCCCTGGAAGCTTTACGATCCAGAAGATCAACATAGTTATCGGCGATAACTATCGCGTCGTCGACCACAATCCCGAGGACAACTATCAGGGCCGCTATAGAGACCTGGTGCAGGGCTATCCCCAGCGAGTTCATGACACCCAGGGTGCCGCACAGTGTTACCGGTATGGCGAGGGCCGCGATGAGAGCAACCCGCAGGGGAAGGAGTATGATGGTAACCAGAATGACCGAACCAATGGCCAGCAGGAACTCGTGACTCAGCTTCGCAATACTCTCCTTGACAACCCCCGGCTGGTTGGCGACCAGGTCCATCTGGACATCGGGGGGAAGAAGCACCCTGAGACGTTGGAATACTTTGTCCAGTTGGTCTCCAAGTTCGACAATATTTTTCCCTTTCTGCATCTCGACCGAAAGGAGCACGCAAGGCTCGCCATCATACCGCACCATGAACGTCGGGTCCTGATACCGGCGCTGCACGTTTGCGAAATCCTTGACGTATACCGGGTCGCCCTCCTTGGATACATCGACGAGCACGTTTCGTATCTCATTTTCAGTATTGAAGATACCTGTAGTCCGCATGGGGATCTTCGACTGGTCAGCGTCAAAATGTCCCGCGCTCTGGATTACGTTTCGCTGACTTAGGGCGTTTGCCACCTGGCGGGGGTCTGCGAAATACTGCGCGAGCCTTTCCAGGCTGCCGGTGATCCAAATTTCTTCCTTCTGCGTACCGTAGGTCGCGATCTTCCCCACTTCCCGGACAGTACGCATCTCGTCCTGAATCTTGTCCGCAAAGTCCCGCAGCTCCCGGTAACCATAGCGCTTGCCATGGACAGCGACAAGCATCGCGACCGTATCGCCGAAATCGGAATCGACTACCGGCCCCAGGACTCCGGAAGGGAGTTCTGTGTCGCGGACCACATTCAACTCATTGCGCAGCTTCGCCCAGAAGACGTCGGCATTCTTTACGTTGTCTTCAAGTTCGACGTTGATAATCACGAGGCCGGGGCGACTCGTCGAATAGGTTTTTTCCTTCCGCACCTCCGGAAACTTGAAGATATGTTTTTCAAGGGTTTTCGTTACCTGCTTTTCTACCTGTTCTGAGGTCGCTCCCGGATACATCGCGGCCACCAGCCCGGTCCTGATGGTAATCGTCGGATCTTCCGTCCGCTGCATTTTCAGAAACGCATGAACGCCGACCGTTACAACCATTGCCGTCAATATCAGCGTTACAGTCGGATAGCGAAGTGAAAATTTTATCGGGCTCACTTTCGCGCTCCTTCCACCGAGTCACTCCGACCGGTCTGTTGCCGTGTGACTGATACGACAGAACCGTTCCTCAGCTTCATCTGTCCTGCCAGCACGATCCATTCGTCACCGGCAAGCCCGCTGGTTATTTCCACGTCCCTATCGAGAAGGGCGCCGATGTCGACACGCTTGGCGTATACACGCTTCTGATCGGGATAGTAAACGAATACCTGTGTCGCTCCCTGCGGATCGCTTATCACAGCATCGCCCGGCAGTATGGACATGGTCACCACCTTATCACCCTGGATGGTCGCTTCGGCCACCATTCCCACACGCAACATATGTTCAGGATTCGGGACGCTGATTCTCGTCATGTAAGTCCGCGTATTAGGATCTGCCGAGACATTGAGCACCCGAACCGTCCCCTGAAATCGTTTCGCCGGCAGCGCTGGTATCTTGATCTCTGTTTTTTGCCCTATTCTCACGAGGTGGACATCAGTTTCGGGTACTCCGACGTTCACCTCCACTGTGTCAAGTTGGACGATTTCAAAGACAGGCTGGCCGGCGGAGGCCGTATTGCCTGCCTCTATAGACCGTTTAGCGATATAGCCGCTGACAGGAGCATACAATGTTGCGTCGGTAAGGTGTTTCCGGGATATTTTTTCTGAAGCCATGGCCTGCGCGTACTGTTGCCTGCCTGATTCATATGCGGCTTTGTATTTTTCATAATCGTTCGGAGCCAGGCTCTTTGAGTCGAACAACATTTTCATCCGTCGATGCTCATCCTCTGCGCGTTTATATGCGACTTCGGCCATGTCTGTTTGTGCCTTGGCCGCCGCAAGGGTTAGCTGGTAATCTGTAGGGTCGATGCGAGCAAGGATCTGGCCCTTTTTCACGTAGTCACCTTCCCGCGGCCCAACGAAGATAACTTTGCCTGAGACCAGGAACGAAACATCTGCCGGTGAGTCTGGGGTGGAGATCGTCCCGCTCACCGATATCCTTTCACGCTCCTGCACTTTTTGGACTTTGCCGACCATAACGGGAACAGGTGCACCTTCTGCTTGTTTTTTGTCGGCATCACCCGTGCATGCCGCAAGTGAAATTACTAAAATTGACAGGCAGACTATGATTAAGATTGCTCTGAGCTTTTTCATTTCTTATGTCTCCTCCTCCCCGCTTATAGCCTAAAAAAATTGTACTACTTTATCCACTTGATTTCTACATCACATCTGCAACGTATTCCGCCAACGATGAACTCGCCGTATAGCATTTCGCGCTTGTCGATCTCCGCTCGAATCAACTCGCGCTTATGGAGCGTCTTTTGAGTAATCCAGGCGGTCGCGATTGCTGTTGATGCGCCGAAGACCGATCCTAACACTCCGGCCATTGCGCTGACGATTGAAGTATTCATAGCTTACCCCTTTTCCAAAATGTCCCGGGATCTGGTGTTCCCATAACTGAAAGGGAATTCGAGCGCCGCTGTCTCAACCCATACAGAATGATTCAGCAGTCCCAGATCTCTTAAAGCAGAAGAAAACCTTAGCCCGAGAGGACTCTTGTCCCGGCTTCCCGATTCAGCTTCCCAATAGATATGTATGCGCAAATCGGTCTCCACTATGGAATGATGATATACCCTTATTTCTACCAGATGCTCTGGCGTATCCGTCGCCGAATCAGACTCGCTGATCCCCTTGAAAAGTTCGTTCACGAACGGTCTATCGATGTTTGTAGCACAACGTAATGAAATAATCTCAGCCCATTTCATGGCAAGCCCTCTTTATGTTTGTTTTCTCTATAAGCGAGTTTCGTGCCAAGGCGCAATGCCTTTAAAATAAAACAGTTACATAAATTCTATTTAATGGTTTACCGGATATGGTAAAAGTGTGCTACCATATTTAGTAACTGTTCCACATATTGTAAGGCGATTTGACTTGAGGAAAGGACTTCATACCCGGAAAGACAGACGAAACGGGGAGAAAACGATGAACGTGGATGAAAACGTTTTTTTTCGAGAGGCGACCCTGCGCATATGCAGCAGCCTCGACATTGTAACGGCTCTGAAGCGCTGCTTAGAATACATACGAGCTTTTATTCCCGCCAA